>CAYROK010000001.1:0-109987 GCA_964425975.1 uncultured Candidatus Saccharibacteria bacterium
CAAGTGGTAAGGCACCAGGTTTTGGTCCTGGCATTCGGGGGTTCGAATCCCTCACCCCCAGCCAAAGTGACATGCTCATATGCCTGTGGCATGTGGGCATTTTGCTTTTGTCGGGCGACAGAGGGGTTCGAACGACCGAGCCCAGTGGGCTCGGGCCGCCTGAAGCCCGAAGGGTTGCGAAGCAAGGTCGAATCCCTCACCCCCAGCCATTTTTTGTATTTTTTGACATTATTGACGACTGTATACTGAATATATGAATAAATCTCACAGGATACTTAAGTTTTGTTTAACTGTTATTCTGATTTTGAGTGCTATGGTCGGTGGCTTTTCGCTTTGGAATTTTACTCACAAGCAGGAGTCGGCAAAACGGATTGTAAGCCACAGCGTGCAACCAAAAAATTTGGAGCCCAGTGGAGTGGTGAGGTTTGCGGCGATGGGCGATATGCTGGCTCATGACAGTGTGGTGGCGCAGGCAAAAACAGCTGCTGGTTACGATTTTAGACCATATTTTAATAACATACGCCCATTATACAAAAATGCAGATGCGGTTTTTTGTAATGCAGAGGGGCTCACTACAGGAGCGCAGTTCGGCATAAGCGGCTACCCTGCCTTCAATGGTCCGACGGAATTTGCGCGCGATCTTGTGGAGGGTGCCGGGTGCAACGTAATCGGCCTAGCAAACAACCATATAAACGATAAAGGTCAGGCGGCGATAGATGCAAACATTGCTGTGTGGGAAGGTTTGAAGCCGCTCGCGATTTCCGGGGCAAACCGTACGCCAGAAGAGCAGCAAACCGTTCGGTATTTTACGAAAAATGGGGTTAGGGTGGCATTTTTGGCCTTTGCAGATTACAGCAATAATAAAAATCTGTCGCCCTATGGTGTGAACATCTATCACAATCCTGAATTGGTCAAAAAGTTGATTACTGAAGCCCGTTCAAATGCTGACGCCGTGATAGTTTCTGCACACTGGGGGACAGAAGACTCGAACGCGGTCAATGTAGATCAAACTGCTACAGCGCAGCTTTTTGCTGACAGCGGTGCTGACGTGGTAGTAGGCACTGGACCTCATGTTTTGCAACCTTTGCAGTATGTAACAGCGGCGGATGGGCGAAAGACGCTGGTGTGGTACAGCATCGGAAACATGTTGTCTTCGCAGTTAAAGGTAGATGAACTGACTGGTGTTATAGCGGGCTTTACGGTCACCAAACAGCCTAACGGTGGAGTCAGGATTTCAGAGCCAATGGCACAAATTACCTTCATGAGCTATGAATGGTCAACAGCGGATAAGGCAGCGCAGCGGCTGAGTGCGCGCAGCAATTTGCAGCTAAGAACACTGCGAGGTAGCGGTACGGCAGCTGTGGATATGTTCGGCGCCCAGTACACACAGGCAGAGCGAGAAAGCTATGTGCGATCTACCCTGGGCACCGAAGCCGGCGTCGTTATTACTCTTTAGGCATATTTATCAGCGCTACCCTATCCGCTATCCAAGCAGTTTAAACATTCTCTCTTATCTGCTACTTTTGCCTCAAAAATATGTCTTCACTTCAGACTGAAGATTTCAAGATTCAAGATTCTAGATTCTATCGTACGGTCTGCTGACTACCGCCTACCTGGTTTTTATTTCACCTGGGACGGTGGTGTAACAGATGGGCGTTTCACTTCATTTGATTATTTGACAAGTCCGCGAGTTTTTAGCTCGGTGAGCGCAGTCTGCATGTATGGGTATGCTTCGTCGAGAGTGAGACCGCTTTCATGGAGCGCGCGAGCAAGGTCTTGGCCGACGTAGCGAAAGTGCCAAGGTTCGTACTGGTATTGCGTTATCTCGGTCTTGTCTGCCGGATATCTCAAGATAAAGCCGTATTCATATGAGTGAGCGGCGAGCCACTTCCCTGCATCGGTCTCCCCAAAACAAACTTCGAGGTAGCATGCACGAGAGCTGAGGCTTATGTCGAAAGCTAAGCCCGTTTGGTGCTCGCTCTGGCCAGGGCGGGCGCTAAATTTGTTTGCCGCTGTTTCGCCGTATAGCCGCGAGTAGTTTGAGTAGTATATTTGCTGTTGCTCAAACGATCGATAGCCACTCGCAACCATAATGTCATGTCCGGCAGTATTCGCAGCCCCAAAAAGCGCTTTTATCGCCGGTTCGATGTCACTACGAAGCGATTGTTCGGCAATAGTTTTATCGGTTCTGGTTTTGACGGCAGGTACGGTTAGAGAACTTGGTACGTAGGATTGATTTGTAAGCGGGTTTGTTTTGCTGACAAGTACCCAACTACTAGATGGCTCATTATAATTTTCAAGAATAGCATTTATAGGTGCCGAACCAGGCAGTGTAATTTGTACGGGATGAATCGTTTCGGAATCTATATTGGTAGATTTTGCCGTTATAGTTGTACTCGGACTGTCAAAATTTGTTTTGCCGTTCTGATGTTTGTATAGAACAAGCCCAGCTGCGCAGGCCACAATGATGAAAACAATAAAAAGTTTTCGCATAGGTCTTTAGTATAGCAGTTTTGACTTGTGATGGGGCTGGAAAGACCGTATAGTTATACGTAAGATTTCTAACAAGGTAACGTATGAAAACGCAAAGCAATCCGGCGGATTTTATTGAGCCGCTCCATATAAATGGAATGACTGGTCGTTTGCTCTATTTACCACCGAAAAAAAAACCGGCGCGCGAAGTTCTCGTTATATATGGGCATCATTCATCACTTGAGCGCTGGTGGGGGCTGGTTCAAAACTTCAATACCTATGCAGCGGTCACAATGCCGGATTTGCCCGGGTTTGGCGGCATGGACAGTTTCCACAAAATCGGTAAACAAGCCACATTGGATAACTACGCCGATTATATGGCAGCTCTTATAAAGCTACGATATCGCCGCAAAAAGGTTAGTATAGTAGGAATATCGTTCGGTTTTCTCGTAGCAACACGAATGCTTCAGCGCTATCCCGAACTGTGCACTAAAGTTGATGTTCTGGTAAGCGCAATGGGTTTTATGCATACAAATAACTTCAAATTTTCACCAGCACGATTCAAATTCTATCGCTACACCTCAGAAGTAATATCTATCCCGCCTTTTCCATATATATTCAGGCACACAGCCCTGACGAAAAAAGTGTTGCAGGCACTCTATGCTCGGACAAAAAATGCAAAGCATAAATTTAAACAGGCAGACAATTCAGATGCATTTGACGCTATGATGGATATGGAAGTCGAGTTGTGGCAAAATAACGACGTTCGCACGTATATGCAGACCACTGTAGAGCTTTTAACGGTCAACCATTGCGATGACAAAATTGGCTTGCCGGTTTGGCATGTATACACACCGCACGACAATTACTTCGATAACGAGATTATCGAACAACAGATGAGAGTTGTTTTTACCGATTTTTTCCCTGCACCACTGCAAGCCAAATCACATGCACCGAGTGTAGTGGCAACCAAAAAGGAAGCAGCAGCATTTATTCCGCGAGAACTTCGTCGAGAACTTCGCAGTTCGCCAAAGAAAGCAAAGTAGATGTTATACTGGAAAACAGTATGAAAATAGGGCTGATTTGTCCGTACAGTATTACACGCGGGGGCGGTGTACAGGAAGTTGTAAAAGCTTTGCAGCTAGAATTTTCAAAGCTAGGTCACGAAGCAGTCATCATAACCCCACAGCCGAAAGAACCATATGCGAAGCGAGATCATAGGGTGATATTTTTGGGATCGGCAGCTGACTTTAAATCTCCTCTCGCCACAACAACGCAAGTTAGCGCAAGTGTTTTAACGGACGAGATTGATAACGTGCTTGAATACGAAAAATTCGACGTGTTGCACTTCCATGAACCGTGGGTTCCGGTGCTCAGCCGACAAATTTTGAGTCGAAGCAGCTGCGTAAATGTTGCAACTGTACACGCAAAGTTGCCAGAAACTATTGCCAGCCGAGCACTTGTTCGGGTCGTCACGCCGTACACTAAGCCACTTATTCGATATCTTGACTCGTTTACGGCCGTCTCTGAGGCTGCTGCCGAGTATCTGCGTACACTTACAGACGCCGAAATCCAAATCATACCAAACGGAATTCATACTGGTCATTTTCGTCGCCCTGCTCACCTTGATGATGTCAAGAAAAAGAAAACAATCGTATACATAGGGCGGTTAGAAAAGCGGAAAGGCGTAAAATATCTCCTGCAAGCGGTTCAAGTCTTGCAGCAGCGGCATCCTGATGCCCGTCTGGTGATAGCAGGAGATGGAGTTGATAGAGAAAAACTTGAAGATCTTGCTGATGATATTGGTGTCCAGAACGTTGAGTTTCTCGGCTATATTGATGATCACACAAAGCTGCAACTACTTCATACGGCGGATCTGTTTTGTTCTCCAGCAATCTACGGCGAAAGCTTCGGGATAGTGCTGCTCGAAGCAATGGCGAGCGGACTCGTAACCGTCGCCGGCAACAACCCAGGGTATGAAAGTGTTATGTCAGGCTTAGGACAGCTCTCTTTGGTTGACCCGCGCGATACAAAAGAGTTTGCACACCGAATGGAATTACTACTGACTGACGAAGGCATGCGAGAACTTTGGAAAAAGTGGGCTAAAAAGCATGTCAAACAGTTTGAATATCACAAGGTTGCGGCTATGTATATCGATGCATATGAAAGTGCAATACGAAAGGCAGCTCATAACCCAAGGAAGAAACGTGAAGATTGGCTTCGTTCTTGACGACACACTAGACAACCCAAACGGTGTGCAGCAGTATGTGCTCTGTCTGGGAAATTGGTTGAGCGAACAAGGCCATGAAGTGCACTATATTGTTGGTGAATCAACAAGAAGTGACGTCCCAAATGTCCATAGCATGACGCGCAACATTCGTGTGCGATTCAATGGCAACACACTATCTATGCCACGGCCGGCTCCGTATCAACGGCTACGTAGTTTGCTAGAAAAGCTTCAACTTGACGTTCTTCACGTGCAAGTGCCGTATAGCCCTGTTCTTGGCGGTCGACTCATCCATATTATCCAAGAAAATGTTGCGGTTGTCGGAACATTTCATATCTTACCCTACAGTCGGTTAGCGCGACTTGGCAGTGATGTGTTGGGAAAAATAAATACAAATACTGCTAAGCGGTTTGATGCAATGATGGCTGTCTCTAATCCGACGCAGCAGTTTGCCGGGAGATATTTTGGGTTTCGGAGCGTCGTTGTCGCGAACCCTTTCTATCATGATCAGTTTTCTATTGCCCGCCGAGGCAAAAACAAACCTTCGACCATCAAAAAAATCGTATTTTTAGGTAGACTTGTGCCAAGAAAAGGGCCAAAAGAGCTACTGGCTGCTATCGCCGAGCTGGAACGACAAAAACTAAACTCCGTTGAATATCGTGTTGTGGTTGGGGGTAAAGGGAGTCAGTTAGAAGAGCTTCAAGTGTTTGTTAAGGAACGTCATTTAGAGCAGAAAGTTCAATTTATTGGCTTTGTCGAAGAAAAGGACAAAGCGAGATTGCTGGCCAGCGCTGATATACTCGTTTTCCCCAGTATATCGGGTGAAAGTTTTGGTATAAGTCTGCTCGAGGGTATGGCTGCAAGCAAAGGTATAGTTCTCGGTGGCAACAACTTAGGTTATGCCAGCGTTGTTGCGAGTGAAAAGCAACTCTTTGACCCTTGCGACACAAATTCGTTTGCGCAGCTGATTGCTCGCTGGCTTCAGGACGACACTGGCCGCGAAAGAATGGCAAAGAATCAGCAAGCCCACGTGAAACAGTTTGATATAGATGTTATTGGGCCCAAAATTGAACAGATATATGCTCACGCTTTGCATAATCGGCTAAAGTCGTGACATAATACATTCATGGCAAGATTATTTCCAAAAGAAAATTCGGATTTTGAGGTAACAATATCAACACATACTATCGTTCGTGTGATTGGGTTGACGGTAGTTGCTTTACTGCTTTTTTTGGCAGTCAAACAAAGTCTGGGCACACTGACGCTTATTGGGGCAGCTTTTTTCCTTAGTCTTGCACTAAATAGCCCGGTCCAGTGGCTTGCAAAACGCCTGCCGGCGAAACGAAAGAATCGGCGCTCACTCGCTACCGGTATATCGATAGGGGTTATTTTACTGACACTCTTCGGCTTTCTTGCAGCTGTCGTCCCACCTATTACGAAACAAACTGCTGGTTTTCTGAGCGATTTGCCCCAACTAATTGACGAAACAAGAAATGGCGAAGGAGCTCTTGGCGCTTTTGTTGAGAAATATAATCTTGATTCCCAGGTTGAGAAATTATCATCCCAGCTTTCGTCACGACTCGATGATGTCGGCGGGTCAGCCGTTACTGCCGCATCGAAAATCGGTAGTAGCGTGTTTGCTATGCTCACCGTGATTGTCCTTACCGTAATGATGCTAGTTGAAGGTCCCAAGTGGGGAAAGCTATTCGAAGGGCTTTTGCCTGTCGGCCGCCGCGAGCGTGCCCATCGGCTTGCGACTGATATGAACAAAGTTGTCCGAGGTTACGTAAACGGACAAGTTATTTTGGCTGCCATTGCTGCTGTACTGATCGTCCCTATGCTGTTCGCAATGCACGTAGCGTACCCGTTAGCCCTTATGGTGGTTGTGTTTGTTTGTGGGCTCATACCGATGGTTGGTCATACCATTGGTGCCATCATATGTACGCTTGTTGCACTATTTACCTCGCCTGCTGCAGCAATATTTGTCCTTGCCTACTACATTTTGTACCAGCAGATAGAAAACTATGTGGTGCAGCCTCGCGTCCAGGCAAACTCAACAAACATGTCGCCACTGCTTGTTTTTGTTGCCGTACTCATGGGAGCAAACTTCGGTGGTTTACTCGGTGCTTTGGTGGCCATCCCCGTCGCAGGCTGTATGCGCATACTTGTACTTGACTACCTAGAGCGCCGTGACATACTTACGCCTGCTACAGTCGAGGATGCTAAAACTCCTGGCGGAAATATATAATTTGTAGAACGTAGAATGTAGGTTGGGGTTTAGCTCTACAACCGGTACCAGACGGTGCCGTTTGGTGTATCTCGTAAACCAATCCCCAGTTCCAAAAGCTGGTCACGTAGTTCGTCTGATTTTGCCCACTCTTTGTCTGCACGAGCTTTTTCGCGTGCTCCAATAATTTCTTTCTGTTCATCAGAAATATCACTGACCGAAATGTCGATGCCAAGATACTTTTTAGAGAATTGCATACTGCTTTCGAGACTAGCGCTACATGCCGCTCCAGCCAACGCTTCGTCTGCTACCTCGTCAAATAGCCTAAGCGCCGCAGGTGTATCGAGGTCATTAGTGAGTGCATTTTCTAGTTGCTCAGAAAACTCAGATGTATTGATATCACTATCTGTTTTCGGCAGAACGGATTCTTGCCACCGTGTTGCCATAGCTTCGCGCCAGTGGTTGAGACGGTTCTGGGCGGCTGCTAAGTTGTCCCAGGTGAAGTTCCCCTCTGTTCTATAGTGCTTCCCAAGTGCAAAAAGTTTAAAAGCGTCAAAACTGTAGCCATGGTCTAGTATGTCCCGAAGTGTGTAAATATTTCCTTTACTTTTTGACATTTTACCGCCATCAACTTTCAAATGATTTACATGCAACCAGAGCGAGCTAAATGATTTGCCCGTCAACGCCTCGGTTTGTGCGATTTCGTTTGTGTGGTGTACGGGTATGTGGTCAATACCCCCCGTGTGAATGTCTATTTGGTCACCAAGTGTTTCTCGCGCAATGACAGAGCATTCAAGATGCCATCCTGGGAAGCCGACTCCCCAAGGATTATCCCACTCCATATCTCGCTTTACGTCAACGGGTGAGAATTTCCAGACTGCAAAGTCGGTGATGTTTCGCTTGCCTTGCACGCTGACGCGCACGCCGGCATCCAGACCTTCAATGTCGAGTTGTGCTAGCTTACCGTAATCTGAAAGTTTCGATGTGTCAAAGTACATACCGTCACCAGAGATTTCGTATAAATATCCCTTTTCCTGGAGTGTGTTCGCAAACGATATCTGCTCGGAAATCATGTCGGTTGCGCGTACGAGATGTGTCGGCTCAGACAGGCCAAGCTGGCTAGCTTCCTTGGAGGCAATAGCAATGTATTTATCAGCAACGTCCCAGGCAGTCAGCCCTTCACGTTTTGCGCCCTTCTCCATTTTGTCCTCACCGTTGTCATCATCTGAAGTCAAATGCCCGACGTCGGTGATGTTTTGGGTGTGTTCGACTTCATAGCCGATTGCGCGGAGCGTCCGTACGAGCACATCCCAATATATGTATGGCAGCCAATTGCCAATATGTGGCTGGCTATACACCGTGAGCCCGCAGGTATATATCTTAACTTTTCCATTCTCAAGCGGTATGACCTGGTCAACATTTCTGGTCAGCGTATTATGCAGCTTCATGCGATACTCCCATGGGCATTATCTAGCAATTCCAAAGCAAATTGTATGCAGCTTTCCTTTACGTCGGTATAGCTCCTGCCATCGGTTATTTTGAAGCCTGCGGCATAGTCATGGCCACCACCGCCCATGTGCTCAGCGATTTTGGCCGCTACAGGATAACCGTTGTTTGCTCGAAGTGCTGCGGTAACACGACCGTCGTCGTATGACTTCAGGACGATGGCCAGTGCGACGCCACGAACCTGCAGCATATCAAACTGAATGAGAGGCGCCGGATTATATAAAGGGCTATATTCGTTTATTTCCGGCTGGGGAATATGAACGAGGGCAATCTTCCCGCTTGCAAAAAACTCAGTTTTTTTGATAAGCTCGCCCTTATAGCTATATATTTTCTCTGGCATTTTACCGTACTCTCGGCGGAGCTCTTCTAGACGCGGTCGATGAGCACCAAGCTCGGTGAGGTCTGCCATGACCCGGTATGTTGTAGACTTTGTGAGATCATTTGTCAGGCCTTGGGTATCGCCCAGAATCGAACTCATAAGATGCTCGGCTGCTTCTTGGGAGATACGCCAACCAAGTGAAACACTCAGATGAAAAATCAATTCCCCGGTAGAGGCGACGGTTTCGTCTACGATTTGTAGGTCTGTAAAATCAAGTTTTTTTTCTACTGTTGCATGATGATCCAAGATAATGCATGGTTTACTTTTTACCCAGGCAAACTGACCAGATTTTTCTAGACGCTCAAGCAATGTGTATGTACTAGCGTCGACGATAATACTCAGGTCAAATTGGCTTGGAAGATTGTCTACAACTCTGCCCCATCCATCCATATACCGGAGATACTCTGGTACATTCACTCCGCAATACAACAACGCATCTTTTTTGAGCTCACCCAAAATATGTTCTAGGGCAAGTGCGCTACCTAAACTATCTGCATCGGGATTATCCGCTTGAATAACAACAATACGTTGTGCGGCCGAAATTGCATCTTGTATGTTTTCCTGCATATATCTATTGTACGTTGCTCTACGGAGATATCAAAAACCTATGTTATGCTGTAAGCATGAGAACAAAGAAATCGTTACGGGATTTACGCGGCATATTTGCGGAGGCAACTGAATTGGTTCGTCCAGGTACCGTTTGGCGCCATTACAAGGGAGGCATATACACCGTGACTAGCCTTGCTTTTGATGAAGAATCGCTTGATATCGAAGTTATCTATAGTCCTATGGATGCAGAAGATATTACCTTTACCCGCTGGTTAAGTATCTGGCTCGAAACCGTAGAGTGGCAAGGCGCTCACATCCCTCGTTTTGAACTAATCAGCAAATGAGCTACAGTGCCTGTCTGCCCTCTAGCGCACGGCTAAGCGTGATTTGATCGGCATACTCTAAGTCAACTCCTATTGGCAAGCCCCGAGCAAGGCGTGTGACGTTGACCGTACGTTCTCCGATTTGTTGTTGTATGTATAGCGCGGTTGATTCGCCTTCGACACTGGCATTTGTTGCGAGAATAATTTCTTCAACTTTGTCACTGTCGATACGCTCAATAAGCTCGCGAATGTGCAGTTCTTCGGGCAAAACACCGTCTATTGGCGAGACTAAACCACCTAGCACATGGTAGGTTCCTCTGAAAACTCCAGTTTTTTCAAGTGCTACGATGTCAAGCGGCTCCGCAACCACAGCAACGAGATTTTTATCACGTTTTGGGTCGGTGTACAACGGCGATAATTCTTGGTCGGCATCTATGAGCGCAAACGTTTTTGGGCAATATTTTACTTTGCTATGGAGTTGTGACAAGGCTTCGGCGATTTGTAGAGCTTTGCTAGGGTCGCGACGTACCAAATAGTAGGCATAGCGTTCGGCAGTTCTGGAACCAACACCAGGTAGGTTTCCGAGTGCTTCGATGAGCTTTTCAAGCGCAGCTGGCAAAATATTCATACGTAAACTACAGGCCAAGATTGCCAAGCATGCCCATGAATGGCTGCATTTTTTCTGCAGCTACCTTTTGGCTCTCTGAAATAGCATCTTTTACGGCATCTTCGATCCATCGTTCCAGTTGTTCAATATCGTCAAGATCAACGTATTCCGGGTCGATAGATATTTTTTTAATTTTTTGCTCGCCGGTTATCTCTACCCGAACTGCTCCATCGCCTTGTTCGATAGTAATAACCATTTTTTGAAGATCCTTTTGGATTTTTTTTACTTGCATCAGCATTTTTGCTTGGTCAAATCGACTCATATGATCCTCCGTTAGTAAGACTATTGTATCAGATTATGATGGCTGTTTTATGGTATAGACAGATTTTGTTTCAGGCGCGTTTGGCCAAGCCGTATAGTATGCTCGAAAGTGATACAAAACCGAAAAGACTGCGAGCGCCAAAAGTAGTGTCATACCGCTATAGCGAGCGATTGGGTTTTTTGGAAAAACGGTGAGCCATTCATTGAGAAGGTAGTATATACCGCCTGCAATCGTAAGATATACAAGCGGAACCAGCAAAGCTACGGTAGCGCTCCCTCCAAGCGTGATTAAAAGAGTCGAAACACCGAGTGTACCGATAAGAAAATAATTTCCTCGTAAAATCGGCCGTTTAAACAACATGACAAGTCCGGCGATCAGAAGAATGCTTTCGGCTGCGTTTAAGAGCGGTGCGCCGTACATCCAGTATTCGGTAGGCCAATAGCCCCGATAAATTATCGATGACGAAAGATGGATAAAGTTGTCAAGTAACAGTGCTGGGGTTGGTAATGCAGCTGGTAGACCGAATATCACTCGTATACTTTCCGGGTCCACCACAAAACGAATGAGTAGAGGCAGAGTTAAGAGTGTTCCGAAAAGGATGAGCAAAGTTGTGTGTAGACGACCAAGTTTACGGAACAGATACAGTATACGCTGCCGCATAAGTACGAGTCCTAACAGCTCAAACCACACAATGACTGGTACGTACAAACAAGCAGCTAAGACCGCAACAATACCATAAGCTGCAAATTTTTCCTGTCGGGTCCGACGAAATATAAACACACATGAAATCAGAACCAGTGTCGCCATTTGTAAAATGTGTGCGTCGCCAAACCTCCCAAAATGCAAAAATCCGGAAGAGCTGACAAAAAGAATAGTGCTTACGAGTGCAACGCGTTTAGAATACCAGTGGATAGCAACCCAATAAAACAGAACGGCCGCAACGGTTGCAAGGAGTGCAGAGGCAACTCTCGTTACCGCGATGCTGTTATGACCAAGTTTGATACCCAACCATATGAGTACTTCGTGCGGTGCATTTACCGGATGATTATATATTGTTTTAAGGCTGATCGACTGGTTTCTAGCGGAGATCTCGGGTGAAGAATAGTTGCCGGTCAGCGTCGTAATGCCACGAAATAGTAAGATGTATGCAATTAGTGCTAATCCTAGAGCCGTCAAGATAAGGCGCCAATGTTTGCTTAAAAAATTGAGCAGTTTTTCCATAAGTGTTATAGCTAGTATACATCGAGAAACACCCGAAAGCTAATCTTTTGAATTTTCGTGAAAAATGCTGAAGTATTATGTGTCAAAGGGCTGTGTAGTATGGCTTGCGTCAAGGGAACGGATACGCTGCTTATCCCTATCAAAGTATAGTTCAACAGCGCCGGTGGGGCCATTTCGATGCTTTTTAATCAGCACATCCATGAGATTTTTGCGTTCACTTTCAGGTTCATAGTAATCTTCGCGGTATAGAAACGCCACAACATCAGCGTCTTGTTCGATTGAGCCGGACTCACGAAGGTCGGCTAGCTGTGGAATCTTCGGGCTCCTGCTCTCAACGGAACGACTCAACTGGCTCAGGGCAATAACCGGCACATTGAGCTCGCGAGCGATTCCTTTGAGGCCGCGAGAAATTTCAGAAATCTCTTGCACGCGATTACCTTCCGAGCTGTATTTCCCGCCGCCGCTCATGAGCTGTAAGTAATCGACTATTACTAACCCGAGTTTTTGGCTGTGAGCTTCGCGGCGTGCTTTTGTACGAAGATCGCTAACCGTAATTCCTGGCGTGTCGTCAATGTAAATCTTTGCTTCACTCAGTGTACCCATAGCCTCACCGAGCCGTTCAAAGTCGTCATCGGTCAATTTGCCGGTTCTCAGTGCCCAGGCATCCACCCCAGATTCCATGGCCAGCAAGCGATCAACAAGCTGCTCTTTGCTCATTTCCAGACTAAATATAAGCACGGATTCTTTGGCCATAGTTGCAACTTTATGCGCCAGGTTCAGTACAAAAGCAGTTTTTCCCATCGATGGTCGTGCGGCTAGTATAAATAAATCTGATCGCTGGAATCCTGCGAGAATGTTATCAAGATCTCGGTACCCACTCGGTATACCACGCAGCTTGTTCTTGTCTTTATGAAGGTCATCAAGTCGCTCGAAACTTTCAGCTAAAACCGATTCCAGGCTGACAACACTTTGTTTTACATGTTGTTGGCTAACTTCAAACAAACGCGCTTCTGCTTCTTCAATAAGTTCCTGAAGGGCTTTAGATTCGTCGCGACCGAGATCGGCCATGTCTGCACTAGCCGTAATGAGCCGGCGGCGTAATGCTTTTTGGGCAACGATATCTGCATACTGCTCGACGTGAGCTGCCGTCGGTACAAAGTTGGTAAGCTCGGTTAGATAGCTTGGTCCACCAACCATATCAAGGAAGCCGTTGCCTTTCAGCTGGTCGGCAAGTGTTAGCACATCTATGGCCGAACGCTTTTCATACAACGCACCCAGTGCTTCATATATTCTCGCATGCCGAGCGTCATAAAAATCGTCGATTGAAATTCTATCGGCAATTTTTACGATTGCGTCGGTGTCAATAAGAATCGCCCCAAGTAACGAAGCTTCGGCTTCAAGATTTTGTGGGGGTGTTTGTACGGTCATGTTAACATTGTCCTTGTCTCACTCTGTCCTATGATTCTAACAGCTCGGCGCCACCAAAGATATTGCTTATTGTTGCAACAGTATCCGGTTGGGTTGACGACGGTTTTTTGATATGTACTTTTGCACAGACGATTTCGGTTTTTTGGCCGCGTTTCGTTTCGACAAGTTGTGTTAGGATGGCGCGATTGCGAGGTTCGTTAAGACGTTTTTGATGAAATGCGAAATTGAGTTCGAGTGTAAGTTTGTCGCCATCTAGACTCGGCTGCGCCATACGCGCAATTCCGTATAGGGTGTTGTGTGTTTGTTTTAGCTCATTTAGTACTGATTGCCACAGTCCTTTCGCTGAATCGAATGTGTCAGAGGCGTCAACCTGAGCGTTCTCAGAATCCTTCGACGATTCCTCGGTCACTGGCGCAGCTGCCTCGTCGGGTTTCATTTCGCTATTGTTTTTAGGGCTAGTCTTTGCAACTGGGTTCCCTTCATGATTCATGCTTCCAAACTTATCGGTTTGTTGTTTTGTTTTTTCCGTCGTTTTTACTTGGGATGGCTTCTGTAGCTCTGTAGCGTTTTGTCCGGGATTAGTTTTGTTACTATGTTTGATAACTAAAATTTCAAGCATTGCTCGAGGGTTATGAGCCGGTGGCACATCTAGTAAATCACGAAGAAGCTCAAGTCGACTCATATCATGTCCATCGAGCGCGATTTTACTGCGCACACTGCGGCCGAGCTGCAAAGCTATCATTGCGGCTTCGTAACCCTGGTTATTGAGCTCGCGAAGCGCAGACAATGCCGCTTGGGTGTTTTGATTTTCAAAAGCATTTTCTATCTGATCAATAGATTCCGATGGCGCATGACCGAGCAGTTGTTCTATATGCGCGCGCGTTATGTGTTCATGCGTGCTGCTCGCCTGATCGAGAAGACTTACGCTATCGCGGAAACTCCCATCTCCATGCTCAGCAATGAGCTCCAGAGCGTCGTCATCGATGGTTATATGTTCTTTTTGCGAAATATTCCTCAGATGACTTATAACGACTTCGAGTGGAGCCGGTCGAAAGCTATACCGCTGCGTCCGGCTTATGATGGTTTCGGGCAGCTTGTGCGCTTCCGTAGTGGCAAGTATAAAAACGACGTGCTCGGGTGGCTCTTCGAGTGTCTTGAGGAGTGCGTTAAACGCGGCCTTACTGAGCATATGAACTTCGTCGATGATAAAGACTTTATATTTAGCACTTGCGGGAGCTGACATGATTTTGTCACGCAAATCTCGTACGTCTTCCACACCATTATTGCTCGCTGCATCTATCTCAATGATGTCAAAATGGGGCTCTTCGCTATATGGTAGCTCATTTATTTCGTGAGCCAAGATACGTGCAATAGATGTTTTGCCGACGCCGCGGGGGCCTGTGAGTAAGTAGGCGTGTGCAATTTTACCGGCTGCGAGCGCATTGCCGAGCGTAGTCGTTATGTGGTCTTGACCAAGCACCTCGCTCAGTGACCGTGACCGGTATTTTCTATATAATGCCTTCCCCATTTACTCATAGTATAAAGCGACAAGTGGATGATAGCGAGTGTAGTATTTACAAAACTACTACAAAAACGCCGACAACACCGAGCAATATCGCGACCCATAGGAGTTTGCTGTCATCTCGTTCATGGAGCATAAAGTGGGCGGCAACCGCAGTCAGGGGGAGGACAAAAGCCGTAAGAGATGCTATAAGAGAAACATTGTTTGCTCGATCGAGTGCAATAAAATAGCTTATTCCAATCCCCGCGACAACAGCTCCCAATACGAGTGATTCATGGATAATTTTTCGAGTCCAGTGGACTGAGCGACGGAAAAGACCATCTCGAAGTGCAAATAGCGTCAACCAAAATGTCTGCAAGCCGAAGCCGTAAATCATAAATGCGCCAATCTCCATATATTGAAGTGCTGCCTTTTCGACAACGACACCTATTCCTAAAAACACTGCCGATGCAAGCGTCAACAAAACACCTTTAACCAGATGTTGATGGGTGCTCGTGCCTTTACGGTGTGCCCTTGCCGGAGCCCACACCGCTAAAAGACCACTTGTCAGAACAAGCATGGCTCCAAGCATTTGTACAAAAGAAAGCTTTTCACCAAGAATAATCCAACCCAGAGCAATCGTTACAAGAATTCGAACTTGGAAGATAGTTTGATTTAACGCAGCGGGAATATACCGGATTGCAAGAAAAGATAGCCATATAAAAACTGATACAAGAAAACTTGCGCTCAACAAGAGCCACAAAGTCCAACTCGACCATTCGATTTTATGTGGTAGAAAAAGCCCAGCCAGTATGCTTAATGGCATAACCCCAAATACATACGAAAAAGCCAGCGTAAAACTAGCTGGTACTGTGTGGGACTGAGCATATTTTCGCCTGAGTAGTGTTGAGGTCACAAAAAGCAGCAAATTTATCGCAAGTGCGATTTGCCACATATTGTCTTAGAGCGCTGCCTCAAGTGCAGCCCACTCAGCGGTGGCGTCTTCCTCTGGTACATTCACAGAAACTTGATCGCCGGGCTTGGCTTTGAAATACGTTACGCTTGCTAGTAAAACACGATAATCTTTGGTGCCAACGCTGACAAAATAGTGGCCACCTTCAAGCTTGAGCTGGCCGACAACTTGCTTGCGTGGAATAGGACCGATTTGTTTATAGAGAAACGCACCATCATCTGCAATAGTGAGTTTTAAAATGTCACCCTGCACGAGTTTTGACTTGCTTGCATAGTTAGCCGGTACTGGGTATGTTTTTGCGTCGGAACCTACCATGTTTTGTCCATCGAAAACGCCCTCAATAACTTTACCCAGAGCTTCTTCGCTTACTTTGGCCTGAACTTTTATGTCATCGCCAACTAGGCTAATGAGCAGCTCGTTTGCTGCTGCAAGATTGGTTTCTGCTTCCTGGATAAGCGCCCGCAGGCGTTTGATTTGCTTCTCTGGTAAGTCGGCCATATTGTTTCTTTCTATTTCCCTTTTTCCACTCTGGTACAAAATACCTTACCCTAACCGTAGCATACGAGCCTTTGCAAGTCAAAGTATGGCTATAAATTTTACGTTACCCTGTGGATAAACCTTCCGAAAGCATCCCTCCCTTCATTGTCATCCTGAGCGTAGCGAAGGATCTTCTTTGTGGCTCCGGTAGCAGATGGATTCCCTTTTCCTAATGCCACCCCCACCAATCATTCCTATCATTTCTCTCATCTCCCCCTACTTTTGCTTGATCAAAAGTAGGCAAAACTCACCAGGGAATACGGCATAACCGCCTGACTTGTCAGTTGCCTGCTGTTTCTCTGGTTCCTGTGGAACTCGCTCACCTTACGGTTCACTCAAACATCCTCGTCACGCAGTGAACCAGCAGACATCTGTCAAATCAGTTTTGCCTCATCCCCGGCTCTGGCGGCAACCGGGCACCTTGCTGCTTTGAAGGGGAGTGCTCACTTTATGTCAAAGACGTAATAAAACCAAAAATATTCCCGGTTTGATTCCGGGAATATTTTTACATCTTTGCTGAAAAGAGTAGTGAGCGGAGCGAACGATGGGAAAAACAAGCCGGAGGTTCCCTATACGCAAAGCGGATAAGGCCGCGCATGTTTCCCCCCATTACTTTTAGACTAGTTCTACTGTAGCGCCAGCTTCTTCAAGAGCTTTTTTGGCTGCTTCAGCGTCTTCTTTCTTAGCTTTCTCGAGCACAACCTTCGGTGCGCCATCGACGAGAGCTTTTGCTTCACCGAGGCCGAGTCCAGTTAGTTCTTTGACGGCCTTGATAACAGCAACCTTTTGAGCGCCTGCGTCTTTCAGGTTCACATCGTATTCTGCTTTTTCGTCAGCAGCACCTGCGCCAGCGTCACCGCCCGCAGCTGGACCTGCAACAGCAACCGCTGCAGCAGCTGGCTCAATGCCGTATTCATCCTTCAGAATGGTTTTGAGTTCGTTTACTTCGAGAACAGTGAGCTTAGTCAGCTCTTCTGCAAGTTTCTTTACGTCAGCCATAATAATCTCCTTTGATTTACCTGTAACGTGTTACGTGTAACATCGGTGTAACGATTGCCCTATAGCAATTAATAGCTACGGGTTACATGGTCATCCAATGTGACAAGTGACAGGATAATTGTTAAATAATACGTTCTTTATGCGATCGCTTTGTCGCGTACGCCGTCGAGTAGCGCGTATAAGTTGCCAGAAAGCGCATTTGTAACATCGTTAACTGGCGAAAGCAACATTGCAACTGCTTCGGCAATGAGTTGATCTTTGCCAGGCAGGTCAGCAAGCATCTTTACTTGCGCGGCGTCCATGAATGAGCCATCAGCACTATATGCGCCGACAAACTCGAGCGTTGGGTTTTCTTTTGCAAACGATTTGAGCGCTTGCGCAGGAGCAACTTCGTCCTCGCTATTGAACGCGTAGAGTAGCATGCCGTTTAGGCCGCTTGTGTCTGCGTCTTTCAGCTTGTCATGTCCGCCCATTGCTTTGATGACTAAGCGGTTTTTTACCACTTTGACGCGAGTACCGTTTCCACGTGCATCGCGGCGGAGCTGCTGAAGCGCTTTCACGGTCGTTCCTTGATATTTGGCGACTACAGTCATTTTTGCAGAGCTAAACAAATCTGTTACTTCGCTGACTACGTCGTCCTTTTGTTGTTTGGTCAGTGCCATCGTAACTCCTTTGGAGTGAATGATGAATAGTGAATGAAGAATGATGATTGTGCGCAATCGACCATGCGATTCAGCATCCTCGTTACATAAGAAAAACGCTTTTGTTTTACCAAAAGCGTTTGCAAGCGAAATAATGTGTTATCTCGTCGCCTCGGTGGCATTCTTAAGCTGTTTGCACAGTCGCCACTGTCTTTGGTAACTAGATAATTTTACCAGTTAGCATCTGTTCAGTCAATCCGTATCGTCATACTGAGGCGGATAACCACTCAGAGCTTTTTCCAATGCATCAATCGTGCCAACGGTTTCATCAAAACCAACCGGATCTTTGCGCAGGGTTGTAAAATCTTCTGCAGTATGCACTTGTTCGTTATTTGACATTTTGATCTCCTTTGTGAGTAACCAATTGCATATATATTCGATTGTCAAGTTCAGTGGTACCTTTTGGGTCAGGCCGGCTGGAACGCCTGGCATCAACTATTTCAAAGCCAAGTTTCTGGTAAACATGGAGGGCGCCAGCGTTGCTTTCCCAGCATTCGTACCAAATAAGTTCTTCTGTATACTTTTCGCGGGTATGTTCAAGGGCTACAGCAAGAAAAGGCGTTGCAAGACCGAGACCTTGAAAGTGTTCGCTCAACCGTACTCCACCCGTTATTTTCCCGAGAGGGATATAAGGGGACGTTCCAGGACCCGCCCAAGCTATACCTGCCAGTTTTCCGCTCGACGATTCTTTCAGTAGAAAAACAAGCCGTTTTTTTGTGAGCCATTTTTCGACTGTAGGCTTATCTTTGAACCTTTCAGTACAGTCTTTGGGGCAATATTTACGAATTGACTCTTGTATGGAGAGTGCTTGCAGAGCAGAAATGTCTGATTCGGTTATACCGATTTGTATAGCAAAGCCTTTCTCTGCTAGTTCGTGTAAAGATGCGGCCGAAATTTTATCGACATTTTCTGGTTTCATGAACGAAGATGAACTTGCTAGGGTAGTTGGGAATGGTTTCATGAGACGAGTTCCTCTATGTGAGTTGCCATTTCTTGCGCTAGACTTTCCGCGTTGGGTGCTTCGACCATGACGCGAGCAAGTGGCTCGGTGCCGCTGGGGCGTACCAGTATGCGTCCGCTATCGCCCAATTCAGCGGTTTTCACTTGGACGTAGGCTGTGACCTCTGGCGCATTTAACTTCGTTTTATCTGAGATATGGAAATTTACAAGCGACTGCGGCAGCATCGAAACTTCATCGCGCCACTCGCTCAGTGCTTTACCTGATGATTCAAGCGCACGTATAACCTGGACAGCTGCAAGCAACCCGTCGCCGGTTGTGGAGAGTGCGGGCAAAATGATGTGACCGGATTGTTCACCACCAAGCTTATAGCCAGTTTCAAGTAACCTTTCAAGTACGTAGCGGTCACCGACGGCGGTCCGTTCCACGGTGATGCCGTTTGCTTTCATAGCTTGTTCGGTAGCGAGGTTAGACATTACCGTTGCGACGACATGGTCATAACCGTTTGCGGTTGCGAGCAAATACAGCAGATAGTCTCCGTTGCACTGGCGACCGAGTGCATCAACCAGTATGAGCCGATCGGCATCGCCATCAACCGCTATACCAATGTCACAATGCTGTTCACGAACTACCCTCTGTAGCTCAGTCGTGTCCGTGGCGCCGCAGCGCACATTGATATTTCTGCCGTTTGGTTCGTTACCCAGAGGTACTACCTCAGCTCCAAAACGCTCCAGTATTTTCTGTCCAAGACCAGCTGCTGCGCCGTGAGCAGTATCAACAGCGATTTTGTATACGTCGAGCCGGAGATTCTCGCCGGATGACACCAGGTAGTCTTCATATTCGGCTACTAATTCGCGCGTAATGAACGTACCACTCCCACGACCGGGAACACCGGATTCAATATCGGTATTTAGTCGTTCTTCGGCGTCGTCAGGCAGCTTACTTCCCGTAGCGCTAAATACTTTCACGCCGTTAAATTCATAAGGGTTGTGACTAGCAGTTACCATGACGCCGGCCATAAATTCTTCGTGTTGAGCAGTGATATACGCCAGACCCGGAGTAGGTAGAACACCAATAAATACAACTTGTATACCGACTTCTTGCAAACCTTTCGCGAGCATTTCTACTAAATGATTTGATGATTCGCGCGTGTCACAACCTATAACGATTTGCTCGCCTGCGTTAGCAAACTGCGTTCCAACTGCGCGACCTATTGCCACTGCACCCACGTCATCAAGCGGATACTGTCCTGCCAAGCCTCTTACGCCATCGGTACCAAAAAGTTCACGGCTCATGGGCTACTTTCGGGTAACTTTGACAAACTTTTCGACCAGGAGCCGGATATCTTCTTCGGTGTGCGCAGCAGAGATCTGTACCCGTATGCGTGCTTTGCCTTTGGGCACAACCGGGAAACTAAAGCCGACGACGTATATCCCTTCGTCAAATAAGGCTCGCGCAGTTTCTACCGCCTGTTTTTCTTCGGCAAACATTATGGGGGTAATGGGGTGCTCACCGCCTGCAACATTGAAGCCGGCCTCACTCATGAGTGTACGGAATAGTGCGGTGTTGTCTTTGAGCTTTTTGACGAGCTCTGGGTGCTTTTGAATATAATCGAGCGTGTAAAGGGATGCGCCGCAGGTACCAACCTCCATGGCGTTGCTAAACAGATAGGTGCGTGAGCGCTGCCGCAAATAGTCGACAACCTCTTGGTGACTCGCGATAAAAGCCCCGCCTGCGCCGCCCAGAGCTTTGCCGTACGTGCCGGTCAAGAAATCTATGCGTCCTTCTGTGCTCGTAAACTCCGGTGTGCCACGGCCAGTTGCGCCTAGGACGCCTGTAGCATGGGCATCGTCGACCATGACAAGCGCATCGTACTTGTCCGCCAGATCACAGATTTCTTTGAGCGGTGCTATATGGCCGTCCATGCTAAAGACGCCGTCTGTCGCAATTACTTTGAGCCGCTTGTCTTTGACGATCTTGAGTTTAGCTTCCAGATCAGCCATGTCCATATGTGCATATACCAAACGTTCACTTTTTGTTAGGCGAATGGCGTCTATGATACTGGCGTGATTTAGCTCATCGCTGATGATGGCGTCGTCAGGGCTGAAAAATGTCTGGAACAGGCCAACATTTGCCATAAAGCACGAAGAATACAAAATAGCATCGTCCATACGCAGAAACGCAGCGGTGGACGCTTCGAGTTCTTTGTGGATTCCTTGCGTTCCACATATAAAACGAACGCTCGCTTGGCCAAAACCCCATTTGGCCAGTGCTGCATCTGACGCTTCTCTAACTCCGTCTGTGCCGGAAAATCCTAAATAGTTGTTTGCGCAAAAATTGAGAAGCTTTTTGCCGTCTACGGTAATTTCGCGCCCCTGAGGGGACATAATGACGCGCTCTTCTTTCCAAAGTGATTGATCTTTTATGTTCTGCAGCTCTGTTTCAAGAATTGGTTTTAAGTCTGTGTACATATTAGGCCTCCATGTTAAAGATGAGCTTGGGGTGTTCATTCATAGTGCGTTCAAATGCATCTGGGTCAAACTGACTCAAGTTAACTACTGTCCCCAGACCACCGTTCATAATTACATTCCAAACTTTGTCTTGTACGCCGTTACTCGTTTGAGAAAGAACTCTTTGTGATAATTGCCAGGTGTTAAATATTTCTCGCCCGATAATACAGTGCAGTGTTAAACCGGCAACAATGAGCCGTGGGAACTGCGGAATTGTCATGTTACCGTCTTTGACGCCAAACAGGACGACATGGCCACCGCGGCGAGTGCTGTCGATGGCATTGTTTACTGATGAAGCAGGACCAGCCATTTCCATACTGACATCTACGCCTTTCCCATATGTGAGTTCGTTTATGCGAGCAACAACGTTCGGGTCGTGCTCCCAAGCCTCCGTCTTTTCTGTCGACTCGATAAGAATTGTCTCATCGGCACCGCACTGTTTAGCCAGTTCAAGATTTGCCGCACTTATGTCGACAGCAATAACTTTGGCAGCCCCAAACTTCTGGGCTATAAGTATACTAAAAAGTCCGATTGGCCCGGCGCCAAAAACAGCCACACGCTGTCCGCGAACGTCAACTTTCGTGAGGGCGTGAATAGCGTTGCCAAAAGGATCCATAATGGCAGCAACTTCGGGGCGGATGCGTGTTTGATCGATTGCCCACAAATTTTTTGCGGGCAGCTTAACATATTCAGCAAAAATACCATCAATCGTTATTCCGAGAATTGCCTCATTCATGCATACATTTGCTTCACCAACGCGACATTGATAGCATTTGCCGCACGTGACATGGCTGTCACCAGTTACGAGGCTGCCCACCTCAATTTTTGCTATGTTCTTTGGGTCTGGATCCCAGTACAGCGAATTGACTTTGGAGCCCGCTTCGACTACTTCGCCAACAAACTCATGACCAACAACCCGTTGCTGTAAACCATCCCGTTCCAGTGCTCCGAGGAATTGTTGCTTGAAGGCGTTTCGGTACCACAAGCCGCGGTCGCTGCCACAGACACCGGCATACTTCATTCGTACAATGACCGAACTCGCATCGTCAGGGTCTTGTGCTTCGTTTAAAACTGGTTTTTCAAGCTGTGCCAAGGTAAATCCGCGAGATTCATCCCAGGCTTTTTGTGATGTGTCGATAACTAATCCATGCATCGTTCTAGTCTCCCTCACTAGCTACTATTCCTCTAGTATACGCGGTGTCATAGCATTGTTGCCAGATGAATATTGTCTGCAAATACATCTACCGACCAAAGAGGCTAACTGAATATGCTGAGGGCTAGGTTTTTGTTGACCCATTCATAAACAAAACCGGTCTCAGCAAGTTTCTGCTCGAGTTGCAACCGGTTTTCAGCTTCAAAGCCAATCAACACCTTGCCAACATCGCTCGCAGTAGAGCGATAATGAAAAAGTGACACATTCCACTCCGTTCCAATTATACGGAGGAATTCGCCCAACGCACCTGGACGTTCGGGAAATTCAACGTGATATAGTTGTTCTGCATCGCCTGGGCCGGATCCACCTATCATATGACGAACATGTTCCTTTGCGATATCATCGTCTGAGAGGTCGGTGTGTGTGAAGCCGGTTTTCGTCATATGCTTGAGTAAGTTCATTTTGTCGTCGGCGTCGCGCACAGAAATACCAGCCAGCACGTGAGCGCTTTCTCGACTGCGGTATCGATAGGAAAACTCGGTAATACTGCGCTTACCTACAATTTGATCGCAAAAATCCTGAAATGCTCCTGGGCGCTCCGGCAGCGCTACACTTACCAGTGCCTCCCGACCAGAACCTAACAGAGTTCGTTCGGCAATTTGTTGCAGTCTTTCAAAACTGACGTTTGCACCGGAACATATTGCCACCGCGTGTGCATTTTTGGGTAAGGTATAGGTAAGCAACCCTGCTAAGCCCAATGCCCCTGATGGCTCTACTATACTTCTCGTTGCCTCAAATGTATCTTTTATTGCAGCACAAATCTGGTCAGTGGTTACTGTTATGCAGTCATCAACGAGCCGTTGTGCGGTAGCAAAAGTGTGTAAACCAACCTGTTTTACGGCAACGCCATCAGCAAAAATTCCAACGTGATTTAGGGTAACCCTTCTGCCCTTTGCAAGACTTTTGGTCATGGCAGCACTGTCTACTGGTTCGACACCAACAATTGTCACATCGGGACGCACGGCTTTCACATAATGTGCAATTCCAGCAATTAGTCCACCTCCACCGACGGGCACAAATATGTGAGTAACATCTGGTAACTGTTCGATAATTTCTTGCCCTATAGTGCCTTGCCCAGCCATGACGAGAGGATCGTCAAACGGATGGATAAATGTACGCCTCGTTTGTTTCGTAAGTCGGGAGCATTCTTTGGCTGCTTCACTATAATTGTCACCAGAAAGCACTACTTCGGCGCCATAATGTTTGACTGCTTCGACTTTAATGTTCGGTGTGGTGCGCGGCATGACAATAAGAGCTGATACCCCGAGCTTTTGTGCCGCGAGTGCAACACCTTGAGCATGATTCCCGGCGCTTGCCGTTATGACGCCACATTGTTTTTCTGTGACAGCAAGCCGGCTCATTTTGTTATATGCTCCTCGAAGCTTGAAACTATGGACAGGCTGCATATCTTCCCTCTTTAGATACACATGAAAACCATGTTTTTTGCTCAGCTTCTGGGCGTTTTCGAGAGGAGACTTCACGGCAACATCGTATACGCGCGAAGTCAGAACTTCTCGAACTATGTCATTGATGGTGGTTGGGCTCACAAATCCGCTCCCTGTGTTTGTGAGCAGTGTGTTGAGGTCTGACCTTTGCACAAGTAGCTTTGTGATGATATTGTCATTTTTTGTACTCTCGAAGGAGCGCGACCGCCTCGATTTCGACGAGCAACGGATGGTCGGCTACCCTTGGCAGTTCCACGACGGCTACACACGTCCGAGCAGGCGCCGATCCTGCCTTTTCAAATGCTTCGGCGTACACTTCATTTAGCGGGGCATAGTGTGACATATCTGTCAGAAACACTGTCGTCTTAACGACCAAATCAAGCCCGCTACCGGCTTCTTTGAGTACTTCGCGAAGATTATTTAGCGCTTGCGCCACTTGCGAGCGAACATCCGGCTCTGCTTTGCCCTTCACTGCCCCAATCTGCCCAGAGGTATACACAAACCCATTTGCCACCCGAAACGGACTGTATGGGCCATATGTTTTACTCATGCTGCCACCTCGTTTCCAAATTAGTCACTGCTGTTTCTACGAACATTGCTGCGCGTACCGACAATGATCCCGTACGCGTTTTCAGACCTCTACTCTCTTCGTAAAATAATGCGGTACATAATACAGCTTGAGCGAGCAAATCGTCACGACCCTGTCCTGAACTTCGGAGAGTCATTTCCCAGAGCCGTTCTCTTTCAAAAGCTGCAACTTGGGCATCCCTAGGGTTTCCTTCACGTAGTCTCTGGCTTTTCCCAGCTCCTCTAGACATATAACAGCGCCCTTTCTAAGGCTGCATCTGCTAATATCGAAGCCTGAACCTGCGGATAACCAGTATACGCAGCAACGTGTGCCTCAACCTCACCCTCGAATGCCGCACCAGGTGTTTCGAGCCTGTAACCTATTAGCCTTCCCAAGTAGTATATACAGTTTATATTTCCGGGTGGACCATGCATGTCTTCGGATGTATCTATTGGTTTCAACTCTACAGCTGTTGCTGTCACTTTAGTATCTCCTCAAAATGTACAATTAAAAATGGCTTCTTGGTTGAAGCCATTTGTTTTTCGGACTGCGCTATACGAGTTATGTTCTCGAGGCTTCAACCATGCTGAAGCGCAGCCCCTGAAGGCCGAGAATAATAATGAGACTTCGCAGAGTTGATGACATCAAGGCTATGGTACCTATTTTGTTTCGGCTAGTCAACTTTTTTCTTCGGGCTGTGTAGGAGCGGATGCGCTTCTGTGACGGATTCAACGGGGATTTGAATAACCTGGTGAGACGGGTTCTGCAATGCAATTGTTTGAGGCAATGAAATATTCAGTAAACAGCGTTGTTTATGGCCGAAGAGGGTAGCGTATTGAGATTCACTGGCAAATCCGTTGGCTTGAAGTGTGCTTTGAAGTCCGAGGCTTAGGTCGAAAACGGCATCGTATTCGTCGCACAGTCCGGCTGCTTCAACCTCTGCCGGTATATCATAACCGTAACGAGGGCTGAGGGCTTGTAGCTGAACAGTTTTCAGCAAGTCATTTGGCAAATTCTGCAGTTTTGAAATATCGCAGATAAGCTCAAATTCGTACCGGACCGACTGGAGTGTTTTTCCGTTGGGATACGCCTTTATATACACCTGAAATAAGTGCGATTTTACCTCATATGGCCATTTCTCCACCGTAGCTTTCACTTCATTCATCGGAAGGTCGAGCGTTTCGTAGAGCATGGCAGGCAGTATATCGAGTTCGTTTCTCGGGTATGTCGACACGAGGCGAGCAGTTTCTAAACCGCTACTGTACGGGCTTGGGAACGTTATAAGCGTTTCTGCTGGCAACTCTAGTTTTTCGGTTTTTGAAATGAGCGTTCGTAGATCTTCTGGCGCACATGCAACTGGCAAAAGTGGCTTTAGGATTTTTTCGGCACTTGCACGAACATCACCCTCGTGGCGTTCAGATGCCATATATTCTGTGAGTTTCGAAACGAGTTTGCGGCGGGAAAGCAGTATGCGTTCGATATCGTCGCAATAATCGCACTGGATGTCGTCTGGAAGTGTTTGAGGAGTGAAATAGCCCAGAGAATCGTCGGAGCGTTTTGACTGCTGAGCGTGAAGTGCCTGTACAACGGGGCTTTTGGCAAGCAGTTCTGCAACTGCCTTTGGTTCATTCATTTTTTTGCTTTCAAGCTGAAGGAGCCGTGCCACATTCCGCCATACTTCTTCGAACACTTGGTCGACTCGTCCTGTTGCGTACACTACTGGCATATTTCGTTGGTTCGCTTCCCACAAGTAACCAGCCCGTATCTTTTCTAGCATTTCGCCACTTAAACTATCAAATCGTTCCCGTTCGTTCCTTGTCTGTGTTCGTTTTTGCAGCACATCAACTGGGGCATCAAGTACAATCGTAAGGTCTGGCCACATGCCGCCGACAGCGAAAGCGATGATGTCATTGAGCCGCTGGTAGTCGCGGATGTCGCCTCGCCCGTAAAATTGAACGGCGAGCGTCGTCAGGTAACTGCGATCGACGATGACAACGTCACCGCTATCTCGAGCTGCGCGAACGGCTTCAAGCGATTGGCTGCGCGCAGCATTGTACAGCAGTACTTCAGTTCGTGTATTCATGGGATAGCTGGGATCTTGAGTAAGCCGACGAATCTCTTGTGTTGTTGCATCTGCTCGGCCATCAGGTTCGTGCATGGATCGTGCCGGAACGCCCAGCCTCTCGAGCTCATGAAGAACCATTGACGTCAACGTTGTTTTACCAACGCCTTCCGGACCTTCCAAAACAATATATTTGCCACTTCCCATAATTCATCTATTGTATAGCAATTCTTACCCTGCCCACAACTCTTCTACTCCCCCATCACCCATACCTAGCACACAATTTGGTTACTTTTCTGTCCCAGCTTGGACAAATAGGTAACAAGCTGCGGAATTTTATGGTGTGCTGCGGCTGTTATAATAGTGTTCATGATTGCGATTGTTGTGGCCGTGGCTGAGGGTAATGTGATTGGCTCTAAGAATGACCTGCCGTGGTACTTACCTGCTGACCTTCAGCATTTCAAGGAAATTACAACTGGCCATACGGTGGTTATGGGCCGAACCACGTTCGAGTCTATAGTTGAGCGTCTCGGTAAGCCACTGCCAAACCGACGGAATATTGTACTGACGCGTGACCTGCACTTTGTGTATGATGACGTGGAGGTGTGCCATGACACCGCGGACATCCCACGTCTGGATCGAGATGTCTATGTTATCGGCGGAGCACAAATCTACGCCGCGACGCTGGAGCGAGCCGACAGACTGTACGTCACGGAAGTAAAGGCGCGGATTCAAGGTGATGCGTATTTCCCTGCTATCGATACAGACGCCTGGCGCGAAGTTTCACGCGAACCGCACATGGCCGATGCAAAAAACCAATATAACTACGACTTTGTGGTCTATGAGCGCCGGTAGCGGCCGGATGATATACTAGGAAAAGAAATGGAGGTAACGATGTCAGATATTGATACGCATGTGGCGCCAGTGGCATACAAAGCAGGCCGCACGCCAGATGAGCAGTACAAGGCACTTCTTCGGCGCATAAAGGAAACTGGTAAGCCGGCTCAGTCCGGTATGGATGAAGGTTCGACGGAGGTGCTGGGCGCTATTTTAGAATACGATCTTGAAAATGGTTTTCCGTTAATCAGCGAACGCGACCTAACCAAAGTTTCTACGCCCGAAGTCATCGCATCTTACGAATCAGACGAATCACATCGCGCGCTTGCGGGTATGGTAAAACAATCTGTCGGGGAAATTCTCGGGTTCATCAACGGCGCGCGTACGCAGGAAGAGCTTGAAGCCTATGGCTGTAAGTTTTGGAAACCATGGACAATGGACGAAGCCAAGGCAAAAAAACGAGGCCTTGATCTCGGCGACCTTGGCCCAGGCTCATACGGCGCTGCATTTCATGATTTTCCTACTCTCGAGGAGGGCGGATTTGATCAGTACAAGGTCATGATCGAGCAAATCAAAGCGCGCCCCGAGCTTCGCACCCACATCATCACACCATTTATACCGCAGTATATCTCACGGGCGCCTGGGCGTACTCAAAAAGTGCTGGTGGTGCCCTGCCATGGCCTGCAGCATTACAATATCGACGTCAAAAACGGCGAAATGTCGCTGGTACATTTTCAACGCAGTGGTGATGTTCCTATCGGTGTACCGTTTAACATGGTTCATTACGCCTTGCTTTTGATTATGATTGCGCAAGTTACCGGCTACAAACCACGCAAGCTCGTACACGTCATTTCTAACGCCCACATGTACAACCAGCATAAAAATATGGTCGATGAGCTGCTCGTCCGCCCAGCCTACAAATTCCCGCTTCTGAAGATTGACCCGAGCGTCAAACGACTCGAAGATTTCCGGACTGAGCACTTCTCCATCGAAGAATACAAGGCCCATCCGCCAATACGTATGGGGGGTACGGCCGTATAAATTTAAAGTAGGGTTTACTCGAAGGTGCCCATACAAGTTCTGTCATTCTGAACGAAGTGAAGAATCGTCTCCTGTTTTTTCAGCTAAAAGATCCTTCGATTCTCTCAGGATGACAATGATGCTGATACGGACTGTCCTTTTTCCAGCGGCTCGGCTTTCGCCTCGTTCGCTTGGCTCATCAGGTATACTATGGTTATGAGTGACAGCATTTCGAAGAGCTACGTCAATATGGACAATGCGCGGCATGATGACCAGCGTAATGTCATGGAAGGTATTGCACAGGACGGGGTCTGCCCATTCGATGAAGAATATCTTGCGAAGTACCACAAACAACCGATTTTGCGCCGAGGCACCTACTGGGTTCTGACACTCAATCAGTGGCCGTACGAGCATACCCGTGTGCATCTGCTGGCAATCGCGCGTCAGCATGTCGAGTCTATTGATGAGTTGAATGCTGGTGCAGGTGAAGAGCTCTTTGATCATCTGCGCTGGGCGATCAAAGAGTACAATATTGACTTTGGTGGTCTTGCTATGCGGTTTGGCGACGTCAAACACAATGGCGCTTCAGTCAATCACCTCCATGCGCATTTCATTGTGCCGGATAAAGATAAGCCGGCCGATGCAAAGGTAAAATTCAAAATCAGCTAAAGCAATATTCAGTTGGTTTCATCCGTATCAGTCTTGACCCTCAAGGTTGTCATCCTGAGCGCAGCGAAGGATCTCCCTTGCTTCGGCTCCGGCGTTAGCCGGACCCGCCTTATCCCACGTTACTCCCACCAATTTCTCTCATCCTATTCTTTTTCATGCTTCTTTCTCTTGCAAGAAAGAAGCAAAGTGCACCGGGGAGCGTGCAAACGACCGGCTTACTTGAAAGAATAGCCCTGTCTCTCGGGCTTGTGCAGAACTCATTCGCTATCCGCTCATTCAAACAGCTTCCGCGCGCCGCGATCCAAGACTATTCTTTCAAATCAGTCGTTCTGCGTCCCCGGGTTTCAGTGACCCGACATATTATTGCTACGAAAGAAAGCACTCACGTTTCGGCCAGGATGCATCCAGAGTGCTACTAGTCGCATGCCTATTCTTGGGCGGAACGTGTACGAATTTAAACGACTCTACTGCCTACATTCTACCGTCTACCCCCTACCCCCTACCTTCCCTACTACGCCGATGGGTATGCCTCGGGGCGCTGTCGGGTGTTTGATGGGGTGGCATCTGTGTCGATTTTGATGATTTCAATTGCATTTGCCTTTAGAATCGATTGGCCGTCGAGTGTCGCGTAACCTTCTATAAAGTAGCACTGGCGGATGCCGCTCGCAGCAATCAGTTTTGCGCATGTCGGACACGGAAAGGTTGTAACGTAGATAGCAGCACCAGAAAGGGATAGACCTTGTTTCGCAGCTGTACCGATTGCGCTCGCTTCGGCATGAATGTCGATACTGATGTCTATGTTTGCGCCGCGGCCAGCAAGTATACGCGGATCCCCGTGTATTACAGATGAATATTCGGTAGGAACTGGTGTATTGTGTCCTGAAGATATAACCTTGCCGTCAACCACAACACCTGCCCCTACGTTACGCCACCAATTGGTACTCTTGGCTGCTTCGCTGTAGAGCGCTGTTACGATCGGGTCAGTAGAACCCACCCGTTCGGTTCGGTCGGGTCGTATGTCTTGATTTGTGTCTATCGCCGTACGATCCCACCTGAGAAACACTGGTGCAAATGTAACCTTTGTAGCGCCAAATTCGTCTGCAAGTGCATGTGATATGTCATCGTCGGGCATGATAAGGTCGTTGCTTTTCATAAGGTTTTTCACCTGGGGTTCTGTTTCTACCACTGTTGCATTTCGCCCCATTCCATTTAAAAGCATCGTTACATCTGCTGGTTTAAGAGCGCGGATGTCTTTTCGCAAATAATCAAATCGGCTCGCGAGAACCGATGGTGTAAGGACATAGATGTCGGCTTCAGGATAGCTCGCAAAAAACTCTAAGTAGCCTTGATGAACGACCGGAATGTAGCAAGCAATCTGTTGACTTGCCATCGCTAGGTTCGGCCTTTTGTGCAAGATAAAATAGTCTGTATCGCAGCGCGAGCTTGCTCTGGTAAGCCTGAGAATTTTAGGACATTTGAGAGCGGCTCGACAAAATTGGCGCTCCAGCTCAACTGCATGCGACGGATTTGTGCTGAAGTTGAAGTTGTGGCCTGTGGAGTGAGTACAACAACTTTGCCGCAGTGCTTCTCTAGTTTTTTTAGCTCAGCTTTAGTATACGTTTCTGCAGTGACGATAAGGGTGTCGGGCTGGACGAGCTTTATTAGGTTCCATTTTGCGTCAACGGGTTGTTTTAGCGTAATGAGATCGACAGAACGTAAAAAGGCAAGCATTTGAACGCGTTCTTCTTCAGGTACAATCGGGCGGGTGGGGCCTTTTCGTTTTTTTACTTTCTCATCGGAGTCCACACCTACTATGAGGACATCGCCGTACGATTTCGCTTTTTCCATGTAGCGGGCATGGCCGACGTGTATAAGATCGAATGTGCCGCTGGTGAGGACGATCTTCATGCCGAGTGTTTTCAGTGCCTCAACATAAGAGCGTAGTATTTCATGCTCTTGGATAAACCGCGCCTCTGGATTTGAACCATAACCTAGCACCCCTCGTTCTGAGGCCACGCGTGCTTCGGCTATTCGTTTTGCTGCTCCCATCTATACTTATAGTAATACAATGCCGGCGTCTAAACCAGCAATTCTCGACAGCTAGTACGAAGACGCATACAATAGAATGAAAACGGAGGAAAATATGGTAATCATCCACAATATTAGTGAAGAGGGCGGAAGTATTTTGGAGTGCGTAACAGATTTACGCGATATTGAGGTACACGGCCAAAGGGAACGATTTCGAAAAAACATGGAACGTGTCGGGTTTTTGCTCGCCAACGAACTCAGTAAGTCATTTGCGTATGTGAAAACTCCCATACATACGCCCGTAGCCAAAGCGGACGGGTTTCGCTTATCTGCTCAACCGGTGGTGGCAACGATTCTTAGGGCAGGGCTACCGCTGTGGGACGGGGTGATGGAGGTATTTCCACAGGCGGACAATGGCTTTTTGGCCGCATACCGCAAACATGACGCCAATGGTGACTTCACCATTCAGGCAGACTACTGCACATGCCCAGATATTGAAGGCCGCGTACTTATCGTGGCTGACCCGATGCTCGCAACGGGTGCCTCGCTGCTAGACGGTATCGATAAGTTTATCGAGGAGGGCGGACGGCCATCGAATATCTATGTCATCGTCGCCATTGCGAGCAAAGACGGTGTCGAGACAGTGCGAGCTGGTCTCGAAAAACGCGGGTTTACAGACGCAGCCATCTGGTGCGCAGCCATAGACGCTGAGCTAAATGCACAGAAATACATTGTTCCAGGTCTGGGTGATGCTGGCGATCTGGCATTCGGAGAAAAGAAACAAGCCTGATGAGGTTATTCGTTGGGGTTGACGGTGATAGATGGGCCCATTGTGGTCGTGACGTGCACGGCTTTGATATAGTTACCCTTTACGCTCTGCGGTTTGGCAGCCTTTATGCTTGTCATGACCGCACTCGCGTTTTCAAGTAGTTTCACGCCACCAAAGCTGACTTTGCCAACAGCTAGATGCACAATGCCTGTGCTATCAACGCGGTATTCAACACGGCCAGCCTTGGCTTCAGCTACTGCTTTCTGGACATCTGTCGTTACGGTACCACTCTTTGGGTTTGGCATGAGCCCCCGTGGTCCAAGCAGGCGGGCGTACTTACCGAGTTTAGGCATGTTTGTGGGTGTTGCGATAAGGGTGTCGAAAGAAATTTCACCTTTTTCAAGCTGTTTGGTAATTTCCTCTACCCCTACGAGATCTGCACCGTCGACTTTATCGTCGGCGAAGACAGCAACACGGACGGTCTTGCCGGTGCCTTGCGGTAGCACGAGGTTCGCACGAATGTTTTGATCTGCTTGACGTGGGTCAACACCCAAGTTAATGTGCAGTTCGACACTCGCATCAAATTTAACGCTGCTCGTTTTCGTTGCAAGTTCTAGAGCTTCGTTTAAGCCGTAGACTTTGCCATTTTCGACCAATTCTGCTGCTTTGCGGTAGCCTTTGCTGCGGCGCTCCAGGCGGCTGCGAGTTGGCTTTACGGGCGCTTTTGGCTTCATTTCCGCTTCAGCTTCTTCTTCGGTGCGGTGTTTCTGATGCTCAATCTTGTCGGCTTTAGCCTCGGCTTCTTCAAGACCTTTAGCGCTGCGTTTGCCTGCTTTTGCTACTTTCTCAGTTTTCACCTGGGATGATTGGTTTTCTTCTGTTGCTTCAACTTTGTTTGCTTTTGCGGCAGCTGCGGCCTGAGCTTCTAACTCTAGGGCTGCAACAGCTGCAGCATCGTCTACTTTACTCTTTGCCATTTCTTCTCTCCTTTCGTGGTGCAAACCCTACTATGTTTCGGTCCCACGGATTATTTCTTGTTAATTACTGCTCGGATAGCTTCGACAGTCGCCCTAGGGTTATCATCAAATAATCCGCTACGCCCGGGGTGACCCGCACCGGCTTCTAGTACAAGTGCCCTACTTACCACTTGTGCAGAAATACTCGAAGGGTCACCTGCGTGCAACGTAGTGTGAGGGGCAAGTCCTGCGACATCAGTTAGGGCGCCGATTATTGCATAATTTAGCTCAGACGCTGGCATTCCGAGACCCACTCTCTCTACTAAGAACGGGTTTGTTACGCCCATTTATTCGACTTCCACGCCCATGCTGCGGGCGGTGCCGGCAACCATTTTCATGACAGCTTCGACGTCATCGGTGTTCATATCAACTGCCTTTTCCTCGGCAATTTTGCGGAGGTCAGCTTGACTGAGCTTTTTGGCTATTTTTTCGCTGTTTGGGCGGCCAGAACCTTTCTGTATACCGAGTGCAGCACGAATGCGATCATCGGTGGGTTCTGCTACAACTCGAAAGCTCATGGTACGATCTTCATAAATCGTAATGTGTGCCGTGACGGTTTTGCCCTGCATGTCTTTGGTAGCGTCGTTGAAGGGCTGGATGAAATCCATCATGTTCACACCGTACTGACCGAGGGTAGAGCCCACGGGCGGCGCGGCAGAGGCCTGCCCGCCTTTAATCTTCATTTTTAGATTGGCCTTTACTGCTTTGGCCATAGTTTGTCTCCTTTCGAACGCTTATTCTAGCGGCTTTTGAAGCTATCCGCGGCGTTCTCCTACCTTTAAGTAGTGCGTAACAGATATATAGTAGCAGATAAACGATCAACTTTCAACGAACAAGTTGTCAACAGAATTATAACTATCAACTTTTTAGCGTATTTATGATCTTTTGAAGAATCATGATGAATTCTTGGACTTCAGAAAGCAATTGTTGCAATTCATCCGTATTGTCGCCCAGTTTATGAAACATACGTAGCCAATATTTTGTTTCGTTAGCTTCTTTCTTGGCAATAAAAATTTTGTTTCTGAAATCTTGCCTCGAAGACCCATTGTTTGCTTCTACAAAGTTTGCACCAATGCTAGACGAAGACCTAATTAGCTGAGATATGAGTGGCTTAAGAATTGGCTGCTTAAGTTTGACGCAATGCTTAACAACTGTAACGCTGAAATCCAACATGCGATCTTCAAGTTGCTGATTGATATGCTGATTAGCCATTATGATAATTGAATGTTGACTGTTTGTTGGACGTTAGTAACTTGGTCGTTGAAAGATACTCTACACGCGTTTTACTTGGAGAGAGTCGAGCTCGACTGGTGTCTCACGGCCGAACATATTGACGAGAACTTTGAGCTTGCCTTTTTGGGCGTCAAGCTCGCTGACTGAACCATCGAAGCCTTTAAACGGACCGTCGATGATGCTAACTACTTCGCCAATGGCGTAGTCGATCTTGTGTTTTGGCTGTTCGAGGCCCATACGCTTCTGAATTTTTTCAATTTCGTCTTGGTCAACCGGTGTGGGTTCGGTACCACTACCAACAAAGCCGGTTACGCTAGGGGTGTTACGTACTATGTACCATGCGTCTTCACTTAGCTTCATTTGGACAAGTACGTAACCCTGGAAAATGCGCTTTTCAACGATTTTACGTTTACCGTTTTTAATTTCAATTTGCTTTTCTTTAGGCACAAGCGCCTGAAAGATTTTGTCTTTCATGTCGAGGCTCTCGGCGCGTTGTCGAATGCTTTCTGCTACCTTTTCTTCGTATCCGCTGTAAGTGTGAATGGCGTACCATTGCTTGCTTGTATCGTATCGTTTACTTATGCTCATCTGGACTCCTTATTTGACGAATAATTCTTTAAACGCTTTATCCAGGCCGTAATCGACAAGGGCTATGAACAAACCGAATATTATTGAAAAGACGATAACCGCACCGGTCAAACGACGACTGTCGCGGAATGTTGGCCACGTGACGCCGCGTAGTTCGCGCCAGCTGTCGCGTATATAACGCAGACCTATCAGGCGTCCAAGAAAACGCATGGGTGGCAAAAGAAAGAACCATTTGATAGCATGGCCAAATTGTTTTAGCGGTGGACGATGCGATAGCCAGGTAACACCACCCCATAGCGTTTTTGCTGGCCAGAAAAAGCCACTCCAAAAAACTTGCCAGAGAGTTTGTTCTGATTGCTGCTTTTTGACTGTCTTTGCCACCTGTATCTACTCGCTTTCGACCGCTTACTGGCCATTACCAATTTAAAAAGCCTACAGTGTTGTAGGCGTCTACTGTCAAGAGTACGCTATTCACCAGGCGTAGTCAAGCTGGTATAGTAGTCATATGTATGTTTGGCTCGGCTTGTGGGCAATTGTTGCTGTAGTCGAAGCGTTACTTTACGCTTTTGGCTCACGATATTATCGAAATAGTCTTTATGGCCGATTGCTGTTTGCTGGAATAGTTGGTGCTGGTCTCGTTGCTGTCGACATTGGCATGTTGATCTACGATTGGCGATGCTGGGTACTCGTTATTCTTCTTTCGCCGTACCGCATAATAAATCTAGCACGCTTTGTAAAAAGCAGATTGCAGGAACATCGACTACAATCAGTTTCACTCAGGACGCATGGATGGTTACTGAGTACACAAATGATGTTTTTTGCGATATGTCTTGTGCTATTGTCGGTCTCAGGTGTATCGCTGCTAATCATTCTCTCGTTTGTACAGTTAGTAGGAGTTCTTGTTTTACTGCGCGCAAGCATGCGTACCTGGGAACATGCTAAACCGATAAGTATAGAAAATCATTTAACCGACAGGGACTTGCCGAGCGTCAGCGTACTAGTACCGGCGCGCGACGAAACAGATGAGCTGCGGGCATGCTTGGACGGACTTGTAGCAAACGATTATCCGAAACTAGAGATTCTTGTGCTAGACGATTGCTCGATCAGTAAAAAAACACCAGAAATCATTCGCAGTTATGCGCAAGCTGGTGTCCGGTTTGTTAAAGGCGAGGTGCCACCCGAGAACTGGATAGCAAAAAACTATGCGTATGAGCAACTTCGATTAGAGGCTTCTGGCGAATATTTTGTCTACTGTGGGGTAGATACCCTGTTTGAAACCAAAACTATTCGTACAATGGTCGAGACAATGCTAGACCGTCAAAAAGAAATGATGAGTGTTCTTCCGACTCGCTCGCCGCAAGGCGAAAATGTAGTTTCTTTTCTGCAAACAATGCGGTACTACTGGGAACTATGTTTGCCACGACGTATGTTTAAGCGGCCGCCAGTACTCAGTACCTGTTGGGTCGTCAAATCGTCGCTTTTAGAACAACTCGGTGGTTTCAAAGCTGTTTCACAAAGCGTGTCTCCAGAGGCTCATTTTGCAAAGCTTGCTGTAGCAAATGATATGTATACCTTTGTACGAAGCCACGCCGAACTACAGGTGCATAGTACCAAGTCGCTCCGGGATCAGTATGATACCACCGTACGGCTACGGTATCCGCAACTTCACCGGCGGCTTGAGCTTGTAGCGGCAACTACCCTCTTTGAACTTGTGTTTTTTGTTGGTCCGTTTCTGGGGCTACCCTTGAGCTTGTTGCTACCCCATAGCAGCATGTTTTTCGCAATCTGGTTTGCTGCTGTACTCGTAGTAGAAGTTATGTACTACCTTATTTCGGTTCAGACCAAGCTCAACAGCCCTCTTGTAGCGTTTGCGACTGCACCGTTTGGGTTTGCGGCCGACATTCTCATGCTCCATGTATCTATGTTGCGATATGAATTTGGCACGGTAAACTGGAAAGGCCGTAACATTTGCATCCCGGTCATGCGCGTCGAACCCCGTTTGCCAAAACTTCCTAGCTGAGGTTCGGGATAAAGATGGAAAAAGTGGAGCCGTGGTTGAGTTCGCTTTCGAGTGATATTTCTGCATGGATTAATCGGGCAAGTTTCATGGTAACGTATAGTCCCAGGCCGGTACCATTTGTCGCTCGTGTACGGAAATCTTCTGAGCGGAAAAATTTATCAAACACTCGCTCTTGATCTCCTTTGCTAATACCAATACCAGTGTCTGAAACGGTAAACAGAACGCCGTTATCCTTGGGTTGGGCGCCGACCGTGACACTGCCGTTTTCTGTATATTTAATTGCGTTTGTAATAAAATTCTGCAAAATTTCTCTAACATACAGTTCGCTCGAAGAAATAGTTTCGAGGTGGGGGTTTAAGTCAGCGCGAAGCACAAGATTCTTTGCCTGTGCGTCTGCTTGATAGGTTTCAACAATATTTTTTACCAGTGCGTGCGGATTAAAGAGCGCCAGTTCAAGTGTAAGCTTACCGCGTTCTGCTCGACTGAGTGTCGCTAGGTCATTGACCATGCTTGCGAGGAACACTATTTGTTCGTGTGCCTGTTTTAAAGCATCAGTTATTGTTGGATTACCGCCTGCTTTTTCGATAATAAACTGCGCGTTGCTTATGTTGCCCTCTGCAATTGCTATAGGGGTACGGAGCTCGTGACTGACGACCGATACAAACTCATCCCGCTCTTCTTCGAGCGATTTTTCGTGGGTAATATCGCGCAAAAGCAGCACATACCCACGATCTCCGGCTTCTCCATAGCCTAAATGAACTGGCGCAATAGACATATATACGTTGATCTTGCTGCCATCGTCATAGTGAATAAGCAAATCTCTGTTGCTTACAGCGTGAACCGTATTTCGTACAAGTGCTTCAACATTGACAGCCTGTCCGTTTTTATCGTGCAAATGTAAAATTTTGTTGAGCGATTTTGCTCGAATTGTTCCGTTTGTGTCCAGTATATTGAGTGCGGCACCATTGTATAACACAACTTTTATATCGTCGTCTACAGCGAGAACTCCGTCTGCCATACTTCCAATCAGACTTTGGAGCCGTTCATGCTCCAAAGCAGCTTCTGTCGAAGGTTCCGGTTTTCTCTTTTGCCCACTCATGCTCTATGTAGTATGCCATAGCTCAATAAAATGGAACAGGTGTGTTTGCGTTAATCTTCGAATACATCTGTCGAGTGGCGGGGAACGAGGGCTGGTTGAATGTGGCGGACGCGTTTTGCTATCATTCGAGCGTCGGGCAGCATGTGCTCAACTTCTTCCCAGAAAGCGGCACCGTGGTTCATGTGCCTGGTGTGTGACAATTCGTGGCATATGACATAGTCTATCTGTTGCCAGCTAAGTTGCATCAAAAACACGTTTAAAACAATATTTTTATTTGTATCGCAGCTGCCCCAACGACGCTTAAGCTGTTTGACGGTAATTTTTCCTGGCACAATGCCGTTTTTTTCTGCAAGTGTTTTTAGTCGTGCCGGCAACACGACAGACGCTTCTTTTTTCAAGGCACGGATCGCGGCTTTTTCTGCCCTTGCTTGAACAGGAGGTGAAGTGAGGATTTCACTTGGATGGTGTTGAATAATCAATTTTGTCGATGTTACTCGACTTCGCCTTTCACTTCGTTCCGGAATTTGCTCAAATTGCAACGTGTGTAGTTTGCCGATTTTATCACCCTGCATGAGTGAAATTGGTGTTTGTTTTGCCAGCTCTTGCCTGATCCAGTCCGTATGCTGCTGTACGAACGACATCGCCGCCAAATATGGAGTCCAGCGAGGGAGTGAAACACGAACCCCGCGGTTTGAAACACTCAATCGAATCGAGCGGCTGCGAGACGTTTTTTGGAACGTAACTGGTCCAATCCCTGGCATATCAATTACTTTGCTGGCCATGCGTTGCTACTGAATGTTGATATTTCGGCGTGAAAGATCTACCCGGCCGGCGGCAGGATTTGGAACTATATTTACTAAACCCGGCTTGCTGAGCTGGGGTGCAGTAGTGTCTAGGTTGACGAGCCGTTTTTCAACTAAATAGCGAAAAACGGCATTTTTTTGCGTATTAAATACATGTTTTCCACTAAGAACGAGGAAGTTTTCGGTTATTTCGGGGTTTTGCATACCGGTTAGCAATTCTTTGAATGTTGCGACATTCATTTCCTGTGCGTAATGGTCATCGTGCTTGCGGCGATCGCGTTTGCTCGATCGTTTAAAGGCAGAATCTGGGTCAATCTGTAGCCAAAGCAATACCGGATGCGCACCGGCTTTCATCGCTAAGTTTCTGAGTGCGCGGCGCTGGCTAAGGCGCATAGCGTTGGTGTCGAAAATAACACTTATGCCAGCCTTTAGGAACTCACTGGTCATATATGCCATAAGACTAGCAACGATATGATTTTCTTCTTTGCTGTATGTTGGGTTTTCAAACAATTCGTCACGTATACGGTCGCCCTGTACATGAGCAGCAGATATTTGCTCGCAAAGCTGGCGGGCAAAAAAAGTTTTACCAGATCCTGGCATGCCGTAGAGCAAGACCAAGAGCGGTTTATTCGGTTCGAGTTTCCCCATACGTCCTCATAGTATATACAATACATATTACAGCATGCAAATATTTAACAGATGGACGCTTCGTATTGACACTTGAATTTTAGGGATAAAACCGATACCATATCGTAGTTGCCTAACACGCGGACGTGGCGGAATTGGTAGACGCGCTACTTTGAGGTGGTAGTCCTGCAAGGGGTGGAGGTTCAAGTCCTCTCGTCCGCACCAGTTCGTTAGGGCGCTTAGCTCAGTTGGCTAGAGCATCTCGTTTACACCGAGAGGGTCGGGGGTTCGAGTCCCTCAGCGCCCACCAATCAAAAAGCCCATCGTTTGATGGGCTTTTTGATTGGTAATTTAGAACAAATAACTCAGTCGTCGAAATTTGTCAGTAAACGTATTATTGTATCCGTGGAATTGTAGCACTGCCGTATTTCGCAGCAGAGAGTTAATCGCATAAAGCCCAACTAGCTTCGGGGCATGTGTTTGTAAAGGTAGTCTAGCGAGTAGTTGGAGCGGAGAGCCGAACGGTTGTCCTCTCCGGTCATGTTTATTTTGACCCCAGGGTTCAGGATATTGAATGGGTCAAATATTTGTTTTACTTTTTTAAATACTTCATAGACCTCTAAACCGTATAATTTTTCGGTGTATCTTTCTCGCACCCGACCGTCGTTATGCTGGCCCGTGGTAGACCCGCCTAGAGATATGACAAGTTCATAGTACTCGTCCATCAATTTGAATGCCTTTTGACGGTCACCCAGTTGACTAAGATCAAAAAACGGCTGCACATGCAGGTTGCCATCGCCCGCATGACCCCATACGGCAACATCGAGCAGCAAAGTCGTAAACAATGCATATATTTTTTTAATAAAATCCGATAGTTTCTCTACAGGGACAATTCCATCCTCTATGAGTGGTAGCGCTCGAGTTTGACCAACACCATGTGACAACAGGCTAGACGATGCCTGGCGAATCTTCCAAAGTTCGGCTTGTGCTGATGGCTTTGTTTCTTCTTTGTATTGTTGGGCATGCTTTTCAAAAATATGATGAACTCGCTTAATGTTTTTCTTGCGAAGGCGATCGTTGCTGTCGTCGAGCTCTACAATCAGAACAGCGGCGGAGATAGGCTGAGGGACGACCGCTTTGAGCTGATTTGGGTTCAGCTCGCTGACAATTTTGAGCAGATTGCCGTCTACGATTTCGATTGCGCTAGGAACCTGCGGGAGGGATTTTAGATCTTGTACGGCATGCACGGCAGCATCTATACTTTCAAAATATGCGGCAAACAAGACGGTTTCTGGGTTATACGCTTCTGTTTCACAGGCAATTTCAGTCACAATGCCCAGAGTCCCCTGCGAGCCAACAAACATCGGTGTCAGGTCAAAACTGCCGTCTTTACGCTTTATATCTAGCAAGTTGTAGCCCGCTACATTTTTTGTAACATCACGAAATGTTTTATTTAGTAATTCCCGATTTTCTTCAACCAGCGTGTCAAGAGAGCGATAAACTTCGCCCTCAAACGTTGTTAAGCCGAGCTTTTTGCTCAATTCACGTCGTGTAATTCTTCCGGTTTCTATCACCTCACCATTCGCCAAAACAACTCGTAGTGACTTGACGTAATCTTTCGTCACACCGTATTTCACTGACTTTTCGCCAGCTGCATTGTTACCAATGGCACCACCGATTGTGCTGTATTCAATGCTTGCTGGGTATGGCGGTAGAAAACGCTCATGCGTTTGGAGTGTTTGCTGCAAGCGCCCATAGTTTAAACCAGGCTCGGCGACAACGACACCCGATTTTTGGTCAAGTGAAACGATACGATTCATGTGTGCTGGAAATGCGAGCAAAATACCACTGCCAATTGCGGCGCCAGACATGTCTGTACCCCATCCGCGAGGGGTTATTGGGATGATTCTGCCGCGCTCGGCTAGTTGCCAGCAAAAACGTGTCGTCTTTCTGACATCTTGTTCGTTTCGCGGGTATACGATTATGCTTGGTGCGACACTAAAAACACTACAGTCAGTTGAAAAGTATCTTCGAGCATCGATGCTCGTCATGACTTCCCCGAGTAAATGTTCCTGTAGATAGTGAGCGACTTTACTCATGATTGAACGAACCCCCCTCTTGTATGCAATGTATGATAGCATAAACGGTTTCCATATTCATAGAGGTCAATCTCTTGAAAAATATACTGCAAATCGCTATGCTTCTGTAGGTCACACGGAATCCAACAGCAGTCATGCGGATGTGGCGAAATGGTAGACGCGCTAGTTTCAGGTACTAGTGGGGGCAACTCCATGGAGGTTCAAGTCCTCTCATCCGCACCAATACAACAAAACGACCATAAAGGTCGCTTGGTTATATTGGTGGATTTTTACAACCAAGCTCGAACCTATTTTGAGGAAAAGTGCTGAAAGAGGTAAGTCCCGTCATCTGTCCGTCGCAAGGTGGACGCACCCACCAGCACCTTTTTTAACTGAAAAGTGCGTGTCCGATAGGTGCGCCTAGAGAATTGCGAGTAGCGCGCCAGCTACCAGCAACGATACGAGTGGATAGCCAATAACAATCGCCAAGTATTTTACTGAATATGCCTGAAATGCGTACATTGGCGCGATGTATGCGGCAATAAATCCGAGCCATACAAGCAGGCCAATCAACGCTCCGTCTATCAATGATGATGCGCTCATACCCTCCACTAGCCAAGCAAGAACACTCATTTGGATGAAAGTACCGATAAGCTGATACAACGATGCGATGGGAGCGGATGGACCTGCATCAAGTTGAGCCTTTGTTCGACCGTGGCCCGCCATGTATGCCTTGCCGAATACAACCACGAACCATAAGAAACTTACTACCCACGCCGCCACAGTTAGGCCTAAAACCAGCCACCAGTTAATTGAAATATCAAACATACTATCTCCTATTTTGTGATTATTTTGTTAATGGTATCCAGCACATCGCTCCAATGCTGCCGCATTTGCTCTCTCTGCACGGCATTACTCAGCCGCTCATGATGAATACTAATAGTTGTCCTTCCGCCAGCAGGGATAACGCGCAATTGGAGCGTGGAAGGCTCTGTCCACCCCTGCGGCTGCCATCGTAGCCGTAATAACGCTCCTTCCTTTATGCTAACAATGTGTCCCGTAGTTCCATTACTGGTGGAAAATAAAGCATCCTTTTCTAGCTTTACATCATGATCATGACCGAACCACGCTTCCAAACCTGGAGATGTTACCAGTACCTCCCACGCATCATCTGCACTGATTGGGAATGTACGCCTGACACCAATCTCCCATCCCTGGTCTTTCGTTTTGCCGACAGAATTATTGTTCATGAGTGTATTCCTTTTACGTTGGATATTCTTTCATAACTATATGCTATGGATAAATTATATGCAACCGGTTATACTGGTCGCATATGAGTACTATCTCAAATAAAATGCCACAAACTCGGCAGATGCTGTTTATATCGGGTCGCATTAGCTTAGACTTAGCGCATACCGGTGGAATACGCACCGAGCAAGCCAAGGCATTTGAGCAGCTACATGAACCGAATGATTTTGCCGACTGGCTTGCTCGAAGCCAACTATCTCTTACCGGACTGACAATCAGCAAGAATGACCTCGCAGCTGTGTATGAATTGCGTGAGGCTATATGGTATGCGGCTCATGCAGTACAACGCCAGGTTGTTGTTGATGCGCTAGATCGCGATATTATTAACAAATACGCTGCCCACTCACCAATTATCCCATGTATCGGTCATCATAATCGCTTGCTTTGGACGCGTCCGATATCAACAACCGCCGTTTTGTCATATATAGCTCGCGATACAATTGACCTGTTGGGAAGTGAGGCAAGGGAAAAAATACGCGAATGCGCCAATCCCGCATGCCCCTTATTATTTGTCGATTCTTCACGTTCGGGTAAGCGTCGATGGTGCTCTATGGAGCGATGCGGCTCTATGGCCAAGACGACAAAGTTTCGGAACAAGACGAAACGATCACTTCCTACAAATCAAGGTTGAGAAACATGGACGGTTGGTGGGTGCGTCCACCTTGCGACGGACAGATGACGGGGCTTACCTCATTCAGCACTTTCCCCCAAAATAGATTCGAGCTTGGTTGTAAAAATCCACCAATATAACCAAGCGACCTTTATGGTCATTCTGTTGTATTGTCGGAAGAAGACTTGAACCGAAGGCGTGAATAGCCTGTGGGTGTTCACGGTATTATAGCTTGGTCGAGCGGATCGCCCTTTTGGGCGATTGCGAGCCAAAGTATCAATTTTTCTCATCCGCACCACAATCGGAATTTTCCAACTCCGCTAAAACCTATTTTGAGGAAAAGGCTGAATTGCACAAGCCCCGCCGTATAGCACACGCTAGCGTGAACTAGCCCCCTCCAGAAAAACCATTTACATATTAATTCGAGATTTCCCCCGCCGTGATTTTTTGGATTTGAAAAAGGGTGTTTCTGGTCGGGTCGATTGTAGTGTAAGAGATGAATCAGTTTACCGCTTTAAGGATTTCCTGATAGTGTGGATTTTGCATAATGCCCAGTATATTACCGAATGGGTCAACTAACGTAGCAGTCTTGAAGCCATTGCCTCGGTCTTTTGGCGCCTCTAACTCCGTGGCGTCCATAGTAAGCAGCTCGTCAAACGTGCCTTCGACATCATCAACCTGCCAATACACCACTGCTCCCGCCGGTTTATCGGGAAAGGCAAGGTAGGGTGCATAGCTACTGTCGATAATGCCTATTTCCGTTTCGTAATCTCCAACCCGAAACTCCGTGTACCCCGGCCGCTCAAAATACGGCTTCGTTTTCAACAATTCACCGTACCACCTTATAGCCCTTGCATGGTCGGCTGCCCATAAACTAATGGTTGCGATGCCTCGTAATGTCGTCATATTCATATCTCCTTTATTAGCATTACCATGCCGTATACTATAGATAGTGAAGGACGATGTATTACAAAAATCCGCAGTTAGCCAAGAACCGAGAGGACGGCTTGACCCGAAAGACTTTCATGAGCATGTTGATTTTCAGGCATTTGCACCGCCAGCCGATCTTGCGTTTTTTATTGAGCACTTTTGGGTTATACGTACGAAGCAGAGCGGCAAAACATACAGTTCCGAACAGCTTATGCACCGACCTTATGTCGATATATTTCTATCAAGCGAGCAATCAGGTATCCAAGGCACCTTTTGTAGCGCGCGGCGCTATGCCGCTGATGCTCATGCTCGAATCATCGGTATTCGCTTTCGGCCAGGGTCGTTCCATGCGTTTTACGGTGATAAGATGGTAGATTTGCGTGATAGTATCGTCGAGTTAGCGCAAGTTTTGCCTTCATTTGATGCGAAATATATCAAGCAGCTACTAGAGCTTGACGATCAGACAATTTTTAGTAAACTCATACAACAATTACGAATAATACGGCCAGAACGAGATGCTAATATTGAGCTGGTGTGTACCGTTATCGATATGGTGGAGGTTGATGACAAGCTCCAAACCGTGACAGATATCGCCAGAGCTATTGGTAAAAGTGAGCGTTGGTTGCAGCACCTTTTTCAGGAATATGTTGGAGTTGGCCTCAAATGGTTTTTGCAGACTAAACGACTGCTTGCAGCGGCGCAGTGCATACGGAGTGGTGCTGTAGATTACGCAGGGCTGACTTACGACGCAGGTTACAGCAGTCAGCAACACTTCATAACTGACTTCAGACGAGTGCTCGGTAAAACGCCAAAGCAGTATAAAATGGAAGTAGTATGAAACCCAACCTACCAATAGTTGCCTTTGCCTCTCTTGCCGAGCTACACACCTGGCTCGAACACAACCACACCTCATCGAAGGGTATATTTGTTCGCATCTACAAGAAGGCATCCAATATGAGTAGTGTTAGTTTTGAAGACGTGCTCGAGGAAGGACTTTGTTTTGGCTGGAGCGAAAGCGTTAGACTCGTAGGCGATGACCAGTCATACCTCCAAAAGTTTACGCCACGACTGAACAAAGGCACGACATCGGAGCGGAACCGCCGTTATGCTACACGGCTCATCAAAGAAGGGCGAATGCAACCTTCAGGGCTAGCAGCTTTAGGCGATCTATAGATATGTTGTTTGACTGCGCGAAGCGCAATCGACCCGACCAGAAACACCCTTTTCAAAATCCAAAAAATCTCGACGGGGGAAATCTCAAAAAATATGCAAAGGGTTTTTCTGGAGGAGCATAGTTCACGCTAGCGTCTGCTAGGGGGTAGGGCTTGTGCAATTCAGCACTTTTCCCAAAATAGATTCTAGTGAGGTCGTTAACTTCTACCACAACATTTGGCTATTTTAGGACTTTTTAAAATTATTTTGGCAAATAGCCAGTTTTGACGGCCCATTCGTTTACAGAATAGTACCGGTCTGCGTCGGTGTTGATTGTGTGCTCCTGCAAACCGCTAATTGAACCGCGGCTAAGGTACAACGCGACAGGCTGGTATAGCCCTATTGCCGGTGCGTCTTCCTGCCACGCTTTCATAAACGGTTTATATTTCAGTGAACGAACCAATGTGTCTTGGCGGGTTCGGCCGCCTTCTAGCGCCGCATCGGCAACTGCTGATTTATATTCGGAAAAGTTCAGTCGGTTGCTACTCCTAGGATCTGCTTGTGTGCTACTCCAGTACGCATATACGTCCGGGTCAGGTCCAATAGATATTCTGTACAGTAACGCAGAATATGAGTGAGTCTCAACCGTACTCTGGAAGTCAGTAATCGGCTGCAAAACAACCTGCAGATCAACTCCAACACTCTTCCATAAGTTTTTTATCGACTTCAGTGTTGCTTGATTGTCTTTGGTGTCTTCCGCGACAACTAAAAAGCTGAGCGGTTGATTGTTTTTTGCACGAATTCCATCTTTCCCTTTCAACCAACCAGCCTGCTCAAGCACCGCTTCCGCAAGCTGTGGATTATAAGCTGGTTGCTCGTGTTCTTTTGCATACCCGAGTTGGCCGAGTAAGAATGGACCGTTTACTGGTCGCAAATTTCCGCCCAGATCGTTTGTAATTTTCTGCTTATCAGTTGCTAACACTAATCCTTTTCGAACGCTAACGTCGGACAAGATCCCTTCGCTTGTTTTGAAAAAAAGCATAGTTGCAGCTGTGGTTGTAAAACGTTGCACATTGAGTGATCTATCGTTTTTAAGCGATTCTGGTATATTTTTCAGCCCTGCAATGGCTTCAATCGAACGTTTTTTGTAGGCAGCAACAAGTTGCTCTTCATCATCGTATACATGGAGTACAAATCCATCGAGTTTCGGTTTACCGCCTGCGTAGTTTTCGAAAGATTTTAAAGAAACGAGCGTTGTTGCGTCGCCAAGACCAGCACCACTTCCAATCTGCAAATCAGCCCACTTAAATGGCCCCGCCCCCACGGGTATGGTTGTGTTGAAACTATCAGCCCGTAGCTGTGAAGCAGGAATTTTAGCAAGAATATGTTCTGGCAAAATCCCGGTTGTCAAGCTGTGAGGAAATGCCGTAAGTGCGGTAGGTAACGTAAACACAACAGTGTTTGGTTTGGGAGAGGATATACCAATACCTTGCCAACTGCTAAACAATGGCGAACGGGCATCCGGATTTTGGATAAGTTTATAGGTAAACACTACATCCTCGGCTGTCAAGTGTCTTCCGTCATGCCAAGTCAGGTTCTGCCGGAGCGTTACCGTGTATTGTTTTCCGGAATCGTCAACACTGTAATTGTCCGCTAAATCTCCAGCTAATTCATTTTGAGTATTGTATTTTAGCAGTCCAGCAAATACCAACCGGGATACACTTGTATCAACAGGACCATTGGCGTATATGGGGTTGGCGTTACTATATGTGCCAAGCATAGCTTCGTTAAATGTCCCTCCCTCGACTGGGCCTGGGCGTAAATAGTAGCTTCGTAGTTGTACTGTTTGTAAGACCGTCAGAATGCCTATTGTGACGACCAGAAATAACCAACCGCCCACGAATCTTTTAACATCTAGGAGGCGTTCCAATCGATCGATAAAGTTTGCATCAAAACCCGTCTCAGCCCGAAGAGTAGCTTCTTCGACTTTTCGTTGCCTTTGCCGCAAGGTACGGCGTAAGCGCAGTTTTGTTGCACGAGTGATTATTTGCATAACCGACGAGCTCCCACCGAAAACTTACTAACCAATTATTATTCCCGCTAGGAGCGACATGGTGAAAACAAGCGCGCTAACTACCGTCAGCTGATATATCGTTTTGTCCGTACCACGGCGTTCAGTGTTAACCTCGCCGCTACTCCCTATTCCTGCACCAAGTGAAGCACCTCTGGTCTGAACCAAAATTAGTAGGGTCATAAATAGCATAGATCCTATCGCAATGTAATTATATATACTCATCGTGATTCCAGTATAGCGGTGACGAGGTAATTTACCAAGCCAATGATAAGCCCAGTCAAAATAGCAACACTGAAACTTTCTATGTGGAGTGGATCATATAGAACGCTTGCAAGATACACAGTGGCGCCGTTGATCACCAGCATAAACAAACCGAGTGTCAGAAGGATTGCAGGCAGACTTAAAACCACTATAACCGGTTTTATGAGCGAATTTATGAGAGCCAAAATAGCTCCAGCGGCCACCACGACAGCCAAACGATTTTGATAATCAACAGAACCTTGAAGTAGTCCGGCGGCAACCCAGAGACCCAAGCTGCAAACAAACCACCGCAAAGCAAAGGTCGAAAGAAATCCCCGTTGCTCGACACGCGTCATACATAACCATTATAAAAGATAAGCGTCATAGGGGCAATGTTCACTCAAGTTTTCGTTTCCACTAGCAGTAATTACGAGGTCATCCTCAATTCGTACACCGATACCTTCTTCGGGTATATATATTCCGGGTTCACAGGTAAGCACCATGTTTTCAGCCAACGGGTGTTCGTAAAACCCAACGTCATGGACGTCGAGCCCTAAAAAATGAGAGGTTGCATGAGGGTAGTAGCGACGAACCCCTTCAAAGTTATTCACTGAATTAATAAGGCCGAGTTCTTTCAGCGATCGAGCCATTTTTTGTACGACCTCATGTTCGTATTCACGCAGCAAAACACCTGGCTTCAATAGCCGTTGCGCCTCTGCCTGAACTGTAACCACGGCGTCATGAATCGCTTGCTGTCGAGCGCTTGGTTTTCGTGCTGAAATCGTGCGTGTAATGTCTGCAGCATATCCGATGTACTCTGCGCCTGCATCGACGACAATCAGTTCGTTTTTTGCTAGGGGTGAGCTATTTTGAGTGTAATGCAGTGTAGTCGCGTTTTTGCCAGCTGCTACAATAGGTTCATAGGCGTGGCCGTCTGCGCCTGCTGTTCGAAAAGCTCGCGTCAAATCAGCCTCAAGCTCATACTCATAACCATAGCTGGCCAGCATTGAGGAGCTACGAATCTGGGAAAAAGATTCTGTTGTGATGTTTACAGCCTGACGAATTGCCTCTAGTTCTTCTGGTTGTTTTACGACTCTAAGTTTGGTGAGGTGCTCTCGGATATCGTTGGTGACAAGCCCGGGCCTTGCACGCCGCAGCCGTCCTGCGAGTCGTTTCCGTGCGGGATTCAGAAAAAAGTTGTACCCAGAATGGTACGAAGCTCCAACCGAAATGGTATAAACAGATTTGTGTGTTTGTAAATCACTCTTAAGTCTCCGCCAACCATGTCGATACTCCAGCACTGTACCAATACCCGAGATTCGCGTCATCATCGACATATCGAGCGCTCCATCAAATACATCTTTTGTGGCACTGGTTTTTGGAACGATTAGGTACTCGTCGTCCGATGTCATGACGAAAACTACATCAGCATCATTTATACCTGTGAGGTACCAGAAGTTTCTGTCTTGGCAAAACGGAAAAGTCGTATCTGCGCTCCGTTGCAACGTACCGTTTGCCGTCAAAGCCACGAGCGCGCCACTCGGCAAAGCTGCGCGCAGGCGTCGCCGATTTCCTACAAAGAACTGTTGAGTAAATGAATTCATATCCGCTAGTATACTGGACTTACTCGAAACTCCCACCACCCCAGACACATCATCAGCGTTCGTGGGCCAGTTTTCTCTCTTCAGAGTATCTACGCTACTCTTCCTCCAGATAAGCAGCTCTCTGAATCACACGCTGATGCCACTAGATGCGGAGCGATTTTGCGCGGGGTCCAGTATGGCCACCGTTCGACAGTTATATCGAGCTCAAATTTGTATAGCGAGAGACTTAGCGGAGCCGGGTCAAGCGCCACCAAAGACTTGGATTCGTCGCAGGTTGATTCAAATATAGCGAAGTGCTTGTATGCGTTTCGCCTGTTTGCAATGCAATAGCACCTACTGTTTGCGAGTGCGTTCCGGTAGTTTGTGTGAGGGTTTGGCGTGTTTTTATTGTGTGGGGTTTCCAGCGTACGATCGCAAGCTCGCCCTTCACCAGAACCGGAACTGTTTTTCCCCAAGCGGTTACCAGCGTACCTACCTGCTCATTTTGGCCTGCTACGATGACTTTTTCAAAATCATCCTCGAGACTTGAGACTACTTTGACCGATTTGTCGATGGCGTCCTGTAAGCTCTCGGCCCCCATAACAGCGCCAGAGAGCTGGATTTTTGTTTGACCAAGCGGTAAATCTGCCGTAAACAGGAGCGCTCCAGGGTTTTGGTCATTGTTTCCGGTTTTTAAGCCATTTATGCCAGCCAGCCCCAGAGCTCTATTGTAATTTTCATATTCACCCGCATACGGCAATACGACGTTTTTTTGCCCTGCAATTTGCATAAGCACTGGGTTTTTTCTGGCCAATAACCCTAGTCGCGCCAGGTCTGTTGCACTGCTCGTGGTGCTCGGGTCAAGCCCACTCGCGTCTAAACCAACGTGGGTTTGCACGAGACCATGCCTTTGGAGAAATTCGTTAGCATAAGTACTGTATGCTCCAATATCACCGAACGCCCAACCCGCTAACGTATCCGCAATATTATTGGCCGAAGGAATCATTAGCGCCTGAATTGCCTGATATTCACTGAGTTGCATGCCAATTTTCACTGGAATTCGTGAGCCATTACTTTGAACTTGTTTTTCGTATAGCGCTATGTCGCGACTCTGTATCGTTATGAGCGGGCCGGATTCATTCAGTTTCAAGGGGTGTTTTTCTAACACACAAAGCGCCGTAATTACCTTGGCTATACTTGCAGTTGCAAGTGGCTCAGCACTACCGTGGAACGCAATGACACCATAACCTTCGGCAGCAACAGCTACTCGATTATCGTCGGGCCACGCAACGGTAGTTTCAGCTACAGGCTGGGGTACGCGCAAAGTAAGCTTGATGACCGCATTGGGTAGCGGACGGAACAGTTGGAGTGCCACAGCAACAAAAAAAATCAAAAGGAGTGTCAACGCGCCTCGGTGCACGCGGCGTTTCTGCCGCCTTGAGCGTAAACGCGTGGGCTGAGTCGGAGTAACAAGACGCATATGCTCATCATACCATCGCCGTTGTGCGTGGGGCTAGGCATAAGCTATACTAGATTCAAAGAGAGGTAATACTTGACGCCGAGTGCTCAAGAAATGAAATACGTATGCCACAGTCTAAACGGCCACACAAACGTCCAGTTGGTAATAGTGGGAAGACAGCTGCCGAGCCGCGTAAGCTCGCCCGACCAAAACGAGTAGTCTATAAACCGTCCACCTGGAAAAAACCTAAGGTAGTTCGTCCGAACTTACCGAAAGCAAGAAATATTTTCAAAATTTCTTTGCACCGACTGAAAGCAGCTCGCATGGCTGTCATAGGTGTTACGCTCGTTTATGGTGCCGGGGTTATGCTCCTGGTACGTGGTTTTTCTGCGAGCCAAGACTTTCAAACTTTACAGGTGCTACTCGACGGACTCCTCAACGGGGCAACGGGTAAGCTAAAAAGCATCGGTTTACAGCTTACCTTCTTATTCGGTGGTGGCGGCAATGAAAACACAATTCCAAATGCCAGTCTGTATCAAATGATTTTACTTGTTATCTGTAGCCTTGCCCTCATATGGATATTTCGCCAGTCACAAGCAAAGAAATCAGTGTCTACAAAGGCAGCTTTCTACAACGGTATGTACCCCCTAGTCCCTTTTCTACTCATACTTTTTATTATTGGTTTTCAGTTGTTGCCGCTGACGATCGGTTCGTTTTTGTACAGCGCACTCATTCAGAATGGCATTGTCGTTTACGGCTGGGAAAAACTACTCGCTCTAACCGTTTTCATCTTACTGAGTCTGTGGTCACTTCGGATGATTACGGCTTCGATGTTTGCAATATATATCGTTACACTCCCCGAAATGGCACCGTTTCGTGCACTGAGAAGTGCCAAAGAACTGGTTCGCGGGCGGCGTTTGATGATTTGGCGAAAGTTGCTCCTTCTGCCAATCGTCCTATTCGTAGGCACTACTGTGATCATTTTGCCATTTCTGCTGTTTCTAACCCCCTTTACGGTATGGGTCTTTTTCCTGCTTTCGACGGCTTGGTTTGCGCTCATTCATAGCTACCTATACACCTTGTACCGGGAACTCATAGATCATGCCTAGTATTCCACCCGAGGTTGCGGAACGCGTTGAAAAACTCCGTGAGCTTATTGCCGATTACCGCTATCGCTACCATGTGCTTGACGAATCGACCATGAGCGAAGCCGCTGCCGACAGCCTAAAGCATGAACTTTCGCTGCTCGAGGAACAATACCCGGAGCTTGTGACAGCAGACAGCCCGACGCAGCGTGTTGCCGGCCAGGCTCTCGATAAATTCACGAAAGTTACCCACCGTTTGCCCATGATGAGTCTGCAAGACGTTTTTAACCGCGCAGAAGTTGAGGCTTGGGTAAAACGGACAGATAAACTACTGCCCGGCGGTCGTCATGAGTTCTTTTGCGATGTAAAAATGGATGGGCTTGCATGTGCACTGATATACGAAGAAGGGGTGTTTGTACAAGCGGTCACACGTGGGGACAGTCGGGTGGGTGAAGATGTAACTGTCAACATCCGAACCATACAAAACGTTCCGCTGCGCTTACGAAATGAGGTGAAATTTGCCCATTTTCTCCAGGGACGGACTGAAATCCGCGGTGAAATCATAATGACAAAGTCTGAATTTGCTGCTCTCAACAAACGCCAGCGTGCGGCCGGAAAGCCGGAATTTGCGAACCCAAGAAATCTTGCGGCCGGTACAATAAGACAGTTAGATCCACGGCTTGTGGCAGAACGACCGCTCGAGTTTCGCGGGTACGATCTGCTCCGTGACAGTTTAGCGGATGTTCCCTCGCAACAATTCGCATATGATGCAATGGGAGCGCTTGGCATTACCCGTAGTACAGATGCCCGTGTGGTCGAAGGTGTATCGGCCGTTATGTCGTATGCGGAAGATTGGGAGACAAAACGACAAGATTTGCCCTACAACACTGATGGTCTTGTAATTAAAGTAAACGACCGAAAACGGTTTGCGAAACTCGGCGTCGTTGGCAAGACACCCCGAGGTGCTGTAGCGTACAAATACGCCGCCGAAGAAGCCACGACTATCGTGAAAGATATCGTCATTTCAATTGGTCGGACAGGCGCGGCAACACCCGTCGCGGTCTTTGACCCTGTGCAGGTTGCCGGAACAACGGTACAACATGCTTCACTCCATAACGCTGATGAGATTGCCCGTCTCGATGTGCGACGCGGCGATACGGTCATAATATTTAAAGCAGGAGATATCATCCCGCAAGTCGAACGCGTTCTCACCGAACTGCGTCCGGCTAGCTCGCAACCGATCAATTACGAAGCCGAGCTCACTCGGCAGTATCCGGAGCTCGAATTTGAACGTCCAGAAGGCGAAGTGGTATACCGCGTGAAAGACGCCTCGTCTGACTTGATTCTGAAACGCAGCCTTGAGCATTTTGCCTCGAAGGGTGCCCTAGACATCGATACGTTGGGTGAAAAAAATGTGGTTGCTCTCGTTGACGCGGGGTACGTTGCTGACCTCGCTGATATATATACGCTTACAAAAGAACAGCTACTCCGGCTGGACCGGTTTGCGGATATATCAGCCGAGAAACTTGTCGGTGCAATAGCGCAAAAACGCACTCCTCCACTCGAACGATTTGTCTACGGACTCGGCATCCGGCACGTAGGAATACAGACAGCCATTGACCTCGTAAATCATTTTTATTCACTTGAAGGCCTGGCGGTGGCAACACTCGATGAACTTCAAGCGGTTGATGGCGTAGGTAGGGTCGTGGCGGAAAGTATTGCAGCCTGGTTTGCCGACGAAGACAATCTAGCACTGCTCACCAAGTTCAAATCATCAGGGGTTAAACCTCATTACGAAGTGAAATCTGGCAAATTGTTTGGCATAAACTTTGTCGTGACAGGAACACTGGAAAATCTAGGGCGCGATGAAGCCGCAGAACGCATCCGAGCGCTCGGCGGTACTTTCCAAACAAGCGTTGGCAAAGACACCACGTATCTCGTAGCTGGCGGCAAAGTTGGTGCCAGCAAGCTCAAAAAAGCCGAAGCCTACGGCACCAAAGTCTTAAATGAAGCAGAATTCCTGGCCTTGTTATGACTAAATTGCCCGTATTTGTCACCGGAAACCTCGACAAAGTAAAGCATCTTGGGCGACTGCTGGACGTGCAACTTGGGCATATATCGCAAGACCTCGATGAAATACAGTCTATCGACCCTGAGATAGTAATAGGACATAAAGCGCGACATGCCTATGCTCAGGTAGGCAAACCAGTACTCGTGGACGATGTCAGCATGTGGTTCGATGCGCTCCATGGTCTACCAGGACCGATGATTAAGCTCTTTGTCCAGGCAGAAAACGGGCTTGAAAACTTGTGTCGTATGGCAGATGGCTTGTCCTCTCGGCGCGCAACAGCTCAGGCATACTTTGCTATATTTGACGGTGAAACGATGACAATTATGCACGGTGAAATCCGGGGTGAAATCGCCGACCACCCACGGGGGGATCACGGCTTCGCCTATGGCTGGGACAAGATCTTTTGCCCGGATGGATACGGTGGACGAACCCGTGCCGAGTTGAGCAAGGATGAGTACGATGAGGTATACCGCACAATTCGGCCAATTCATAAACTACAAAAATTTCTGAAAGGAATTTCGTGAAAAGAAAACATACAACATTTTATTGTTTTTCGCCGCCGGTAGTGCTGGCAACATTCGTAATTGAAATTGCGCTTGCGGTATGGGTACTGTGGCGATATAAACACACGTTATTGGTCAAATTGACTGCTATTATGCTCGTGTGTTTGGCCTTTTTTCAGCTAGCAGAATATAACATTTGTGAAGAAATTTTTGGTCTCTCGGGGCTCACTTGGGCAAGAATGGGCTATGTGGCAATTTCAGCGCTGCCCGCACTTGGTATACACATACTTACATTGATTGCCGGGAAAAAGGTGCCCTGGCTCGTGTCAGTCTCTTACGCCGCTATGGTTGTGTTTATGGCATATTTTTTACTCTCAACGAACGGTCTCAGCGCTTACACATGCGGAGGAAACTACGTCATATTTAAAACCAGTAATCTTGCGACTTCCTGGTATACATTGTACTACTATGGTTTTGTCGGACTGACAACAATCAGCGCTTGGTTATTGGCGAAGAAAACCACGCAGCCTCAAACGCGGTCAGCCCTCTATGGCATGACGGCAGCGTATCTAATGCTGATAGTTCCCGTTGCTACAGTGAATATCATCAATCCGGCGCTAATTCACGGGGTGCCGAGTATCATGTGTGGATTTGCTGTTTTTCTCGCCCTGACAATTACATTGTATGTTCTACCACGAACTGCGCATAAAAGGGGTTGAAGCGGCTCTAGATTAGGCTTACGCTTAGGGTAGTTCGTGCGCAATTTGCGGCGCTTGAAACAAACACTTTAAAAATAATGTTTTGTGCCGGTAGCGTGTGCCACAGCATACACACACTAAGCGGTCGTCTCTCATTTGACGCTTCACCCGCCGCAGGGTGGGCGCGCACGAAGTGAAAAACAGGTCCTAGAGGGGCCTGTTTTTGTAATATCCCATCTACCCTACGTTGCCGGGATACGGCTTTGGTGCGGTCTGAAATTCGCAGGTGCCTATTTCCAGCTCGCTGAAGAAAATATTCTTTCTCGCTCGCTCAATATATGGAATTATTTATGGGACAAAATAGCGGCTTTTTTAGTAATTTCAGATGTCGCATAATATGATTGCAAATGAAGAGTTTGACAAAATCAGCCCGAATTGAGCGCATAGCATCTGGCGAGGCAAGGAACCTGCTCCAAAGGGATTACAAAAAATATGGAAAAGTTGTTACTGGATTATATATTGGAGGTCCTTTGCCAACCTTTAGTCTGGCTCGGGCGGCATATTTCTTTGCTCGCCATATAGATGACATATTAGACGAGCAAGATGTGTCTGATGACAGTGGTTTAGGCCAACAATACAAATTGCCTCGTGACCTGTCCAGCCTTCTGGTTTCTAGACATCATATTGCCCAGCTCGGCGCATATTCCTTAAACGAGTTAAACCAACGTAAACACGCTGGGGATAATCCTTCCGACGACATGCAGCGTCTCTTAAACGCCATGTACTTTGATTACCACCGAGCAAAAGAAGGAAGAACATTAACAATAGCGGAGCTAGACCAATACTTCAATGATACTATGCGGGCAACAAACCTTATGCTTATCGGTGTTCGTTCACGGTATAGGCAGGATGCTGACTTCCCTGATTTTGCATCGGCAATTGGTGCAACATACTCAGCACGTGACATGGCAATTGACTGGAAACGAGGGATTTGCAACATTCCATCAGAAGTATTGTCAAGCGACTTTCCTTCCCAACCCCTAGCCCTGGAATTGCAGGTCGTTTTAGACGCACCCATCGTACACGAATGGTACCTGGAGCAACTCTCGAACGCAAAAAACACTTTTGGTGATGTCCTGCAACGCACCCCTTCTATAGCAGATTACACTTTTGGACGCGGCCCAAAAGCTAGTAGAGATATAGGCGGATTAATCGTAAACGCATTTGCCAGCGGAGGCTTGCGGGTAGCGGAAGAGCATTTACGATCGTTCTCTGTATCAAGCTCGTAAACTGCTGTTCTCTTCTACATATTTTTTGTATAATCATATATGTTCGATTTACCTCGTCTTCGGATCTAGGGAAAAGAGAGCCGGACAAAAAGTCACGCATTTTTGACCGTGCGTGGAGAAAAACCGTGGGTTTGTCTCCAGGTTTTCATAGGAGAGTAGCTCAGTTGGTAGAGCATCGGTCTCCAAAACCGAGGGTCGCAGGTTCGAGTCCTGTCTCTCCTGCCAAAGCATTTATGAAATTTACAGCACAACAGGCACGAGTAGCCATTTCAGATATCGAAAGCCAGCTTCAGACATATCTAGAGCAAAGTAAAAGTGTCTTATGGCTGACATCTGGCGGCTCGGCGATTGCTATCCAGGTGGAGATCATGAACCGACTGCATGCAGCAGCCCCAGAGAAGTTAAGTAGTATGATGATAATGCCCGTGGATGAGCGCTACGGTGTATATGGGCATGAAAACTCCAACACCTCCCAGATGCGCGCAGCCGGATTCAAGCCGGGCAGAGCTACTTGGTACGATGTGCTGGAGCAAAACCTTCCCATGTCTGAAACCGTGAACCACTACGCTGAGCTTGCAGAGGACGCCTTCGCGCGAGCAGATGTGGTAGTAGCGACTTTGGGCATGGGACCAGACGCTCATACAGCCGGGCTTCTGCCGGATAGCCCTGCAGTAGCAGGTACCGTATCAACAGTGGTTGGCTATAGTTGGTCCGACTACGAGCGCATGACGCTCGGGATTTCTGCACTACTCAAAATAAATCAGATATGGTTGCTTGCGTATGGTGACGCCAAGAAGGAAGCTTTGAAGCGGTTGCAGCGTAATGACGAGTCCATAGAACAGCTCCCCGCCAAAATCTTGTATGACATTACAGACGTCACCGTCTATAATGACTTCATAGGACTTACGTAAAACGGTACATTCTGAGCGAAAGCCTCCGCTTTTCACTCGACCGTAACTCAAGTAAATTTCCGCTGCAGTGCTCAGCTTTCATCCCAGACTGCACCACTTTACATAAGTTCATAGATAATAAATGTGAGGGGTAACAAGACTATGAAAATAGCGATTCACGGCCTAGGTCGTATGGGGATGCAAATAGCACGCAAGCTTGCCGAAAGCGGTCATCACGAAGTGTACGGGCACAACCGTAGCCCTGAGCCAATTGAAGAAGCAGCAAAATATGGGGTAAAACCCACCCCTGATATTTCGGTCATCCCAGGTGAATTTGGCGACCAACGAGCACTCGTATGGGTTATGCTGCCTGCCGAAATAACCGAGCAGATTGTTTTAGACTGGACTACTCGCTTGCCAATGGGATCGGTCATAATAAACGGAGCCAACTTTGACTTTCGCGAAACAAAGAAACTAAACGAAAAAGTGAAATCAGCAGGCATGCACATGGTAGACATAGGGGTGAGCGGCGGTGTATGGGGCTACAAAAACGGATTCCCCCTTATGTGCGGCAGTGACGAAGAAGAATCGTTCGACTTTGTTCGACCGGTGCTCGAAACGCTCGTTCAGCCCGGTGGGATGTATGCACGATTTGGCACTAGCGGTGCCGGACACTATGTCAAAATGGTGCACAATGCCATTGAATACGGCATGATGCAAAGCCTTGGTGAAGGATTCCGCATGCTGCACGATGGACCGTATGCCGGCATGGATCTCGCAGCCGCAGCCGACCTTTGGCAGCATCACAGCGTTATTACAAGCTGGCTGACTGAACTGAGCCACGAGGCGCTTGCCGAAAACCCTGAGCTTGACGGTATTTCTGGATACGTTGCTGAAAGTGGCGAAGCGCGCTGGACACTTGAAGCCGCTCAGGAAATGGGCATACAGCTACCTGCGATTCAAGCTGCATTTGATGTTCGAGTTCGATCACAACAAGGTGAGACAAACTTCGCGACAAAAGTTGTTGCTGCCCAGCGCAACAAATTTGGCGGGCACAATCTGAACGGTGAGGGAAAAGCATGAACGATTACCTCGATCGACCATTCATACTCGTTATCTTCGGCATAACCGGAGACCTTTCGCAACGCAAGCTCTTGCCTGCTCTGTACCATCTTGTAAAACATAGGCAATTACCAGAGCGAATAAAGATCGTAGGAGTCAGTAGACACAAAGTGCCTGTTTCTGAGGTATATGAAACGTTGCACCAGAAAATTCACGGCGAAGACTATGATAAAGCAATCGTAGAACAGTTGCACCACGCGACCGAAATGCTCCAAATTGACCTGGACAATAGTAGTGACTACGAGCGTTTGCTAGAAGAACTCCGCGTCATGTCTGATGAGCTTGGACCAGGTGTTAGCCGTTTGTACTATCTTTCTATCCCCGCGCAAGCATTTGTGACTGTCGTGCATCATTTGGGCGAAACGCGCCACCATGAGCCATTCGGCCAAGATAGCGAACGACCTCGCCTGCTCGTAGAAAAACCTTTTGGCTACGATACCGCTTCAGCAGAAACACTGGTTCAGGCAGCTGACGAACATTTTGGCGAGCAGCAAACATTCCGCATTGACCATTATTTAGCGAAAGAGACCGCGCAAAACATACTAACTTTTCGCTTTCAAAACCCGCTTTTTCAATCTATCTGGAATACGAAGCACATCGAAAGCATTCAGATTGTCGCATACGAAACAATTGGTATCGAAAACCGCGTTGCATTTTACGAGCAGACTGGTGCGCTGAGGGATATTTTACAAAGCCATCTTATGCAACTACTGGCGCTTATCACCATGGAAAAACCGGCAGCACTTGAAAGCCATGACATTCATAAATCAAAACTGCGTTTGCTTGAAAGCATTGACACCATAGCAGCTGATGAAGTTGAAACAAGGGCAATACGAGGTCAGTACGATAGTTATACATCCGAGGTTGCAAACCAACACAGTCATGTTGAAACTTTTGCTCGGCTTCACCTAAAAATCGACAACGAACAGTGGCGAGGCGTTCAGGTAAGCATAGAGACGGGTAAGGCACTTCACGAAAAGTGTACCGAAATAATAGTTCGTTTCCGAGCCAGCGAAGACGCGCCTGGGACGAACACATTGACGTTCCGCGTACAGCCGCAAGAAGGAATAACTCTATCGCTTCAGGCGAAAAGACCTGGTTTGAGTAAAGAGACTGAGACGGTAAAGATGGATTTTGACTATGACCGAGCTTTTTACGGCTTGACCGGCGACGCATACGAACGCGTAATTATTGATGCTGTCCGTGGCGATCAGTCACTCTTTGCAACCGCAGCCGAAGTACTGACCTCATGGCGTATTGTGGAAAATGTTTTAGAACAGTGGTCAGAAACCAGCAATGGGCTCAGAATATACCCTGTGGGTTCTCCGGCAAGCGATATTGTTTAAAAAACCTGTAAAAATTCTTGCAATTTCGCTTGTGCTTGCTCTATAATCAGCTTATACTTAAAGTTGATAAAACAACAATATTTTAAAAACACAGTAAAAACAGAGAGAGACATACATGAAGGTATTAATGCTTGGGTGGGAATTACCACCACATCATACCGGGGGGATGGGGGTAGTCTGTTACCAAATGTGCAAACAGCTTGCACGGAGTGGTGCAGAGATAGAGTTTGTGCTCCCATATACTGCTGACTTTTCACATATAAACTTTATGAAAATCAACCCTGCCTTGCCCGACAATGTCGAGAAAGTTATTGGCAATCAAATCGGTAGCACCTACGACAGCCAATACTTTCAATATATTTCTGAAGATGGCTCAACTCGTGGCGTCGCTATGAACGAACATCAAGCAAACTATGCGAGCTATGTTGCGCGTTTAGTACAGATCGGTCAATATGATGTCATCCATGCACACGACTGGTTAACATTTAGGGCGGCACTTGCAGCCAAACATGCTACCGGCTTACCCCTGTTTGTTCACGTCCACTCAACGGAATTTGACAGGTCGGGTGGCAATAGCGGCAATCCAATGGTACGCGAAATTGAGTACATTGGTCTACACCTTGCAGACAGGATTTTTGCTGTGAGCCAGGCAACAAAAGATATTATCGTCAGGGAATACGGCATTGACCCAAATAAAATCGAAGTTGTTCATAATGCCATGGAGTTTGAAGCACATGAGCTTTATGAAGACACTTTAGACAATACTTTCAAATACCTCATGCGTATGAAAGAAGCCGGCTATGGAGTTGTCGTCAGTGCTGGTCGCTTAACAATCCAGAAAGGACTAACACATCTGCTGAAAGCGTTTCAGAAAGTTGTCGCAAATCGTCCGAAAAGTTTCTTGCTCGTTGTAGGACCTGGCGAGCAATACACCGAACTGATTGAACTTTCTGCCAAGCTTGGGCTTTCGGGCAACGTAATTTTTACTGGTCATTTAAATGGCACTGGGAAACATTGGCGCGACGCATTTAAAATCGGCAACCTGTTTGTTATGCCAAGTGTGTCGGAACCATTCGGCTTGACACCATTTGAAGCGCTAGCTCAGCGAACACCTGCGCTTATTAGCAAACAAACCGGTGCGAGTGAAATACTTCATAGCGTTTTAAAAGTTGACTATTGGGATGAAGACGAAATGGCCAACCAAATCATCTCAGTGCTTGATCATCGTGAGCTAGAAGAAACACTTGCCGCTAACGGTCACGAAGAAATGATGAACCAGAGCTGGAAGAAACCCGTAGAGACCGTGATGCAGCACTACCATAGGCACGCCAGTGCTCATAAGGAGCTAGCGTATGTCTGAGCATGAGCAAACACAACGCGCAATTGTTTTATACCTCCATGTTCATCAGCCGTACCGTGTTCGACACTATACAATTTTTGACGCAGGCCAAAACCACAACTACTTCGAAGCACCGGCGGGTAGCCGCGAAAACAATGCTGATATTGTACGAAAGGTTGCTCACAAATCATACCTACCGACGAACGAACGGCTAATGCGAATGATTGCGCATAATCCTAAATTTAAACTATCTCTGTCCATAACCGGCACCGTACTTGAACAGCTGGAGGCATATGCTCCAGAAGTGCTCAAGAGTTTTCAAAATTTGATTGGCACTGGTCAAGTCGAGGTCGTGGGTGAAACCTATCATCATTCCCTCGCCTTTTTCTATAATCGCGATGAATTTGAGTCGCAAGTGCAGATGCATCGCGACATTGTGCGGCGCCTTTTTGGGGTAAATACCACCGCTTTTCGCAACACAGAACTCAGCTATAACAACGACCTGGCATATTGGGCTGATCAGGCTGGTTATAAGGCAATTATCACCGAGGGATGGGATCCGGTACTCGGTTGGCGAAGCCCGAACTTCCTGTATCGTCCGGCCTACACAGAACATGTCAAGCTACTCACAAAAAACTATAAACTGAGTGATGACATAGCATTTCGTTTCAGCAACAAAGATTGGGAAGAATACCCCATGACCGTAGATAAGTTTATGTCCTGGACTAAAGACGCCTGGGATCAGCCGCTTCTTAATCTTTTTATGGACTACGAGACATTTGGTGAACACCAGTGGGAAGAAAGTGGAATTTTCGACTTTCTGCAGCACCTCCCAGAAGCATGGCTAAAAGAACCGGCTCACACGTTTCTAACTGTTTCAGAGGCGGCTGACACCTATGAGCCAAAAGATACGATCGATTGCCCTCAAACAATCACCTGGGCTGATACTGAACGAGATTTGACGGCATGGCTTGGAAATCGAATGCAGCAGGGTGCAATTTCGAGCCTGTACAGTTTAGCTGATCCTATACTGCAAACTGGCGACTTTTCACTCATTGAAGACTGGCGCAAATTACAAACAAGCGATCATTTCTACTATATGTGTACAAAATATTTTACCGACGGTGATGTTCACGCCTATTTTAGCCCATACGAATCCCCCTACGAAGCCTATATTGCTTTTATGAATACGTATCATGACCTAAAATTTCGCCTTATAGAGAAAGGCGTGCCGGTCTAATGTTGTCCAGGTGGGCGTGGTCTGGTAAACAGAATATCTATGCTGCCGACTCTAACGGGGTGCCTTACTATGGGTAGACCAGTTATCCTCGGTAACGGCGCTCTGACAGTTGGGCTTAACGAATTTGGACAGGTTCACGATTTTTACTATCCATATGTCGGACTCGATAACCTGACCACATCAAGGAGTCTACAGCACCGGATTGGTGTCTTTGTAGACAACGAATTTTCGTGGGTCGACGATGGCACATGGGATATACACGTAAACGTTGAGGCGGATGCCCTTGTCAGTGATGTACACCTAAATCACAAAGGCTACGGAATTTCTTTACACTGTAGCGATTTCGTCGACCAAGACTATAATGCATTTTGTCGCAAAATCCGCGTTATACAATCTGGTGCGGCGAAGCGAAATGTCAGAATATTCATGCATCAGGTATTTGAAATTTCTAGAGCAGGAAGGGGCGACACCGCTCTTTTTGTACCCGACGGTCCATACATACTCGACTACAAGGGTCGGTGCAGTTTGATAATTTTTGCTCAAAGCCACGCAGGTAACCCTTTTGAGCAATACTGCGTCGGTAATTATGGCATAGAAAACAAAGAAGGTAGCTGGAAGGACGCTGAAGATGGTGAACTTTCTGGTAATGCTGTTGAACATGGCGGGGTAGATTCCGTCATTGGGACAACATTTTCACTCGAACCAGGCGAAGAACAAACGCTCGAATACTGGGTGGCGGCAGCCGATTCTCAATATAGTGCCGAAAAAATTCATAACCAACTCTTAGATAGTGGCCTTGAAAGCCGCCTTGAAGCCGTCAGAGCACACTGGCACAAGTGGCTGCGCACCGGTTCGCAAGCTCTTTCCAACATGCCAGACCGAGAAAAAACAGCAGCAAAAAAATCACTGATGGTTATCAAAGCACACACTGACCGGCGCGGCGGAATCATCGCTAGCTGTGACTCAAGTATTTACAACTACAACCGAGATTATTATAGCTATGTTTGGCCACGCGACGGCGCTTACGCTATGTGGCCATTAATACGACTCGGGTACACCGAAGAGCCTCAGAAATTTTTTGAATTCTGTCGTGACATTATGAATCCAGATGGTTACATGATGCACAAATATCAGCCTGACAAAGCCATTGGCAGCACTTGGCATCCTCTTATACACGGTAGGCGAACCGAACTCGCCATCCAAGAAGATGAAACGGCAATAGTGCTTTATATGCTGTTTGAGCTCTATGAAGAATCGAAAGATAGAGAGTTTGTGTCGAACCTGTACGCTGCTATGGTACAACCGATGGCAAATTTCCTAGCCTCTTATGTCGACGAGCAAACGGGTTTGCCTCATGCGAGTTATGATTTGTGGGAAGAAAAATTTCTCACAAACACCTATACTGTTGCAGTCGTTCACCGAGCTCTTACGTGCGCCGGTGACATAGCAGAGCTACTCGAATACCCAGACGATGCCGATAAGTGGCGTACCGTGGCTTCGAAAGTAGGTGAACAGATGGCAGTTTTTGTTGATCCAGAGCGCGGATATTTACGCAAAGGCTATCTGCTGCAAGAAGATGGCTCGCTTAGCTTCGACAATACCCTCGATGTCTCGAGCGCCTATGGAGCCATGATGTATGCGACGAAAGCGATTGGCCCGGAACATATACGAGAGACATTTGCCGGAATTGAGAAGCTGCTTTTAGACCAGTCACCTTCTGGAGGCTCGCCGAGGTACGAGCATGACCGCTATTTTGCGAGCGAACCGGCATATATGGGTAATCCATGGTTTGTCACAAGTCTATGGATTGCGCAGTACTACATACAAACCCATCGTGATGAAGATGCGAAAAAACTAGTTGCCTGGACGCTTGACCACGCACTTCCAAGCGGCGCCCTCAGCGAACAGCTAAATCCCACGACGAGCGAACCCACCTCGGTATTGCCCTTGGTCTGGAGCCACGCCGAACTATTAAACACGCTCCTCGATTTGTACGGCTAGAAAATCAATCTAAACAGTGGCATTTTGCGTTTAGGCGACATGTATTAACTGTCGGCTTTGTTGAGCGCAGAACGATGCGACAGCCGAGCTTTGAGGCATGAGGAGATATGTTTCGAATTGATTTCGAAGCACCGAGGAGGACAAGAGCACTCCTTATTTTTTAGGTTTGACTTCGTTGCGACCGAGGTTTTTCTTTGTTTCGGTAAAAACAACGTGCTTACGCAGTTTTTTGCTGTATTTACGGAGGCTCAGCTTTTCCGGAGTGTTCATGGTGTTTTTGCTGGTGTAGTATATGCGCTCGCCTGACTCTTCACTCACAAGGCCAATCAATTTGCGCTTTTCGTTCTTCTTTGCCATATTCCATACATTCTAACAGATACAAATAGGTTTGTAAACGAAATAGCAAACAAAAAAACCGAGTGATCGGCTCGGTTCTTTTGCTTCCTGCAAGAAGTTGAGGAGATTTTGGTAAACTTGTTCGCTAGTTTGGCTAACGATAGTTTACGGGAGGTTGACCGCTTTAGGTTCGCTGTTTACACGTTCCTTAGGGTCATCTATGTAAGTGTTTGGTGTTTTTATGCGCCAAAGCGCTTACTATATGAAGTGTAGGATACTGCTAATGTTTTGTCAAATTTGGCATGGAGCCGTCACCGAGATTTGAACTCGGGACCCCTTCCTTACCATGGAAGTGCTCTACCACTGAGCTATGACGGCTTGTAGCACCTGATTATAGCATACCGGCTGAGTCAATCACTAGCGCTGAATACTATCTAGAGCAGCATGTTTATAAACATAAAACTCTCGGAAACCAGTCGAAAGCATCGACATACCGTGTCTTACAAAGAGCAGCTGATCAAGTTCCTTTGTTATGGTATTTTTGTCAGAACTGCGGTCATTGAGCATCAGCTCTAACGCGGTTCTAATGTACGAAAACAGCTCTGCTGCTAACTCTCCCCGGTAAATAATTAAGCCCTGGCTATCTATTTCAAACACTTTACCTTCAATATTCTCACGGTGCGTCGTTTTAATCCCCTGCTTGGCAATGAATTCATCGTATTCACGGCCGTATTTGGCATTTATTCCCTCTTCCATAAGCTCATCTGTTATGTAGTCCGAGGGTTTCTTCGCATCTAATCGCTGCTGTACTATAAGTGCTACCTGAGTCGGTGGCGGCGGCGTGCCAGGATTATTTTGCCTGATCCTGCTAGCGACGACAGAAGGCAGGTCGTTTTTATGAGTCATGAGTCCAAACTGTTGCTCGGATAAATTGTATTCTTCATACGTTTTCTGCAAGAGGCACGAAAAACCGTCCAAATCGCCTCGTAAATAGCAGCGGTAAATGTACATTTTTACCTCATCTCGTGACCAAGGTACAAATACGTCACCACGGTTTGAACCTAGGCCTTTTACTACAACATCATCTATAACCTGGTTTATGAGTTCACGATAGTCATCATAGGTCTCGTAACCATCAGGATAGGTTTCGATAGCCAACATTTCCGTAACTGCCTCATTAAACGATAAGAAGTAATCACTAGTCAGCTGACCTTCCTTGCCGGCTCGGATATCCAGGCCAAAGGTGCGCCTAAAACCAACATTGTTTCTTTTTGCTATAGGCGTTTGAATACCTTCACTATAATCACGGCCTATGTGTGAGAAATAGTGCAAAAACTCGTGCACAGCAATTTTTATTGTATCTTCGGGCTTGTTGATGTGCTCCCTAAGGATGACAACTCGATTAGTCGAAGAGTCGAAATACCCTGCAAAATGGGGCATATCAGGTTCAGCATCCTTAAAGTTAACGACTGGTTTGTCCTGGTCTCCGACAGTCAGGCGGTTGCCCTGGCCAAGTAGCTGGTTGATTTTATTTGCTACAAGCTGCCAGGCGACAGAGGCTAGCCTGTATTCTTCACTATTGTCAACATCTAGCTCAAGTACGCCCCTAGGTAAATATACCAGGCGCCTGGTACCGTATACCTCGTTTAAGCACGCGTTGCGTTTCTCTGGAGATGGCTGCATAGCAATAGTATACCACAATACTTACGAATATACAAATATACGTATCAACCTTTGTCAGAATGCACAATTTGTACTGCTACATGTGGTGCAGGGTGTAGGATTCGAACCTACGAAGGCATAAGCCAACAGATTTACAGTCTGTCGTGTTTGACCGCTTCACTAACCCTGCTTGTCCTCTTGAATATCCAAACGCTCGGCAGCGCTTCTTCGTTTGGAGATTTTGTTAAGGTTCTGGAGCCGCCTGTCGGATTCGAACCGACGACCCACAGTTTACAAAACTGTTGCTCTGGCCAACTGAGCTAAGGCGGCATCAATCAGGCATAAGTGTATCAAAACAGAGGTTGCGTGGCAATATCAAGATACTCAGTGATATAGTATGACAATGAATATTCTGCAAAAAGCCGGTGGTATCGTTTTGCAACGGAAAACAGGCAATGTTTGCGTAGTCATGAACGAATTCGGCCGGTTCGTAATTCCTAAAGGTAGTATCGAGCAGCATGAAACACCGGAAATCGTCGCTAAGCGAGAGGTATACGAAGAAACCGGACTGAAAGCTCTGACCCTACTACGTAAAGCTGGTGTACTTAAACGCAGTGGGCATGCTTCCGTATTGTCAAAGCATGCCGATGTTTTAAAAGAAATCCATTTTTTTCTCTACGAAACAAGTGAAGACTCGCTACGGCCACAGACCTCTGATAGTGTCTCGGCACGATGGGTCGACGTACACGCTTTAGCTAAAACGTTGAGCTGGGTCGAAGAATATGAATTCGTCAAAAAAAAGTGCCCGGAACTATTCGCTAGATGACAACGCGGCGGGGGCGGAGTATGCGGCGTGGTTTGCCGGAGGGGACAATGAGTTTTTTAAGTTTTTCCTCAATTGTTTTGGCATCGTCATCCATGCCTCGTTCTAGATACGCTCGCTGAAGGAGTGAGTAGGTCTCTTCGTTTGGCTCAAGTTCTACTGCACGCAGCAGAGATGCAAACATAAGTTTTTCATTACCGAGCTTTTCATTGACTTTTGCATACGCGACATGGCGAGTTGCAAGATTTTCCTCGAGTTTTAAGGCTTGCTCAAAGGCGATTCCAGCCTTTTCGTAGTTCTCGGTTTCGTAATAAATAAGCCCCAAGTTATGGAGGCTCGATGGGGTAGCTTCTATACTGCTAGCAATCTCAAAACAGTCGATTGCGTCACGATATTCTTTCTGTTTTGCATAAAGTATCCCAAGTCGGTTATAAGCAGCAGCATTTTTTTCATCTATTTTGAGTATGGTCAGCAAAGCTTTCTCGGCACGCAAGAAGCGGTTTTCTCGCATACCTTGGTGAGCAATATCCCACAGTTTGCCTATACGGTCTCCGACTTTGCGGGAAATATCTGACTCATCTTCAGAGCGTTTGCGCGTGTGCAAAAGCCCCATAAACCCAAAAACACTTACTACCAAAAGTTCATACATATCGTCATGGTAGTATAGCACACTATAGTGAAAGCATAAGTTCAGTCAGAACCAGTTTTTGGTTGCCGTTTTGTGCGAGAGCCTTTTGTGCCGTTACGGCAGATTGTAAGACCTTATGCCACCGGCCTATCTGTTTTGATGTATGCAAGCTAGCCGATGCAGTAATAACAAGCACATCCACAAAAGCCTTCGCCTTAGTCTTATCTTTGAGTTCTGTGTCAACAAACGACAGACGTACAAACGTCTCCGCCCCGAGTATACGTTTTACTAGATCTAAAATAGCTTCATTTGCATCCTGACCTTCGAGAGATGCTTTGAGCTTTGCGAGGCTTCCGTTTGCAATAACAAGAGCTTTTTTTACACTTTCTATATCATGTCCTTGACTAGCAAAATGCTCGAGAACTTTTGCTTCGTCAGGCGGTAAGATCCGAAGAGTTTGAAGCCGGGAGCGAATGGTTGGTAGAAGTTTACGCGGTGAAGATGAGGTCAAAATTATTGCCATTCGCGGCGATGGCTCCTCGAGCAGCTTGAGCAGTGCATTCTGAGCCTCTCTTGTCATACTTTCAGCATCAAATATACACAGAACCCGTGCTATTGGTTGCGAACCAGGAACAGCCAGCTGTACGAAACTAGACAGTCCTCTTACTTGTTCAATAACAATCTTTGAATCGAGTGGTTCAATAACCTTTACGTAAGGGTACTGCTCAAGTTTCTCAGCTGTTACCCCAAGCAGCTCGGCCGCTAGATTCCGAGCAATTATAGTTTTTCCATTTCCTGCATTCCCAACGAGCAAAATCGCCTGCGAAGGCTCCTGTACGTACGCTTCAAGTACTTTCAAAGTTTCGTCATGAAGCAAAAGTTCTACTTTCATTGGTTCATTATTTTCTTAAATTCAGGTGGTAACGGCACGCTAAAAACCTTGCGCTCATGTTCTTTCAGTATGGTTAGCTCCAGCTCTGTTGCGTGTAAATATAATCTTTGTGCTTTCTCGCCGTTATACAACACATCTCCTACAATAGGGTGTTCTTGGTGCGCAAGATGGACGCGTAACTGATGCGTGCGACCTGTTTCGGGCTTGAGCTCCAACAAACTGTAAGAGGCACTTGACTCAATTGTTCGGTAAGTGGTTTTCGCGCTTTTTCCTTGTGGGCCAACCCGGAACGTTGCTGGCGCTTTTGGGTTCCGCTCTATAGGCATATCTATAATGGCAGCCTGTGGCTTCATAACTCCCCTCACAACTGCCACATACGTCTTTTTTGTGCGACGCTGCGCAAACTGCTTTTGCAGCCAGCTGAGCGCCTCTGGAGTTTTAGCACAGATCATAACGCCAGAAGTAGCTCGATCTAATCGGTGAACAATACCAGCTCGATTGCTTTCGATGCCTTTTACGCGACCCCTAAGCCATGTGGCGACAGTTGGCTCTGGGTTGAACGCTCCTTTACTGTGCGTTAACAGCCCGAGTGGTTTATTTATAACGATACAGTCATCGTCTTCGTACAACACTTCGAGTTCAATGTCAGGAACCTGTGCCTCGGTACTCGGGTCATAATCTACGGTCACAATGTCATCAGCCCGTAGTTTATAGCCTGGCTTCACTTGGGATGCACCATTTACAGAGACCCGTTCCGTCTCGATGAGCTTTGCGGCATATGCTCGGCTGAGTTGTGGTAACATCGCCACTACCCGCTGATCCAACCGCTCCGCTCGACTCATTTCTAAATTCGACATTACCAATAGTTTAACAGAGGCGACAATTTATCGTAAACCGAGGGCTCTTTGGACGCGGAGAAGCGTACCGTTTGCTTTTTCGTTCATTTTCACCTCGGAAGCCTCTAGCTTCTCTGTTAGCTTCACTTCGTCAACATTGGCCAGCCGATTTTGGAAATCGGTCAGGAAATCGTGAACCTGCTCTGCAACTTCTTTTTTGAGTTCGCCGTAGCTCGACTGCCCATCGTGATGTTCTGCAACACGATCAAGCGTCTCCCCCGACAAAAGGGCGTGTAAAACGAGTAGGTTAGATATCCCCGGCTGGTTGTCGTAGTCAAGGTGTACTGCCCCGACAGAATCTGTCGTCGCACTCATGATTTTCTTTGCCGCCTCATCTGGTGAGTCACCGAGGAAGATGATACCTTTACCCGTCTCGTCGCTTTTACTCATCTTTTTTGCAGGATCTTGCAAGTCCTTTATGCGGAGGCCCTGGTCTTTACCGAAGAACTCGTGCTGTTTGGCGACCGGCTCCGGCACCGTAAAAAGCTCACCAAATTTACTATTCATCCGCTCGGCGATATCGCGCGTAAATTCAAGGTGCTGTGTCTGATCATCTCCCACCGGCACATACCTCGCCCAATACAGCAATATATCCGCTGCCATAAGCACCGGATAATCAAAAAGTCCAACACTAATCGAATCTCCGCCAAGCTTTGCGGACTTATCTTTGTACTGTGTCATACGCTCCATCTGGCCTATACCCGTGAAGCTATTTAGTATGACGGTGAGCTCTGAGTGCGCTGGGATATAGCTCTGTCGGTAGATGTTGACGCTTGGGTTATCAAGTGGGAGACCGGCGGCCACGAAGAGACGGAGATTGTGCATAATCTGAGCCTGTAGTTGAGCATGGTCTATTGGCGTCGTAAAGCTGTGCAGATCAGGAACGAAAAGATTTACCTCATACTCATACGAGCGCTGTTTGGCCATGTCTATCATAGGTAGCAGCGCACCGAAGTAGTTGCCGATGTGAAGGTCATTATTTGCCCGAAGGCCCGTCAAAATCACTGGTTTATTCATATACTACAGTATACCTCAAGCTACATTTACATATCGATCAAAAATCTCAGCCAGCCGCTCTGGTGCAAAAAGACGTCCTAATTCGGGGTTTTGCAAGACAGACTGCTTAGTCACGTCTGTCCAATGCATAGCCCTCTCTTCGAGTACGCGTAGTAACCATTCACCCGAAGGGGTCAGGTCTTCTTCATGTAGACCTTGTAGCTCACCGAGCAGCAACTCACACATGACCATTGCTGCACCTTGCGTGAGGGCGGCGGTCCGGTCGTGTTCGTGAATCGTCTTTGGGCGTAGATTGAGACCAATATCTCCAAGATGTAGACGAACGGAGGCCGATACGTGCCCACTTGCTGCATTGACTGTGTTGTGGTCATTCATGAGGCAATGTACGATGTTGAAGCCTATATTCGGCAATCTGCCTCGGTGAGCGAGCAGTGCTTCAAATGAAAGATTCATCACACTACTATGGAGTACTAGTTGCGTCTTTTGGGCTGGATTTGTCAGTGTCTCCAGTCCTACAAGGGGAGCGCACCAGTGTGTAATGTCTGCTACGGCCAGGACCGCATCCGCTGAGTCATGTGTCCTGTTTGATGCCCAGGGGTCGTAAGTTGCCGGCTCAATATCATGTAGCAGCATCCTCTCAGCGAGCTGCGAACCTAGATCTCCTGCTGAGCCAACGATGCCAATCATTAGAACCGGGCCTTCATCGGAGACGCGCCCCCAGCTATTTCTTCTGGTGTCAACCCAAACCCTTCACCAAGCGCCATCTGCGCCGCAATATGTACCCTATCGTCACTCAATGTATTTGGTGCTGGGGTAGGTGACTCTTCGCTTCCGTCGCACAATAGATTCTCCATCACTATTCCTTCGTATCATTAATGATAAAAAACCGCCATTGTGGCGGTCTACTTAGTGGTTCAAATGATTTTCAGCGCACAGAACAGACCGCCACAGAAGTGTCGGTATACCAATAAAAACTGGTCTGAACTGTTTTCATAATGCTAATCATACTACGTATAGCATATATTGCAAGCTTATTTCTTCCGAAGAACCATCCAGAGGTTGGTCGCTATACCGTCACGTCCGAGCTTATGCGCTTGCTTTTGGATAGTTCGCACCTCGCACACTTCGAATACTGAATAGAATTTCCTCAATTCTTCTTCGGAATAGTCCTTCTTAAACTTTCCGTTTTGGGGCCAAACAGTACTATTATGCTCGGGACTCGGGTGGTTTCGTATCAGTTCAGCCTCCCACTCATCATCTGCGGAGCATACATTCACGAGTGCGTAGCCACCTGCTTTAAGCGTTCTATGCATTTCATCGCGACATTTTTCGCGCCCTTCTTTCGTCTCAATATCTATCGAGGAAAAGGAGTCGACCGCAATTGCGAAATATTCACTCGGGAACGGCCAATTAGCATCTATTTCAGCACTGTGCACATTGACTCTATCTGCAATATTATTTTGCACCGCGAGTTCTGTCGTGCATTGTCGAGCAAATGCTATATATTCGAGTGCGTCTACAGCATATCCTCGTTTTGCAAGATACACTGTATTACGTCCTTTTCCTGAGCCAATATCGACAGCTCTGCCTTCTGGTAGTACATTGTTTGCCCTCAGCCACTCGACGAACATGATAACACCGCTTGCAGGTTCAGCATTTGCCATAGTCGGCAGCGTATGTCCGCTAGTATGCTCCGTCTGCCATATCTGTTGCTGTTTACGCATGCGTTCAGTATAGCAAAACTCCCGGTGTTAACCGGGAGTTTATGGCAAGCGATGATATGCCTAGCGCTTGGTGAACTGGCGCTGTTTACGCGCGCCCTTCAGACCGAACTTCTTGCGCTCTCGCTCGCGGCTATCGCGACCGAGCAGGTCGGCGCGGCGAAGCGTTGCTTTATAGTCTTCTTTCATTTCAACCAATGCCTTAGCGATACCAAGGCGAATTGCATCGACCTGGCCTGCATGTCCTCCACCATTCACAACAACTGTTACGTCGTAGTCTTTGAGCGGAAGTTCAAGCACCGCAAACGGTTTGTTGACTTCACCCAATAGCATTTTACTGTCTGCAAAATACTCAGCAACGGGCTTGCTATTGATAGTAATGCTACCCTTGCCCTTCATAAGCCGTACCCGTGCAGTAGCACTTTTGCGACGGCCAAGAGCATAGTAGTAATGACCTTTTGCTTCAGCCATAGTTATTTTGCTCCTTTCAGAGTTATGAGACAAACCTTACGGTTTTTCTCATCGCGCAGGGTCGCGAAATGAATTCGCGCACTCTGGCTGCTCTTTTCCCTTAAGACATTCATTACTTAGATCCTTTCAGGCTAATAGTTTCGGGCTTTTGAGCGGCATGTACATGCTCAGCGCCGGCATAGATTTTGAGGCGCTTGAGTCTGTCGTCACGCAGCTTGTTGACTGGGAGCATACCGCGAACGGCTTTGTAAATAACCTCTGTGGAGTCATTGCCCATGAGATCCTTAAGCTGACGTTCTCGTAAGCCGCCTGGATAACCACTGTGATTGTAGTACATTTTCTTTTCTTCTTTGCCGCCAGTGACTTGTAGCTTGTCTGCGTTAACTACGACAACAAAATCGCCACAGTCAATATGGCTGGTAAACATCGGCTTACTTTTACCGGTAAGTAGCGTCGCAACTTGTGTTGAAACGCGACCGAGTGTTGTGTCTGATGCGTCAATCACGTACCACTTACGCGTAACTTCACTTGGCTTTGCGGAATATGTTTTCATACTAGCGTTCCCCCCGTCTCTTTATGAGACAAACCTTACGGTTTTTCTCATCGCGCAGGGTCGCGAAATGAATTCGCGCACTCTGGCTGCTCTTTTCCCTTGCAATAACCATTATCGTTCCCCGCTCTTTCTCACCTGAACTGCCGGCTTATGGCTGAGGTGTTTATCGGCAGCTTTCACTGCCCTTTTTGCACCTGGGACTGACTTTTTAGCAGGGGTAGACTTTACTTCGTCGTGCTCATGATGCTGTTTTTCAGGTGCTTTGGTAACTGCTTTGGCTACGGGCGCTTGCTTCAGATCGTCAACAAAACTCACTTCTGCCATTTCAGCGTTGTCACCGCGGCGGTTATCTTTTCGTGTTATACGAAAATAGCCGCTGTTTCGTCCACCAAGCTTCGGTGCAATTTCATCAACCAAGCGATGAGCTGTAGCTACCGTTTGTAGCGCAGAAACAATCTGGCGTCGGTTGTGGAGATCGCCTTTTTTTGCTTTCGTAATTAGTTTTTCTACGTATGGCACAACTGCTTTGGCTTTTGGCACCGTAGTAACTATTCGGCCGTGAATTATGAGCGCCTCAGCTAGGCTCTGTATAAGAGCCTCACGCTGGTCCCGTTCGCGGCCAAATTTGGTTCCTTGATATCCGTGACGGTGCATATTACAACTCCAACTCCGCCAGCTTATCTTTTACTTCGTCGAGAGCTTTGCTCCCAAAACCTTTTAGGTCACGAAGCTCGGTGTCAGACAAAGCAAACAAATCTTGTATGGTGTGGATGTCGTTATTGACAAGCGCATTGGTGGTCCGAGCAGTTAGATTAAGGTCTTCAATGCTGGTGTTCAGCAAAGAACCATCGTCTCCTGCGAGTTCACCGCCTTCGCTACTAGGATTGGCTGTATCTTGAACCTGGACACGAGTTTTGCCGGCCAGTGCTGCGTACTGATTTACCAGAATTGCAGCTGCTTCTTCAAAGGCATCGCGTGGAGTAATACTGCCGTCGGTCTCAACCGTAATATTCAGCTTGTCGAGGTCAGTGGTTTGACCAACACGAGTTTTATCGACCTTGTAGCGTACGCGTACAACGGGACTAAATACACCGTCGAGTGCAACAAAATCACTTTGCTTTTTAGCTGTGCTTTCTTCAATGGTTTGATAGCCTCGGCCAACTTCGACAACAAGGTCAACCACAAAGCTAGCTTTATCGTCATCGATTGTTGCGATAGATTGCTCCGGATTTACTACCTCTATGTCTGCGTTGCCCTGAATATCTTTACCAGTAACCACGCCTTTGCCTTTTTTGACAATGCGTACCGTCTGGGAATCTTCACCATAGACACGGAAGCGCAAACGCTTTAAATTCAACATAATCGCAACCACGTCTTCTTTGACGCCTTTGATAGTGGTAAATTCGTGCGTAACACCATCGATTTTGAAGCTCGTAACACTAGCGCCGCTTATGCTCGAAAGCAGAACACGACGAAGACTGTTGCCGAGCGTCATGCCATAACCTGTCTGGAGCGGCTCGATTACAAAAGTGCTGCTCACGGCAGAGTGGTCATCGACGGCGACAAGTCCTGGGGTATGAATCATTTTTGACATATCTTTATAAATGTCCTTTCCTTAGCGTGAGTAGTACTCGACGATTAGTTGTTCGTTAATTTCAGGTTCAGCATCATCACGTACGGGAAGCCCGGTAATCTTCAGTTGAACTTTTTTCCGGTCTACACTCTGCCAAGTTGGAATAGTGCTGGGAGCGGGACTTGTATCATCAAGTTTCTTGAAATACTCACTCGATTTACTATGTTCACGGAGCTCAATAACATCACCTTCACGGACGCGAATAGATGGAACATCAACCCTTCGGCCATTGAGCATAAAGTGCCCATGGGTCACCAACTGACGAGCGGCGCGGCGCGATGGCGCAAAGCCTGCTCGGTACACTGCGTTATCAAGGCGCCGCTCAAGGTATTGTAGGAGCGCTGCGCCCGATTGACCGGGAGTTCGTGATGCTTCTGCCATGAGATTACTAAATTGCTTTTCAAGGAGCCCATATAGCCGCTTTACTTTTTGCTTTTCGCGCAGCTGCAATGAATATTGGCTAGGCTTGTTGCGCGTGCGAGCATTTGCGGCCTGTCCAGGCATGTTAGTGCGTTTTGCGAGCGCTTTGTGTGCTTTCGGATGAAGTGCATAGCCTTCACGACGAGACATTTTGACAATTGATTGAGTGTCACGTGCCATGGACTAGACCCTCCTTGCTTTCTTTGGACGAACGCCACCATGAGGCACTCCGGTAATGTCAGTAATGCTATCAATATTGATGCCAACAGTTTGCATAGCGCGGATCGCTGCATCCCTGCCAAGGCCAACACCCTTAACGAAGACGTTTACCTTATTGAGTCCGTAGGCTTGCTTTGCTAAGTTACCGGCTTTTTCAGCTGCTACTTGTGCTGCATAAGCCGTACCCTTCTTTGAGCCGCGAAATCCGCAGGCACCAGCGCTTGAAGCTGCCAATGCACCACCGCTTGCGTCGGTCAAAGTGACGATTGTGTTATTAAACGTAGCCTGAATGTGTAGCTGACCCGCAGGAACACTGCGCTTTGCTTTCTTTTTCTTAGCTACTGGGGTAGTTGTCGTTGTTTCTGCCATAGTTTTTCCTACGTCTTGCTTGCGACTTTCTTAGCCGTGCCGCCGACAGTTATTTTCTTTCCTCTACGAGTTCGCGCATTTGTCTTAGTACGCTGGCCCCGTGATGGCAAATTACCCTTGTGGCGTAAACCACGGTAGCTTCCGATGTCTTTGAGACGCTTAATATTGCCGCTCACTATGCGCTGAAGCTCACCTTCAACGGTTAGGTGCTCGTTTATATACTCTTGTATGCGTCCGATTTCGGCATCTGTTAGATCTTTTACGCGAACAGTGCGCTCAACCTTTGCTGCGACCAAAATATCGTCAGCTGTTTTTGGTCCTATGCCATGTACATAGGTTAGTGACACCCAAACTTGCTTTTCGGCAGGTATGGTTACACCAGAAATTCGTGCTGCCATGAATTATCCCTGCCTTTGCTTATGCTTTGGTTTAAACTTATTTATAACGTATAGACGCCCTTTACGACGAACGATCTTGTCGTCGGGGCTAATCTTTTTGACACTTGCACGTACTTTCATGTACGGATCATCTCCTTCCTGAAGGTGACTCACTGCTTAGTTAGTATTTCGCTTGCCGAACTTTCGAAGGATTGATCCGTACATCGAATCGCATCTTAGTGCGATTCAGTCCGGATGAATCAATCCCTAGAAAGTTCAGCCTTTGCGGTAGGTAATCCTACCTTTGGTCAGGTCGTAAGGCGTTAGCTCTACTGTGACCGCGTCGCCCGGTACAATTCGGATAAAGTGTTTCCGCATTTTACCAGCGACGTGCGCTATAATCTGATGACCGTTTTCCAGTTCGACACGAAACTGAGTACCCGGCAGGGTCTCGACAATTACGCCGTTTAGTTCGATGACTTCCTTTTTACTCGCCATAGGTTATATCGTCATGACAGTATAGCATTTTTTACGACGAGCTGTAAAGTGTTTTATGTTATTTCAACTTCTTTGATTTACGAGATAATCTCTGCGGAATTAATCTGAGACGCTTACCGGTGACTGCCCCGGACTCTTCATCGTCCGAATCATAGAAAAAATCGTCCCTGCTGTATTGGTCGTATGTGATCATCAGAGCGCGTGATTCGACTGCGCGCAACGTCTCGAGCGAAACAGCAACAAGGATTAGCACACTGGTACCGCCAAGTGCCAACGCAATATTTTCGGGCACGAATATTTGCGCTACTATCGGCATGATAGCGAGAAGTCCAAGGCAAATAGCTCCGAATAGGGTCAATTTATTAACGGTTTTCGCTAGGTAGCGTTCTGTTTGAGTGCCAGAGCGTACACCCTCAATAAATCCGCCTTGTTTTTGAAGATTTTCAGAAATTTCCTTGCTGTTGAAAGTAATGCTGGTGTAAAAGAAGGTAAAAAGAAAAACGAGCAAGAAGTATGTAACTGGGTAAATGTATGCCTGCCAGCCGCCAGCGGCCAGACTTTGAGCGGTCGGGTTTGTAAACCATGTCACAAGGTTTTGGCCAAGCTCCTGCCATTTCGGGTTACTGCTTGATGTCAGAAGCTGACCAGCGAAACTCGGCACACTCAAGAATGCAATAGCGAAGATGATCGGCACAACACCGGCTGTAATAAGTTTTACTGGAAGCGTTGTGGTAACCCCACCATATGCACGATTTCCTTGCACGCGCTTGGCGTAATTGACCGTAAGCCGTCGAGCCGCTTCGTTCAGCATAACCACAATCCATGTGACGAGCACCACAACCGCAAGTATAGCCAGAGACAACCAGAACGCCTTCTGGTTAATGGGCAGTTCACTGCCAAATATTTCCCATTTGTTAGTTTTGTCATAAATAGATGACGCAATTTGACTGATGGTGCCTGGTAGTGCACTCACTATACCAACAGTTATAAGCAACGATATACCGTTACCAACCGATTTTTCAGTCACCTGTTCTCCCATCCACATGAGTAACATGGAACCGCCGGTAAGCGCCGCAACCATGAGCACCCATTGCCCTATAGAGGTGTTGGCTGTAATATCGCCGATTCCACCCACTTGCTGTGCGTATTGGCGAACCAAGTAAATAGAACCGATCGCTTGAATGATGGCAAGTGGAAAGGTGAGTAAACGTGTGTACTGGTTTATACGTTTCTGACCAGATTCACCGTCTTTGCGCATGTTTTCAAGCTTTGGTATGGCTTTTGTCAGTAGCTGCATAATGATGCTCGCGTTGATGTATGGCCCAAGTCCAGCAATCATGATGGAGAAGTTTGCAAGCGCACCGCCACTTAAAACATTTATAAAACTAAGTAACTGTGGGGTGTTTTGTTCGTTAAATAGGTTTGTCAAAACCTGCTTCAGTGTCTGTGGATCTGCCAACGGCACCGGCACATGGGCAAGTATACGAAACACAACCAAAATACCGAGAACCGCAAAAATACGCTTGCGCATTTCTGCCTGTTTAAACGATGCACCAATAATCTTCCAGTTCATTCAGCCATTCCCTCTTTATCTGCTATAAATCTATTCCATAGTATACAGCTTACTCGCTCATAATAAAATAAGAAGCGCACAGAATTACGCTTCTTATTTCACTTAGACCTGATTATTTTTCTGTGTCTTGTTTTGCGGGGCGTTTAACGCGAGGAACGGCCGTAAAGCTACCACCGGCCTTTTGAATCGCTTCTACAGCGTTAACGCTTGCTGCCTGCAGCGAAACGTCGACTTTTTTTGCAACTTCACCGCGAAAAAGCAGCTTTACGCGTACAAATTCGCCACTGACCAACCCAGCATCGGCGAGTACTTTGTTGTCCACCTTTGCGCCGAGTCCGTTGAGCTGCTCGGTATAAACGTTTTCTGCCTTCGGTTTTAGGCTACGGAACCCACGCAGTTTTGGTAAGCGCTGCATAAGAGGATTTTGACCACCTTCAAAACCGGGACGTTTGCTAAAGCCAGTTCGTGCACCTTGACCTTTTGTACCACGTCCTGCCGTCTTGCCTTGACCTGCAGCAATGCCTCGGCCTACGCGCTTTGGCGATTTTTTGTGACGTGCGGTTAATTCATGATATTTCATTATTTTGCACCTTTCTTAGGAGCTACTTTCTTTGCAGCTGCTTTCTTGGCCACAGCAGGTTTTTTTACCTCGGATGCGGCTTTGACAGGGGTGACTTTTACTTCATTTTTAACTGTTGGTACTTTTTCAACTTTTTTTGCATTTTTTGTGCTAGCCTGATGCCTCGTTGTGACCCAGTTTTTGGCCGGTTCAAGTGTCTGAAGTGCTGCAATCGTTGCATATGCAATATTGGTTTTGTTGCTTGAGCCGAGTGACTTGCTGAGCACATTACTGACGCCGGCCACTTCGAGTACGGTGCGGACAACGCCTCCCGCAATAAGTCCGGTACCAGGTGCGGCGGGCATTACAAGTATCCTTGCACCTGCAACTTTACCCTCGACCTCGTGCGGAATTGTCCCTTTATACAGCACTACGGGAACAAAATGCTTCTTCGCAACTTCTGTTGCCTTTGTGACAGCAGCGGTTACGTCAGCTCCCTTTGCACTACCGATACCCACTTTGCCTTTGCGGTCTCCAACAACAACAAGTGCGCGGAACCGGAACCGGCGACCACCCTTTACAACACGGGCTACGCGGTCAATATGGACAACACGTTCGTCGAACTGCTTTTCTTCGGGTGGCTGTTGGCCACGATCATTGCGACCACGCGGAGAGCGGCCACCACCGTCACGACGATTACTGCCGCCACGAGGACCGCGGAAAGTTTGGCTCTGAGCAGCTGTTTCTGCCGCAGCAGCTTGCATTGCCTGAGTTTCAGTGTTTTCTGCCATGTTAGAACTCCATTCCTTTCTCTCGGGCGGCTTCGGCCAAAGCCTTTACGCGGCCGTGATACTGCTTGCCGCTGCGGTCAAACACAACTTTACTGACCTTCAGCTTTTTAGCAGCGGCTGCAATTTCTGCACCAACCCATGCGGCTTTTTCGGTCAAAGTACCTTTTGCCGCTTTATTACCAGCGGTTGTCACTGCTGCAACGGTATGATGTTTACTGTCATCAATTATTTGTGCACTGATGTTCGTGTTGCTCACGTTGACGCTCAGGCGGGGACGATCGCTCGTGCCTTTAACTGTGGCGCGGATGCGATTTTTTCGCTGAGCGCGCTGTACTAATTTCTGGCTCTGGCTCATGCTATTTATCCTTTCCTGACTTACCTGACTTGCGTAAGATTCGCTCATCAACGTACTTTATTCCTTTGCCCTTGTACGGCTCTGGTTTCTTAAGGGCGCGAATTTCGGCTGCAACCTGACCGACCTGCTGTTTGTCTATGCCGGTAATGGTCATTTTGTTTTGCTCGACGGCAACTTGTACGCCTGAAGGTACTTTGTAAATAACGTCGTGACTAAAACCAATATTGAGCTTTAAGTCGGTACCTTGCAGGGCAACACGGTAACCAACACCGTTTAGTTCAAGCTGTTTGCTAAAACCTTGACTGACACCTTGCACCATATTGTTTACGAGTGCACGCATGAGGCCGTGGGCGGCACGAATCTTCGGCATGTCATTTGCCCGTGTGACGGTAAGCACACCGTCTTCAACTTTTACTGTAATGTCCTCCAACTGTGGAGTTTGCAGATTTCCCTTAGCCCCAGATACCTTAATGGCATCTGAGTCGACAGTGATTGTCACACCGCTTGGGATCTGGATGGGTAGTTTTCCTACTCGACTCATTGTTTTAATAGAGTTAAGAAGTATGAGTTATGAGTTAAGAGTTTTGGTACTCTTATCTCTTATCTCTTATCTCTTATCTCTCCTTTCCTATTTAATAAACTTGACAAATTAGCTCGCCACCAACTCCTTGCTGCTTGGCTTCTTCACCGGTCATAAGACCTTTGGAAGTCGAAATGATGAGAACACCGCGACCGCGTTTCACTTGCGGCATCTCACGGGCATTTGTGTATGAGCGGCGACCGGGCTTACTGAGACGCTTAATTTCAGTAATTTTCGCGTTTTCACCATCAAGATTAATCGTTATGTGCAATTGCTTGCCGACGCTTAAGTCCGAGACACTCACATCATGCAAGAAGCCATTGTTCTTCAATGAAATTGCGACGTTTTCTTTGATATTACTATGAGGCAAGCTCACTTCGGTTTTGCCGACGGCAATCGCATTGCGTATGCGGGTCAGCATGTCTGAAATAGGATCAGTAGTAGTCACACTCATTTATTTACCTTCTTTCTGATTTAGCAGAGAGCAGGAAACATTTGGCAAAAATTTAGCAGGGTGCATTTGGCAGAGACTTGCACATGCTGTTCGTCTGCCACCTGATACCTGAAAAATTTCTGTTACCTGCAAATTGCTACTTGAAATATGAAGCGAAGCGACCATTACCAGCTCGCTTTCGTTACACCAGGGATTTCTCCCTTGCTTGCATGTTCACGGAAAGACAAACGGCTGAGGCCAAACTGACGCATATACGCATGAGGGCGACCTGTCTCGACACATCGGTTTTTACGACGCGTCGGTGACGAGTTTCGTGGCAGCTTTGCCAGGCCTTCGTAGTCCCCAAGCTCTTTAAGTTCTGCACGCTTTGCCGCGTATTGTTCTATCATCTTGATGCGCTTTTTATCGCGCGCTAAATTCGATTTTCTAGCCATATTATTTAGCCTCCTTTTCAAACGGCATGCCGAACTTCTGCAGCAGTGCCTTGCTGTGAGCTTTATCTTCACAACGTACGACAAAAACGGCTTGTAGGCCATGCGGAGTCGTCGTTTCCTCGAAGGTTAGTTCGGGAAACACACTCTGATCGGTCATACCTATACTGAAATTCCCTTGTTTATCAAACGCGCGGTTGCTTACGCCATGGAAGTCGCGCAGACGCGGCAACACGATGTTAATGAGACGATCCATAAACTCGTACATTCGTTCGCCACGAAGTGTGAGTTTCAGCCCTATCATATTACCTTCTCGAAGCTTGAAGCCGGCAATAGAGTTTTTCGCAACAGTCTCAACGGGTTCTTGGCCAGTTACTTTGCGTAGAGTGTTCTTAGCGGCTTCAATGGTTTTCTTGTCTTCTTTGGCCTTGCCTAGCCCAACATTGACAACGATTTTTTCAAGTCGTGGCACCTGATGCGGATTGCTTAAGCCTAAGTCTTTCAAAAGTTCAGCGGCAAACTTCTCGTTATACTCGGCTTTCAAACGAGCAACATACGGTTTTGCAGCTTTTGGAGCTTTCTTGGTTGCGGTATCTGCCATTAGAGAACCTTGTCATCTTTCTTCGCGCTTGCGACCTTCTTGGCCGTTGCTTCGACTTTCACTTCTTTACCGCTGGCCTTATAGACGCGAGTCTTGCTACCGTCTTTGTTTACGGTAAACCCTATGCGACTTGGTTTCTTTGCGGTTGGATCAACGATGGCTACTTTACTTACCCAGATTGGTTTTGTAATTTCAAGTATGCCGCCTTGAGGATGTGCTTGGTTCGGTTTTTGGTGTTTCTTGACAATATTTACACCTTCGACCGTAACCTTGTTTTCGGCCGCATGCGTTTTGAGTACGCGACCTTGCTTGCCTTTGTACTTGCCGCTCAGGACTTGTACAAGATCACCCTTCTTAAGTCTGATTTTGAAACGCCTGTTATCTGTCATCTGTTCCCTGCTCATTGTTATAGTACCTCCGGAGCCAAGCTGATAATCTTAGCATAGCCCAAGTCACGCAGTTCTCTGGGTACTGGCCCAAATATACGTGTGCCTTTCGGGTTTTTATCGTCGCCAATTATTACCGCTGCGTTATCGTCAAATTTGATAGTACTTCCGTCTTTGCGTGTTATCTCTTTTTGAGTGCGCACAACAACTGCACGAACAACCGATTTTTTCTTGACGTTGCCCGTAGGGCTGGCCTGCTTAACCGTAGCCGTAATAATATCGCCCACTTTTGCATAACGCCTACGCGTGCCACCTAAAACGCGAATACACAAAATTTCTTTTGCGCCGCTGTTGTCACAGACAACAAGTCGAGTTTCCTGTTGCACCATTAGTTGCTCCTTTCAGTAGCTGAAGCATGAAGCATGAAGCATGAAGCATGCATAGGAGCAACTAAGGAGTTTTTCATGATACTTGATTCATAATTCATGATTCATTTTCCTTTTTTGGCTTGTCGGTAACACCCGGGACTTCCGTAGCGGTTTCAATGTGCTTAACTTCTGCTTTCTCTATAATTGCTTGTAGAGTAAATCGCTTGCGGCGACTAATTGGTCTTGTCTCGATCACAACTACCTTGTCGCCAACCTGGGCTTCGTTTTTTTCGTCGTGAGCCATAAATTTTTTACTTGTAGTGTACTGTTTGCGGTACAACGGATGCGTCTTTTTCTCACGCACGGTAATTACGATGGTCTTATCTGTCTTGTTGCTGGAGACCACACCAGTGATTGTCTTCGCCATCTTATTTGGCCTCCTTAACTAGGTTATCGCTCAAGACGGTAAGCATTCGAGCGAGATCTTTGCGCTTGCCTCGAACAGCACGAACATTCTGGTTGTCGCCCATGTAAATATGGCGGCGAAGTTCGGCTATCTCGTCGCGAAGCTTGTTCGTTTCTTTCGTGAGCTCAGCGGTGCTTAGTTTACGGATATCTGCAATTTTCATATTATGCACCCTCCTTCACGATAAACTTTGTCTTGACTGGTAACTTATGACTGGCGAGACGCATAGCTTCACGGGCAGTTTCTTCCGTAACCCCCTGCATCTCAAACATGACAGTTCCGGGACGTACTTTTGCTACAAAGAACTCTGGTGAGCCTTTGCCGCTACCCATTTTCACGTCAAGTGGCTTACGAGTGACGGGCGTATGCGGGAATATGCGTATCCAAATTTTTCCGCCGCGCTTAATGTAGCGGGTCATAGCTTGACGTGCTGACTCAATTTGGCGGCTCGTAATGCGTTCGTGTCCTTGCGCTTGCAGCGCAAATTCGCCGTAAGCTATATAGTTACCGGCCGTAGCGACGCCACGGATTTTACCCTTGCGGACTTTACGAAATTTCGTTCGTTTTGGGAGTAACATTTATTTGTCCCCCTTGTAAATCCATACCTTGATGCCGATTATGCCAGCACCTGGCCAGTTTGCGCGAGCTGATGCAAAGTCAATATCCGCGCGAATGGTGTGCAGTGGTACAGAACCGACAGCTTCTTTTTCGCGTCGTGACATTTCGGCGCCGTTTAGACGGCCAGCCACCTCGATACGCACTCCTTTTGCGCCAGCGCGCATAGTAGCTGCGCTTGCACTTTTGATAGCACGACGAAAGCTCATACGGCGCTCGAGCTGGTGAGCAATGTTTTCAGCCACAAGTTTTGCATATAAATCCGGCTTTTTGACTTCTTCGATGTTGACACGAGCTGGTACGCCGTAAACCTTTTCTATAGCCGCCTTCAGTTCCTGAGCGCCCTGGCCTCCACGTCCGATTACAACACCGGCCTTGGCCGTTGCAATCGTAACCGTGACGAGGTTCGGTGAGCGTTCTATGTCAACTTTGTTTATAGCACCGCGCGAGCCAAACTTGTCCTGGATTAGCTTTCGAACCTTGAGGTCCATGGCAAGATAGTTTGCATATTCGCGCTTGCCAACAAACCACTTGCTTCGCCAATCCTTATTGGCTTGTAGGCGCATGGAGATAGGGTTTACCTTTTGTCCCATTATGCAGCTCCTTTCTGATTTAGCAGAGAACAGGAAGCATTTGGCAGAAATTTAGCAGGTTGCATTTGGCAGATTCGTTCTACTGAGTTTTGTCTGCTACCTGAAATCTGTTTAATTTCTGTCATCTGATATCTGTTACTTGTAAAATTCATGACTTAGTCTCCTTGGAAGCTGCGGGCTTCTTAGCAGGGCGAAGTTCTCCATCGACTAGTACACGGATATGGCTGCTTCGCTTCATATATGGGAGTGCGCGACCCATGGCAGCCGGTCGGTAGCGCTTCATGCGAGCACCATGGTTGACTGTTATTTCGGTAATGACCAACGTATCTGCCTTGTAGTTATGGTTATGGCTGGCGTTTGCCTGAGCGCTTTTTATCGTCTTTAGTACCGGTAGAGCAGCACGACGCGGCGTGTGCTCTAGAATGACAATTGCGTCAGAGACGCTACGGCCGCGTACCAGCGCAGCAACTGCAGCAACCTTACGTGGACTTAATCGAACACCTTTACTTTCAGCTTTTACAGACATACTGCCTCCGGCTTCTGAATCATGAAGTATGAGACATGAATCATGCCAGCAGCTTTGCTGCTGTTATTTTCCGTTACTTGATTCATTATTCTTAATTCCGTATTCATGTTATTTACCCTTGGCTAGCTTTCCACCGTGAGAACGGAACTTACGGGTTGGGCTAAATTCACCAAGCTTATGCCCAACCATGTTTTCGGTGACAAAAACAGGTACATGCACTTTGCCATTGTGTACAGCAAATGTTTTACCAACAAAATCTGGTGCGATCGTGCTGGCACGCGCCCATGTTTTGATAATAGTACGATCCTCTGGGCCTTGACTAGCGACTTTTTTCGCGAGCTTCGGATCGATAAATGGCCCTTTCTTCAATGAACGACTCATACCTTATTTCCTCTTGGCCGCGTGGCGGCTTCTTACGATCATATTGTTGGTACTCTTGCGGCGGCGGGTCTTAAACCCGAGCGTTTTCTGTCCCCATGGAGTTCGAGGCGCCTTAGCCATACGGTGACGACCACCGTCACCACCACCGTGGGGGTGATCAACGGCGTTCATGACAACACCACGCACGCTTGGACGCTTACCGAGGTGACGGGAGCGACCAGCCTTGCCGATCTTCACATTTTGGTGCTGCTCATTGCCTACGACACCAATTGACGCGGTACACGTAAGGAGAAACTTACGAACTTCACCGCTTGGCATACGTACCTGGGCGTATTCGCCTTCTTTTGCCATCAGCATGGCACTGTTACCTGCGCTGCGGACGGCTTGCGCGCCACGACCTGGCTTGAGTTCAAGCGCATGTATAGTAGTACCGACAGGGATGTTTGCCAGTGGTAAACGATTGCCCGTTTCTATTGCCGCTTCGGCGTGACCGCTGACGGTTTGGCCTTGTTTCATGCCACTGACAGCTAGGACATAGTGGTATGTACCCTTGCTGTCTTTTACCCGAGCAATTCGTGCACTCCTGTTTGGGTCGTATTCAATGTGTTCAACCGTACCTTCACCCTGGAAGTCAAAATTCATAATACGGTAATGTTTGCGAGCACCGCCGCCTTGATGGCGAGTTGTTATACGACCTTGATTGTTGCGACCGCTTCCGCGCTTCACACTTTTGACAAGTGATCGGACGGGTTTTTTAGTAGTCACACCAGAAAAATCTTGACTACTCATCCCCCGTCGGCCGGGAGTCGTTGGGTTGTATGCCTTAATAGCCATTAGACTGCTCCTCCGTCGCTGATTAACGCGTCACGTGTAACGTGTAACATTGGTGTAGCATGTAACATGTCACAATTGTTACAGGTCACAGGATAATCCAAGGTGACAGGTGACATGAAAATGGATAATCTTTTCATTATTTGGTCTCCTTTTTCGCACGTGTAGTCAGTTTTTTCAGAGTGGATTTTTTCTCGGATGACTTCTCGACTTTCTTCGTTTCGGCTTTTTCGGCGTCGGCAACTTCCTTTTCTTCTGCCTCGAAGAACGGAAGATGGCTACCCGCCGCAAGCGTGACGTACGCCTTTTTCAAATCGCTTTGCGTGCCCTTGCGATTACTACTTCGTTTTCCAGTTAGATTCATAATGCGCTTGACTTTACCCTTGCGACTAACAAGGCGAACTCTCTTTACCTCAACAGAAAACTGCTTTTTTACCTCATTTGCGATTTCTACGCTGTTCATTTCACTTGGGACGTCAAATGCAAAGGTGTTTGTACTTTGGCTGAGTGCAAATGATTTTTCACTTAAACGGGGTTTTACAAACATATTATTTTACCTCCGCTTTCTTGGCTGGCTTCAGCCATGTTTCGACTACTTTCAGTGCATCGGCAGTCATGACAATGTGGTCTGCGTTCATGATGTCAAATACGTTCAAATATTTAGCAGTTACCAGCATGACATTTTGTAGATTTGCCGTTGACATAACAAGCTCTGGGGTTTTAGTTTCTACGACAACCAGTGCGTCGCGGATAACGCCAACTTTCGTAAGAAGCTTGGCCATTTCTGCAGTTTTGCCCTCTTTACTCTTGAGGTTTTCCATAACAATCAGCTTTCCACTTTCACTCGCAAGGCTCAAAGCTTGTCGAAGTGCAACTCGTTTGCTGGTAGTGGAAATTTTGACACTGTAGTTTTCCTGACCAGTAGGCCCAAAAACAATACCACCGCCGCGCCAGATCGGGTTGCGCGAACTACCAAAACGCGCTCGGCCAGTACCCTTTTGCTTCCATGGCTTTTTGCCACCACCTCGAACAAGTCCGCGGGTTTTGACAACTGCAAGGTTTTCACGTCCATTCGCAAGATAAGCTTCATAGGCTTGACGCAAGAGCTGGTGATTCTTGACCTCGACTCCAAAAACCTCTTTGCTGAGTTTTGCAGCCGTTGTAGCTTTTGTGCCAGCAACACTATATGTAGGAGTAGCCATAATTATTTCTCCTCCCCTTTGATAACAACGATACCTTTACGAGGGCCAGGGACTGCACCCACGACACCGATATAGCCTTTTTCCGCATCGACAAGCGCTACCTTCAGGTTACGCACAGTGACTTGATCGTGACCAAGATGACCAGCCATCTTCTTGCCAGGCAAGATATGCTGGGGATACATTGAACCAATTGAGCCAACGCGGCGATAGCTGCGACCACCATGAGTTTTGCGTCCACGGTGGAAGTTATGGCGGCGAATGGTACCTGCCCAACCTTTGCCCTTACTCGTGCCCGTAACATGCACCGTGTCACCAACTGAAAAGACCTCGGCGTTGATTGTGTTTCCAACGGTGAGGTCTTCGGTAATTTCAGGTACACGGAATTCGCGCATAATACGCACGATTTGCTTTGCACCCTTCAGGTGACCGACTTGCGGCTTTGCAACACTAGATTCTTTTACTTCCTCGCAGCCGATCTGCACGGCTGTGTAGCCGTCGGTTTCATCGGTTTTCACCTGTGTAATTACACAGGGACTAGCGGAAAGCAAGGTAACAGCTTGCATCGTACCATCTTCAGCGATAGTACTCGTCATGCCAACCTTTCTCGTAATTAATGCTTTCATAGTTTTTCGTGCACTGGATAAGCGGCGTATCTCGTTGTTGTCAGGTGCGAGCCTCGGAACCGCGGTATTTCAATACCGCTCTCCTCAGTTCTCCCTGCCGCCTAGAGCTACTTGCTCCCCAGCACACTCTTCCTTTGTTATTAGAATGATATTACCTTACAACCGAGTTCCGCACTTTGTGGCTTGTACATTGACACAAAAATCTCGGTGGTCGGGGGTTTCCACTGATAATTATGTACCAGATAGACCTACCTCACATCACCATACGGAAATGTTTGTATGTAAACCCCAGATTAGCACAAAACCTGAACTTCTGTCAACCCGTTGCAAAAACTACAACTGAACTATTTTTTGCGGTGCTTAGCTGTGGTCACTACCATGTGAGCACTCTCTGGAATAAATGCGGCACTAATTACCCCCGCACGTTTAAAGGCCACAATTTCCTCTTCAAGTAAATTCCCAATTATATTAGCGAGTCGAGTCTGAGATCCAATCACAAACGTTTCCCAGTCTCTACCATCTTTGATCCCGCGCACAACTGATTGAAAGCTCTTTCTTGTACTTTCGTCCAATGCAGGTGGAACAACCGCAAAACGAGAATCTAAAAATACCTCTATTGAAGCGTCGTTTCCATTACCAGGTAACTGTACGACACCGTCTACTAATGCTATGCGTCGGCGAATTTGGGGAAAACCCTTCGATTGCAACTCTTCAGAACTGGTGACCAGACTATAGACCCGTTTATGCCCTCTCTGGCCACGACCGCCATGCGTTACCAAGGAACGCACCGTCAAATCTTCCTCGAGTAGTGCATCTTGCAGGGTAACCGGAAAACGCCTCAGCAACTCCATAAATCCGTTTTCGCCTTGTAAGGCACCCCAATTACCATACTGACCACGTACTCCGCCCAAATCAAGACCTGGACGCCTGCGCTCAACGTCATCTCTGGATCGAGCCGTATGAACAGCGCGAGCGAAAAGAGCGACAAGCCGACCCTGAGTGTTCCGCTTACCGGCTATCCTTAAATAATCCTCTGCAAAACCATTTTTATTGAGCGACAACAGTGTTTCTTTTTCCGAAGCGTCTCTATGTGCTGTTATCGCCATAGCATGGCACGCGAGTGCTTCACGTAAAGTAGCACCGTCAACCTTAACCCCTTGCGTATGCATAACGCTTACTAAAGCGTCTATATTTTCTTGCGGAGGGCTTTCTAGGCCACGCATAAACCAACCCGGGTGAGCTGGATGATCAGTCTTCATAGGTGTATGTAGAACTTCTGGCATGGACATAATCTTTATTATAACACACTATGCTTGACTTGTCTATGACCGCATGTTGGGCTCTTTTTAGATGTGAATTCTAAAATTATGTGTACCCTGTCGACGATAGGGGTCATTAACTCAAGGGGTTACATCTTGATTTCGACGTCGCAGCCAGCAGGTAGACTCAAGTTCATGAGGCTGTCGATGGTCTTGGGAGTCGGTTCAAATACGTCGATCAAGCGTTTGTGGACGCGCATTTCGAACTGTTCGCGGCCTTTTTTGTAGACGTGTGGGCTTTTGACAACTGTGAACGTGCTCTTGCGAGTAGGGAGCGGGATTGGCCCGGCCAGGCTAGCACCGGTACGCAGTGCCGTGTCGACGATCTGCTTTGCAGCTTGGTCAATGATTTTGTGGTCGTAGGCCTTGAGACGAATACGAATTCGTTGCTTACCAGTTGGTGTTTGGGTGGCGTCTGCCATACATATCTCCTCCCCGGCATTTCACCTGGGATGGCACTGTAACATCTTGACGATTCACTTGGGATTCGGCACGACTTTTAGTCAGCGCTATTAAAGTTTATGAGAGTACTGTAGCATTTTTGTCCTTAATATGCAACGCAGCTCCACTAAGTCTTTTTGCGGAAACGTATGGCAGAGACAGCCTTTTTGTGAAATGGCTCTTTCGGAGCCTTAGCCGAGTACTCAGCAAACAATGTATCGATAAATTCATCCATTTCGTCATCTGACATGTTCGATGCCACGTTTGTTTCACCAGAGTCTTCAGCACTATACTGAACCTGAGTAGAACCGGTATGAAAACTATGCAAACGATCATAGGCCCGGCGAGAAAGTGGATTTTTGAGAGTAGCATATGCTTTATTGAGTAACTGCATTTGCTCTAAAGTCCCACCGGTGTCCGGGTGTTGTTCTTTTGCAAGCCTCATGAAAATAGTCCGAATTTCAACCGATGACGCGTCCGGCAAAATTCCAAAAAGCTCGTAGTAGTTAACAAACCCGCCTTCAAACGTAGCCATGGCTACAGTATACGCCAAGCCGACTCAGGTAAGCGAAACTCCTGCCTCTTTTGCTATAACCAGGACTTGGGCATGAGCGAAACGGATCTTTTTTTCAAGTGACATGTGGGAAAGATTTTTACTGCCACGCTGTAGATCGGCAAGCATTTCGTAAATATCTTTAATATCATTCTCAACGGCTTCCACTCTACCTTCAAGTTTATCTAGCCGTCGATTGACCTCGCCAAACCCGCGGTGCATCTCTGACTCTAAGCTAGAAACATGTGTCTCAACTTTATACAGTCGGGATTCTACGCCGTCGAGCCGTGATTCAACGCCGTCGAGGCGGGATTCAACGCCGTCGAGTCGGGATTCTACACCGTCGAGCCGAGACTCGATCCGGTCAAATCGTGCATCCATTTCATCAAATTTTGGCAGAACCAGCGCTTCAAACCCCTCGGCAAAAACCTGGCGCATAGTGTTTACGTCTTTGACTGTCAAACTCATAGTGCAGCTATTGTACGTCGTAGGGCAGACCCTTTCAAGCCGTTATGCACAGTTGTTTTTACAGCAAAAAAGCGCTCCTAGGTGGAGCGCTTTTCTGTTGCGGGAGAAATCCCAGGTGAAACTACTTCGTAATAGCAGTCACAACGCCGGCACCTACGGTGCGACCACCTTCGCGGATAGCGAAGCGTAGACCCTGCTCCATAGCAATAGGAGCAAGCAATTTTACCTTGAAGGTTATGGTGTCGCCTGGCATGACCATTTCTTTGTCAGCAGGCAGCTCAACCTCACCAGTAACATCCGTGGTGCGGAAGTAGAACTGTGGTTTGTAGCCCTTAAAGAACGGCGTATGTCGTCCACCTTCTTCTTTGCTCAGGATGTAAACCTCAGCGTCGAATTCGGTGTGGGGAGTTATTGTACCTGGCTTGGCAAGCACCTGACCGCGCTCGATGTCGTCGCGTTCAATACCGCGGAGAAGCACACCGGCATTGTCGCCGGCCTGACCTTGGTCGAGAGACTTCTTGAAAGCCTCAATGCCGGTCACAACGGACTTGGTAGTTGCACGGATACCAACGATTTCAACTTCATCGTTGATTTTTACTATGCCCTGTTCGATACGGCCAGTTGCAACGGTACCACGACCTTTAATGCTAAAGACGTCTTCGATAGGCATAATAAATGGCTTATCGAGGTCACGAACTGGTTCTGGAAGGTAGTCGTCCATAGCTTTGACGAGTTCCATGACAGCGTCTTCGTTTGCAGCATCGCCTTCAACGGCTTTGGCGGCAGATCCCTTGATGATTGGGCAATCGCGGTCGAAACCGTTCTTTTCCAAAAGATCGCGAATTTCTTCCTCGACGAGTTCGACAAGGTCGGCATCTGCAAGATCCATTTTGTTCATGAATACCAAGATCTTTGGTACACCAACCTGGCGAGCAAGTAGAACGTGCTCGCGAGTCTGAGGCATAGGACCGTCGGCAGCAGATACAACCAAGATTGCGCCGTCAACCTGTGCGGCACCGGTAATCATGTTTTTGACGTAGTCGGCGTGACCTGGCATGTCGACGTGTGCGTAGTGGCGCTTTTCGCTTTCGTATTCTTGGTGAGAAGTAGCAATGGTGATACCACGAGCTTTTTCTTCAGGTGCATTGTCGATTTGGTCGTACGCAACAGCCTTGTTCACATCACTTGGCAGTTTTTTTGCAAGTACCATGGTGATAGCTGCGGTAAGAGTTGTTTTGCCGTGGTCGACGTGGCCCATAGTACCTACGTTGACGTGCGGCTTTGTGCGGTCAAATGTTGCCATGTATGTATGGTCTCCTATTTGATTAATTAATAGTTGTTCACGCGGTCCATATTGCCTGATGTGTCGAGAGACTACTACAGCAACGCCCTCACGCGAGATACGGTGTTAAGTATAGCCTAGTAACTGGGTGAAAATCAAGTTATTTTTAACCCAATTTATTCGTACTTGAGTTTGAGGTCAAGTTTGTCGGCTATCTGAAAAATCCATTTTTCCATACGTGCTTGCTGGTGATCACGCGCTACGTTGTCTGCAAAAATATCTTCAATCCTTTTCAGATGATTATCGAGTAGGCTGTAAATGTGATCGATCTTTTTATCTATCTCATCGAAACGCTTGTCGTGTTCCAACTGTTTTTGCTCCATCCGGAACATGCGCGCGTCCATGGCGTCAAACCGAGCGGAAAACATCTGGGTCAAATCAGCAATTGACCCCGCGATATCATCTAAATCAACCGGCTTTTTCGTCATAGTAGTGAGCAGTATATACCTATTTGCTGTTTTTGGCGATGATAGCGTCGGCGACGTTGTTTGGTACGTCGGCATAGTGGTCAAGCTCCATACTTGAACTAGCACGACCTTGGCTCATTGAGCGCAAATTGGTCGTATAGCCAAACATCTCACCCAGTGGAACAAACGCTGTGATTTCCTTGATCCCGGATGAAAGATCTTCCATGGACTCGATGCGACCACGCTTGCTGTTGAGATCACCGATGACGTCACCCATGAATTCTTCTGGGGTAACAACGACTACTTTCATGACTGGTTCGAGCAGGACCGGGCTGGCTTTTTTGAAGCCTTCCTGGAAGCCCATCGAACCGGCGATACTGAAGGCCATTTCGTTGGAGTCGACTTCGTGGTAGCTACCATCGTACAGCTCGACTTTAACATCGACCACTGGATAGCCTGCGAGCACACCATTGCTCAGGGCTTCCTCGATGCCCTTGCGGACAGCTGGGATGTATTCACTCGGGACGACACCACCCTTGATGCTATTGATGAACTCAAAGCCTGCGCCCTGTTCGTTTTGACTGAGGCGAAGCCAGACGTCACCGTACTGACCACGACCACCAGACTGGCGGACAAATTTACCCTGAGCCTCAACCGCATCCTTGCGGATTGTTTCGCGGTAAGCAACTTGTGGCTGACCAATGTTAGCCTCAACATTAAACTCACGTTTCATGCGGTCAACAAGAATTTCCAGGTGGAGTTCACCCATACCGGAAATGATTGTCTGGCCAGTTTCGTCATCGACCCGAACGCGGAATGTTGGGTCTTCTTCTGCCAAGCGTTGGAGGGCAAGACTCATTTTTTCCTGGTCGGCTTTCGTTTTGGGCTCGATGGCAATAGAAACAGGGGGTTCTGGGAAGGTGATGTTTTCAAGCTGAATGGGATGAGCAGGGTCACAAAGCGTATTGCCTGTGGTTGTTCCCTTAAGCCCTACGATAGCGGCGATATCTCCGGCAACAACTTCTGTTACGTCTTCGCGCTTATCAGCCTGCATACGGACAATACGCCCAACACGCTCTTTTTCGCCAGTTGAACTGTTTAGAACATACGAACCGGCCTTGAGTACACCAGAGTACACTCGGTAGTAGGCGAGTTTGCCGACGAATGGGTCGGTTGTGATCTTAAAAGCGAGGCCCGATAGCGGTTCGCTATCGCTGTGTTTGCGCTCGATCTCGTCGCCTGTTTTCGGCTGGACGCCCCATGTGTTAGCACGGTCGTTTGGTGCTGGCAGGTAGTCGTTGACCATGTCGAGCACTTTTTCGACAATAACACCACGACCGTCGCCTCCAGTTACTGCATAGAATTTCCCGCTCAGTACCGCGCTGCGAATAGCCTGTTTGATCTCTTCAACACTGAGGCCTTCTTCGCCGACTTCAAAGTATTTCTCGAGCATGGCTTCGTCTTCGGCGACGGCATTTTCGATAAGCAGGCTACGATATTTTTTCACCTGATCGATCATATCCGCCGGCACTTCGCTTTCGACAAGCTCATGGTCATGAAATTCGGTGTAGGTGTAAGCCTTCATAGTAACGAGGTCAACCACGCCATTTATGGACTGTTCAAACCCGATAGGCAGGTGCACAGGAAAGGCACGCTTACTCAGACGGTGATGAATGCTCTCGAGGCTCTTGTAGAAGTCGCCCCCGGTTTGGTTGATTTTGTTGATGAAGCAGATACGTGGCACGCCGTATTTGTCGGCCTGGCGCCAGACTGTTTCAGACTGGCTTTCGACGCCCATTTTGCCGTCGAAAACCACACAAGCACCATCGAGCACACGAAGTGAGCGCTCCACCTCGGCGGTGAAGTCGATGTGACCGGGCGTGTCGATGATATTGATCTGGTGACCTTTCCAGTAACATGTCACGGCAGCAGACACGATAGTAATACCGCGTTCGCGTTCCTGAGCCATCCAGTCAGTCGTGGTTTCGCCCTCGTGGACGGCACCGATTTTGTGCTTGAGACCGGTGCGGTACAAAATACCTTCGGTCGTCGTCGTTTTACCCGCGTCGATATGGGCGATGATGCCCATATTGCGGATATCTTTCATAAGTACTTTCTTATCTGCCATTGTGAACTGTTCCCTTTCCGAATGCAAAATCATGAAGTTCTTCCTGTGTAAAAAGTACCCCAATAATCGCACCTACTAGTCGCTTTTTATCTATATCGCCCAGTGCCTCTACATTTTTACGGTCTGAGGCATACCAGTCGGCCATTAATCTTTGTTTGCCATCAACGAAACCTGGATACTGGATCATTTCTTCGCGCCACTCTTCGGGCTTCATGCCAGAGAAATCTTCATTCGGATAGATACGAAATCCTTCAACTACTAAATCAAGCATCTCAGCAGAACTTTCTGCTGAATGATATAGGCTGCCAACCATCTTAGCCTCTCGCAAAGTGCGCGAAGGCGCGGTTAGCTTCGGCCATACGATGCGTGTCTTCACGCTTTTTCACGGCAGAACCTTGGTTGTTGTAGGCGTCCATCAGTTCGGCAGCGATGCGATCAGCCATGCTCATACCTTTGCGGGCACGAGCTGCCTGCACAAACCACATGGTAGTAAGGTGGTTTTGACGCTGACCTTTGACCTCAAATGGGATCTGGTAGTTTGCGCCACCAACTCGGCGAGAGCGGGTTTCTAGGTTTGGACGAATGTTGCCAAATGCTTGCTCAAACACATCGAGCGGGTTGTCTACCTTGAGCTTTTTGGCTGCATTTTCCATACCGGTGTAGACCAAACGCTCAGCAACTTGCTTTTTGCCATCGCGCATGACACGGTTGATGAGCCGCTGTACAGGAACGCTATTGTAGATACGATCTGCCGGAATATCCCGGACGAGTGATGCGGTTACTTTCCTAGGCATTTGCTGACTCCTTTACGGCAGAGTAAGCTAAGACCCTAGCAGCTTCTTCTTCAAGTGTAGCTCCTGGCCTCATCTCTTGCCTACGATCATCAAGTGTTTTTAAGGGGCACGTTTCAGTGTCTGCAAAAAGAACGCAGTACTGAGCACAAAGTCGTTCTTTATCAGGGGCATTAATCCTTAGTGATTCTGGGGTGGGACAATGTTTAGTAGTGATCATATTCATTATTTGCTCTCCTTCTTGGCACCGTACTTGCTACGGCCCTGTTTGCGGTTCTGGACACCTTGGAGGTCGAGTGTGCCTCGCACAATGTGGTAGCGCACACCAGGAAGATCTTTCACGCGACCACCTCGAATCATGACGACAGCGTGCTCCTGCAGGTTGTGACCTTCGCCACCGATGTATGCCCAGACTTCATAACCATTGCCGAGGCGCACGCGGGCGACCTTACGCAGGGCTGAGTTTGGTTTCTTTGGTGTTTTGGTCGTGACCTTGACGCATACGCCGCGCTTGAATGGTGCGGCTTTTTCGTAGCTTTTGGTCTTTAGGTTATTGGTGACGCGCATCAGCGCTGGTGACTTTGTCTTCGTGGTCACCTTGGTACGTGGTTTACGCACCAGTTGGTTTATAGTAGGCAAAACAATGCCCCTTTCTCCAGATTTTACCTGGGATTCATTTTTTACGAAGAGAATTTCACTTGGGACTGTCGACAGCCCTAGGAAACACATCTCCTCTCCCGCCAAACCCGGCCAAAGCCGGAGGCTCGAATTTGATATTACCCCGTAATTATAACAGAGAGACGATCGGTGTACAACCCCTTACAACATATGTGCTACACTGAAAGATACCATGGAAACTACGGGAACAAAACTTTGCGTTGTAGGGTTAGGCTATGTCGGGTTGCCGCTGGCTGTTGAAGCTACTTCAAAGGGATGTAGCGTGACGGGCATAGACATAAATAAACCGTTGCTCAAAAAAATAGATGCACGACAATCTCCATACGCAAATGATACGCGGTTCGCGGCTGCAATTGCGAAAGTACCCCAAAGTCGGCTGACGACAACCACAGACTATGCTGTTATACATAAAATGAATACTGTCATTATTTGCGTGCCAACTCCTACCGAACACAACGTACCAGACCTTGCTCTTGTGGAAGCAGCTACTAAAAGTGTTGGGACGCATCTGCAAAAAGGACAGCTTATCGTGCTTGAAAGTACCGTAAACCCAGGGGTAACACGCGATATCGTATTACCTCTTTTAGAAAAGACTTCTGGTTTGCGTGTTGGACAAGATTTTTACCTTGCACACTGTCCCGAGCGAATCGACCCAGGCAACCCAAAGTTGTACGTTGGCAATCTTAACCGCGTAGTTGGCGGCATCACTCCTGATTGTACGAAAAAAGCTGCCGCATTTTATAAATCCATCATCAACGCTAAAATCATTCCACTAGGTTCGACCGAAGAAGCTGAGTTTGTCAAGTCGTGGGAAAATACCCAACGGAATGTCATGATTGCCATGGCGAACAGTGCCGCTATAATCTGCGATGCGGTGGGTATGGATATCCTACGGGTACAAGAAGGATTGCAGTCCAAAGTTGACCAATTCGGCCTAAAACTTGCCGTTCCTGGGATTGGTCCAGGCGGCCACTGCATACCAGAGGACATACACTACGTCATCAAGCGTGCCCGCGAGAGCGGCATCGACACACGGTTCCTCGACGACGCGGCTGAGCTAAATGACCGTATGCCAAAATATGCCGTTCGTCGGCTAGGCGGACTGGTAAAAAAGAACGGCGAGAACCTGCGCGATTTGCGCATTGCCCTCCTAGGTCTTGCCTACAAGCCCGACATAAGCGACACACGAAAATCCGCGGCTATCGAGGCGGGATTTGTGCTCCAACGCTATGCTGGTTCTGTGACCGCTTACGATCCTTACGTTAAAAACCCAGAAAGTGTCAAGCCTTTTGACCTTTCAGTTTCGCTGGAAAGTGCACTGCGAAGCTCCGACGCAATATTCATCGCAACTGCTCACAGTGAATTTAAAAAACTCCTTACCCCTGCTTTGCTCAAAAAACACCACATTCGTTACGTACTCGACGGCCGAAATATACTCGATAAGGCAGCTGTCGAGAAAGCAGGAATTGCCTACCGCGGCATCGGCCGATAACATCCTATAGACGAGATCATTTTACCTTCCCAAGTGTGTTTACATCCACCTGAAACCCAAGTTTTTCGAAATAGCTTATCTTGAAATCAGAACAGAGCCGGCGCTATGCCGGACTCTGCTCTGATTTTTGACCGACTCGGTGTTGTCAGCCTTCGGCGCGAAAGATTTGGTCGTTATGGTACTCTTCGACCGGTTCATCGCCTTCGTCTAGGGCATTTGAGGCGCCGTATCCCGTACCAACCGGAATCTTACGTCCCAAAATAACATTTTCTTTGAGACCAAAGAGTTTATCTATACGACCAGATGTCGCAGCACCTATCAAGACACGCGTTGTGTCCTGGAAGCTTGCGGCACTCAGGAACGAATCGGTCGAAAGCGATGCCTTTGTGATACCCAGTAGGAGCTGGTTAACCTTAGCAGGCTGTTTGTTTTCAGCAGTAAGTGCGTCGTTGGCTTCTACAACCGCCAACTTACTAACTACGTCACCGGTTACAAATTCGCTATCCCCTGCATCTTCGATTTGGACACGACTAAACATTTGGCGCACGATGATTTCGAGGTGCTTATCTGAAATGTTCTGGCCTTGCCCAGCGAAAATGCCAAGAATTTCGTTCATGATGTAGCGCTGAGTTGGCTCGACTCCCTGCAGGCGCATGAGATCGTGCAGGTTGATAGAGCCGTTCGTTAGGCGCTGACCAGCCGTAACAACGTCGCCGTCTTTGACAAGCAGCTGTTTAAAGCCAGGGATTTCGTATCGTACGACGCTTTTACTGGTGGGTGTAATGATGACCGACTTGTCGGTGAGTTCTGCCTTACCTGCCATAGGGGAGATAAGCGGTTCTGCACCTTCGTCTTGGCTCGCAAGGACATCACCGATAGCAACATCACTGCCGCTGGCAATTTTCGGTGCACGTCCTTCTAGGGCAAGCTCTAGGTTTTCACGGTCATTGGCAGTAACCTGAACAATGTATTTCTCACCCTCTTCCCAGGCATTTACGACGCCATTGATATCAGCCAAGTATGCTTGACCTTTTGGTGAACGAGCTTCAAAAAGTTCTTCCACGCGGGACAGACCCTGGGCAGTGTCATCGGCAACAACCGCACCAGAACGGTGCTTACTGTCGAGCGAAAGCTGCGTACCAGGTTCACCGATAGACTGAGCCGCAATGACACCAATTGGGTTATGACTGGTAACCAAATTACCCGTAGCAGGGTCGATTCCGTAGCTCTTCTGAGGAACGCCGTGAACGCTAGTAGCACTAAGTGCGCTACGAATCTTGATACCATCAAGTTTTTCGTCGGCATCAATAGCTTCGGCAGTGTCTTTCGAAAAGAGTTCACCGGCTTTGATGTGTCCCTTTACGTCCTCGGCTGCATAACGACCTTCAAGCCGTGAGGCGTAGGATACGCCGATTGCAGCGGCATCAGATCGAAGTAGCGCAAATCCAGGATCAGCAGCATCATCACTGTCATCGTCGATCGTGAACACGTCTTGTGACACGTCTACAAGACGACGAGTCAGATAGCCAGCGTCAGCTGTTTTAAGTGCGATGTCGATGACTGCCTTTCGAGTACCACGAGTACCGGTAAAGTATTCGAGCGGCGTCAAACCTTGCATGTAGCCAGCTTTAACCGGAAGCTCAATGATATTTCCTGCAGCATCCTGGAAAACACCAAGCATACCGACAGACATTTTCATTTGGCTAATGTTACCTCGAGCACCAGAGGTAATGGCAACAGCCATAGAGCCGTCCTGGCCTTTCATTTGCTCTGCAAGCAGATTTTGGACGCGTGTGTCAATTTTGGTCCAGTTCTCGACGGTTAAGCGATGGCGCTCATCTTCAGTAATGAAACCCTGTTCGAACTGGTCGGATATGCCAGCGCTCTTGGTCTCACCTTCTTTTAGAATATCGCCGAGGCCGTTAATAGGCTCGAAGTCGCCCATGCCCATGCTAAGGCCGGAAAGTGTCGCATAGCGGAAACCAAGGTCTTTGAGGTTGTCGGCAATTTCGGCTGTCTTTTCTTGGCCGTACTTTGCGTAGACTGCAGCCATTACTTTTTGCAAACGCTTTTTCGTCATAGCTTCGTCTTGGTAGATAAAGTCTTCGGGGAATATTTCGTTGAAGTAGAGTCGGCCAAGTGTTGTTTCTCTCAGCTCACCACGGAAGTGAACAATCAAGCGGCTTTGGAGGGTAATTACACCGGCGTCAAATGCCATTGATGCTTCGTTAAGACTTGAGAACGATTTGACGGTCTTCTCTTTTCCTGGCCGTTCGTACGTCAAGTAGTAGCAGCCGAGGACGATGTCTTGCTCGATGTGCAGAATAGGCGAACCATCCGCCGGTTTCAAAAGGTTGCGATTAGCGGACATGATATCGCGTGCTTCATGCTGCGCTGCGTCGCTCAATGGCAAGTGAACTGCCATTTGGTCACCGTCAAAGTCAGCGTTGAAGCCCTTACATACGAGCGGATGAAGCTGGATAGCACGACCCTCTATGAGTACGGGCTGAAAGGCCTGAATACTCAATCGATGTAGTGATGGAGCACGGTTCAGTAACACGTACTTACCGGTGATGACATCGTCGAGAGCATCCCAAACTTCAGTTTCGCCGGTTTCAATCATGCGTGTGGCACTGCGAATATTGTGGGCCTGCTCACGTGCAATGAGCTCGCCAATCACAAATGGCTTAAAGAGTTCTAGCGCCATCATTTTCGGCAAGCCACACTGATTAATTTTTAGTTCTGGGCCTGCAACAATTACAGATCGTCCCGAATAGTCTACGCGCTTACCAAGCAGGTTCTGGCGGAACCGACCCTGCTTGCCTTTGAGCATATCGCTGAGGCTCTTAAGGCGGCGGCGCTGACCGGTGGCGGCAACAGCACGACCGCTACGGGCGTTGTTGTTATCGATAAGCGCATCAACCGCCTCTTGAAGCATGCGTTGTTCATTGCGGCGAATGACTTCTGGTGCATTTAGTTCCATGAGCTTTTTCAAACGGTTGTTTCGGTTGATAACACGACGATACAAGTCGTTGAGATCGCTGGTCGCAAATCGTCCACCTGTCAGCTGAACCATAGGACGCAAATCTGGCGGAATCACCGGGAGAACCGAGAGACATGTGCTCTCCGGCTTAATACCGGCGCGTTCCATGCTTTCAAGCAGGCGAAGTCGCTTCATGAGTTTCTTCTTGCGCTGACCTTTTGCCTCTTCAGCCTCGGTAGTAAGATCTGCAATGAGGGCAGTTAAGTCGATATCTTCGAGCAGCTCACGGAGCGCAGCACCACCCATGCCTACAGTAATCATGTCACGCAGTTCGCGCGGCAAATTACGGTAGTCACCTTCGTTCATAAGACTCAGTTTTACGAGACTATCAAGCTGCGCTTTGAGCAGCTCCCAGTCTTTATCAAGCTCTTCAAGCTCCTTAGTTTGAGCTTCTGCAAGAGCTTTGACATCGGCACCTTCGGCTTCGGCTTCTTTTTCGTAGCGAAGCTTTATTGCTTGTTGTGCAGCCTGCCATTCTGCCTCTTTGTCTGCACGGTATTGGTCCCGAACGGCGACATTTACACTTTTCACAATGTAGGCCGCAAAGTATGCAACACGCTCAAGACTCTTTACGGTCATGCCAAGCAAAAGACCAATGGCGCTCGGTGTACCACGCAGGAACCAAATGTGCGCAACAGGAACAGCCAAGCTGATGTGACCCATACGTTCACGCCGAACAATGCTTCGGGTGACGAGCTCACCATTTTTATCGACGGCAGCTTCGCGTGAACGAACGCCTTTGTATTTCGCGTCGTGTGGGTTGATGTCTTTAACTGGTCCGAAAATTCGCTCACAAAACAATCCGTCTCTCTCTGGTTTTTGAGTTCGGTAATTGATAGTTTCGGGTTTTAGGACTTCACCATAACTCCACTCTTCGATATCTTTGCTACTGGCAACCGCGAGGCGCACCGCGTCAAAGTCAGCAATATTTGTGCCGTATGAATAGCGTCTCATTTTAGGCCTCCTCCCCTTCATCATCTGTCATATCATTGTCGTCATCTGTACTAACCGCCGCGAACGCAGCATCTTCTTCAAAATCTGCCTCGACGATGGGGTTTCCGTCGCCATCCTCAAACTCAAAACCTTGACTGACAGCTTCTTCACTGGTGACGTCAATGTCAGATATGACTGAAGTTGGGGCCTCAACCTTAGCTGGGTGAGTAGCTTCTTCGTGAATATTTGTCGCCAAAACTGCTTCTGCGTCAATAACTTGGTCAGAAGCAACCAGGTCAACTTTGAGCCCTAAGCCTTGCAGCTCTTTTACAAGAACGTTAAAGCTTTCAGGGACTTTTGGCCCTACAATTTCGGTTTTCTTGATGATAGCTTCGTAAGCTTTGCTTCGTCCGTACACATCGTCGGATTTAATTGTCAACATTTCCTGAAGTGTATTTGCAGCACCGTATGCTTCTAGTGCCCAGACTTCCATTTCGCCGAAGCGCTGACCGCCGTTTTGAGCCTTACCGCCTAGTGGTTGCTGGGTGACCATTGTGTATGGCCCGGTTGAACGAGCGTGTATTTTGTCGGCCACCATGTGGTTGAGCTTAATCATGTACATGCTACCAACAGTGGTGCGCTCTTTGTACGCACCGCCAGTGCGACCATCAAATAGCTGCTGTTTGCCGTCTTCTGGGAATCCGGCGTCTTTCAGCATGCTCTGAATTTTTTCAACTGGTACACCGTTGAAGCTTGGGCTGGCAACTTTCATACCAAGCGCCCGTGCTGCCATACCAAGGTGAGTTTCGAACAACTGCCCGATGTTCATACGTGAAGGAACACCGAGTGGGTTGAGGACGATGTCAACTGGCGTACCGTCTTCCATAAATGGCATGTCTTCAACTGGTAATATTCGGGCAATAACACCCTTGTTTCCGTGACGTCCACCAAGTTTATCGCCGACACTGATCTTGCGCATTTGAGCCACAAAGACCTGGATTTGCATCAACACGCCGGCCTTTAGTTCATGGCCGTTTTCGCGGCTAAAGACTTTCACGCCCACAACCTTACCGTGTTTGCCGTTACTCATGCGCTGTGAAGTGTCACGAACTTCCTTCGCCTTTTCACCGAAAATGGCACGAAGTAATCGCTCTTCAGAACTAAGCTCTTGCTCGCCCTTTGGCGTAATTTTTCCAACTAGAATATCCCCAGGGTGGACTTCGGCACCGATACGGACAATTCCGTCGTCATCAAGATGGCGCAATGCCTCTTCAGAGACATTTGGGATGTCGCGGGTGACAATTTCAGGTCCGAGTTTAGTCTCCCGAACCTCAATCATGTAATCGACAATATGTACAGAAGTCAGAGTATCGTCTTCTACCAGCTTCCGGCTGATAATGATTGCGTCTTCAAAGTTATAGCCAGCCCATGGCATGAACGCCACAAGGAGGTCTTTTCCAAGGGCGAGTTCGCCGCCCTGTATGCTCATACCTTCGATCAGCGCGTCACCAGCCTTTACCTTGTCGCCGGTACTCACAACCACATGCTGATTTATGCTAGTACCTTCGTTACTCCGTACAAAATGCTCGGCGTCGTAGGTAACATTACCGTCTTTGTACTTCACAACCACTTGGTCGGCGTTGGCTTTCACCACTTCACCCGCAGCCTCAGCGACGATGAGCTGACCGGTATTTGCCGCAGCTGCCGCTTCTACGCCCGTACCGACAATAGGGCTCTCAGGAGCAATTAGGGGTACTGCCTGGCGCTGCTGGTTACTGCCCATGAGCGCGCGGTACACATAGTTTTTCTCTATAAATGGTATGAGTCCTGCGCTTGAACCAATAATCTGATTTTGCGCGGCGTCGATATGTGTGACATCTTCTCGATCGACTGTAGCCGACTTCAAACCGGCACGAGCACTAACCCGAGCATCGACAATCTTACCAGTTTTATCTAGGGCGACACCCGCGCCAGCAATCACTGACTGTTCTTCGGCAGCTGCATCGAGATAAACCACATCTTCAGTTACTTTACCTTTCACAACTTTGCGGTATGGAGTTTCGATAAATCCATAATCATTAATCCGTGCAAAGTTTGCTAGGTTGAGCACTAAGCCCACATTGGCACCTTCTGGCGTCTCGACTGCGCAGATACGGCCGTAGTGAGTTGCATGCGCGTCGCGCACCTCAAACCCGGCGCGTTCACGGCTAAGCCCACCTGGGCCCATAGAGCTTAGGCGGCGTTTGTGTGCCAACTCGGATAATGGATTAATTTGATCCATGAACTGTGAAAGTTGCGAACTCGCGAAGAACTCACGAACAGCAGCGACCACCGGTCGAGCGTTAATCAGCTGACCGGGTTGGACGGTTTCGATTTCACTCATACTCATGCGATCTTGTGTATTTCGTACCATCCGGAGTAGACCGATGCGGAACTGCCGCTGGACAAGTTCGCCTACCATTTTTATCCTGCGGTTACTCAAACTGTCGATATCATCACCTGGCTCTTGAGAGACATTCATACGAATCAGCTCGGCAATAATTGCAACGAGGTCTTCAAGGCGCATAATGCGGTTTTCGGCAGTATTTGCCACATCGAGCCCTAAACGTTGATTAATTTTGTAACGACCAACGCGACTAAAATCAAAACGTTTGAAGTTATAGAACATGTTTTCAAGCAAACTGCGTGCGTTTTCAACCGTCGCAAGGTCACCTGGGCGCAGTCGGCGATAAACCTCAATAAGGGCTTCGGCGTGTCCTTTGCTCGGATCCTTGTCTAGAGTTGACTGCAAAAAACTGCCCTTGGCTTGGTCTACGTGCTTAAAAGCTTCCTTCATGCTGGCTTCGGTCATACCGAGAGCACGTAACAGCGTGGTAACTGGAATTTTTCGCTTGCGATCTATTTTGACGTACAGGGCGCCATTTGCTGCCGTTTCAAATTCAAGCCACGCACCGCGCCCAGGAATGACCTTGGCGCTATATAGATTGCGCGTACCATGCAGCTCGGCCGTATAAAAAACACCAGCTGATCGAATTAGCTGGCTTACTACAACGCGTTCTGCACCGTTAATGATAAATGTACCGCGACGTGTCATCCACGGATAATCACCGAGGTAAATTTCTTGTTCCTTGACTTCGCCGGTGACTTTATTTGTAAGTTCTACAGTAGCCTTCAGGGGTGCTTCGTAGCTGACATTGTTCTCTCGAGCCTCTGCTTCGCTCAGCTTTGGATCTTCAAAATGATACTGTTTAAAAACCAGACTGAGTTTTGTTCCGGTGTAGTCGTCGACAGGGCTGATTTCAGCTAGAAGCTCTCCAAGACCTTCATCTATGAGCCACTGAAACGATTTATTTTGATGGTCTACCAAATTTGGCAACGCAAGACCGCTGTCTTGGCTACTATCACTTAGGTAAACACGTGTTGTTTTGCTCGCAGTTACTGCTTTAGCCATAAGCGTGTACAATCCCCTTTACCCATAAAGGTTAATTAGATATGTTTTTAGGTGTTCGCTCGAAGATACACTAAGCGGGAGATTTTGGTGCTTAACTGCTTTGGCGCCACAGCAGCACAGCCCAACTTACACTACTTCTTGCATACTAGAGTACAGAGTTGTGATAGATCAGTCAAGGCTTTCAGTGACAATAATCACAGATTTTTACGGAACACCAGTTATGGCAAAACCTTACGAACCCACTCTACTGAACGTCCAGACAGACTATCTCTCGCTACAATGTCTCCATCTTGGTTATCAGGCCTTCTTACGAATCTTGCCAGATAATTTTATCAGAGCATCCGTGCTCGACTACGACGCGTATACATCGGGTTTTCGGTTTACACCAGCGAATTGTTCGCTGCTTTGTTCGATATTACCGAAACATTGCGTCGAAATTTCGATAAAACTGTTGCTGCTTTTTGAGACAATGTTATTGCTGATTAGGATGCCTTTCGTAAGAAATTTGTCCGCAAACTGTTCAATGACGCTTATGAGGACAGTACCTTGTCGACCAGCCCGTATTTGGCAGCTTCTGTGGCTGTCATCCAGCGGTCGCGTTCCATATCTTCGTGGATTTTTTCCAGCTTTTGGCCGGTGTTTTTGGCCATTATTTCTTCGAGAAGTTTTTTAACGCGCAAGGATTCTTTCAGGTCAATTTCTTGGTCGGTTACCTTGCCCCGCGTGCCGCTACTAGGCTGATGGATCATTACGGTCGCATTTGGCAGAAGAAATCGTTTGCCTTTTGTCCCTGAACTTAGCAAAAACGCTGCAGCGCTCGCCTGAACGCCAATCCCGAAAGTTTGCACCTCGTTCGCTATGTATCTCATCGTGTCATAGATAGCAAGCGCATCGTACACGCTGCCTCCGGGGCTGTTGATGTATAAAAATATATCTTTTTTGGCATCTTCAGACTGAAGAAATAACAGTTGAGCAACGACGAGGTTTGCGGTGTGCTCGTTGATTTCGCTTCCTATGAAAATGATTCGATCTTTTAATAATCGACTATAGATATCATACGCGCGCTCAACGCGGCCTTCGCTTTCAATAACGGTCGGAATAATAGTACTCATTTCACCTCGTTTCGCATTTCTACCCCTGTTTACTTTTACCTGGGATAGCTAATTGTCATTTGAGTATACAAAACTGGCACTCTCAAGTCAAGAGTGCTAACTTAATCTTTAGGGTTGGGCACTTCGGCATTGGGTGGCATGGGAAACCCCGCGCCGTCCATAAATCGGTCGATCACATTCCCAACCGGACGCACTATATATCCGATAAACTCAGCGGCAATTTGTCTAAGAGCACTTGCGACTCTGGGCGATATTTCGTGCGATGTATCTAAGGGAGTTGATCCGGGGACTTGTTCGTAAAATGACATGCATTAATTCCTTGTTTACTGTTTTGCTATATAACTTGCCAGGGCGGCTATGGTTTTTTCCGTAAGCATGCGGCTTAGAATATCACGTTGGTTTTCGGGCTTTTCGAGTTCGTCCCGCATTTTATCATCGCCATATTGTTTCCTCAGTTCGGTCATGCGTGAGTTGAATTCATCTTCAGAAATTTGTATTTTTTCTTTCTCGGCAATTTCACCAAGCGCTAAACCCGTCTTTATCCGCAGCAACGCCTGATCGCGGTGGCTGGCGCGATGCTCTTCTTCAGATTTTCCTTCGGCCTTGAGGTGCTCTTCCCAGGTTTGACCACGGTAAATGAGATTGCGTTTTTCATCATCATCCATACGATCAATCTCTTGTTCGACCATGGCTTCGGGTATAGCAACGGCCGTTTTCTCGCCAAGTTGTTCAAGAAGTTCGCTCTCAAACTGCTGCTGCGCCTGCCGTTCCTTCTCAGCGCCTACCTGAGTGCGAATATCTTTTCGTAGTTCTGCAACCGTTTTAAACGGACCGAGTTTCGATACAAATGCTTCGTCAAGTTTAGGAAGGATACGCTCGCTGACCATTTTGACAGTCACACTAAACTCGACTTTCTTACTTTGGAGCTGTTTGGTGCCATAATCTTTTGGAAATGTAACGGTAAAGACTTTGTTTTCTCCGGCCTTCAAACCAACCAGTTCTGGTTCAAACCCCGGTATAAAAGTGTTACTTCCAACGACCAACGGGTAGTCTTCGCCTTTTGCGCCGTCGATAGCTTCTTTCGACTTCGCATCCACTCCGGCAAAGTCTATGGTCACTTCATCGCCCTCGGCCGCTACCCGCTTGACCTCTTTTTTTTCAGCGTCACGCGCTAGCAAGTCATCAACAACCTTTTCGACTTCTTCGTCGGTCACAGACTCACTTTTTTTCACCACCTTAAATTTTTTGTAATCAGGTAGCCTTACTTCTCCGACAACATCTAGACTTGCTGTCATTTCGAGTGTTGTAAATGGCACAAATTTAGTCAAACTGACTTCAGGCTGCGCCGCAGGACGTAGTTTTTCCTGTTGAACCGCGTTAACATATAGGTCGTTTACTACCTGGTCAATTACTTTGTTTGCGAGCAGCTGTTGATCGACTACCTTTTCAACCATATGCGCCGGAGCATGGCCCTTGCGGAAACCGGCGAGCTTGACTTCTTTCGAAAGTTCTTTCAAAACAGCGAGTTTGACGGGTTCAAGCTCGGTTGCGTCAGCAGTTATCGTTAACTGAACATTTGTAGGGGTGAGTTGCTTTTTCGTAATATGCATAGGTACCTACTGTACTAGATATTGCGTTTTTGTGCCACATCCGTTCTTAAGATCTTAGTTGCTCACAAAAAACTTCTCCCTTAAGAACCGAAGTTTTCGTCGTCTTCCTGATCTTCATATTTGGGCTTTAAATGTTTCCGTCTCGTGTCACGCAGCATGGCTACTATTCGCTCTGGCCCATGCGTTTCCTCGACGCCAGTTTGCAGATTTTTCAGCTTGAAACGATCTTCTGCAAGCTCCACATCTCCAATGAAAATAACATAGTCAATTCCCTTTTTTACTGCTGATTTTATCTGTTTTTCCAGCTTGCGGTCGGTTGTGTCTACGGCTATACGCAACCCTTCTTCACGAAAGTGCGCTAATGTACTCTGCGCTTTTTCGTACATGTTTTCACCGAGAAAAATGATATATGCATCTGTTTCGGCGACCGGCTCAGGGAGCAGGTCGTGGCCTTCAAGGAAGTTCTGTAATGTAACGTCACCCATACCAAACCCGACGGTCGGTACCGGCTCAACACCAAACATTCCAACAAGTCCGTCATAGCGCCCGCCGCCAAACATGCTTCTGTTATTTTCTGGGTGTTCATCGAATACTTCGAAAACGATATCTGTGTAGTAGTCAAAGCCACGCATGAGGGTAATGTCGAATTTTACGTTTGTGACTTTCGAAGCGTCTAGCAAATCACTAAGCTGTCTGAGTTGCAGCACAGAAGGGAGCGATTCTGCACCGTGAGGCAAATCGTTGAGTCTCTTTGCCTGCATAAGTTGTACCAGTTTATCGAGTGCCCCAGCATCTCTTTGTGATGGAGTTAGGACTGCATCGGCCTGAGCGATGAAGCTTTCCTGCTCCATTTTGTGCATACGGTCTATGAGCCGTACGAACATTTGTTCCTGTGTTTCGCTCATTGCGAGATAATCACGAAACAGGTAGCTTGTCAGTTTACGGCTATTTACCCGTATCGTATACATATCTGGTCTTGCACCGAAAGCACGTAAAATTCTGTCTGAAAGAAGAATTATTTCATGTTCGGCTTCAACGCCTTCTACCCCAAAAATGTCCGCGTTTAACTGCCAAAACTCTCTCAACCGGCCCCGCTGCATACGCTCATAGCGCCAGACATTTGGTATCGAGTACCACCGTGCTGGATACGCCAGCTCCTGGCGCTTACCGGCAACCATACGACTTACCGAAGGTGTCATTTCGGTTCGGACGGTTACACTGCGACCGCCTCGATCCTGAAACGTATAGGTTTGTTCGTCAATGATTTCCTGATTGCCTTTTGCAAGGAACAGATCTGTGGGCTCTAAAATGGGGGCACCGTATTCTTCGTAGCCAAAGGCTTCACAGACCTCACCCATTTTGCGGAACATATACTTTTGCAAACGCATATCCTCTGGGTAAAAATCCCGTGCGCCTTTGTAGGGTTGTACTGATAGTGTCATATGCGCTCCATTATATCATTTAGCTTGTCGCCGATTACTTCTTTGACGGTCGCCGTAAATTGGCACAGCTTCGTTTGACTGTTATATTGAATCGTAATTGCCTTGCTCGTCGGCTGGTATATCGCTGCGAATGCCTGCCATGCCTGCTTCAGAAGTAATTACGCCGTCAAACATTTTTACTTCATTCATCGTTTTAACTCCTTATAGTTTCACTTCATTTTCGATCGACCAGCTGGATCGTCGATTTTGAGTGTTTATGTAAATATGTAAAACGCCGGAGAGTTTCCGGCGTAGTGCATGTGGCATCTTAAGGACATCAGCAAACTACCCGGCAACCTCCGGCGATGTATGGCTACGGGTTCATTGAACTAAAGCGGAACAACCCACTAAAGTAAGTAGTGCAAACTAACTAATCTTTAGGAGGGGTTGTTCCAATGAACAGTCTAACAAACCTGCCAAGTGAGCGGCAGTG
>CAYROK010000002.1:0-85435 GCA_964425975.1 uncultured Candidatus Saccharibacteria bacterium
ATTCATTTCCGGAAGGTGATACGGGGAGTGTTCGGATTGGGGGCTACGAGCGGGAAGATTCTGCATATGCATAGTCTAACATCTTGCGTGAAAGGGGCAGTGTAGGCCCCTACGAGCACAGTACGTTGTATACTGACACGTATGAATGCACAAGCAAAATCACTCCCAGATAAGCAGGTGAAACAAAACAATGACCAGTCGATGTCGGCACGAAAGGAAATGCTGCTTTTTCTGCTCATACCAACCGGCATCATCCTATTAGTGGGGGCATTTTTATGGTTGCCGAGTCTGTTTGCGCGACCAAAATACGATTTTATTTTTTCGGCCTGCGGTGATTATAATTGCGACGCGACATTTACTACATCAAACTTGGGTAAGATTAGCCTCAGTACTCCGGCGCTTGGCACGGGCAGTTCGTACTATCCGTCGTATGACCCAAAGACGCCGACGCTCTACTTTTATGATGTAAAACAACAGGCTTCACGACGTATTGAGCTAGGGACAGCCAACAGTTACAAGCTCAATACCTCAACTGTTTCACCGGATGGCTACCGACTAGAGCAGGCAAATGGCGATAGCTCAACAGGGTTTCTTTTCTGGGGCAGCTCAGGTGACTACAATTGGTACCTCAAAGACGGTATGAAGAAGAAAAAAGTGACGCTCACGGGTAGCTCTAACCAATATTATTACCGTAACAATGTCGAGTTTATCGGCTGGGTCGAGCAATAGCCATGGATGAAAAAGATACGCTTCTCAATTCCATTCGGGCTGGTCTCGCCGAAGGCACTATAACGGCTGATGATGTACGTGCTTTGGTCCTATCCGAAGACACTTCTGGCGTTTTTCAAGACCAACAGACAACCCCTGCACCCAATCCCGTTCCTGCCCAGGCTACAGGTACACTGTCTGACTTGTCGCGTCAAGAGTCAGGTAGGCGCCTTTCGCTCGTTGACGTGCTTTTTTACCTCGCAGGAGGCATCCTTTACGCGTCGTTGATGGTTATGGCGTTTCAGGCGGGCAGCGATTCACCTGGTGCGAGGATTTCCCTCATGCTTGTAAGCGGACTGTGTCTCTGGACGTTGACGTTTGTGCTGGGACGTAGCGGCGGGCATTCAGAAAATCGCGATGGGTTTATCAACGCCATGCTACTGACAGGTTGTCTTGCGGTGATATCTGGCGGGGTGATGGCAGCAGCAGAGGTATCCCAGAGTGCCGAAGATCAGTTCGGGTATGCGTTGGCGTCTGCCCTTCTACTGCTCGGTGGATTTCATTTGTTTTTTGACCGTCTTTTCAGGCACACTGTTTTGGTAGTGTTCGGCATGTTTTTGGTGGTGTCGTCATTCCCGAGTTTTATCGGCGCTTTGATACAGGGGCAAGATTTGCCCCTCGATGTCTGGACATTGATTGGGATGGGTACGGGCGTGTTGACGGCAGTGGCAGGACGCATTGCCTCTCGCACTGCGCCAGGACGCGAAAGCTTGCTCGATTCATTTCTTTCCGTCGCGGGATTTCTTGTGCTCGGTTCGGTGTACGGTGCGAGCATCGGCAGCGAGGCAGCAGGGCTATGGAGCATAGTATTGCCGCTACTGATCTACGCTGCGTTTTATCTGAGTATCAAACGTCGTAGCAAAAATTTTCTGGTGACCGGCTCAGTCTTTCTCGTTTTGTTTGTGATAACGGTTGCGTTTAAGTATTTTTCTGGATTTGGGGCTGCGTTCTCGTTGCTGCTTTCCGCTACAGCTCTGCTCGGCACGGCCTTTATGGCAAGCAATATCAACAATCGCTACATCAAAGCAGACCACTAGCACTCTGGACTTTTGAGTGCTAATTTCATATAATTCTTTTGAGGAGTCGTGGCAAAAACACATGACACCCAGAGCGTAGATGGTTGACTTTTATCACGACATATGTTAACTTAAAAGTACAGCACCTCGCTTGGTTTTCCTCGCGAGGTCTTTTATATGAACGACGAAATACGACGAATTGTACTCATTGATGGCGAAAATCTAACATACGGCTTACGTACGTTACTTGCCGATTCTCAGCCAGAGGCAGAAAACCATGGTGAAAAAGCACCTCGTTCGGTGCTCAATGGATTTGCGTTTCGCGCCCTCATTGAGGATTTGCTTGAAGATAAAATCCCGAGTCAAATAATATGGTTTGGCGCACGTTTAAGAAAATACGACCAAAATGAGCAAATCCTCGCAAAATCAAGTGCAGCCATTGCCCTGCAATCTGGATTCATGAATATGCTTCAGAGACAACAGATACAATTTGTAAAAGTTGGCTACTTGCGGGCCCGTGAAGCAGAGGCGTGCAAAGAATGCGGCTATGTAGAATGGAATCTGATCGAAAAGGGCGTCGATGTTGGCCTCGCCGTACGTATGCTTTCAGAGGCTGACAGTAATACTGAAATAGTCGTGTTCAGCGCAGACACAGATTTATTACCAGCATTTAAGATGGCTCGCAAGATGGGTGCGCGCGTAATGCATGTGGGTTATGAGTACAAGCCGATCGCTGCGCTATCTATGAATGCCGACTCCACCAGAATTATTACTCGACCGATGGCAAAGAAGTACAAAGAACTTAGATTGGATATGCCATGAATAAGCGTGATTACTACGAAGTGCTCGGGGTGAGTAAAGACGCCTCTGCGGATGAGATAAAAAAGGCTTTTCGGCGGAAGGCAGTCGAACTGCACCCAGACAAGCAAGGTGGCGATGAGGCGAAGTTCAAAGAAGTAAACGAAGCTTACGAGGTACTGAAAGATCAAAGCAAACGTCAGCGCTATGACCAGTTTGGTCATGCCGGTGTTGGCGGCGCAAGCGGCGGTGGGCCTGGTGGCAACCCATTCGGCGGATTTGGCGGTGAGTGGAGCGGCCAAAATGTGAACTTCGACTTTGGCGACTTAGGCCTCGGTGATATCTTTGGTAGTTTTTTTGGCGGTGGAGCGCGTGGCGGTAGTCAGCGTCAGGCGCGCGGTAATGACGTCGAGACGCGTATAGAAATCAGTTTCGAGGACGCTGTGTTTGGCACTGAGTCTGAGCTTCGTCTCAACCTCGAAGACGCGTGCAGCCACTGCAAAGGCACAACAGCCGAACCGGGTTTTGATCTCAAATCATGCGACAAATGTGGGGGTAACGGGCAAGTCGTGCAGGCGGTACGTACTATATTTGGTAATATTCAGCAGGCAGTTGTTTGCCCCGACTGCCAAGGTAAAGGGAAAAAACCTGAAAAACTGTGCTCCGTGTGCCACGGCAAAGGAACCGAAAAGCGCACACAATCGGTGCAGCTAAAAATCCCAGCCGGGATAGACGACGGCGCAACTATTCGCTTGCGTGAGCATGGCGAAGCCGTGGCAAATGGTCCAAAGGGCGATCTGTACGTTCACATCCGGGTAAAAGCACACAAGAAATTTACCCGCGAAGGCGATCTTATTCTGTCAGACGAACACGTTACGATGGCCGATGCAGCGCTCGGAACCGAGATAGATGTCGAAACGGTAGATGGTATGGTACGGATGAAAGTGCCAGCAGGTACGCAAAGCGGGAGTGACTTCAAGCTCAGTAATCACGGTGTTCCGCACCTACGCGGTGAAACACGAGGCGCACACATCGTCACTATCATAGTTGATACGCCAACAAAACTAACCAAGCAACAGCAAGAACTACTTGAGCAATTCCGTGCCGCTCCCCAGAAACGTGGCTTTTTCTAGGCTTGCAATCTACCCGGCATTTTTTGCATAATAACTACTAAATGCATAAGCTTAAGCACAATCAGCGCGGTCTAATTACCATGGAGCTTTTGATTCTTATTGTTCTGGCCATTGTTATATATTTTATCTATAAAAAGGTTCAAAGCGCCCAGCAATAGCATTGCAAATTGTATAAAAATAGAGTATAATATATCAATACATGGCTATTACATCAGATTCCTTAGTCGTCGGGCTCCATCTGCCTGGTCTTTTTACACCGGGAGAGCATGGCTACCCTGAGGTAATAGCAGTAGACGAGCAGTGGCAAGACCATCGGCTGGGTGAAGCGAACCCATGGGGGCCCGGCCGCACGGCATTGATAGAGAAATTGGCCAAACGAAACGCAACCGTATTAATCACCCGTGGCTCTCAATCGTATGACCACACAAACGACACGGTAAGCGGTATGGAAGCAGTTGTTGCAAGCGGTGGTAGTGTGCAGCTAACACCAGTTCAGTGCGCGATATCATCACTTGGGGTTGTCCGTAATATTACCTCAAAGACTATAGGGGGATATGTTCGTGAGCTCAACTCACCGGCTGTTCGTGCAGGAGTAAGAGACAGAGAGTTTATGCCGTGGCTGCTCGGTCAAATGGGAATAAACCATGATGATAATTGTGCTGCCCAGGATTTAGAAGGAAGGCCTCCTGTAACGAGGGCCTTCTTGTTTGGCTCAGAGGGCATGCGTTTTGTAGCCCTAGAAGGTAAGTCAAAACTCCGTCCTATTCGCCAGATGACCACCTCACCTCTCGTATCGGGACTTGCCGATACAGTAAAGGCACTGATGGCAGAAAAGTTTGACGATCCAGAGATATTTGCTGCGGTCGATATAACTCAGAGTCTAGGTAAGATGGTTCCTTTACGTGTCGCTGTCGTTGACCCGGTGTTGGTTAGCCCGGTCGATTACCGAGATGAGGGCGGGTTGCAAGCACAACTTCTGGCAGATCAATTAGTACGGGTTGCTGAAACCAGTAAAGATTTATAGGGGCATAGAATGACGAATAACACAGATCAAGTTCCCATCATCTCGGTAACCGGTACGAAGGGTAAAACAACCACTGTCGCGGTGATAGCAGACGTTCTTCGTGCTCTCAACCATAATGTAGTCAAGGTAGACACCACAGGACATTTTGTTAACGGCGTACGGCGCAGCTCACTTGATGACTCGAAGCAGGCTTGGCGATTGGTGCCGAGTGTATGTCCGGGTAGGTACCTTTGGGAATTTCACTCACATCCGGAACTGCGTGAAAATGGTGTTGCGGTACTCGAATGTTCGCTGGGGTGCAGTGCACTTTCGGGTCTCGGCTATCGCTACCATCAAGTCGGAGTGTTTTTAAACGTATTTGAAGATCACTTGGGTTCGTCAAACCGCATACAAAGTCGCGAAGATATTGCCAAGGCCAAGGCATTTATATTTAGCAAAATCTTGCCCGAAGGCGCTGCTGTTGTATTCAATGCCGACGACGAACTGGTAGTCAAAACACTTGAAAGCGATCTACTTACTGAAAAAAATGCGCTGAAAATCGCTGTTGGCTTCGACTTCGCATATATTGATAAAAAAAGTTTTCTTGGGAGTGGCGGTGTGACACTTACAGTAAATAGTGACACTCAGCTTGTACTCGAGACGGCTAAGGGCTCTTCTGTTCTCGCAAATCTGAAAAACATTCCCTGGACATTTGACGGTCAATTTACGCCATCTTTGTGGAACCTACTTTCAGCCGCGGGTGCCATATACGGCTTATATCTTGGCAAAATGCCGGAAGGTTTTGGGATGGCGCTGGAGTCGGTTAGACTGGATCCATACGGTGGCAGGCTTACGTTGTTGCGGGCCGCTAATGGCGCCCTTGTGCTGGCTGACTATGCTCATGAAAAAGTATCTATTGAAATGGTTGGGAATCTTGCACGAACGAAACTGAAACTGGGCGGAAAACTTTATGGTGTCGTCCGGCTAGCGCATGACAGGACAGATACGCTCATGACCGAAACTGGCAAATCTATCGCTCGCGCATACGACGAGTTTATCGTATACGAAAAAATTGATGGCTACTGGCGGAAGCCAGTCAACAATGCGAAAACAAAACGCTTTCCGCAGGTGGTCGGTCGCACATCTGAAATTTTTGCTGATGCAATCGCCTCGGTAAATCCAAATGTTACGCGTATACTACGTGAGGACAAAGCAATTGCAGAAGCGGCTATGCGTGCTCGCGAAGGGGATGTCGTTGTCATAATTGTGAATGATAACATTGAGTGTTCGATAGGCTTTATAAAGGATAGCTTTAAGGCGGAGTTCATATAATGCAAATCAAACCAAAGACTGTTATTGGACGAGCAGAGAAGATTGATCTACTAGATTTTCACCTAAACGATGTACCGGCAAAAATAGATACTGGCGCAGATTCTAGTTCACTATGGGCGAGTAGTATTGAAGAGCGCGAAGATGGCCTATATTTTGTTCTATTTGGTCCGGGCAATCAGTACTATACGGGTAATGTGCAGCGCTTCACAAAACCCGACTATTCCATGACGCGTGTTGCGAATTCATTTGGGCAAAAAGAGCTACGCTACAAGGTTAAACTCCGTATAGGCGTAAAAGGCCGTGTGGTACGTGCAACGTTTACATTGTCTGATCGTTCTGAAAAAACGTATCCAATTTTACTTGGGCGTAGGTTGTTGCACGGTAAGTTCATCGTAGATGTAACCGGTGGCGATCCATTGCGTGAAATAGAACAGGAGAAGCAAGCAAACTTAGAACGTGAGCTTGAGCAACTTCATATACAAAAAATGCGTCAAGATGGTCTGCGGATCGTCATACTTTCAAAAGGTCCAGGAAACTATTCTACAAAACGGCTGAAGCAAGAAGCTTTGAGGCGCGGACACAATGTGAGAGTTCTCAATTATGCGAAGTGCTATGTTACGCTCGAGAGTAATAAACCAGTTGTTCGCTATGGCGGTGAAGAACTCCAGGATATTGACGTCATCATACCCCGTATCTCAGCAAATCTCACCTCATACGGCGCTTCTATAGTGCGGCAGTTTGAGATGCAGAATGTGTTTACAACGACCACATCGATCGCCATTGTTCGTTCGCGCGATAAGTTGCGCAGCACGCAGTTACTTGCAAAGGCAGGTGTGGGTATTCCGAAAACTGTTTTTGGCCGCGAAACGGCAGATCTTGACGACGTTCTCGAGCAAGTCGGTGGTGCGCCGGCAATTATCAAAGTTGCTCGTGGAACCCACGGCAACGGTGTAGTGCTTGCAGAAACGCGTAAAGCAGCCAAAGCTGTGATGCAAGCATTTTATGTTGAAGGCGTAAGCTTTATCGTACAAGAATTTATTGCAGAAAGTGCTGGAGCGGACATACGTGCATTTGTGGTAAACGGTAAGGTCGTTGCAAGCATGAAACGCCAGAGCTTAGACGACGATTTTCGTTCAAATCTTCACCAGGGCGGTGAGGGCTCCCCAATAAAACTGACTGATCTAGAACGCAAAACCGCTCTACGTGCAGCAAAAGCTATGGGGCTACCGATATGTGGTGTTGACATGATGCGAAGTGAAAGGGGTCCGCTTGTGTTGGAAGTAAACTCAAGTCCCGGGTTTGGTATAGAAAAGGTTACCGGACATAACATAGCCGAAAAGATTATAGAATACGTGGAACATCATGCAAAAAGCGGACGTCGCAAAGACAAAGTGGGTGCGTAAAACCAGGCAATTTAGTATAGCACTGATTTGTTTTGCCTTGCTCACGATAGGGTTACTAGGGGGTACAGATGCGAAAAACACACGGCTACTCAAGACTAGCAATGGGTCATATTCTCTAGAAATTGTAGATACACCAGAAAAGCGTAGCCTAGGCCTAGGAGGTAGAAAAGGCTTAGATCAATCGAGAGGGATGCTCTTCGTGTTTGATACGCCAGCGGTACAGTGTTTCTGGATGAAGGACATGCATTTCCCGATCGATATAATTTGGCTTGATACTGAAAAACGTGTTATAGAAATCGCAAAAAATATTTCACCAAATACATTTCCGCAAACCTTTTGTCCAAAAGTTGAGGCAAAGTATGTCGTTGAGTTGAATGCTGGCGAGGCCTCTCGCAGCGGTACGAATGTAAGAGCAAAGCTCAATTTCTAGCAACCACAGGTATTCGTCGGGAGCATTGTCCGTACTTGCGATGGCGCTTATGGTATAGTGAGCGCATGGATGGGCTCATCATACTTAGTTGTTTCATCGTTGCACCAGCACTTTTGAGTTTTGTCTTGCGGGCAAATGGTGCGATTGTATTCTTAAGTGTTTGTTTGGGCAGCGTACTAGCTACCTTCGTGTCTGGCGACGCAAGCAGCATTATATCTGGTGCAAGTCGTTCTGGTGCGCTAGCTACAATGCAATGGACGCAGATTACACTGCTCATAGCCCCAGTCATTGCCGCAACCGTATTGACGCGGAAAAAGCTAAAGGGTCTGAAACGCATATTTGGGGCGGTTGCCGCATTGTGCTCGGGCAGTCTATTAGCGCTGTTAATAATGCCATATTTGTCTCAGGCAACGCAGCGGAGCATCGAGATTACTAATTTGTGGCATGAGCTCGATAGTCTCCAGGTTGGGATAATTATATGCGGCACGAGTATAACGATGCTATTACTGTATATGACTCGATGGAAACCTGACGGCGATAAGAAAAAGCATAAATAAGCGAAGTATAATCGACATAGGCCTACTTGTGAGATTGACTTTTTTGCCAAAATATAGATAATGTAAGGAGTAAAATTCTCCTCAGAATTTGCGCTTCCCAACTTTCCAATCCAAGGAGCTTGGCGACTAAATGGAAAGTTGAGAGGAGCGGTCGGCGTAAGCTGCAGCTCGGCAAAGGTTGCTTTAGTAAGTTTTGGCGCAGCGAAAGCTGAAAGCGTACCGTGACGAGGGCCCATAGCTCAGTCGGTAGAGCAGAGGCCTTTTAAGCCTCGTGTCGTGAGTTCGAGTCTCACTGGGCCCTCCACTATAGTAGAATCAGTCCCTTCGGGGACTTTTTATTATCAGCGTATCTGTAAACTAAGCTAATTTCTGGTATATAAACTTTTTTATCTGGTAATAGCTGTATTCCGCGAGGAAAAAGCATTTGTTTATATACACGCATTGTAGCCTTGTCTTCCAGCCACCATTTCATGCCTAAATTGTCCATAATGTCGAAGGCGTAGCCTATGAACTCGTCAAAGTTCTTCTCGTTATCCTGAGCTTCTGTCGCAGCCTTCTCGGCTTCACCAATTTTATGCTTCAAGTCTTCGATTTTTTCTTTGATGTCCCGCTTCATTTCGGGGTCTTGCTCGGCTAAGTAGCTGTCCATAGCTGCATCCTTTTTATATTTCAGCATCTGTACCTTGCCTAAAGCAATCCTTGCCCTTTCCAGGCGTTCGACTTCATAAGATGACCAACTGAGATAATAAAAAATAGGGGGTAAATACAAAAAAAGAGGAACTTATGGTTAAGAGGTCTGTGGGACGGAAACCAGGCATGAATGTAAAAACTATGCTGAGGCTGGCCGACTTTATATCACACAATTATAGTATCGTAGACAGTTGTCGCAATGTGAGGGTAAGTAGAAGCTCGTATTATTCCTATATGAAAAACAAACCATTATTCCGCGAAACAATGGCTCAGGCTAAGGCAAACCAAAACAAAGTGAACTTTAGTTTTCGCACACCCTACTAACTTAACTACTACTCGCGTACAAAGTTTTAATAAATTTTCTGTCCAAAAATTCGGTAAATGGCGTTGAGGGGTTAAAATCTGAGCTAAAAATTCCTGCTGCGATGCTTAGTGCGGTGGATCAAGTTTCAGTAAAGGGCTTTGTGTACCCTCTGGAACGCACGGAGAAAGCATAGGACTGGCTTTAACCCACAAAGTTGACATCTTACCATAAGCGGTGTATTTTTAAATCAAAATACCAAGACAAACATTCAAAATTAGATAGAAAGAGAGCACCATCATGGGAGAAGATTTCCCGCTAGACCCCAACCATGTACAACCTCCTCAAGAAGGACAGTTTGAACATCCACAAAGCGAGGAGACTCACGTTGATGTTGTTTCGCACGATGGAAATGTCCAACTTGGTGAAGTCGCCTTATCTGACGGAGGACAAGAATCACAATCGCAGGATACTGAGCAGGACCATGAAAGTGAAGACAATCGGGTCCACGATGTAGACAAGGCGAGAGTCATGGCTGAGGCTGGTGCTGAACTACGTGCTATGGCTAGAGCAAAGAGCGAGAGGGACCTACCCGAAGGTGTTCTACGCAATCGGTACAGGACACGTATGCGCAATCGTGCAAATGGTGACGAAGGTGCTGGTATGTCCGCAAAGGAAATGTTCGACAAAGAAGCGGACCGCGTTGAAGAACAAGTTGGTGAAGATTATGAAGCAGCTCGGACTAGCGATTACAGTCATGATGTAGAGAAAGCAATGTGTATGATGCGTGCCGAAAAAGCACGTAAGACTAATCTCGCGGAAAAAACACCTATAGAAGTTGGCAACCAGTATGACCTTGAGAGAGCCGAGAAAGAAGTGGGTAAATCCCTTGCAGAAGTGCTCGAAGCAACAAAAGGGGGTAGCGACAAAGCTATCGCGTTCCTACGTTTTAGTCGTTCAATAGCCGAACAGTATCGTAGTGTCGGTGATGAACTGACACCCAATCTTGAAGCTCTCGATTTGGCATATAAATTTACGGCGGGTTGGAGCCACAAGACACTACAGGAATACGGATACAATAAGTGGGTGCAGGTTGCATTTGATGCCGACAAGGGCGGAGCTATAAGCATCACAAAGGCTGGCGAGAAGTGGCGAGTACCTATGTCAAACAGTGACCCCAATGGAAGTAATCGCAGGTCTACGATGAATGACTCGGCTACATACGAGGTTAACGTAAATAGTCCTGACCCCGATGAGCAGTTCGATAGAGTTCAGGTTAGGAAAGTGCGTGGCTTAGGCGATGCCGATGTCGAGAATCTCAAAAAAGCATTCGGCGAAGTTAAAGCATTCGATGCTCACAAGAAGGCAAACACGCTTTATCCAGGCGACGAGGGTTACGAAGAAGAGTTGGCTGAAATAAATTACGGCCGAGACATGTAGCCTTCGCAGGTTGCTATCTGGGTCTAATTCAGGGTTGCCTTAGCTTTGGGCTAAACTGTTGCTATGAATCCAAGATGTAGCCAGTGCTCTAGACCTGCCGTAGTAAGCATGGGCGGTCAAAATATGTGTGTTGAACACGCTGCCATGCTGAGCGGTATGATTCAGAACCAACAAGCTCAACACGTAGCTATGATAAATTTTTTGCATGAGCAAATCGAGTATACAAGGGGCGCTCCGTCCTCTGGACCACGCATAGCAATACCGCAACCGCCCCCGACAGTCGTACATCGCGGCAATGTTACGAATAATCAGTTTAGGATCGACAGAAGCGTTATTGGCGCAGTGAATACAGCCGAAGTAGCTAAAATCGAAGTCTCGATGAATAACATTCAAAATCAAGACTCTACTGATTTTACGGCAGCTATTAAGGAGCTTACTGAGGCATTTGCCACTAACGCAGACTTGCAAGAAGCTAAGAAAGAAGAATTACTTGAGATCCTCTCCTACTTATCCAGTCAAGCTACATTACCCGAACAGCAGCAGAAAAACTCATAAAGCAAATGCTAAGTCGAGTCCCAAAAATTATTGGTACAGGCGCAGACCTCACGACGATTTGGGCGGCTCACCATGCTGCTCTTGTTAGTTTCTTTCATCTGCCCCACTAGACTCTATATATAGGTATAACTGCTAAAGGGAATATAGTTCTTTGGTGCGTCAGCTGTTAAGCTGATGTTGCTTGAAACTGTTATCTAGTAGCTCTCTCCAACGTAAGAGTTCGTCGACCAAAGTATATAAATTAGTCCCTTGGTCGACCTCCATACAAAAAGTCCCATTCCATATGGGACTTTTTGTATGTTGAGGTCAACTGAGACTTCGGCGATTGGCAGGAGATCGAGTGTCGTGAGAGAGAAGCGCCTGTGGCGCTTCGCAAGGCAATCTTCCGGGGCAAGTTGTACTTGCCGCCGTGAAGTTGCGGGCCCGAGAGAGGTGGGCCAGTCCCACTCGGCCCCCAGTCTAGTAAAAATAGCCTCTTCTGGTGCGTTTTGTTTTAGCCGTACCCTTGGCAATAGTTTCTGGTATATAAGCTTTTCCATCTTATGAAAGCCGTATTCCCTAGGAGAAAAGTATTTGCTCGTATATGCATTGTAGTCTTGGCCTGCTACCACCAGTTACTTCCAGGCCAACACGTATGCTTGCATACCATAAGATATACTTGCTAGAATACCAATATGATTACAGTTTCTCTTGGTTCTCACCGTTTTGAATCAGGTCCTACCTATCACTACAACGATTCTAATGCAGGTCAGCTGGTTGAGGCCATGCTTGCCCCAGGAGCAACGACTGACTACGTTAATACATTGTCTGGCGCTAATGCAACGCCTGAAGAAATTCAGCAAGTTGCAGCTGCTGGTATCGTACGTTTAGCGGTTGGCGAATCAGAGTATTCATTTATACCTGAAGCAAGCAAAGTGTTGCTCGATGTATGCATGGGTAAAGCTAATAAAGTTCCAAAAGACCTTTTTATCGGCTCTCGGAGTTGGGACGAGACACCTAGGTCTAGATTGCGGGGCACCCTTTCTAATGCCACTCTAGACTCAGCCTCAGTATTAGCGACAAGAAAGAATAATGCCGTCGAAACAGCAGGTATTATTGAAACGGAAATCCAGACTGACGAAGGCATATTCGTCATAGGTCTTGCTAATGGCGGGATAATAAGTACTGCTCGTACAGTTCTGCAATTAAAAGGAGGCAACCACGAACTGTCGTTCGTAAGATACTCGCGATATAAGAGCATGGACAAAGAGCCAAATATGCATCCATACCCCGAATCGAGGAAAGATGCATTACGACGTGCAGCCGAGGATCGTCAAGTTGTAGTATTTGATGAAGATTATGCTACTGGCAAAACCCTTAAAACAGCCGTTGACTATTTCGCACAGCTTTTTGATAAACAAGTCATGGGCATCGCACCTGTCGAGGTTGAACGACGCATAACGTACAATCCGTTAGTCGTTAAATCTGGATTGTAATACCCACCCAATCCTTATTACAGTATACATAAAAGCAGGAAGGGATGTAGCTCATTTTTACCGCAATTGGTAAACGTATGCTGCCTAAATTTGGTACCGAGCAAATGTTCCCAGCGTATCAGCTCATCGACCAAAGAATATAAAGTAGTTTCTCAGTCGACCTACACTACAAAAGTCCCAGTTCCAGGTTTCTGTAATGAAGGACTGAGCGCAGCCCGAAAACAGATTTACCGTGTGTATGATGTGGGACGGACATAGCGGCTTTACAATAAGCGACAGTATTTTTGACGAAAAATAAGTACAAGCTTTGTCACATAGTTTGCTTAATGTGTAGCCTAGCTTGTATAGGTTATATATTTCTCTATACTCATAAGCAGCATGCATACAAAGACGCAAAAGAAAAAGCTGCAAAAGTTTTTGCTCGTAAAAGAAGCTGTAATGTATACACTCGTTGGTGTGAGTTTTGGTTTCTTGGGGCTAGAGCACTTCGGACAACTCAGCCACGAGCAGCTAATGATGGTTGAACTGTTTGATGTCCTCGTAGGTATAGTTTTTCTTTCAGAGTTTATGTTTGAATGGTACTTTGCTCGTAACCGCGCAAAATATGTTCGACATAATTGGTTTTATCTAATTGCGGCGGTGCCGGTGCCTACGACGAGTTTTGAAATTTTGCGAGGGATACGCTTGCTGAGACTGCTTAAACTTTTCAAAATCTTTGCCCACATGCGCTACGAACTCAACACCCGCCTGTTCGAATAACAGCTCATGGTTTGAGGCGTACATGCTGGTAACATGTGTTTATGATCTGGTCGGAAACGCGGCCTCATTTTCTCGGTGGCCGCCTTTTTGTCGTAAAGCGAACGAATAAGGTTTTGACGCTGTGCGCGTTTTTTCTCATAGGGCTTTTAGTCGCCAGACTGCACGTGATCTTACCGGGTTGGTTCGTTATTTTACTTGGTTTAGTAGCATTAACAGCGGTGAAAAAGCCGATTTTTCACTTCATTTTGATTTTACTGTTTGGTCTGAGCCTTGGCATCTGGCGCGGGGCCGGGTACATGCAAGCCCTTCAGCCGTACCAGAATTTTGCGCGGCAGAAGGTTACTTTGCAGGCAAAAGTTTGTCTTGACGCAGTATATGGCACCAAAGGACAGCTTAGTTTTGAAGTCAAGCGTGTGCGGTTTCTGACACCCCAAAAAGTGGAAGTGCCCGGCACGATAAAAGTCAGTGGCTTCGGGGAGTTGGCGATTTACCGCGGCGATATAGTCGAGATAACCGGAAAGTTGTATCCCACGCGCGGCGGAAAGCAGGCGACAATTGGCTACGCACAGTTTAAAAAAATAGGGAGCGAGCAAACATGGGTAGATGGTTTTCGCCGCAGCTTCGTTGCTGGCATGCAAACGGCTTTGCCGGAACCGGCAGCGTCATTTGGTCTCGGGTTAGTTATCGGTCAGCGTAACACCTTACCTTATGACATCAGCCAGGCGTTTTTGATGGTTGGCCTCACGCATATCATTGCCGTGAGTGGCTATAACCTGACCATCTTGCTTAACGCCGCTAAACGACTGTTTGAAAAGCGTTCCAAATTTTTCATGATGCTATTTGCTGCCGGTCTTATATCGTTCTTTCTGTTGATAACGGGGGCTAGTGCCAGTATAGTTCGAGCAGCTGTCGTGAGCGGTTTAGGATTGGCTGCGTGGTACTACGGGCGACCAGTGCGGCCAATGGTACTGATACTGCTAGCCGCCGCCCTTACCACCTACGCTACACCCATTTACTTCTGGAGCGACATAGGTTGGTGGCTATCTATCCTCGCCTTCTTCGGTATATTGGTGATTGCGCCAAAACTAACCACCAAACTGTTCTCGAAAAAGGCTGCTCCCACGCTCGCACTTATTGCCATTGAAACATTTTGCGCCGAACTTATGACCATACCGCTCATTATGTTTATATTTGGCCAGGTTTCCCTCATAGGTTTGCTCGCAAATGTACTCGTTGCATTTTTCATACCCGTTGCCATGCTTTTAAGCGCCGTTGCGGCGGCGGCTGGTATGCTTGTGCCGCTTTTGGCTGGTTGGTTTGCCTGGCCGGCACAACTTGTTTTAACGTATATGCTTGACATGACAGCACTTCTTTCGCGAGTGCCACACGTGTTTAAAACAAATGTCTACCTTAGCATTTTTGATATAACACTTTGCTATAGCCTCGTTCTGCTTGCGGTATACGGTCTCTATAAAAAACGAAAATCGTGGTACCTCACGGTAGACGGAACGCGTTCATAATGGCATACTGTTGCTATGGATGAGCGAAAGAAGTTCGGTAAGCTTAGTTTGCTTGAGCCGGTTGCAGTTGTACGTCATTTTTCCAAAAAAAGCACCATCTTGTTTCAGGGTGAAGTTCCAAGCAATGTCATGCTACTTCGTAGCGGCATTATTAAGGTATATGGAATCACTGCTGATGGAGATCAGCGAACGGTCACGCTTCTGACCGCTGGAGACATTTTCCCGATGTCCTGGGTATTTGGCAAATCACCCATTTGTATTTACTATTTTGAAGCGGCAACAGAGTGTACAGTTTGGGCGGTTGATAAAGCTGACTATGAACAAACACTATCTAGTAACGCGGAGCTGAAGGATCAGATTTTAGAAAACTACCTCGCTCACTACATTGCGGCAACCATGCATGTCTATGCGCTCGAACATTCGTACGCTCAGGATAAACTAGCCTACATCCTGCAGTATTTAGTTACTCGATTTGGCGAAAAACAACCTGATGGTAGATGTAAAATTTGTCTACGTTTGAGTCACCAAGATATTGCCGAAATGGTCGGGATTACGCGTGAAACAGCAGCGGTAGAACTTCATAAACTGAAGAAAAAAGGCATGATAGATTATGAAAGATTCACATATTACGTAGCCACCGCCAGACTTTTTCGCTCCGAGCGTGGTGATGAGTTTGATAGTATGGAGCCTGCGCGTGAGAGCAAATAGAGTTTTTTGGCAAAATATGGTACGATAACAGATAGAAACGGAGCTTTTGTATGTCGGGTCATAGCAAATGGTCAACGATCAAACGTGAAAAAGGTGCGAAAGATGCTGCCCGCGGCGCGGTTTTTACGAAGCTCGGTAATGCCATTGCAATTGCTGCGCGGGCTGGAGTGGATCCTGAAACAAATTTTGCGTTACGACTCGCTATTGACAAAGCTAAGGCATCAAACATGCCACATGCGAACATTCAGCGAGCGATAGACCGAATAAAAGACAAAGGTGCTGCCGAGCTACAAGAAGTCATGTACGAAGGTTATGGGCCGGGTGGTGTGGCGATACTTGTGGAAGTTGCAACCGACAATATCAATCGTACGTACCCCGAAGTGCGCTTGGCGTTTAGTAAACACGGCGGAAACATAGCAGAGAAGGGTGCCGTTGCGTTTCAGTTCGCACGGAAGGGTCTGATAGTAGTGAAGTCCAAAGGCGACGAGTTTATGCTCGAGGCGCTCGACGCAGGCGCAGAAGATGTACAGGAGGACGGTGAGGTTAGCGAAGTGTATACAGCTGACACTGATCTTGCACGGGTGCGTGATGGCCTAAAGGCACGCGGGTTCGAGATTACCGAAGCCGGTTTGACGTACGTTCCGGCGAACACCGTGGAAGTGGCCGATCGCGAAACCGCTGGCAAGATCATGCGTCTCATGGACGCCCTCGATGACTGCGACGATGTAACCGACACGCACGTGAACTTCGACATCGACGAAAGCCTTATTGGTTAGTATGGCCTACGAACCAGAACTGGAGTTTGCAAAAGCAGTTGCACTTGAAGCGGGTGCAGTCATGCGTAAATATTTTCGTTCCGATCAACTCAACACTGTGAGAAAAGACGATTTGACGCCGCTGACCGTTGCCGACTCCACGATAAATGCACTGGTTATCGAACGAGTAAAGCGCGACTTCCCAGGGCATGGTGTCCTTGGAGAAGAAGAGAGCTATTTTCCCAACAGATCCTGGATATGGGTTGTGGACCCTATAGACGGAACAATTCCTTATAGCTGCGGTATCCCGGTCAGTACGTTTTCTCTAGCACTCGTTGCGAGGAGTGACGGCCAACCAGTCGTTTCGGTCACGCTCGATCCGTTTCTAGATGAGTTGATGTATGCAGTGCTTGGTCAAGGAAGTTTTTTGGAGGGCAAAAAAGGGAAACTACAGACTTCAGACGTCAAGTCACTGCATGGAGAATACATTTCACAGGGGAGTGGGCTGTGGAGTTCGGGCAAAGGTCCAGACCTGGACATGGGCCCTATCGTTACTGCTTTGCAGCGAAATGAAACCAAAGGACTCAATTTCCTTTCGGCAGTATACGGTGCTCGGCAGGTTGCTCGAGGCAATTTTGCAACGAGCTTTCTCCTGTACGGGTCACCCTGGGATAGTGCAGCGGTGGCACTGCTTGTTAGAGAAGCGGGCGGTATTGTGAGCGATGTTTTTGGAAAACAGCGTCGGTATGATGAGTTTGCTCAGGGGTGTTTACTTTCAGCAAACCAGCTCGTGCATGACCGGATGCTAGAAATATTGTGCCTTGGCCGATAGGATGTGGTTCGTATCACTGTGAGCGAAACTATATACGTGGTACTATGCATTTATGAAAGAATTGCGCCGTGCTACGAAGATATTCATAGGCTTTATGTTTTTGGTTGCCGCAGTATCTGTGATGTTGGCGTTCGTTCCCGTGCGGCAGCGAGCTGTTGATATTCCGAAAGGCTTCTACTACGGTGGAGCGAACAACCAAACTGCTACGTACGAAAACGCAACTTTCGTACGTAAATGGTACGGCTTCCCGGCAACTGTTGCGGAAAAGGAGCTTGTGGAGTATCAATCCGGCGATTACGAAAGCGCAACATATGATATTCAGAAATTCAGCTGGTTTTATACAGCGGTTAACATCATATTCTGGACAGGACTCGTAGCCGCATTATTGGCGCCGGTAACTATTTTCTATCGCCCAAAGAAAAAATCAAATGAGGTGAAGATAACAGAGGGGAAAAACGAATCCCAGGTGAAACAGACTCATGCGAATACTCGGGATTGACCCCGGTACCGGCATACTAGGTTTTGGGGTTATAGATGTCGTGAAAGGCAATGCAAAGCTGGTTGATGCTGGCGTAATACGCACACCGGCGCATGAGGATGATGTAGTCCGTTTGCAGACAATCTACGACGAACTGAGTGACATAATTATCCAAACAAAACCGACTCAGATGGCGGTAGAAAAGCTTTTTTTTGCACGCAATGTTACAACCGCAATGACCGTGGCGCAGGCAAGGGGGGTCGTGCTGTTGTGCGGCAGCCAAAATGGCCTTGCAATTTCCGAATACACGCCGCTACAGATCAAAATGGCTATCACCGGCTACGGCAGAGCAGATAAAAAGCAAATCCAGGAAATGGTGCGTATTCACCTGGGTCTCGCGGAAGTCCCAAAGCCCGATGACTGTGCCGATGCCCTCGCCGCCGCCCTTACTCACGCTCAGTCCCGAAAACAATAACCAATCTTGCGTCAAGGACGGACCCTGACGCACGGGCGTCTACTGCGTCAGGGTTCGTCCTTGACGCAACGAGCGCTCGTATGCTGTTTGTTCAGGCACAACCCGATCATCTATGGTTGCAAGATCCCATTTGATTTCATCATACATTTTTTTTACATCTTCGTAGTCCTCGAGGAAAACGAGATATTTTTGCGGACTGGGAAAGAGTTCAAGTATGTGCTCCGGATGTATCCAGTCAGCTTGCCGATTTCCGAGATAATAGTCAAGGCTCGTCTTGTCGCTTGTACGCCAATCGTGAGGGTTTAGATGGATATATCGTGAGATATGTTGTAGATAGGCATCGTCACTGATGCGGACAGCACGGTACCTACTTTGAAAAAGGGGGCCGACGCGCTTGTGAACTTTGTTGTACTGCATGCAATAACTTGTCAGAAGTGCACGCATAAAATCGCGAATTGCGTACTCGTCATGCTGATATATGAAAAGATGAATATGATTCGGCATCAGCGCGTATGCTAGAAGCTCAAGTCTTCCATTGAAGGTCGGATACAAATGGCGTGACGGACTTTTGGTCGCCGAGCGTGAAAGATATCGCTTTAACAATCCAATGAATACATTAAAGTCATTCTCTCCGTCGAAAGTAATATTTTTGTTCACACCTCTTGTGTATATATGGTAGTAGCTGTCGCTCACGTATTGCTTCACAATATTTTTACCAGGCATACCCGTAGTATGCGTCAAGGACGGACCCTGACGCAAGCAGCAGCGGTTTTATGATGATAAGTTCGTTTTTTGTTTGCGTCAGGGTCCGTCCTTGACGCAGGAGAAGTGTGGGATAATAGGAGAATGATTGCAAGTTTACGGGGTTTGGTGGAAAAAACGACTCAGGGAATTATTTTGGACGTAGGCGGGGTTGGCTACGGCTTGAGTGTGACAAGCGAGGACTTTGGCCGAGCGGCAGATGGTAAAGAAGCAAAGTTCTATGTGCATGAGCACATACGCGAGCAGGGCTATGACCTATTCGGGTTTTTACTCCAAGATACTCAGGCGCTGTTCGAGCAACTGCTCGGTGTAAAAAACGTGGGACCGAAAGTTGCCATGGCAGTTCTAGATATTGGAAACGCGGCTCAAGTGCGCGGTGCAATCGCTGCGGGTGACGTAAAGCTGCTGCAGAGCGCTAAAGGTGTTGGAAAACGTGCCGCCGAACAGATTGTCGTGGAGCTGCGTGATAAAGTAGGCCTCGCGCCCGGCACAACTGCAGAAGATGTCGTGACCCGTCCAGGCATAAACACCCAAGACGAAGCTGTCGAGGCACTTGTGTCACTTGGTTACTCTCCACAGGATGCTGCCATGGCCTTGCAGAAGATTGACTCTGCGCTATCTACCGAAGAACGGATAAAACTAGCACTGAAAGGCTGACATGTATATACCTGTTAAAACATTAAAAAACGGCCTTTCACTTCCTGTGTATGGGCTGGGGACGTGGTAAATGGGTGGACGGTGGGAATCGGACACATCACAGGACGCAAAAGAAATACACGCAATACAGAATGCGATTGAGCAAGGCATTACTCATATCGACACGGCCGAAATCTGTTACACTAGAACGAGTCCAGCAAAATATCGACATTTTCGATTTTGAGCTTGATGACGAAGATATGAAACGACTCGCCCTTCTCGATCAAAATCTCCATGTATGTTGGGATCAGACATACATACTATGAAAGCTAACTCACGTTTTGTGATTATGATATGGTTTACGGTCACATTGGCAGTCGTTTCGGCCTTAATCACTTTGTATTGGACACTCGGCGGTACAATCGGGTTACGCACGGTCGGTGGTGGGATAGAAAAACTAGCCAAAGAGCGCAGCAGTGCAGGTTTAGCACTTGGAGTGGCCACGGTAGCCCTGAAGCTGTTTGCAAGCGGGATGCATTACTGGCTTTCGCGTAGAGCGGGGCGGCTCATCCTTCTTTTGAATGCTGGTGCTGCGTTATTACTCATGTTGTGGGGCGGACTCAACGTGTTCGTGGGCAGCTTGGTGCTCATGGGTATAATTGGTGAAACACCGGTCGGAGATAATCTCTATGCGCTTAAATGGCATGTCTTTTTTTGGGACGCATACTTTCTGATCTGGGGTGTCGCAGTCGGCTATGTTGTCTATAAGCTATGGCGATTAACACCGAGAACCGCTGTTAGGCGAGAATAGAGCGAACTGCTACACTAATACATATGGCGATAGAGAGGATTATTCAGCCACAGGCAGGTGATGATGGAGTAGGGAAGCCCGACGCTGAAGAGGCAGAATTTGAGCTGCGGATTCGGCCCCATGACTTTTCTAACTACATCGGGCAAGAGCGGCTCAAGAAAAATATCCAGCTCGCGATTACTGCAGCAAAGAAGCGCGGTGAATCACTTGATCACGTACTTCTTTACGGGCCACCCGGGCTCGGCAAAACCACTATGGCAAGTGTGATCGCAAACGAAATGGGCGCGCAAATACGCATTACCTCTGGGCCAGCGATAGAACGTGCGGGCGACCTTGCAAGCCTGCTTACAAACCTACAGGACGGCGACATCCTTTTTATAGATGAAATTCATCGACTACATCGTACGGTTGAAGAAGTTCTCTACAGCGCGATGGAAGATTTCAAGCTCGACATCATGCTTGGAAAGGGTCCATCCGCTCGTAGCCTCAGACTAGATCTCCCGCACTTTACGCTTATTGGAGCTACAACGCGCACAGGTGCGCTTGCGGCTCCATTACGTGATCGTTTTGGACATATTCACCGGCTCGAATTTTATGCTCCAAGTGAAATTCAAGCCATTATAACAAGGGCGGCAAGTATTCTCGGGGTGAAGATAGACAAAGCAGCCGCTCTACGTCTGGCCGAACGAAGTCGCCTAACACCGCGTATCGCCAACCGACTCCTGAAGCGCGTACGGGACTATGCTGACGTGAACGGCGACGGAATTGTCGACACCGAAATCAGCACCAAAGCACTAGAACTACTTGAAATAGACGAGCTCGGACTTGACCCAGCGGATCGCATGATACTGGCTGCCATAATCGAAAATTATGCAGGTGGGCCGGTTGGCGTGGAAACCATCGCGGCTATGACAGCAGAAGAGCGCAGTACCATAGAAGATTTCATAGAACCGTATCTTCTGCAGATTGGTTTACTGGAGCGCACACCGCGTGGCCGCAAGGTAACAAATAAAGCGTACACTCATCTCAAAGTAAAGCCCACAGAGGGGAAAAGCTCATCCCAGACGAAGCTGGTATAATAATTCACATGGATATTGATCAAAAACTAAACAAAAGACTGCACGCTCGTTTGCCCATCGGTGAGGACGAAGAAATACTTGGCGTGTTTCGTCACCACTGGTTTGTTTACGTTGGTATTTGGCTTATCGGTTTTTTTGCAGTTCTTGCCATAATGGCCGCCGCGCTGCTTTTTACCAGTCCGCTCGATAATACCGGCACGCGTGTTTCATACGCTCCGATTATCTTGGCGAGTGCAATTCTTATGAGTGTTATTGTGGGCCTCGGAACGGTCATTCCTGCTTGGCTGAAAGCGCAAGAACAACTTGTTGTAACCGATGAAGCAGTTCTACAGGTACTTCAGCCTAGTTTGTTTGGCAGTAAAGTCTCTCAACTTAGTCTCCAGCATGTAGCAGACGTGTCGGTGAGGAAAGATTTTTTTGGGTCGATATTTGGGTTTGGCTCGATCATTATTGAAACTCCCGGAGAACAGGCGAACTATGCATTTACAGCAGTTCCGAGCCCAGACGCTGCTGCTAAGGTTCTCATCGAAGCTCATGAAAATTTTATCGCTGCGCTGGAAAGTGGTCGGCTGCCAACGTCTATTCGAAAAAATGGTAACGGGCAGCATGGCGTGACAGTGGATGCAACGGAATACCAAAAATTCTTAGATTTTCAGCAGTACCAGGCGCGAGCACAAGAAAAACAAGAAATCGCTGCCGCTACAGAGGCAAATAAAAACACACCAACATAGTCCTCCCCAAAAAAATGACTTCGCTGTCGCTTGCTGGTTGCCGCATGCTCTCGACTGTGTTTTTTACCCCCCAGCTTCACATAAGCGTCCCCTCTTCGTTTGAGTAGATACCAGGGCGGTAGCCCTGGTATGCTTTGTTTGTGTTACCAACAAAACAAACAAAAAGGAGACACTAATATGGAACTGGTAGCTTTATTCTAGATCGTTGATGAGTTCTATAAACAATTTGAGCCTGAGTGGAGAGCAAAACAGATTAGTTCTGGCGAAAGGGTTCGCGTTAAGCCCGGAACCATGACCCTGTCCGAGGTAATGACCATCTGCATATGGTTTCATGCCAGTAATCACCGTACGTTCAAGAAGCACTATCTTGAGCATGTCAGCGTTCAGATGAGGGATTCATTCCCGAATCTGGTGAGCTATCCTCGGTTCTTACGTTTAATGCGGGACTGTGTACTGCCACTCCTTGCCCTTATGATGGCTCTGCTTGCGCCTGCGTCATTGGTTAACTTCGTGGACAGTACAACACTCGATGTCTGCGACAACAAGCGTATCTGGAAGCGCCGAGTGTTCAAAGGAATTGCCGCAAGAGGTAAAAGCAGCATGGGTTGGTTCCTCGGACTAAAGCTTCACCTCACCGTGAACGAACGAGGTGAGATTACATCCTTCCTACTCTCACCGGGCAATGTCGCTGACAACAATCAGGAGCTCATGCTGAAACTGACCGAAAAGCTCACGGGTAAGCTCTACGCTGACAAAGGGTACATATCCCATGAGTTGTTTCTGTCATTACTACAAAAAGGTATAATCCTCATCACCGGCATCCGAAGAAACATGAAGAACCACCTCATGAGTCTCTGGGATAAGCTCATGCTCAGAAAAAGAAGTATCATCGAAACCATCAATGACCAACTGAAAAACACCCAACAGATCGAACACGGCAGGCATCGAAGCCCGACAAACTTCATGGTCAATCTGCTCTCGGGACTCATCGCCTACCAGCTTCAGCCGAAGAAACCCGCCATTCACTATACCAAAACAGAACAGAGGTTGCTGACGCAACCTCTGTTAGTCGGCTGAGTATATTGATTAGGGGTTGCATGAATCTGGGGCTATTAATGTTCAGCTGGGGTGCGGGGGTTAACGCCTCCCAAGCCTCACTAGGAATACCCATAAGCCCCTTTTTCTGTGGTCAATGGAGTAAGGGCAATGTCTCCAGACAAAGGAACCTCTGAATCACTCCTGGACGAGCCTTAAAGTAGTGCGATTTTGTATAAGTCGATTTCAAGTGGTTTACTCTTGGAACGGGTTCTGACGAGCTTCGTTGAAGATTGCTTGAACGCGCACACTATTGTCTTCAAATCCTTGTAGGGTTTGAACCACTTCTTCCGATATTTTGGGTTTTGGTACTTTTTGGGTTGCCGAAGTAATGTCTGCCTGACTGGGTGGGGCGCCACTGAGAACATTTATCCGCCACACTAAGAAAGCATACAGTCCCGTTAAGATCAGAAAAAACAAGATAGTTACATGCTTTTGCAAAGCGACAACTGCTGCATGAAGCTGTTTGTTCAGTTGCGCTGTGTCTAGTGAAGTACTCATGGTTTTATATACTCGTTAACGATTAGGGTAAAGGAAATGTTATTCGGGTTTTTGCTGTCGGGCGTGATGTTGATGGAGCTAACCTGTGCAGTACGACGATTGTTTTCAAGTTTTTGGAGAAATGTTATGAGTTGAGTGTATCGAATTGTGTTGTTTGAATCCTGAGTTATCGTAATAGGAAGCAAAAATACACCAGGAATACCACGTACAGGTGTTACTTGGGTTAAACTGTTTAGCGTTTTTGCTCCTGCACCTGCTCCGCCTAAAGTAGACGCAGGAAACGTTATGGAAGTAAGTTTCGGTATGCCGCTATCGTTCGCAATTTTTACTATTTCACTTACCGTTTGGGCTTGATTTTTATCCTGCGGAACAACGGCTTTGGCAATTGCATTTAGCTCGGAGTATCGTACAATATCGGCCTTGTTTTTCTTGAGCGATATCTGAAGTTCGTCTGCGACTTGGCTTTGCGCCTTGAGCATACTGAGCTCCGAAGCCTTTTCCGTCAAAACATGGTTTACGTACCATACTGACGCAAAAAGACCTATAACAAGCAAGCCAGTTCCGGCGCTAAGAAGCAGGCTGAGCTTTTTATTGTCCACGTGAGCCTCCCGTGTTATTGATAAGCATGTATGAAGTGTTCGTGGCAAAAAGTGCTCGGATAACGGCGGTGCAAGGGTAAGCCGAGGCTCCGGAACAATTTATACTGATTATGTCGGCCTTACTAAAAACACCATTCTTTGGGTCGGTTAAATTTACCTGTATCTGTGTAGCTGCGGCATATGTCTTGGTTGCAGCAGTTATGTCTAAAGCTCCCTGAGCCTGTGAAATTGAAAGTCCGCTCAGGTTTGTGTCTCCAGGCAGAAGGGTCGTAATCTGTGTTAGTAGTTCCGAAAACAGGACTTGCTTAGAGAGCACATCAACAACGAGGTTGAGGTTGCTTGATATTTCCTTTACGTCATTTTGTACCTTACTCAAGTTTTGTGCCGCAAGCTGTGCTTTAGTTGTTTCCAGCTGTTTACTTTGATCTCGGGTAGTTTGATTGAGATACAGAAAACCAACTGTACCAATTATGCCTACACCACCTATGCCAAGGGCTAAAGCCGTCAACCACCTTACCAGGTGTCGATTGATACGGCCGTAGCGGTACGCCTGTTTGATAGCTGGAGGCAACAGATTTATCATTAGAAAGCCTCCTCTGGGCGAAATATACTCAAACCCGCCGCAGAAACGTACGACATTCGCTCACTGACGTTAAAGGGTTGCAGGCGCCCGAACTCAATAAAGTTGGTAGGGTCGAAAGCTCTAGTCGGTATGCGCAGTGTGCTGGTGAGGTGGTCTGCAAGACCTGGCATGTTTGCACCTCCGCCCATTATGACAACCTGTGCAATACTTGTCTTACTTTTCGAACGTTCTTCGTAGTAACGAATGCTTCGTTGGATTTCTTTGACAAGCGTATTCAGATTGCCAGACAGACTTTCCGTTATTTGCTTTTGTTTTTTGCTATAGCTCAGACCATATTTCGTCTTGATAATATTTGCTTCTCGTTCGTTAACCTCCAGGGCTTTCGCAATAAGTTGTGTTATGTTTTCACCGCCACATGGTACCGTACCGCTTACGATAGGGTTTCGGTCATAGACAGTTATGTCTGCGCTTTCGCTACCAAAGTCGACGAGAACACTCGGTAAGTCGCCCTGGGCATCGTACGAAAACAAATTTGCACCGGCACCGCTTGATGTTTGTATGATAACTGGCTCCAGCCCGAGTACGCGAGCAAGTAACATATATGATTCCACGATTTTTCGAGGCATAGCGACAATAAAGGTTGTCCAGTGATCTTTACCCGTTTGGACAGTAGAATAATCGATATACAGACTTTCGGCCGCGGCGGGGATGTATTGTTCGACTTCTGTTTGCACGGCTACAATAATTTCTTTATCGCTCAGTTTGGGAAGCTCAACAGAGCGGGTAAAGGCTTTTGAAATAGGTACGCTCATAGCAACCCGCCTCGTGGTGATGTCGCCAACGAGACTATGCTTAAACAGTTTCTGGATAGCGCTGGCCAATTCTTCTACTCTTACGATGACACCATCCTCAAGATAGGTTGCATCGAAGTTAATTTCGCCATAACCTATTACCCTCGGTTTGTGCTTACCCGGCTGTAACTGCATAACACGAACATTGTTATGTCCGATATCCATACCAAAAAGCGGCTTGTTCTCGAATAGGTAAGGAATAGGGTGTGTTTTTTTCATGCTGCCCACTCTTTAAAGCATAAGTTTTTCTCACTATATATCATAGCATACTCTATAGCCGTTCGTATGCTGACTGTCTCCAGGAAAGGTCTACTGGAATTTGGTCAACCGGAAATGTTGGATCAAGCGCTAAATCTCGGGGCGTACTTGGGTTGGAAGCGACGTAAATATTTTTCCCGCTTATACCGCCGAGTGCCGGTGAACTATCAAATTTCGTTTTATCAATACATAGGCCATTCATTGCCATGAAGAAAATTTTGGGTGCGTCTGTGTCGCTGCTTCCAGCCTGACCGAGATAGAGAGAGCCGCCGTATGGACAAACACTGGTTTTTGATGCAGGGTCAGCCCCATAGGTTATGAATACGAGTGGCCCGCTCGTGCTGGTTGTTTTCACCGAGTCAAAATTGATAGTACCCTCAACAAAGACAAACTTTATGGTAGAGTCGGGGTTATCGAATGTTGGCTGACAGGCAGCTGCACCACATAAATTTGCCCTGACGTGAACGTGATCTCTGATGGTGTACGTGTTTGATCCAAGTGCGAGGTTGCCGCTTGTGCCACAGCTGGTGCTGACATTTGTTCCGGAGTCGGGGTAATGGGTTTTTTTCGCGTTTCCGGTGCTTGGAATGCTTCTTGGTGATGCACCGGTTGTCCAGTCGCTGCAGCCGCTCGGAGAATTCTGGTATGAGCTATCCATGTATTGACTCCAGGGAATATACGTCGACTGTATGGTTGAGATATTTGTATTGTTTACCTGTACGTCGAACTCGGTATTCGAAGCATTACCGGGCGGGCTGACGCAATTATTAAAAGCTAGGGTTAACTTCGTTCGTGTTTGAAGTGGGTTAGTAAAACTCGCGGGCTTTACTAACTTCCCTGATCCGCCGATTGAACAGTTGGTGGAGCCGGTGTTTTTTCCTGCTACAGTTATGTTTTCACCGATGAGTTCGGTCGTGTTTTTGTTTAGCACAATGTATCCGTTTGCATAGATATCTCTAGCGGTTAACTTTTTCACCCCACTTGCAATATCAATAATATTTCGACTGACGATAGCAGAGGCGGTTGTAGTTGAGGTACGCTGCGCTGTAACGCGAATTTTGCGAGTATATTTTGGGTTGGTTGAGGATTTCGGGCTATATACTTTACCGGTTGCGACAATAATCTTCTCCTTTGCGTCACTGCCTGCAGCCACACTAATTTCGTAAGTTGAACGATACTGTTTCCCGTCGAGGACAGTGACGTCACTAGCCGTACCAACGTAAGATGTATTACCGCTGTTCAGTGTGGCTATAGCGGCATCCGCGCCCGATTCGGCAGAATACTGAGCTTGAAGGAGCAAAATACGCCCGCGTGCTCTATACAAGTTAGAATTCGCAAGCAGCATCAGACCGAACAAGACGCTGGTGAGAAACATGGTAATCACGAGAATTGTGACGAGAATAGATCCTTTTTGGCGTATGTGGGTATGCATATTATCCGTTCCTCAGTGCAACGCGCACAATCGTTTGGTTAGATGTGTCTTGAGCACCGTTAATAATTGCCTTTCTGCCTAGATTTATCGTTAACTCGACAACCTCAACCGAGGGAAAGTCAGGGCCGATATAGTTGCCGGTTAGCGGGTCAATAATAGAGGTCCAGTCAATTGGATTTCCGGAACGGGAAAAATAACGAAGCGTTACCGAAGTAACATCATTCGCAACAATCCGATCCCCCCGACAAGTTGAAGTTGCAAGGTTCGTCGGGCAAGTTGTTTGCCAACGGTTGCCGCTTGCTCCTGGATGAGCAAGATTTCTCAGCATAAGTGTTTTACGCGAGCCGTCCAAAAACAGGATAAATTCATCATAGTATGGCTGGACGCCGTTCATAATTTGCGTTTTTGAATATGTGACACTTGGAGCATTGTAGTATAAAACTGGTACGTACTGCCCCGCGGCTGGGAGTGTGACATCACTCGGAATGGCATGGATAGGTGTCCAGTATGTGCCACTTGGGTCTGCGGGATCAGAAACATGCGCATTGATATCTGCCAAACTGTTTTGATTGATAAGATTGGCCGCAGAGTTTAACCTATCTCGTAAAATATCTCCGAGGTTCTGACGGGTTGTAAATGTTTCACTATCATTTTGCAAACTCGTTGAAGCACCCCAATAGTCAAGTGCAAATGACACAACCATTCCAGAAAAGGCCATGGTTAGGGTCATGACGACGATGAGCTCAATAATGGTCAGGCCATGGTCATTCCCTTTCAGTTTGCACAGTCTCATAATTGCCCAACCCCGTTTCGGGTAATGAGCATACGCAATTCTAGCGGTGGGCTATTCTTCTCCTGTGAGTACCCAACGCTGATATTGAGAACCTTTGAGTCGGGAAGAGTACGGAGTGGGTCGCTGACAGGCAGTGAAGCAGTGTTGGTGACGGTTAGGGAGGGGGCATAGGAAATACGTCCGCCTTGTTTGTTCTCAACTGCAAAGCTATTGTTTGGATAACAGTTGGACGTACTGCTAATGGAATTAAATTCAAGTGCACGATCGATTTCTGGGCACGCACTGAGTACGGTATACATTTCATTTAACTGACGAGCAATTCTGTACGATTTTCTAGTGGTGATATAGGCGTTTGTTATGCCTATGACTAATACTGCAAAAACAACACTGGCAATCAGAAATTCAACAGCACTAAAACCGTGCTCATCATCGACAGATTTGCGAAGAAGCTTTTTCATGGTTATGCTTATTATACGTTGAAATGATAAAAAAACAGAGCCTCTCGTGAGGCTCTGTTTTTATGTTTATCAGAGAGTTGGTTAGTTACTCTGCTTGGTGTAAGGAGTTGTACTACCTTCCAGTGTTGCGGTAGCAACAAAGGCATCACAACCGTTTTCAACCGGCGCGTTTGCCGTAATTGTCGTTGCGGTTGTGTTTGAACAAGTAACCGTACCACCAGTTGGGCCGGACGCGACATAGCTGTACTGGTCTGCGTCAGATGTTCCAGTGATGTTCACTGTTGGACCCTTTGGATCTTTCAGGGCATCCGCAGGGAGACCCTTTAGATACGTAGAAACGAAGGTTGCATCTTGCAGGTCGGCAAGCGTTGGATAGAAGCCGTGTTGCGCGAAGAACGCTTCCACCTGGCTTTGAATTGCGTTAATATCTGTTTGTCGCTGACTGTTGCGACCTTTTTGCTGTATACCGGTGAAGGTGACAATAACTAATGTCGCCAAAATGCCGATGACGACAATTACGATCAAAAGCTCTACAATCGTAAAACCTTTTTTATTCTTCAGTGAAACGGTTGAAACCATCAGGGCCCACCCTCCTTTATGTAATTTTTTAATGCTTGACGGGTTAGTCCGTAAGTCTGCATCTGATTATAACCGTAAGCAGCATAACGTCAAGCCTCTACGACTTCTTTTATGAGTATTTCTTGACTTTATAGCTCAGCAAATATTTACCTGGAGAGCGAAAATAGAGGGGGCGCAGATTAAGGATTGGGATATTCGCTAGTTGTTGCCTACGTTATTGCTCATACTCGCAATCGGCCCCATGACGCTTGCGGCAATCAAACCAACGCCTGCACCGAGAAATAGTATCATGACCGGTTCGATTATAGAGGCTAGACTATCAATGGCGTTTGCAACCTCTTCTTCATAAAAGTCAGCAACTTTTATGAGAACGGTGTCGGTGGTGCCTGTTTCTTCACCGACAGCAAGCATTTGTGCGACAATTTTTGGGAAATGTTTACTTTGTCCAATTACTTCAGAGAGTTGCTTACCGTTCTTCACTTGAACGGCAGCTTCAGCAAGCTCTTTTTCAATAACCTTATTCCCGATGGCTCCGCCTGTTACCGATAAAGAATCCAGCACACCAACTCCGGCGGACATGAGTGAGGCAAATGTTCGTGAAAATCGGGCGATTGCTACTTTCGTAACGATTGTTTTTACTATGGGGAGCTTGAGGAGCAGCGAGTGATATTGATACTTGCCCTTGGGAGTTTTTATATAGCGACGAACTGCCCATATCACCGCCACTGTTGCAGGCAACATAATGAACGCATATTTCCGACTAAAATTACTTAGATCAAGCAACGCTTGGGTATATACGGGCAATTTGGCGTTCGGACCTCCCAAATCTAGCAGAATTTTTGAAATTTTCGGCATCAAGACAAACATTATGCCGAAAAAAGCAACAACGGTAATACTCAGAATTACAACCGGGTATGTCATAGCGCTTTTTATCTTTTTTCGAATGCTGGCATTTTGCTCGACCTGAACAGCGAGGCGCTTTAAGATGTCATCCAGGATACCGCCCTCTTCACCCGCGCGTACCATATTGACGTATACATCATCAAATACATTTGGGAACTTAGCAAAAGCGTCACCTAACTGAGTGCCCCCCTCGATGTCTTTGGTAATTTTGCCCAAAACTTCTCTAAAATATGCAGTGTTGGCACTTTCTTGAAGTGTTGAGAGGCCTTTTGCAATTGGTACCCCGGCCGAAATCATGGTTGAAAGCTGACGGGTAAAAATAACCATATCACTGCTTTTCACTCTGCGCTTTGGCCCGAATATCCGGCGGGAGCTGGCCGCAGAAACAAGCAGCGGGTGTAACCCTTGGTGATTTAGCGCCTCCATTGCCGCGTCGCGATCCGCGGCCTCAATCGTTCCTGAAACGCTCGAATTATCTTTACGCAGTGCTTTGTAGGTAAACAGCATATGCTTATAGTAACGTTTACCGACGCTTAGTTAAAGTGGTTTCGCGGACTTTTCGTGAAGTTGTGAGCCTGTCGGGCGTAGGTTCTAAAGCCATTTTACGAGGGTCAGCAGTATGTCATCACTACATTTTTTATGAGACATTTAAATTCGCTGCGTCTACGCTTTTTCCGCCGTAACGCGCAGTATTTCCTCTATTGATGTTTGGCCGCGGAGTGCTTTAACGAGTCCGTCGACTTGCATTGTAAGCATGCCGTTTTCTAGGGCTTGGTTTTGAAGTTTTTCGCTCGTTGCATTACTAACAATTAATTGCTGAATATCGTCTGTATTACGAAGAACTTCGTAAATCCCCATTCTTCCGTGATATCCGGTGTGATTGCACGAATCACAACCATCTTCATGAGCGCGCCATAGTCGGATGATCCCACTCGGTGAAGTTCCGAGAACGCTCGGATCGGCCGTATTTGATTTACTTGTACTTGTTGCACCTAAGCCAGCTGCGAGTGCGCTTTTCTCAAGTTCGTGTAGGCTTTTGGTTGACTCACCTGATTTGAGCTGGAATATTTTGTAGAGTTTTGCCAGATGGGCAACATCAGGCTCGTAAACCTCGCGACAATCGCTGCACAAACGCCTTACAAGCCGTTGTCCGATTACCACACGAACAGTACTCGCAATGAGAAAAGGCTCTATCTTCATGTCCAGAAGTCGCGGTAAACAGGTTGCGGCGTTGTTCGTGTGCAGTGTACTGAACACGAGGTGACCGGTAAGCGCTGCTTGAACCGCCAAATCAGCAGTTTCGCCATCACGAATCTCGCCCACCATTATTATGTTTGGGTCTTGACGGAGCAGTGCACGTAAACCGCTACTAAACGTCATGCCTGCAAGTGGGTTAACCTGGGTCTGGTTCGCGCCGAATATGCGATATTCAACCGGATCTTCGACGGTACTAATGTTGACGCCTGGGCTATTGAGCATGCTAAGGACGCTAAAAAGACTGGTTGATTTGCCAGAGCCAGTCGGTCCAGTCACAAGCACCATACCGTGGGGCTGTACAATTGCTTGCTGGACGGCTTCAAGTGCATTCCCCCAGTACCCAAGTTCTTCGAGCGTTGCCGGCTTGCTTGACTCGTCGAGTATACGCATAACGACTTTTTCACCGTCAACAATCGGCAGGGTAGAAACACGGAGAGCGTAGACATGATTGCTAACGACGATTTTGAAGCGCCCATCTTGAGGCGCCCGGTGTTCGTCTATTTTCAGGTTTGCCAAAATTTTGATTCGAGAGACAAGCGCGCCCAGAACCTTACGCGGTAACTTGTTTACCTCTCGCAGTATGCCGTCTACTCGGTAGCGTACAACTACATAGTTCTCACGTGGCTCAATGTGAATGTCGCTTGCACTATTTTTTACACCATAATCAATGATAAGGTTGACTGTTTGAGCAATCGGTGAATCTTCGGCCACATCTGCTTTGTCTACTACTTCATCTGCGTCATCCTTTTCCTGTATGGCAATGACTTTCTCGATCTCGTTACCGACATTACTGGCATCGCCACTGTAGAGGTCGATGGCGCTTTGAATAGTCGTGGTAGTAGCAATATGTATCCGTACCGGTTTTCCAAGTTGTTTCTGTAAAAAACTAATTGCCGGAACATCGTCTGGATCTTCCATGGCAATGAAAACCACGCCATCTTCACCGGTTTGAAAAGCGACTGCACGGTGCTGTCGAGCAACTCGCTCGGGTATGAGCTCTAGGATTTCCTTAGGGAGATCGCGTGCTACGAACTCAGCAAACGGGACATCGATCTCAACTGCATACAGTTGCGTCAGCTCTTTTTCTGTAAGCGTGTTCGTAGAAACAACCACATCCTGGAGTGGCTTTTTTTCACTTTTTTCTTGTTTTCGCAGAGCTTCTAGCTGTTGGTCGGTAAATTTACCGGTGCCCTCAAGTAGCTTCTCCACCAAACTATCTGATACACGCATCACCCACAAGTATACCAAAAACCACAACCACAAACCAACTTTAAGAGGACAGTCCTTTTTTGGTAACTTTATATGGTATTATAGGTTAATGCCAAGGAGAAATGTTTTACGTTTAGATGCCCCAGAAAGTTACTATCATGTTTATGCACGTGGGAATAGTCGCCACAGAATCTTTCATGATGAAGAAGATTTTATTCATCTTCTCCGGATTTTAGAGCGCTATTTATCCCCAGATGAGGCGCGCAATAGAAATGGAATATCTTATCCAAACTTCTATAATCGCGTTGATTTACTTGCCTTCTGCATCATGCCAAATCATTTTCATCTGCTTCTTTATCAGCGACAACAAGGTACTTTGACGTCCCTCATGCAAAGTGTCATGACGAGCTATAGCCGATATTTCAACACAAAGTACAAACGTACTGGCCCCCTCTTTGAATCACGCTTTAAAGCGTCGATGATTACAGATGATTCATATCTGCATCATATTACGCGTTATATACACCTAAACCCGCGGCATTGGCGTGACTATGAATATTCCAGCTTGCCGTATTATTTGCAACGTGACACGGTATCATGGCTGAGACCCGAACGCATACTAGAGCTTTTTGATAGCCCAAAAAAATATGAAGCTTTCGTCGCTGATTATGAAGAAAATAAGAAGTTAATGGACATTTTCAAAAACGAATTAGCCAACGGATATTAGGTAAAAATCATTTTAACAGGACTGTCCTGTTAAAATGGTGCTGAGCTTGTGTTGTGAGTGGTGTGGGTGTAGGCTTTTCCGTACAACATTATTTAGGTTCAGGTTGCCGCCGAGGCAGCCGTAGACGAAAGGACGACGAAATGGCAAAAGCTACTAGCGATAAGGTGGACAATACAAAAGAAGCCAAGCAAGAGGGCGAGGGCAAGGCAAAAGCACTAGGCTTGGCTCTCGAAACTATCGAAAAGCAGTTCGGCAAAGGCTCGATCATGAAACTCGGTGAGGCACACGAGGTTGATGTCGAGTGTACGCCTACGGGTAGCCTCAGTCTTGATCTAGCGCTTGGCGGTGGCATACCAAAAGGTCGGATTGTTGAGATCTACGGCCCCGAGTCGAGCGGTAAAACTACCCTGACGCTTCACGCTATTTCCGAAGTTCAGAAAAAGGGTGGTACGGCCGCATTTATAGACGCCGAGCATGCCCTTGACCCTGCCTACGCAAAGCGAATCGGTGTGGATGTTCAAAACTTGCTGCTTAGTCAGCCGGACAATGGCGAACAAGCGCTTGAGATTGTTGAGACGCTCGTTCGTTCTAACGCGGTTGACCTCATTGTCGTCGACTCTGTTGCTGCGCTAGTGCCACGCGCCGAGATTGAAGGTGACATGGGCGACAGTCACATGGGTTTGCAGGCACGACTGATGAGCCAAGCACTCCGTAAATTGACCGGCGTTATTAACCGCAGCAAAACTACAGTCATTTTCATCAACCAAATCCGTATGAAAATTGGCGTCATGTTCGGAAACCCAGAAACGACTACCGGTGGTAACGCGCTGAAATTTTATGCCTCTGTACGTATGGATATTCGCCGTATATCCCAAATCAAAGTAGGAGACAGTGTCGTCGGCAACCGGGCGCGCGTAAAGGTAGTAAAGAACAAAATCGCTCCTCCGTTCCGGGAAGCCGAATTTGACATAATGTACAACCAGGGCATATCTGTTGCAGGCGACATATTGGATCTAGCCGTCACGCATAACATTGTCGAAAAAGCCGGTGCCTGGTTTGCCTACGGTGGTGAAAAAATCGGTCAAGGTCGCGAAGCCGCCAAGACCTACCTACAGGAAAACCCGAAGGTTCAAACAGAAATAGCCGTCAAAGTCCGCGAAGCAGCCACGAAAGAATAGGATGCAAATGCAAAAAAAGGCGGTTATTTTGCATGGGACTAGTGGCTCGCCGACGGGGATACCCTGGCAGGGGATGTTGAAGCAAATGCTGGAAAAGGCAGACTACGACGTGTATTTTCCGCAGCTACCTGACTGTCACACACCAAATCTTGCACGGTACGATGAATTTCTACGCGGTTCCGGTTGGGATTTTCAAAACAATGTTATTGTTGGGCACTCATCTGGTTCAACTGCGCTTTTGCATCTGCTGAGTCAGAATTGGTTTCCGAAGATTCGGGCAGCGATTTTGGTCGGTACATTCCTGAACGAAAAGAAGCTGCATGGCGTTGATTGGTATAGGCCAGGGCAGTTCGATAATCTCTTTGTAGAGACATTTGACCCAAGCAGGATTGCCAAAAAAGCAGACGCATTCTATTTTGTACACGGTGACGACGATCCCTATTGTGACTATGACGAAGCACGCGAATTATGCGAAAGCGTTGACGGTATGTTCATCACCATCCCTGGCGGAAAACATTTGAGCGCTTCAGGCGATCAATCTTGGCTTTCTAAGTTGACCACAAAACTCAACCAAGACGGAAAGCTCTAAATGCACGACAAGCCCATAGACATAGTCAGTGAAAACGACGAGGTTATTGGCAAAGCTACTAAGGACGATGCACAGGGAAAAGGACTGAGGCACAGAATAGTCCGTATATGTCTTGAAGATCCGGCGGGCAATATACTCATACAAAAGAGGCAGGCTGATAAAGAGCTATACCCGGGTTGCTGGGATAGTTCAGCCGCTGGGCATGTTGACAGCGGCGAGGATTACGAAATGGCAGCCGAACGCGAGCTGTATGAAGAACTTGGGGTCGTAACAAGGCTCGAGGAAGCGAAATACTACCAGTCGGAAGGAAAGTTTGACTGGCGAATTCTAAAGCGATTTAACAAACTCTACACAGGTGTTATTCCCGCCGAGACAAGCTTTACGCTACAGAGCGACGAAGTTTCTGATGTACGGTGGGTAACAAGAGCAGAATTGCAAGATATGGTTTTGAACTCTCCTAACGAAATTGCCGACGGACTCAAGGAAGTCTACGAAATACTCTACAAGCCATGAAAATTACCGCTATAAAACCACAAATAAAAAGGCCAGGCCGCTACTCTGTTTTTGTTGACGGCAAATATACGTTTAGTTTGAGCGCAGAGGGGCTACTGGAGAGCGGTTATGTGGTGGACCAAGAACTATCCCAGGTGAAGCTAACAGAGGCAAAAAAGCAATCCCAGACGGACAAGGCGTATGCGCTGACACTTGCGTACGTGGCACGACGCATGCGGAGCGAGGGAGAATTACGCGACTATTGGCGTTGTAAAGGCTACGATGACGGATTTATGCAAACCGTCCTGGCAAAATTGAAGCACCAAGGTTTGGTAGACGACGTAGAATTTGCACGGCGCTGGGTGGAGAATCGGCGGTTGCTCAAGGCTGCTAGCACGAAAAAGCTGCGCCTAGAACTACGCCAAAAACGTATATCCGACGATATTGTTCGTGACGTACTATCGGCAGATGAAACTGATGAACTTCAGATACTGCGTACTCTAATAGAAAAAAAGCGTCGCCAAACCCGTTACCAAGACGACCAAAAACTCACCGCCTATCTCGCCCGCCAAGGCTTCAACTACAACGATATCAAGTGTCTCCTATCGTAGAACATTCTGGTATAGAATCAAGGTTTTCGCGCATTCAGGCGACCTCCGGTTTTGATGGAAAAGAGAAATCGAGATACGTCGGCCTTAGACTCCAGCTCCAGGTTGAACTGCTGGTCGGTTTTACCACCAGCGTGATAGCTCTTTCGGTCTGTGTTACTGCCGGCATGGGTATGAAGTGACAGATGCCACATTTTTCGTCAACGGCTTAAATTGTGTCTATGCCATGGCGCCGGATGGGACGGTGGCGGAGTCCAGGAGGTCGTTTACGATTATTTTTTTATCGGTAATTTCGTTTATTTGCGAACGGTCTATCCCTAAACTTCCTCTCGTCAAGCCCTTGATAATCCCTTGAGAAACATAAATTTTTTGTACGTACATGGTCTCTACCTCCGTGGCATAGTCGGTAACTTTCCCGAGCCGCTGTTTACTCAGCGTTACAACCTGCTTGCCAATAAGTTCAAAACCTATATCCATTACTTTTTTAAGCCGTACCAGTTCTTGTGGCTCGGCTAAAACGTCATGATCATTTACGACAATCCCTTGCGGTATGACATCACGGACGTCTTGATAGAGCAAAATGAGTTCTTTTCGTGTAAATTTATCCTGGCAGTAAAACCCTTCAAGCTTCAGATTATTTGGGTTGAAAATAGCGGCTGTGGTAGTTGCCACAGATTGGCCAGTGCGCAGGCTCATTACCGGCCGCCCTACCAAACTTTCGCTGAGCTTTTGCATGGCTCTATTATACTGCTGCTTTGCAAAAACCACACTCGCCTATCCTGCTTTAGGACTGTAACAAAATGAGTACGGCCGGATAGGTTTTGTTATAAAAACATAGATCGGGAGGGGGAGACGTATGCGGTGAAATCAACGCAATTGGGCAAGTGTTGTAAATAACAAACATATTTTAAAACGGCTGTGCTTGCAATAGGTTTTTCAGGGGGCATAGACTGGAGCCTAACTATGAATTACCTGAGAAATCTCTTCGGGGTGGGAGTGATCTTAAGTTTGAGCTTCGTTCCGCTTAAGGTGCAGGCGGTATCTACTGCGATTTCGCCATTACTCATCCGGCAAATTAAAATCACGGGCGAAGAGCTTGTTGTACTTGAGGCAACCAGTGATATTGCTGATTTGAGTCAATTTTGGGTAGGCTACACAAGCAGTGACGTTGTAAACCCTGGGACAGTTGTGCCTACTCAGCAGCTTCCAGCACGCGCTGTCTCAAAGGGTCAGGCCGTGCTGCTTACGAGTGATGGTGGCGCGACATGCGATGCTGTTTTGACGACAAAGCTCTCGGTCTCACTAGCCGACACCAAAGGTACCTTTGTGGTACGTCACTTGGTAAATGACGGCCTGAACAGCACATTTACGACAGTCGATAGTGTCAACTGGTCAAAGCCAAGTGCAACAGGCACCACGACAGCAGCGCTTGATCTACGTAAAGAGTCCGCCACTATGAATTATGCACTTTGGTACCATGACCCATCGCTCACAAAACCGTGGCGAGTCGGAAATATGACCGGCTGTACGCTTACGTTGGCGCCGCTGACAAACGAAACCGTAACCGAAACGGTCAACTGGGTTCAGGCTGCGATTGAGCCGCTTGCTGTCATCGAAAATATAAATGAAGTTGAGTCTACCCCTGATAACGAGGCCATCCCAGGTGAAAATATTGGCTTAGCACCGCCACTTATTACCGAACTTCTACCCAATCCTGTGGGCACAGGCACCGATTCGTCAGACGAATTTGTTGAACTGTACAATTCAAATGACACAGTCTTTAATCTCAGCGGCTTCACACTGCAAACCGGCCTAGCGACCAAACATAATTACGTATTTGCCCCAGGCACAACCATACCGGCGAAAAGCTTTCGTGCCTTTTATGTTACCGAAACAAGTCTGAGCATGAGTAATACCAGCGGCCAGGCTACCTTACTTGATAAATCCGGTACCATTGTTGCCCAGTCAGATCCGTATGATAGCGCACCCGACGGGCAGGCGTGGTCACTAGCTAATGGCACCTGGTATTGGACCACGAAACCAACAGCAGGTGTAACGAACGTGATTGCACAACCAATAAAACTACCCGCGACGGCCATAAAGAAAACAACCGTAAAAACCACAGCAGCTAAGGTCAAAAGCGCTGCAACCAAGACCGCTAAAGCTCCAACCACTGCGACTAAAGCGTCCACGTTATCAGCCGCCAATCAAACTACCTCGCTTCCCAAATCGTCAGCAGTGCATCCGGCAGTGCTTGCTCTGGTAGCAGCCAGCGCGGTAGGATATGGAACATATGTCTACCGAAAAGATCTGGCAAACTCATTCCACAAGCTCCGTCGACACTGAGACACTTGGTGAAAAAATTGGCGCGCGCCTTCGCGGCGGTGAAGTAATAGAACTCGTGAGTGACCTAGGTGGCGGCAAAACCACTTTTGTGCGGGGCCTTGTGAGAGGTGCAGGCAGTGCGGACTCGGTGGCTAGCCCGACCTTCACCATAAACCGGGAATACAACGCGCCTACATTTACCATCGTGCACTTCGATTTTTACCGGCTTGCTGAAGCGGGAATTATTGCCGATGAGTTCCGAGAGTTTACTGATGACCCCAAAGTAGTTGTAGTAGTAGAGTGGGGTGATGTTGTGCAAAGCGTACTTCCTAAAGAGCGGTTGACCGTAGATATACGGCAGGCGGGGGGTGATGCGCGAGATATTACGTGTAACTACCCGGAAAGCCTCGTTTATCTCATTGGAGAAAAGCAATGACAATATTGACCATAAGAACTGACAAGCCTTTGGCAGAGATCGGGCTGTATGATGATGCGAAAAAGCTTGCATACGAAACCTGGCAGGCCCATCGCCAGCTTGCTGAAACTATTCATACAAAGATTAAAGATTTGTTGGATAACGAGCGTAAAGATTGGAATGACCTACAGGGTATTGTTGTTTTCCAGGGTCCGGGAAGCTTTACGGGTCTTCGTATTGGTGTAACGGTGGCGAATGCCCTCGCGCAAGGTCTGAAAATACCGATTGTTGCTACGCAAGATCCCAGGTGGAAACAAACAGGGGTGGAAAAGCTCATCCGGGGTGAAAATGACCGCGTCGCTCTACCTTATTACGGCGCGCCCGTGCATATAACTCCACAAAAGAAGTAGTTTTCCGCACCTGGCCCAAATTGTGCCTGTGTAGCAAAAATTCGCGCTAAAGCAGCGCGTTGTTGTTCGTGCAGTCATGAAATAATTGACGCTGAATTATCTAACGGCGTATTATTAACAGTAGGCACCTTGTGTGGGGCCATTTCAATCAATTTTTATGTCTTTTGGTGGGTCATTGTCGAGCAGCTAGAGAAGTGAAAGCGATGCTGAACGGCCGACTCGTCTAATAGCAGAAGGGAACAACATGGATCCAATAACCATATTGCTCGCGTTAGCAGGGCTTGGCCTTGGCTATGGTGGCAGCACGTATCTCAGTAAAAAGAAATCAGCCGAGGCAGATGATAAAGCTGCAAAAGAGCTTTCCAAGGCCAAAAAAGAAGCCGATAAGCTCGTTGACGAAGCCCGAGAGGACGCAAGGAAAGTTGCGGACGAGGCTCGTAAGGAAGAACAAACCCGTAGAAATGAGCTAAAAGATCTCGAGAATAGGCTCGTCCAACGCGAAACAACTCTCGACAAAAAGCTCGACGAACTCGACAAGCGCAGTGAAAAGCTTCGTTCCGGAGAAGATGAAGTTGAGGCTCTCAAAAACGAAATTCGCGATATCCGCGTCAAGCAACAGGAGAAGCTTGAAAAAATCGCCAAACTAAGCAAAACAGATGCCGCCGAAAAACTTATGCAGATGACCGAAAAAGACATTCGGAATGATCTTCTCGGTCTTGTGGCAAAGCTGCAAAACGAGGCTCGCGACAATGCAGAAGAGGCGGCCAGCCTGCTTATTGTAACGGCTATGGAGCGCATGGCGAGTGAAGTTACAGCAGAGCGCACGCTGACAAGCGTGAAACTTGAAGATGAAGAAATGAAAGGCCGGATTATCGGCAAAGAAGGTCGAAATATTCAGGCTTTGCAAAAAGCCACTGGCGTCGATATCATGGTTGACGACACACCGGGGTATATTGTGCTGAGCTGCTTCGACCCAGTTCGCCGCGAAGTCGCCCGTCAGGCGCTTGAAATGTTGCTCAAGGACGGTCGTGTTCACCCAGGCCGTATAGAAGAAGTTGTCGAAAAAGCACAAAAACAAGTAGACAAAGATGTTATACGTGCTGGTGAAGATGCTGCTCGCGAGGTTGGCGTGCTTGGCATACCAAAGGAACTCCTACACCTCCTAGGTGAACTCAGGTTCCGCACAAGTTATGGCCAAAATGTCCTGAAACATTCAACTGAAATGGCGCATATGGCTGGCATGCTCGCCGAAGAACTCGGTGCCAATGTGCAGGTGACTAAATATGCAACGCTCATGCATGACATGGGCAAGGCGTTGACTCACAAGATGGAAGGCAAGCACCATCACATATCTGGTGAAATGCTCCGTAAATACGGGGCGCCCGAAGAAGTTGCGCTTGCCGCAGAACAGCATCACGATGACATGGAAGCCACGAGTCTCGAGGCAGTCATAGTGCGCGTGTGCGACGCCGTTTCTGCCGCTCGCCCTGGCGCACGCAATATCTCAGCCGAAAACTTCGCTGAGCGTATGAAAGAACTCGAAAACATTGCCAATGGCTTTAACGGCATCGAGAAGTCATATGCGATTAGCGCTGGTCGTGAAGTCCGCGTGTTCGTGCGTCCTCAGCAAATCGATGACCTAAGTGCCATAAAACTCGCCCGCGATATTGCCACAAAAATAGAGTCCAGCATGAATTACCCTGGAACGATCAAGGTGAATGTTATCCGCGAAACCCGTGCCATCGAATTTGCCAAATAGTTCGCGCGTGATTGAACTAAGCCATCCAAACGGTTCGCGTCTGATGGTGAATCCTGAGGGAGCGTTTATAGAGGCTTGGACTGATACAGACGGAACAGAATTGCTTTTTGCCCGCCGAAATATGCAAAACGGCAAGAATCGTGGGGGCATACCGGTTTGTGCGCCCATTTTTGGGCCAGGCGACACGGTCGGTCTAAATCAACACGGTTTTGCCCGGAATTGTGTATGGGAAGTGTACATGCAAACTGAATCCCAGGTGAAACTCACCCTTGATAATCCATCATCCCAGGTGGAAAGTCTGCCACCCGTATACGCGGGTTGCTGCATGGAGCTCAGTATCGAGTTACTTCAGAACGGTGTCCGTGAAACATTGAGCGTACGCAATATTGGTGTTGAATCTTTTGCCATAAACCCAGCGTTTCACCCGTATTTTCCGATTTCCTCGGGAGAGTCCATAGAGCAAATCGAGGTGATTATTGACGGTCGTAGCTATGGTTTTACAGCCGAGCAGCTATTTGCGACGCAAAAAATTAACAGTATCGAGTCGATTGCGGTACTCAAAACTTCCAAGGAAACATGGACGGTTGCCGGTGAAGGCTTACCGCTCTTTGCGGCGTGGAGTGAATCTGTGAAAGACTTTCTGTGCGTCGAACCAACAGCTAGCGGCTATCTAACAGATGCCGCGCCTACTCAGATACTGCCAAATAAAACCGCGCAAGTTTCGATGACTCTAACGTACGAACAAAGCCCAGCATAACGTCAAAAAGGGTTTACATAAATGAAGTAAATTCTACTACATGCTACCTCTGTTTTTTGTTTGCAAAAAATAGCCATAAGCGTATAATTTTTTACAGCGTTTCCTTAAACCAACACATATAGATCGCAACCTATAGCATGAAAACAGAGACAGTAAATAGTCAAAACCAAGTTCCCGGCGCGCTACGTTGGCGCTATGTGATGACGCGCATGGTGCCCACGGCAGTTATTGTTTTTCTCATTCTATTTACGTTTTTTCCTTCATTTGGCAATCCGGTTTCTAACCTACGCAGTCTCGGTGACCCTTCGGGCGCTATTGTCGCATCTACTAAAACCAAGGATGCCGTAACTGTTGCCACTGGACTGCAGCAACTTCAGGCTAGTGGTCAACTGGGTTCTTACCTCCAATATTCTGGAGGAGGCATATCTCGGCAAACGCTTTCCTGGGATGAAACGAACCGGGTGCTTTCGATTTCAGACGGCAACAATGTGACTTTGAGCGGTCTAAGCGGGTCGGCAGCAGCCCCGAGCATCTTGCAGACGCTCACAAAATCGGGCAACAGTCTCGTGTTGTCGGGTGGGGGCTCCATAGACCTTTCTTCTTACCTTGACAATACCGACAACCAAGCAATTTCACTCGTAGGCAGCCAACTACTTCTTTCGGGTGGGGGTGCGGTGAATCTTGTAGGTTTTTTGGACAATACCGATGCACAGGCCCTGTCGCTCGCCGGAAATGCCCTCTCGCTTGTAAATGGTGGTTCAGTAAGTCTTGCGCCATACCTTGACAATACAGATGTTCTCGCTGGACTTAGCTGTAGTGCAGGGCAACTCCCGGAGTGGGACGGTAGCGCTTGGGTATGTTTGACCCCAGCGGGTGGCACCGACAGCCAAAACCTGTCCTGGAACGGCGGCACGCGTATTTTGACGATCAGCAATGGCAACACCGTCGACCTCTCTAGTCTGCTCGACAACACAGACGCTCAGGCTATCTCCAAGTCCGGAAACACGCTAAGTATCACTGGCAATGCTGGCACGGTTGATCTAAGCAGCTATCTAGACAACACCGACACTCAAACAGTAGGTCTTGCCGGCACGACACTGACCATTTCAGGCGGCAACAGCATAGACCTCGCTCCCATCAACACTGACAGCCAAAATCTTAGTCTAGCTGGCACCACACTCAACATTTCGGGCGGTACGGGAGTGAACCTTGCCAGTATCAACACGGATGTCCTTGCTGGACTATCTTGCTCGCCAAACCAAATCGCCAAATGGAATGGCAGTGCCTGGGCCTGCGCTGCAGATGTCGACACCGACACAAACACCGACCAACAAACTTTGAGCCTCGCTTCCAATAACCTCTCAATTCTGAATGGTAATTCGGTGTCCCTTGCTGGCTATCTTGATAACACCGATTCCCAAACACTTAGCTGGAACAGTGGCACCAACGTATTGAGCGTCTCGGGAGGCAACACGGCAAATCTCTCTAGTCTGCTAGACAACACCGACGCTCAAGCCATATCCAAAACCGGTAATACCCTCAGTATCACCGGCAATGCCGGCACGGTAGATCTTTCAGGCTACCTAGACAACACTGATGTTCTGGCAAGTCTTAGCTGTAGCAACGGTCAGGTTGCCCAGTGGAATGGCAGTGCGTGGATTTGTGCCAATGCCGCAGTCGATACCGACCAGCAAACCCTCTCACTCGCAGCAAACAGCCTGAGTATTAGTAACGGAAATAGCATTTCGCTAGCGGCTTACCTTGACAATACCGACATGCAAGCAATTTCCGTTGCTGGAAATATTTTGTCGATATCTGGCAATGCCAGTACAGTCGATCTCACGCCTTACCTGGATAACACCGACGCACAGGCACTTTCACTTGGGGGAAACACGCTCTCTCTGGTAAATGGCGGCTCTGTTAACTTGGCCACATACCTCGATAACACTGACGTGCTAGCCAGCCTTGCGTGTGGTAGCGGTCAAATTGCCAAATGGAACGGCAGTGCGTGGACCTGCGCAGCCGACAATGACACGGTTACAAATGAAGCACAGGTAGACGCCTGGGTATCAAACAACGGGTACCTTACGAGTGAAGTTGACGGCAGTACAAGCAATGAACTTCAAACGCTCACCTGGAACGGCGGCACGCACATCTTGACAATATCCAGTGGCAACACCGCTGACCTGGGCAGCCTCCTCGACAACACCGACGCTCAAGCCATTTCGCGCACCGGCAACACCGTTTCTATTTCCGGCAATGCCTCGACCGTAGATCTCAGCCCATACCTAGACAACACAGACGCTCAGGCTATCTCCAAGTCCGGAAACACGCTAAGTATCACTGGCAATGCTGGCACGGTTGATCTAAGCAGCTATCTAGACAACACCGACACTCAAACAGTAGGTCTTGCCGGCACGACACTGACCATTTCAGGCGGCAACAGCATAGACCTCGCTCCCATCAACACTGACAGCCAAAATCTTAGTCTAGCTGGCACCACACTCAACATTTCGGGCGGTACGGGAGTGAACCTTGCCAGTATCAACACGGATGTCCTTGCTGGACTATCTTGCTCGCCAAACCAAATCGCCAAATGGAATGGCAGTGCCTGGGCCTGCGCTGCAGATGTCGACACCGTGCTCAATGAAGCCCAAGTAGATGCCTACGCCAACAACAATGGCTACCTCACCAGTGAAGTTGATGGCAGCATATCAAACGAAATTCAAAGCCTGAGTCTCGTGAGTGATATTCTCAGTATTTCTGGCGACCCGGGCACTCTGGACCTTAGTGTGTATAAAGACAACACCGACGCCCAAACCCTTAGCTGGAACGGCGGCACGCACATCTTGACAATATCCAGTGGCAACACCGCTGACCTGGGCAGCCTCCTCGACAACACCGACGCTCAAGCCATTTCGCGCACCGGCAACACCGTTTCTATTTCCGGCAATGCCTCGACCGTAGATCTCAGCCCATACCTAGACAACACAGACGCTCAGGCTATCTCCAAGTCCGGAAACACGCTAAGTATCACTGGCAATGCTGGCACGGTTGACCTGAGTGGATACTTGGACAACACAGATTTACTTGCTTCACTCTCATGCTCAAACAATGAAATTGCCAAATGGAACGGCAGTGCGTGGGCTTGCGCTGTCGACAGGGTACTCACCGAAGCTGAAGTCGACGGTTTCGTTGCCAACAACGGCTATCTTACCAGCGAAGTAGACGGCAGCACCACAAACGAACTGCAAAACATCTTCCAAACCATAGCCACACCTGACGCAGGCAACCCAGTAGCAGACAGCACCGCAGACACACTGACACTCGCCAATGGCAGCGGTGTGACCATAACGAGCAACGGCGCAACCGACACCATAACGATTGCTGCTACGCTGGGCACGAGCATCAGCAACGCAGAGATAGACGATGCTACCCTGACGTTCGCAAAGCTAGCGAGCAACTCATGTAACAGCGGCGAAATTGTAAAGTTCAACGGTTCGGCATGGGTGTGCGGTGCAGATAACGACACGGTGCTGAGCGAAGCAACCGTAGAGTCATATATATTTGACGGCGACAACACAGGCACGCTCAGCAGCGGTACGCTTGCGCTTGGCAGCCTTAGCTATACCGGCACCCTGGGCGATACGAATATCAGTGATGCCCTCACTATTTCGAGCAGTGGTACGGTGGCCGACGGAGCACTTTCTGCAAATGTCACAAAACTTGGGAGCACAATAGAGTCGGGTGAAATAACTGACGGGACTGTAACCGGTACAGATCTAGCCAGCGCGACGATCCAGTTCAGTAACATTGCCCAAAACGGCTGTTCAACAAACCAAATTATGAAGTGGAACGGCAGTGCGTGGGCTTGTGCGGCTGATGCAACGGGCGGGTCGATCAATTCCTTTGAGACTATAACAACAGCGTCTGGGACGAGCCCTGTAGCAGATAGCAGTACGGATACGCTCACACTCTCTGCGGGAAGCGGAGTTACCATTACAGGCGACGGTACCACAGACACTATCACCGTAGCAGCAACGCTTGGTGCTGACATTACCTCGGCAGAGATTGTTGACGGTACTATAGTTGGCGGCGATATTTCCGACGGCACCATAGCAAATGCCGACCTGGCAAACTCAAGCCTGACAGTCAGTGCCGGTACGGGCTTGACCGGTGGCGGCGTGGTAGCTTTAGGCGGTACCGTAACACTGAATCTCGCAAACGATTTTGGTGCGAGCATAGACACCGGAGAGATTACCAACGGCACGATACTGTTTGCCGACCTCGGTCAAAACGCATGTAGCAACGGCGAGGTAATCAAATGGAACACATCAGCCTGGACATGTGGCAGTGACCTGGGACTTACCAGCGAAGTAGACGGTAGCACCACAAACGAACTGCAAAACATCTTCCAAACCATAGCCACACCTGACGCAGGCAACCCAGCAGCCGATACGACCACTGATACTCTTACGTTCGCCAACGGCAGCGGTGTGACCATAACGAGCAACGGCACAACCGACACCATAACCATTGCCGCTACGCTCGGCACAGACATCACCTCGGCAGAGATTGTCGACGGTACTATTGCAGCGGCGGATCTTGGAACAGACAGTGTGACGGCCATAAAAATATTGAATGGTGAAGTTTCCCTCGCAAAACTTGCCACTGACAGCGTCAATGGCACAAAAATTGTCGACGCGAGTGTAGCAAACGCCGACCTCGTCAATTCCGCCGTGACGGTGAGTGCTGGGACGGGGCTTACGGGTGGCGGCGCGGTAAACCTCGGTGGGACGGTTACGCTCAACTCTAGCATCGGCACGAGCGTAGAGAGTAGCGAAATAACAGACGGTACCATAGTGGCAGCAGATATAGCGCCAGATACATTGAACTTCACCGAGCTTTCAGACGCGCTCACGCTAGACGCGACGACATCCGTGGCGACAGGAGCGAACAACCTCAATATCAATCTCGACAGTACCGGTACGTTCAACATACAGGATACTGGTGTAAATGTTCTCACTGTCTCTGCGTCCGGGACGTTCCTGTTCCAAAACTCAGCCGATAGCGCGACTTCATTTGTGGTCAATGATGCCGCAGCACTACCAATTCTTACGGTCGATACAACTGCAAATGCTGTTGAGGTTGGTACGCTCGTCGATGATGCCGCAGACGTGCTCCTCGTCCTAGACGGTGTGAGTGGGGCCGATCCGGGCGCAATTGCCGGAGGAATATATTACAACACGACAAACAATAAGTTTCGCTGCTATCAAAACGGCGGATGGGTTGACTGTGTCCCGGCCGCTTATAACGAATATGCCTTTATCGCAGGGCTCGAAACATGGACAAACATGCCGGCTGCAGAGACTCAATACCTAAACACCCCGATTCGCTTGGGAATTGATCTTTCCAGGGCTTCAGAGTTCCGATTCGGTATAAGCAGAATGGCAGGCGCGGTTGCGGCAGGCGCCGACTGTCGTGTGCAGTATGCAACGACGCAAGGCGGGACTTACAATAATCTTGACGGCGGAGCTGGTCCAGAAGTTGACATAAGTGGAGCGGCCGAACTGAAAGTTTCTGGCTGGACGACACTGACTGCCGGAGCAAAAGCAGATGTATTCTTGAGAGTTATGTGTAAGCAGGGAGACGGTGTTCAAGATCCCCAATTTAGAAATGCGTACATCCAAGTTCGTTGAGCATTGTGCTAGACGTCCACAACGGTTGTACGTACAATAGTAACTATAAGAAAAGTGAGGGAATATGCAAGACGATGTAGTGCCAACGCGAAAAAAAGGCAAAAACGACAATGAGGTGAAAGCCACCCCTGTAAAAAAAGGCATCCGCGGTAAACTGCGGGCTAATAAATCAGTTCTTGCCATAGCTACGGCGATTGCAATTCTTGGGCTTGTTGGAACGATTGTGTTTTACCAGAAGTACCAAGATGTAAAGAGTAACCCAGCACAAGCCCAAAAGGCGCAGAACACAGCTGAAACCCAGCGGGTGCTAGGAGAGCTAAAGAAAATCTTACGCATAGACGAAACCGAGGCACCCACCGTAGCTCGAGTAGAAGACCCAGCAAAGCTGAAAAAAACAAATGCCGAGTTTTATAAAAACGTCGAAAAGGGCGACTATCTCGTCATTTTCCCCAAGCGCGCCGTCATATACCGCGAGCAGGTAAACCAACTCATCAACATCGCACCTATCATTAGTACAAGCGGCACGACCGCAGAACAAAAACCAGCTGAGGCTGGTACGAAAACCACCACAAATTCTACCACCAAAACCACTACTCGCTAGCCACTAGGCTTCTTTACTTTCACTCGTGTCATCCTGAACGAATCCGGCTTCCACCCCCATCATCCTGAGGCAAAGCCGAAGGATCTTCTTCGATTGCCTGTTTTCTTCGCGCGGTCCCGCCCGCGCCTGGCGGCCAGCTTTGGGTGGCCAAAGCCGGGCAAAACCACCGGGGAGAAGCAAACGACCGGCTGACTTACCGACATGCTTTTGCCTCTCGGGTTTGTGCGGAACTCGTCATTATCCATTCCTCAGACATCCTCCGCTCGCCGCGAGCCAAAAGCATGTCAGTAAATCAGTCGTTATGCATCCCCGGATTCCAGCGACCCAACGCGTATCTGCTTCGAGGCGAAGTATTCGCTTCAAACTAAAGCTTCTTCATTCTTCATTCCTCATTCTTCATTCCTATTCTTCCGTCTCCAGTCTTTTGTCTTCAGCCGAACATAGCCATGACGTCCTGTCAGCAAACGGGTATACTAAAGGCATGAAGATTCTCTACGTTGGTGATGTAATGGCCGAAATGGGCATGCAGGCCGTTGAAAAGGTTCTACCCGGACTTATTGATTCCGAAAGTATTGATTTGGTTGTGGCACAGGCCGAAAACGTCACCAGCGGTAAGGGCATGTTGCCCAAAGACATGCAGCGTCTTCAGACTGCAGGTGTGCAGGCGTTTTCAGGCGGGAATCACACGTCGTCTCTGTCGGATTTAACCCCATTTCTCGAAAACCCAGCCGAACCAGTCGTCGGCCCGGCCAATATGGTTGATTGTCCTGGGCCGGGCTACAAACTTGTCGACACCCCTAAAGGAGCCGTGTTGGTAATAAGCATCCTCGGGAGTATCGTGGGTAAGCAAGCCGACGTAGAAACAGACAACCCCCTAAAAAAAATTGATGAAATTTTAGCCTCGGTGTCGCGAGATACCTACGTTGCGAGTGTTGTAAATATACACGGAGACTTTAGTAGTGAAAAAATTGTTTTTGGCCACTACCTAGACGGGCGCATCTCTGCGGTGGTTGGGGACCACTGGCATGTGCCTACGGCCGACGCGCAGATTTTACCAAAAGGTACGGCGCATATGACAGACGTAGGTATGTGTGGGTCGCTCGACTCGTCGTTGGGCGTAACATTTGACAGCATAATCCCGCGCTGGCGCGACGGCTACCAAACACGTAACATTCTCGAAACGACTGGCCGTCTCCAGTTCAACGCACTTCTCGTTGAGTTAGACGAGACGAATGGCCGCGCACTTTCGGTAAGACATATCCGTGAAGTGTGGGAAGTATGAAAAAGAAACAGTCAGGTTATCGGCAGTTAATAGTAAATGCCATAGCTGGGGTAGGATATTTTGTGGTGTTTATAGAGTGGTTGTGGCTGCTCGCGTTGTATTTACCAGGGATTTTTGAGTCGGAAGCTGGTAAAACTATCTTTCCAAGGTCACGGCCTGAACCTATTGAGCTAAAGCCAGCCCTTCATGCATCTATAGAGCCTTCGACAGTTATGACTTTACTCTTTTTACTGGCCGCATTGGCCATCGTAGGACTGGCTATATACGTGCTAGTTGCCAAATACATCCCCACGGCGGCCAGAGCAACGTCAAAAGTTGTTCACGTAGCAACCGAGAAGACTGTACCAGTCATTGCACACAAACCATTCGAAAAAATCCCCGTCCGCAAGCGGAAACAGCTCACCGAACGCATCCTTTTTTGGGTGAAAACTGCTGTGGCTCTTGTGCCATTTAGTGTTATCGCCGCTGCTCGCCTTGGAGACGAGACGATTATCTCCGGGCTTCTAATCGTATGCTTTGCAATGCTCAGCATGCTAGCGCTAATGTGTTTTGGCCTTCAGATCATACTTTCTCAAAGATGGAAAAAGCCGGAATATCTATAAATATACACACACGACGGGGGTCTTTGTGTATTTGGCATATTGTAGAAACCTCATTTCAAGCGGGGTTCTGTGCCTACCAACCTGCGACCAACTAAATAGCTCACCACAAGGTGAGCTATTTAGTTGGTCGGGGAGACAGGATTTGGTCGCTTTCAGCGGTCACATGCTGCGACCCCGACTTCGACTTACTATCAACTACTTGATAATCCGTCGAGACTCCTTGCAATGAGCCCCAGGCTCATCTCACCCGTCGCCACATCTTTGCAAACAAGTTTGCAAGAGTGGGCTCCCTTGCGGTCCGCCACTGGCGGGCCTCACCTACTCCCCCGCTCCGCGGGGTTGCAGAACCAAATCCTAGTCCCAATCATAAAAAAAAGAGCTTACCTATGGCAAACTCTCTTTTCATGGTCGGGGAGACAGGATTTGAACCTGCGACCCCGCGGTCCCAAACCGCGTGCGCTACCGGACTGCGCCACTCCCCGACGTATGAATTGCATCCAACAGGGGCGATTATACCCGATTTGAATGAAAAAACATAATTACTGAAATCTGGTCGGGGTGGCGGGATTTGAACCCACGACCTCAGCGTCCCGAACGCTGCGCGCTACCAAGCTGCGCTACACCCCGGCGTCGCGGCTCGGCAATGGTTTTCGCTTGTCAAAATAAGCACTTGCTCATCTTGCCAAGCAGCAACCTCAGCCGGTCGCTCATCTCAAACCCGTAAACAGTCGACTGCGCTCCTTGGTTTAAAGTTTTGGTAAGCTGCATATAAAGCAGAACAGGGGTGATTATACGCGTTTTTTTGTGGAATTTCTAGTTAGAACGAGTAAGCAATAGCTTAATATAAATATAGTTGCCAGTAAAGCAAAAATATGCTAGATTATCATTTAAGACAAAAGTTGACAGTAAAATCAGTAACGGGTGGGCATTTAGCCGCTACAACGCGGCACAGAAAGGTACGTTATGATTTATCATCGAAATGCTAAACGATTCGTAAAGGTGTTGATGTTCACCGCCGCAATGAGTGCCATGCCACTTGGAATTTCAGGTGTTGCAGCCGCTTATAGCACGAATCCTGAGGATGAATACAACAAGGTATACGTGTGTAAATTCGTCACTAAGCCTGGTCGAGGCGAAATTCTTCAATCCGGTCAAAATCCGATTTCGGTTGATACTAGCGCAATCACTGGCTTCCAGGGTATCGGTTCATCATTTAACGACCAGCATGGACGGTCGTATGTCGTAGCCTGGGATACTGGCGATAAGGTAAAACCGCCAGTTTCGTTGTGTACAAATGACGAGGAATATATAGTAGTCGAAATTCCGGCAACCCCCGCGGTAAATGACCCATGCGGTCCTGGAAATGCAACCTGGGTTGTACCCGAAGATACCGATTCAGTTATGTGGGAATTGGGTGAAGACGGTGCGCTGACGGCTTACACAGCTGAAGGTGTGGTATTTACCGATGAAACAACAGAACATGTTTACGGAACCGCAGTCGACAACAGCATCGCTTGCCCGGTCACTCCCCCTAATGGCGGCAACGTACTTGGCGAACAGACGACTGCTCCAGCTCGGACACTTGAAGAAACTGGCATCAGCACAGCCACACTTAGCGTGTTGAGCGGCGTTATTCTGTGCCTGGCAATACTGACTGCAACCCAGAATACCCCGCTCGGTGATCGCTTCGCAGCTAGGATTCGTGCTGTTGCCCAACAGCCATTCGTAGTCCCTACGGTATAAACACTTCTCACCACTAAAAACCTTATTGCCCCAACCAAGGCAGTAAGGTTTTTTGTTTCGCGCACGTGCTAGAAGATGTACTATTAAAGCAATAAAGCGGAGGAAGTAAATGGATAAGCAACAACCTGATGAGACCACCCCAGAATTACGCAGCGAAAACGTCGATGACAAGGCATCATTTCACATTCCCAAAAAGGTTGTGTATGTCCTTGCTGTGCTAGCAGCGGTCATACTAGTAGCGATTGTAGTGCTCGTACTGGGCAACAGGACCACGCATGCCCCAGACGTACCCAAAGGTCAGTCCCAAGCAAAATCCACCCCTGTAAAAAAGTCACCCCCGGTGAAACCGGCAGAAAAAGAGCCTTCCAGTTGCTCAAGTGGGCTCACGCACTATGCAGACAAATCATTTGGAGCGAGCTTTTGCTATCCAAGCGCGTGGGGTACAGCCACGCTCTCCGATGCTAAGGTCGCACCTAGCGACAGCGGCCAACGTGAACTTATACGCTTTTCAGAACAACCGTTTGTAATTGTCGGCGGTATGAGTGAAGATTGGTCAACTACCGTTGGACGTGGCGTTGGATGTCTTGAGCCTGACAATGCCGTTCCACCGCTCAGTAGTTACAATACCGCGTGGCACAATTTCGAAGGTTCGGGCGTAGATGTAAGCTACGCTATACGCAGCTTGCCTTCATCGGTGGGCGGCTACACCATACAAGAAACGACCTCTAACATGGTCATTTCAGGTGTTTGCGTCCAGGGGCATAAAGTCATTTCCGGTTCTCGTTACAAGGTTGTGGCTGTAAATTTTGGCAGAGATTTTGTGCCTGCGTCGGGTATTACTACTCCAGCAGAACATATGGCTGAGCCAAATGTTCTATTTTCTACAGAACTTCGTTCCCAGTACGACGCTGTCCTAGCCAGCCTTGAAGCCTACTAGCTCGCTGGCGTACAATATGTAGCAATGAATTTAACAAACATGGGTTTGGCTGTGGGTGTCGTGTTGGCGCTGCTGCTTGCGAGCGAGATGGGTTGGCGCAAGCACTGGTTAAGTGGAGAAGTAGGACGCAAATTTGTACATGTCAGTGTCGGGGTGTTTGTGGCATTTTGGCCGTATTTTCTAAACTGGACAGAGATACGGGTGATGAGCCTGGCATTTTTCGTGGTTGTGCTCGCGAGCATGCATCTTGGAGTATTTAAAGCCATCGGTAGTGTGCAGCGACCAACTTACGGTGAAATATTCTTTGCGCTGAGTGTTGGCCTACTTACGGTCATTACGACCTCAAAAGGTGTATATGCCGCAGCAATTCTCCAAATGGCGCTGGCGGACGGCTTTGCCGCAATTGTTGGTAGTAAATATGGCGTGCAAAATAAATATCATATGTTCGGTAGGGCAAAAAGCCTTGTTGGTAGCCTCACTTTTTTTGTAATCTCTTTAGGCCTGCTCATCGGTTACAGTCAGTTTTCAGATAATGGTCTTGCTTGGCAGTTCGTATTCGGCGGCGCTCTTCTGGCAACACTTTTAGAAAATATCGCTGCACTTGGATTTGATAACTTGTTGGTACCAATTGCAATAGCGATAGTGTTAGAAACTGTCGCGTAACGCTTGTGTTTATGTAAAGAATATGGCACGACTGTAAGAAATCTAACAGCAACCTCACAAAAAAAGGTGTATAGGTAAGGACAGAATAAAGAGTTTTCGGGAAACCGAAGTAAAAGTATTGTCACATTTTGCGGGTGTGCGCATCGTGCGGGAATATGGGTGGCTAAGACAAGTAACAAGGAGATCTTTGAAAATGAGACTATTCAATAATCTGGAAAAATGGTCATCCCGGGTGAAAAACGCCGTCGTAGCCAGTATGTTTCTCGCAGCATATAGTATTAGCGCGGTCGCACCATTTATACCCAAAGCGTATGCGGCAGGGCTTATCACATCAAATAATCATCAGGGTCAAAACACTGACGGCACATGGACGAGCGGAAACACTACGCTCTATAGTGAAGGTGATTATGTCAATTTCCGCTTCACCCTCACTGCTTCTGACGCGGCAAGCGGACAAATGCTTGTTATTTTCTCAAATAAAGCCAGCGGATGTAGTCAATTCTTTACAAACTATTTTGCCCTCGGCTCTGTAACACCCGCAGGAATTGCAACCGTTAACACAGTCGGCAGTCCAATCAGTGTTGCAAGTGGCGGTAACAATTCACAATGGCAACAACCACTCGACTTGAATTTTACTGCAGCCGGCACTGTGACCGTGGTATATACACTGCGGTATTCAAATACTGCAGGGGATTGTAATGGTTCAAGCACTCATACGCTCATGGGATCTCCAGATAACCCCGGGGACTACTCAAATACAGGAGCACAGTCTATTCCATTACCAGGCAGCGGAATTTTGTATGCGCCGAGTCTGACACTTACAAAAATTGTCGATGGCGGTAGTGCCGTTGCGAGCGATTTTTCCTTCACAGTTTCACCAGCAATAAATGGCGTGAGCACGTACTACATCCCGGCCACTACAAGTGCAACTGGCTCGGTTGTTATACCAGACATTAATCCAGACGGTACCTATGTTATTACCGAACACGGTCCTGCCGGATATACATTTAGCGGCGGCACGGGAACAAACTGTAGCACAACATCGCCAGGTGTAATGGCTGCAACGGTTACGGCAGGCCGCCCTGCAATAAATGCGGCTTGTACGTTCACGAACACTATACAAAAAGGCTCAATAACTATCGTAAAAGACGCCGCTCCTAATAGCCCGCAAGATTTCTCGTTTACGACAACTGGAGCGGGTTTAGCCGGATTTAGTTTGGATGATGACAGCGACACCACGCTTTCAAACACAAAAACGTTTACAAATCTTATACCTGGTACATTTTCAGTCACTGAAACCGTAACTGATGGCTGGGATTTAAGCGGTATCGTGTGTAGTGGGGGCGGCACTCAGGTAAGCGGAGCTACAGTCAGCATAACACTAGCACCGGGTGCAAATGTTTTGTGTACCTATACCAACCGACAACACGGAAGAATTATTGTAAACAAAGTTACGAATCCAGCCAATGACACCACGCCATTTTCGGTAACGGCGAGTGGAAGCGGAGCGATTGTAGGTGGCGTAACTCGTTCGCTTACAACACTACAGCCAGTTACATATGAAGTTTCGCAAGGCACCTATAGTGTGGCAGAAACGGTACCGGCTGGCTGGACGCAAACAAGCTCAACATGTCAAAGTGTCACAATTGACAGTAGCACGCCCCTGATAGACGGCATCCCAACCGTGTCATGCACCATCACAAATACGAAACTCGCAAAACTAAAGATAGCTAAGGGCGCCTTGCCGAACGACTCACAAGATTTTTCATTTACAACATCTGGCACTGGTTTAAGTAACTTTAGCCTCGATGATGACGATGATGCGACGCTTTCAAACGTAAAAGAGTTTGTGGATCTTATGCCAGGTACGTATACGGTAAACGAAGCATCGACAGCTGGCTGGCAACTAACTGGGCTGAATTGTAATACTAATAACTTTACCGTTTCTGGTGCACAGGTGAGCGTAGTGCTTTCTGCTGGCCAGGAAACAACCTGTATCTTTACAAATACAAAATTAGGTTCGCTGAGCGGTACTAAATACGAAGTTAATGCCGACGGTAGCACCGTAAAAGTCGAACCAAACGGCTGGCTTATCACGCTATTCGAAAACGGGACGAGCACTGGCTTAACTCAGACAACCGACGGGTCGGGCAACTACACCTTTAGTGGGCTTCTCCCCGGTAACTACAGTGTCATGGAGACTCCATTGAGCGGGTGGACTCAGATATACAGTCCGTTATCGGCGGTATCTCTTTCTGCAGGGCAGGAAATAGCCAATCAGAACTTTGGAAATTTCAAAAATGGTTCTATTGCTGGTTACAAGTTCAACGACCATAACGGCAACGGGAGTGAAGACGAAGGAGACGAGCACCTTGCTGGCTGGACAATGACACTATTTAAAGAAATCGATGGCGAGAAAGTCCAGGTAGGCAACTCCGTATCGACCGATGGCGAAGGGAACTACTCATTTGATAACCTAGCACCAGGTACGTATTGGGTATGTGAAACCAGTCAATCTGGATGGGTGCAAACGTTCCCAGCAAACAATGGTTGTCACGAAATTGTCATAGACCTGTCGGGCGAGACAAACTCCGGAACAAACTTTGGTAACCAAGGGAGAGGAACTATCACGGTTAAGAAGAATGTTGATAGTAATGGCGATGGAACAGTTGACTACTGGAATGTAGGTGACTGGACGTGGGATTTAGGTGATGCAAACTTCGCGACGGGTACAACACAATCCGTCGAGGCAGGAGGCTACACCATTCACGAAGACCAAAAAGAAAATTATCACTTTACTTTAGTTGAGTGTAATGAAGAAAAATATGCGCAAGCAGAATCAGTGAGTGTATATGTTGCACCGGGTGAAAATGTCGTGTGTACATTTACAAACACTCGCGATACCGGTTTCATAAAGGTTCAGAAGGAAATCTTCCCCGAAGACGATGATGGCCTCTTTGACTTAAGTGTTGATGAAACGGTCGTGAAGGAAAACGCGAGCGATGGTGACGACAGCGGTTGGGTGCGCGTGGTAACGGGTACGCATGAGATATCTGAAGTAGCTGGTACCGGCACGGACATGTCGAACTATGACAGCATGTACATGTGCTGGAAAAATTACGAAATGTCTGATCCAAATGCGCAGTTTGACTGGGTGAACGGCGAAGGTACATCCACGGAAGTATCTGTCAGCAAAGGCCTCTACATTGTGTGCAGCTTCTACAACGAACGTCATGGCGAACTAACCGTTGTCAAAGATGCTCAACCAAATGATTCGCAGGACTTTGCATTTACGCTAACACCTATCAATCCGAAAGAAGAAAAAAGTGCCGACTCTGATCTTCAGCGCGAAAGATTGAACTTCTCTGCACTAGAGACAAATGAGTCAAACGAGGAGCGCTTCGACGGTACTTTTTGGCTCGATGACGATAGCGATGAAACGCTTAGCAATGAGCAGAATTTCGAGATGAGTGGCGGTTGGTACACGGTTAAAGAAACAGCCGTAGAGGGTTGGGATTTGACAGGTATTGAATGCGACACAGAAAATCCACCGTATTATGAAATGGTCGAAGAGCCAGGAACGGTATTGGTCTGGATAGAGCCGGGCGTTCATACAACGTGTACGTTCACAAATGTCAAGCGTGCAAGTGTAACAATAACCAAAGATGCGCAGCCAAACTTTGCTCAGCCGTTCACTTTTACTACAGATTTGTCGGGTGAAGAGAGTAGCTTTAACCTCACAGACGATGGAGTTAACGCATCCTTGGCATCGAAAACCTTCGGCGGAGTCGTGCCAGGGACATATACCGTCACTGAAAGTGCTGTAGCTGGCTGGACACTCAATGAGGTTAGATGCACGGGCGCAGAGGTTATTCGAGATGGTGCAAAAGTTACTTTGGAAGTTGAACCAGGTGCAGCCGTAAGCTGTACTTATGTGAATCACAAAAACACCATTCCTCAGGTTCTCGGTTCGGTAGATCCACCCAAATTAGTAAATACGGGCAGTAGCATATGGACTGCAGTGTTCATGAGCCTTACGGTCATTGGTTTGGCGGTACTTACATCGATTCACGGTCGTCGACGAATTCATTCTGCCACGTCGATTTAGATTCAAGCTAGATAAACAAAGATACAAAGCTAGCCCCAAGCAAAACCAAACAGGGGTAATAGTCTAATCCCAAGTAAAAAAGCCGGAATTCGGCTTTTTTACTTGGGGCGAATGATGGTGCTTGCCTCTTCACTTTGTTCAGACCTGAAACTTGCCTCTGGCAACTTTCAGGCTTCTGGGGTCCGGGGTTTGCCACTGGCAAACCCGCTCAAGTCCCTTCACTCGCTCCTCGCATGAAAAAAGCCCTGCCTTTCGGCAAGACTTTTTTCATGGGGCGAATGATGGGGCTTGAACCCACGGCCTCCAGTGCCACAAACTGGCGCTCTAACCAACTGAGCTACATCCGCCTCGTCACGGCTTGGCAACGACTTCCGTTGCGAGTAAACAAATCAAAGATTTCTTTCCTCGAACTCCAGTCTCAGCCAGCCGCTCTCCTCAAAATTCCATTCAGTCGCCTTCGGCTCCTTGGATTGGAATTTTGGTTAGCTGCTAACTGCAGAAAACAGAGGTGATTATAGCGGTTAAGCGCATAAAAAACAATCCCTATCGGCCAGCCGTTTCGGCGTCGACATATGTTTCACGGCGCTGGTAAAGTCGATATGCCTTTGCGTCGGCTGACACAGGTGGATTCGGATTAATGCTGCGCGGCCAGAGCGCATGAGCTCGTACCGCGTTTATTTCGAGTGCATATACAAAAACGCGTGCTTGCAAATAGAGCCAAAAAAGAAGCGCGAGCACAACAGCAAACTGAGCATTGAGACCGGTCTGACCTTTTAGTTGCCGGGCAATAATATATGCGCCAATAGCTTGTAAAAGTGTGAATGCTATGCTCGCAAATACGGCTCCAGGTATATTCGCAATCGGACGTTTGCGAGCCGAAGATCCAAAGGTAAAGACGCCCCAAAAAACCGTCGTCAATACCGTAAATCCGCTCATCCATAGTCCAAACCGGATGGGAAAATCATGATGTCCACCAGAAGCCCAGCCCGTAAGGGCCGCAGCTAGTACCAAACCCAGGCCGGCAAAAATAATTATCCCAAAACTACGAATGGTTGATTTTGGGAAACCCGCACGCTTGTACCGAGGAACAGCCCATATATGATTAAGCGTGTGTTGTACGGCATCTGCCACCCCTTTAGCACCGTAAAAAAGAACGAGTATGCCAGCCAATAATGCCCAGCCGCTTCGGCTTGGTGTATTAATACTGTCGGTTAAAGTTTGACCTAGGGAAGGAAAATACCCCGTTATATTACCAAGTAGTTGCTCTCGTAGCTCAGCGTCATTCTGCGCGACAATCTGTATGACTGCTGTCGCTATGATGAGTAAGGGGAAAAGCGACACAAAACCATAATACGCGATAAGGGCTGCCAAATATCCGCCGTGATCATCAGCGAATTTTTTCGTAACTGCGTAGGGAAATGCAAGTAACTTGATATTCTGCTGAAGACCGTCTAGCTGTACTATTTTTCGTTCAATGATATTTTGTTTTTTCGACTGGGAAGCCATACCTACAGCGTACAACTTCGCCCGGGATTCTCCAAGTAGGTGCGAGAATATTATTTTTTTGCGATCCAGTTATAGAACATCTCGAAGGAATTGTCTTTTTTCATGTATATGGAAATGATCATATCGGTCGCGTTTCGGTCGTCTACTATTGTAGCGGTGTGGGCGTTTGCAAATGATTCGGCGAAGGTTGCAGATGGGTCGTTTGTGGAGTGCTTTAGAATATTTTGCAAACCTTTGCGGATTGCTTGTTGCTGTTCGACGGCAAGGTGAGCAATTTTTTGGCTAATACTATCCCCAGGAGCAATGACAATGTTATCCGACCAATAACCAAGGCCTTTCGGTTTTTCTACTCTTGCTAACATGGTAAAGTATGGCTCTTGTGATGTATGGCGGAAGATGTCCTCTTCAATAGTGCTTTCTGGTTTTAAAACTGGTAAAAATTCTATAAAACTCCCGTGCCAGTCTTCTATGGTGCATTGTGCGCCGGCCAAACCATCTATGTGGTCAAATTCTAGTGCTACAAAGTAATACTCTTTGCCGTCTTTACCATTTGTTTTGAACAGCAAAGCAAATAAATCGGGCGTAATTGCGTCATAGCGGATTGGAATAATGTGTTCAGCCATTCCTGGGGCAAACGGTTCCAATAAAAGCTTCAAATAGTGTTTTTCAAAAATAGTGAAATTACTCATTACAAAAATATAAAAAATCTTATAGATACACAATGTATATGGCGCCCCGGACAGGATTCGAACCTGTGACCTTAGGCTTAGAAGTCCTCTGCTCTATCCAGCTGAGCTACCAGGGCAAGTGCGCCAATGCTAAGTATAACGTTATTCTGCTCACGCCGCATACCTCCGGCTAGAGCATATCAGTATATGTTTTTTCGCTCAGAGCTATTCAGCTAGGGCACTGAGACAGTATAACAAATATCTTCGAATACCTAATATAGGTTTGCTATACTTAACTTATGAATAACAAAAAGAGTCAAGCGCTTGCACTTCGTGAACAGGGGTATTCGTACGAACTTATACACCAAAAAACAGGAATTGCTCGGAGCACTATGAGCTACTGGTTTCGCAACATCCCATTCGAACCCAACGCAGAAGTGAGAAATCGCATAAAAAACAGCTCGAGAAAGGCTGGTGCAGTCCGGCATCAAAGGCGACTTGAGGATATACGGCGGCAGCTGGATTCGGGCATGAGTGATATAGGGCGTTTAAGTACACGAGATATGTGGATGATTGGCCTCGGCCTATACATAGGAGAGGGTGCTAAAACAACAGAGCAAACCAGGATAGCAAACTCTGACCCAAATGTGATTCGGCTATGTATGGCATGGTTGCGTGGTCTTGGCGTTCCGGACAAGCACATTACCCTTTCTGTCCATGCCTATCCAGACAATGACGCGGAAGCATGTAAGGTATATTGGCTGAAGACGAGCGGTCTCACCGACGCCTGCTTCGGTTGGGTCAGCATCGATAAGCGCGGCGGCAAACGGCGGCAGGCTGCAGGCAAACTGCCATACGGCACGGCACATATTATTGTACGTGCTCGAGGAGAGCGGAAATTTGGGGTGCAGCTTTTCAGACGAATCAACGGATGGATACAAGCTGTGTATAATCAGGTATAATTGTATTTACGCGGGTGTCGTATAACGGCTATTATAGAGGCTTTCCAAGCCTGGGACGGGGGTTCGACTCCCCCCACCCGCACCATTGAGTTTCTGAATAATTCTGATATAATATTTCCTATGACATCGCAGAACCGACGTTTTGGGTTTGTGACGAAGGCTGCCGCGTACATCCTGATAATGGGAGTTGTTTTTTGTGGTGCCTTATATCCGCTGGCTATGCAGCAATATGACAAGCAGGTAAAAGTTTATGCGGCTTCCCTGCCGGATTATTCGAAAATTACGCCACCTGTACCATTCGCTATTGGTCATCCGGTAAAACTCGATGTACCAAGTGTCGGTATAAGTTTACCTGTCGTAGACGGGGCATACGACAAAAACACTCGGAACTGGACGCTTACCAGCGACAAAGTGCAGTACGCAGTTTCTACCTCTCTGCCGAATAGTCGCAAGGACAATACGTTTATATACGGCCACGCGACAAATTGGGTGTTTGGACCTCTCTTGCGTTTACAGCCTGGTGCGGAAGCGATAGTAACAACCGATAAGTTCACATTCACCTACAGGCTTACTAGCCATGAAGTCGTTGACCCGGGCAATACAGCACTGTTCGATTACAGGGGTAAACCTCGTCTGACGCTCCAAACATGCACCGGCCCGACACTCAGTGAATATCGCCAGCTCTTTTACTTCGAATACATTTCACACAAGCTTTAGCAATTACAAATCCTGGAAAACTTCTATATGTGCGCCGAGACTGTTGAGCCTCTCGGCGAGGTCTTCGTAGCCGCGCTGAATGGTATATATGTTTCGAAGCGTCGAAACTCCTTCCGCTGCAAGCATGCCTATGAGCAGTAGGCTGGCGGGGCGGAGGGCCGGCGGACAGAACACATCTGCTTTTGTGAACTTTGTAGGACCGATTATGTAGACCCTGTGTGGGTCGGCGAGTTCTATAGTGGCGCCGATTTTTGTGACCTCTGTGTAGTAAATGGCTCGGTTTTCGTACATCCAGTCGTGAATGAGCGTGCGGCCTTTTGCTACTGCGGCTATAGGGACAAAGTAAGGTAAGTTATCTGTATTTACGCCTGGATACGGCAACGAGTGAAGCTTGTCCGTGAGCGCTGTCAGCTGACCATTATGTTTATGAATATGGAGGTCCACTAGCTCAGTCTTACCGTTTGAAGCCGGGTAACGTTCGGTAGTATCAAATCGCAATCCCATTTTCCTTAGCTTTAAAAGTTCTAGCGTCACAAACGCAAGCGGTACTCTTTCTATAGTGATTTCAGAATTTGTGGTAACAGCGGCGGCAATGAAAAACATAGCTTCGATGGGGTCTTCGGCGGGTGCATATACAACGTTTTTCTTTATACGACTTAGACCACGAACACGGAGCGTACTCGTTCCGACACCATCGATATGAACTCCAAGTTTTTGCAGAAAAAAACAGACGTCCTGCACCATATAGTTGGCGCTCGCAAACTCAATGATTGTTTCTTCGGGACGACCAGCTGCGGCCATAAGTGTATTTTCGGTGACAGTGTCACCCATTTCATACAGAGCAAAGCGACCAGCGGGTTTCGGTGCAACCGTAACGTGATAATTTCCAGCGTGTGCCTTTACGTTGAGGCCGAATTCTTGCAAGGCGAATAAGTGCGGTTCAACAGTGCGCTCTCCCAGCTTGCAGCCACCTGCATACGGAATTTTAAATTCGGAAAATTCATGCAAGAGCGGAGCCATCATCATAATGACTGTTCGGGTTCTCCGAGCAGCGTCTTTATTCATTTTATCGAGTCTTAGTTCTGCGGGACGGCGAAGTTCAAGATCATTGCCGTTTGTCCATTTTGCTTGTACTCCGATGCTTTCCAGTACCTCAATTATGCGAAAAACCTCTTCTATACGAGGAAAGTTTAGAAACTTTGTTGTGCCGTGGTTAAGGAGCGCTGCACAGAGTAGCCCAACGGCGGCATTTTTACTTGTATTTAGCTTTATGTTGCCACTAAGCTCATGACCACCTTCTATTCGCAGGTTTACGCTGCCGCTCCCTAGAGAAATAATTTGTTTATTCAGCGCTTCACTGAGGCGTCCGAGCGTTTCGAGACTAAGATTTTGCCGACCTTTTTCTATGCGGTTTACGGCTGATTGGCTTGTACCCAGTCGGGCTGCGAGCTCAGCTTGTGTCATCCCGCGTTCTTGGCGTATCCGTGCTACAAAATCACCAATTCGTTCATTCGTTTGTGTTGTCATTGTGCGCAGTATTATATCACATACGGTATACCTGCACCCTCACTTTAACCGACCAGGTGAGCGAAGCGCTAGCTTTAGGGAGGGGTGGAATACGCAGACAAAATTACTATATCCCGCTCTGTCTATGAGGGGTACACTATAGCTAAGGATTAACCGAGGAGGGGAGTTATGTTAGATACCGCAGTTGCTGATTTGATCGTCGCAGAGGAACAACGAGAGCACGAAGGGCTCGAACTTATCCCGAGCGAGAACTATGTTTCCAACGATGTACTGACGGCAAACGGCAGTATATTTACGAACAAATACAGCGAAGGCTATCCGCACCGCCGGTATTACGGCGGTCAAGATTGCACCGACCCACTCGAAGAGCTTGCCATAGAGCGTGCAAAGAAACTTTTCAAGGCCGACCACGCAAACGTGCAGCCGCACTCCGGTGTTCCGGCCAACGAAGCAGTCTATTACGCGTGGCTTGAAACGGGTGATACTGTGCTTGGTATGGATCTTGGCCACGGTGGTCACCTGAGCCATGGCAACCCAATGACGCGCTCTGCGCATATCTACAAGTTTGTTGGCTATAAAGTAAAAAACGTTGAAACTGGCGAAATTGATTATGATGAATTGCGCGAACTCGCGCTCAAACACAAACCGAAGATTATTCTTGCTGGCTTTAGTGCGTATCCCGGTGAGCTTGATTATGCTAAATTTGCTGCGATTGCCAAAGAAGTTGGCCCGGAGTGTTTACTCATGGCAGATATGGCACACATAGCCGGTCTAATTGCTGCAGGTGTCGCAAAAAACCCATTTGACTATGGTTTTCATGTCATCACTACAACTACGCACAAAACACTGCGTGGTCCACGCGGCGGACTTATTCTTAGCAAAGGCACCGTGGGCAATCCGCTGAAGGCTCCTGAAAAGACGCTCGAAAATATCCCAACACTCATTGACCGTGCAATATTCCCTGGCACGCAGGGTGGTCCGCATATGCACACCATTGCGGCCAAAGCCGTTGCCTTTGGCGAAGCACTGAAACCAGAATTTAAAACCTATGCCAAACAAGTTGTGAAAAACGCTGCCGTCCTGGCCGAAGAGCTCAAAAAGCGCGGATTTAAGCTGGTCGCAGGCGGCACAAAAAATCATCTCATCGTTGCAGACGTACAAAGCAGCTTCGGTATAGATGGTGCTGTTGCCGAAAAGGCGCTTGATAAAGTCGGTTTGAACCTCAACAAAAATTCTATACCGAACGACCCGCTGCCACCTTTCCACCCGAGCGGTATTCGTCTTGGCACGCCAGCTATCACCACGCGCGGCCTAACGGAAACCGACATGGTAATGGTTGCTGAGTGGATGAAACAAGCGCTTGACGCCAGAGACGACGACGCTCAGCTTGCCAAAGTCCATGCAGAAGTCAAAGCATTTTCGAGGCAGTTCCCGCTTCCGAGCGATAAGAGTAGGGCGTGTAAAGACTGTGGCGATTGTGACGATGAAAAAACCTGTGAATGCAAATGCGGTGAAAATCACCCCAGTAAAAACTGCAAATGCGGTGAAAAATGCTCTTGCAATCCGTGCCGATGCTAGCACACTCCGAAGAGTGATTATAGAGATATTGAGCATCCGATCATTCAACCTGCTAGTGCCAAGGTGATACAATTCTTTTGTGCAACAAACAAAAAAACACAGCAAGCCCTGGTATAAGTCAGCCGAGCGGGGACCGCTGACCGTAGCCTGGTTGCAGTTGGCGGGTGTATGGGTTTTGGCCTTTGTAGCCTCGCGAATCCCTCCGGCTGAGCGCACAGCTAGCAAAACACTTGAAACCATTGGCGATGTTGTTGCGCTCATTGCTTTCGTACAATTTTTTTCAGGCATGCTGTACCTGTTTCTCTACCCGCACAGGTCACTCCGCAAGCGATTTTTGATATGTCTCGCTTTATTTTTCAGCTTGGTTGTCATAATCGCCACAAAACAAGGCGTTGTTGTAAGGCCTTAATCTTCCAGCATTTACTGAAGTTTACGGTTTTCTAGCGCGCCACGCAATGTCGGGGCGGAACTGCATATTCGGAAAATATACTTTGCCTTCGCCGATAGCACTATTTGCGGATTCGGAGGCCGCATCTATGTTAATACCCAAACCTGAGACAAAGAGGACACGCCCGCCGGAACTTACCATATTTGCCGATCCATCAAGTTTTGTTCCGCCGTGGAAGACTGAAACATCTCTATAACTTTCTTTCAGACCTTCAATAACTTCGCCGGTTACGGGGGCTTCTGGGTAACCTTCGGCGGCAAGGCAGACGGTAAGCGCGGCGCCATTGAGGTCGCTGGGAAGTGGGAATTCCTTTATAGAACCAGTTGCGGTTGCGTAGAGCATTTCATATATATCCACACCATTACCATGTAAAAGTGGAATGATAACCTCTGTTTCAGGGTCACCAAATCGCGCATTGTACTCTATGACGATCGGATCACCTCCAAGTTCTTCGGCAAGCATGATGCCTATGTATAAAACACCCTGATACGGCGTACCATCGGCTACCATTCCCTCGATGCTTTTTTGCGCAATCGTCGCAATTTTGTTCCACTGGTCTTGGCCGAGCATCCACTCGGGTAGGGGAGCGTACACACCCATCCCTCCAGTGTTCGGGCCTTTGTCACCCGGGAGTAGCCGCTTGTGGTCTTGCGACGCAAGTGGGATTATTTGGTAGTTTGTACCATCGCTCAAAACGAAAACGGACACTTCTGGGCCGTGGTTGCGAGCCTGTACAACGAAAGTGGAACCGTTTCCGTCCACCTTACCGGAAATAATCTTTTCGATTGCATCTGCTGCTTCGGTAGCGTTGTCTGGCAAAAACACACCTTTGCCACCGGCCAAGCCGTCTGCCTTAATCACGCTTTTTTCTGCTCCGCCAAATGAAGCGATTGCTGCCTGAGCTTCTTCGTGTGAATGAACAATGCGTGACTCGGGAATAGTTATGTCGTATTTTTGCATGAATTCGGTAGCAAACGCTTTACTTCCTTCGAGGCGGGCAGCAGCTTTGCTTGCGCCAAAAACCGTTATTCCTGCTGCTCGCAGTGCATCGCTCAATCCTGCCACCAGTGGAGCTTCCGGACCGATAACGACAAGATCAATAGCGTGGTCTTTGCAAAACTGAACGGTATCGTCATTGCCAGATATCGCGACATTTTCGCATTTTTGTTCGCTCGCTGTGCCCGCGTTCCCCGGTGAAACATAGATTTTTTCGACACCGGACGACTGTGCCATGCCCCATGCCAGAGCGTGTTCGCGGCCGCCGTTGCCGATAATAAGTACAGTTGCCATAATCTATACCTCCTCCTGATATTTTTGCTGTGCTTGAACGAAATTCATAACATCATGCGCGATATGCGCTTTTTCGGCCGTTTGCACCCGATCAAAAAGTGTCTCGGCTGTGTCACCAGGAGCGACTGGTACGCGATGCTCGGCCACTGTCGGCCCTTGGTCGTATTTGGCACTGACAACATGCAGTGTTTGTCCGGCCTCGCTCATACCCTGAGCAAGGACATATTTCTGAGTACCGAGGCCGTGGGTACCGACGGTGTCAGGAAGGAGCCCGGGGTGGGTATTGAGCATGTGGCATTGATATATGCTCGTATAGTTTGGCTCGAAACCGTACTCAGCCAAGAGCTTCGGCCCGACGAGTTTCATATAGCCGAGTAGCAAGACGAGATCGATAGCATTCTCACGCAAGAGCGTGAGAATAGCCGCCTGTTCTTCATCTGTCTGATGGCCATGCACAGGAGCGGTTTCGGCTGGCTGCGTGTGGCTATTGATGACGGCCGTTGCGATAGTGAGTTCACATTCATGTTGCAAACGCAGAACACGCTCAAAAACAAAGGCATCAGGATTGTTGCTGATGACGAGCACCACTTCAAGCGGAAGATGATGCATCTGAATATCTCGTATAAATGCCTCTGCCGTACTGCCGCTGCCAGATGCCAATATTGCGATTTTCGTCTGGTTCATGCTGTTTCCGGGACGAGGCGATCGGTGATGTTTATGTGCGTAATTTCAGCAGCCCTTTTGCCGATCGGCGTCGGATATATGCCAGTGAAACAGGAGGCGGAAAAAACGTGTTCTGGTAAACCGGTCGCTTCAATCATGCCGTCGTACGTCAGAAAATATAGCGTGTCAGCCCCGATAAAATCACGAATCTCTGCAACTGTCATGGTCGTTGCGATCAGTTCTGACTGGGTGGGGGTATTGATGCCATAGTAATCGGGGTACAGCACTGGTGGTGAACTGATCATGAGATGGACTTCCGTAGCACCGGCGTCTCGGAGCATCTGTACCGTCTTACGCATGGTCGTTCCCCGGACGATCGAGTCATCGACGAGGATGACGCGCCTTCCGGCGATGGCATCGACGAGCGGGTTTAGCTTCATTTTGAGGTCATGTTCGCGCAGCTCGGCCGTCGGCCGGATGAAAGTGCGGTGGATATAGCGGTTTTTGATAAGGTTCATTTCAAACGGTAGGCCGCTACTTTCGGCGTAACCGAGAGCTGCCGGTATGGCTGAATCTGGCACTGGGATGATGACGTCAGCCTCGACGGCACATTCATGGGCCATGATTCGCCCGAAGTTGAGCCGAACTTCATTGACGCTTTTGCCGAGGATGACACTATCGGGTCGTGCAAAGTACACAAACTCAAAAATATCGAGCTTTTGTTCGCCTGGGACAACTTGCCGGGACTGTATTCCATCTGACGAAATGATGACCATTTCACCTGGGGCGATTTCTCGCTCATGCCGAGCGCCGATGGTATCGAGAGCGCATGTCTCGCTCGCGACGACATGGCTGCCGTCTTGCATAATGCCGAGTGAAAGCGGCCGAATCCCGTGCGGGTCACGGAATGCGACAAGCATATCCTGGTTCATGGCTACTGCCGAAAATACACCAGTAAAGAGCGGGTAGCAGGCGGCGATAGCCTCCGGTAGTCCGAGCCCTGTTTCGAGCTGGGCGGCGATAGCTGCGGCCATCATTCCCGAATCGTTCAGTTTGCGCGTCGAAATATGGCGGGTCTTGAGGAAACTCTCCAACTCGGATGTGTCTGGAATGTTGCCATTGTGGGCAAAGGCGAAATTGTGCTTGTCATCGAGGAATGGCTGGTTGAAGCAGTCGTCTGTTCCGCCAGAGGTTGAGTAGCGGTTATGGCCGATGGCGATGTGGCCCGGGAGCTTTGCTAGGTCCGACTCACGGTAGACATTGGTGACGAGACCAAAATCGCTATGCAGGTGCAGGTTTTTACCGTCTGATGTGGCGATACCGGAGCTTTCCTGCCCCCGATGCTGTAGTGAGCATAGGCCATAAAAAGATAAACGAGCCGCTTCAACCTCTGGGCTCGCTCCAAATATGCCGAAAACGGCACACTTTTCTGTCAGTTGCATATCTGCTTGCAAATCAAGCATTGGCTAAAGCATCCTTCCGCAAGTGAAACGCTAACCAGGCAGCCCAACCAAGCTCTGCCCGCTCCATTTCCTCGCGCTCCTTAAATCATATCGTTAAAGACTTGTTTGATGCAAATGTAACTCAGTTGTTAAGGAAGAAGTTCGGGTTCCTGTATGAGGGTGATGTTGAAGCGGGTTTGGACGGCTGATATGATTTCGTCGCGGAATGTTATGAGGTCGTTGGTGGATTTGGCATGCTCATTTACTAACACGAGTGGCTGTGCGGGCCAGGTCGCCATGCCGGTTTTGCTGTCGTGTATGTCTTTGTAGCCGACCTGCTCGATTAGCCACGCTGCCGGGATTTTGACGCGCCCGTCTTCACTCGGCCAGTTCGGCATGGTGGGATTACTATCTATCAATTCAATAAACTTTTTTCCATCTATAATGGGGTTTGCAAAGAACGAACCGTTGTTTGCAATTTGAGCCGGGTCAGGTAGTTTTGCCTGACGTATGGCAATGACTGCATCGCGAATAACACGGGGTGTAACCGGTCCATCGACCTTATGTTCGGCCAAATATTTTTCAACAGCGTTATAAAACGGCGGAAAAGGATTGCCTGCCGTGAGGTGTAAGGTTATGGCGGTAATGAAAAACCGCTCACGATACTCCGTTTGAAACAAGCTATGGCGGTACGCAAACCCGCATGCTTCGGTTGGAACGGTTGTAAGCTGTCCCGAAGTTCGGTCAAAGACTTCGACGCTAGTCAATGTTTGTGAAATCTCCTGTCCGTATGCTCCAACATTTTGTACAGGAGTTGCTCCCGCGCTACCAGGTATTAGGCTGAGGGCTTCAATACCAGTAAGCCCAGCCGCAACGCTGCGACCAACGACGGTATCCCATATTTCGCCAGCACCCACGGTTACGAAATGACTGTCAAGGGAAACATAGTCTTCGTAGCCGAGTATACGGTTTACCAGTATGAGGCCAGGAAAGCCTTCGTCACGCCAAACTATGTTACTGCCACCACCTACCATGCGCATAGCTAGCTGCTTTTCGTTTGCCCACTGGAAAGCTTCTTTAAGCTCGTCACGACTATGAATTTCAACCAAATACCTAGCCTCGCCGCCAAGACACATGGTGGAATACTGGGCAAGAGAAACATGTTCTTGAACTTGAATCATACAGGTAGTATAGCGTATTGCATATGGTGTGGTTGCGCTATTTCAGTAACAGGGGTAAAATATACGTCTATGGCAGACAAACCAACCGCACCACCGTTTCATTCCCTCGGCAAAAAACTACGACAGCTACGTGAAAAGCATCGTGAAACAGTTGCTGAAGTTTGTGGCGCAGTTGAGATTGATGAAACACAACTTGTTAGTATAGAAACCGGCAAAGATCGTCCAAGCGAAGATATTCTCATGCTCCTCATGAGCCATTTTGGTGTATCTGACGACAAAATAGCCGATGAACTTTGGGCCCTTGCCGGGTATGATGTGCATTACGATCATCATCATGAAGATGTTCGACACGAAGAATGCGATGACATGAAACGGACGGGAGCGATGATGATTATGCTCGATCCACGTGTTATGTACAGTGATAGCGTGGAGGTCGTTTCAAATAAGCAGGGTGTTATCATCAATTTTTCGCAAACCGCTGGTTCCGATGCCCCACACCTTACGGTTTCTCGAATCGGTATGAGTTATGATCAGGCAAAAGCCGTGATGGGAATTTTGCATCAGGTTTTATACAATCACGAAAATCCAGGAAACACTCGAAGACTTCAGGGCGGCAGTACAAACAGCGCAACATAGAGTAGATCCGGACTACGTTGACTCTAGGCCCCAAGCGGGCTACGCTTAAGACATGCTCGACAGAGATTTGTTTGGTAAAGCCATTTTGAGCGCTGAACAAGCTGCTCGATGGCTTATGATCCCGAAGCTCGCTCCACTGACGCCTCAAGATGTGCAGCCCGCGCGGGACTACATAGCGGCCTATTGGCAGAAGCTTACACGTTTCCATCCGGACGATGACGAAAGTTTGCTCGGCATGCCCAAGCCGTATCTCGTACCAAGTTACGACGAAACCGCCAGCTTTGATTACAACGAACTGTACTACTGGGATAGCTATTTTATGGTACAGGGTCTGCTTGGGCCTGAAAATCGAGAGCTTGTTATTGGTATTTTGGAAAATCTATTGTATTTGTTCGAACGCTTTGGAGTCATACCAAACGCATCAAGAACTTATTTAACGGGACGCTCTCAACCACCATTGCTTACGAGTTTTATCTTTGATGTATACAGCGCCTACGACTTGGATCGGGCATGGCTGAAACGTGCCATGAAAATCGCAGAAGCCGAATACCGTACTGTTTGGTGTGGTACAAAAAAACCAAACGAACGACTTGTGCACCAAGGCTTAAGCCGTTACTACGATATAAATTACCTACACGATTTAGCCGAGGCCGAAAGTGGATGGGACATGACTCCGCGCTTTGGTCGTAAGGCACTGCATTATTTACCAGTTGACCTGAATGCGCTGCTTTACAAGTATGAGCTCGACTTTGCCCGTAGCGCGCGACTGTTTGACGACGAACTGTCAGCCAAAAAATGGGACGCAAAAGCCGAAGCTCGTAAAAAGACTATGAACACCCTCATGTGGGATCAGCTACGCGGCTTGTACTATGACTATGATTTTAAGAAAGAAAAGCGCGGTGGTGTAAGCAGCTTGGCAGCCTACTTCCCTGTGTGGGCGGGCATGGTTAGTGAAAAGCGAGCTGCTGTATTGGTTAAGGCACTACGTCGATTTGAAAATAAAGGTGGTCTTGCGACTACCGACGCATTGCCGCTCGGCCAGTTTGTGCCCGGCGCTGTGCCTGTTCAGTGGGCATTCCCAAATGGCTGGGCGCCATTGCATCTTATGGTTGTGGAAGGACTACTAAAGTATGGCTACCATGAAGATGCAGAACGTATCGCCATGAAATGGCTTCGCACCAATCTTGACTGGTTCAATGAACACGGTGTTTTCCTGGAGAAATATAATGTGGTCAATCCAGACAAGCCGCCACAGAAGGGGGTGTACCCTAGCCAAACAGGGTTTGGCTGGACAAATGCCGTTTTTGAGCGCTTTTGCCAAGAATTTGTAGATAAACCAGCGCACCAGTAAGTACAGTGGTCAAAAACCTGCATTTCGGGATATACTTGTGCTTATGAACGAACACGCAAAGACCTGGAAAGAAGTCAATGCAATTTACCAAATTTATCCGCGGAGCTTTCAGGACAGTAATGGCGACGGGGTCGGTGACTTGCAGGGAATCATACAGCGGCTATCGTACCTAAAGGGTGAGCCAAGCTCTTTGGGCGTAGACGCAGTCTGGTTTTCGCCGTTTTTCCCGAGCCCGATGGCCGATTTTGGTTACGATGTGAGTAACTACTGCGATATAGACCCGCTTTTTGGGACGCTCGACGATTTCAAGGAACTCATCGCGCAGGCACACGAAAGAGCCGTCAAGGTTATGATTGATTTCGTGCCGAATCACTCATCGGACCAGCACCCGTGGTTTAAAATCTCGCGGTCATCACGAGATAATGACAAACGCGATTATTATGTCTGGCGCGATGCCAAGCCCGATGGCTCACCGCCCAATAACTGGCTCAGTATCTTCGGTGGGTCGGCCTGGGAATGGGATGAGGCGACCGGTCAATATTACCTTCACACTTTCCTCAAAGAGCAGCCAGACTGGAACTGGGACAACCCCGACGTCCGCCGTGAGATGCAAGAAGTACTGCATTTCTGGTTCAAACTCGGTGTCGATGGCATCCGAGCCGACGCCGTTCGTTGGATTTCGAAGGACGAGCATTACCGCGATGATCCAAAAAACCACGCTTCTCAAAACGGACCAGGTGACTTGGCTGGTGGAGGCGGTGGTGATGAATACGGATCGCTCATCCATGTGATGAGCCGGTTTGGCCCACACCTTTTCTCGTACTTGCGTGAAATGACCGATGTGGTCAAACAATACCCAGATCGCATCATGATTTTTGAGGACTATCCAGACAGTGCCTACACGACGAGAGATCAGTATCTCGGCTTTTATGGCATCAACCCTGAGGTGAGTATGCCCTTCAACTTTGAAGGCATCGGCCTGCCGTTTGTGGCAGAAAACTACCGCCGGTTTATCACAGAGTTTCAGGGCTTCCTGAACCAAGACGAACACATGCCTGTCTACTGTTTTGGCAATCACGACCAGCACCGCATGGTCAGTCGGCTTGGTGAGGAGCAGGCAAGGGTCATCGCGCTCATGCAGCTTGGTCTGCCAGGCTTACCGGTCGTGTACTACGGCGACGAGCTCGGTATGGCAAATGGTGCTATCAAGCCAGAGGAAGAGCAGGACCCACTCAATAGAATCAAACCTGGGCTTGGCCAGGGACGCGATCCAGAGCGGACGCCTATGCAGTGGGGTTCATCTCAAAATGCTGGATTTTCGGATGCGAAACCATGGCTCCCGGTCGCCGCATCCTACCACACACATAATGTCACGCATGAACTGGCCGAAACAGATTCTTACTTCAACCTTTATCGCCGGCTCTTACGTCTGCGTGATGCCTATGACGTTTTTCATCTGGGTGACTACGAAAGCAGCACGGACACTCACCCGGATATCTATGCATTTGGTCGGCGTCACGGTGATCAGCATGTCTTTGTGGTGCTGAATTTTTCAAAGAAAAAGCGCAGTTTTCAGCTGCCGCACGGCGGACGTGTCCTCGTTTCGTCCAAGCCAAGTGACCAACCGACCATCGATCGTAGTGGCGTCCTGAAGCTTCGCGACTATGAAGCCGCCATCGTCGAATGTGCACATCATCCGCTCGTCAAAAACGAAATGAGATGATATTGACAGATCAAACTCAGTCAGATGAGATGAAACTGCCTTGCGCAGACAAGATCGCGTTTGATACGAAAAAGCAGGCAGAGGCGACAGCAACAACCAGTGAATATTGGTATGGCAGCCGTCCGCACGCCTACCACTGTCGCCACTGCGGTCTCTGGCATCTTTCAACAGCGCAGCCTGGCTAGGCCGTTTTATGTGCTGTGGAAGAACACGTTTGGCTCAAAAGGCGGTTTGGGATTATACTGCAAGGAGATATATAGCTAAAAACAAGGATAAAACATGGATGAGCTCAAGAAAAAGCTCGCACTGTCTCAGAACGATAAATTAAACGGTTTACGAGCGGCCGTACTTGGGGCAAATGACGGCGTAGTCAGTACGGCTGGACTTATCTTTGGTGTGGCTGGTGCTACAAACAATAAGGGTGCGATATTCACCGCCGGACTCGCTGGTCTGATCGCCGGTGCCATTAGTATGGCGCTGGGCGAATATGTTTCTGTAAGCACACAGCGTGACACCGAGCGGGCATTTATAGCTCGGGAGCGTGAACTACTTACCAAGGATCCCGAAGGCCAACTTGCAGATTTGGCCGCGTTCTACGAACAGAAAGGCGTTTCTAAAAAAACGGCTTTGCAATTTGCCCGCGAACTGAGTGCCGATAACCCGGTGAAAGCGCACCTTGAAGCAGAGCTAAAACTCGACGAAAGCGACCTTACAAACCCTATGACGGCTGGCGTAGCATCCTTTTTCTCATTTGGGCTTGGCGCAATGATACCGTTGCTTGCGGCGGTGCTTTCGCCCGATCACACCCGTATACAAATTACGCTCGTGGCGGTAGTGCTCGGTCTTTTTGCAACTGGATTCTATAGCGCGAAGTTTGGCGGAGCAAACAAAGCCGCTGCTGTCCGGCGGATTTTGATAGGCGGGCTCATCGCCATGGCGGTTACCTACGCTATTGGTCGCGCCTTTGGCACTGCTATTAGCTAAGTTTGCAGAAATACATCTGTTACGCTACAATATTTGCCTAGTGTGGCTCTTTAGCTCAGTTGGTAGAGCAGAGGCCTGAAGAGCCTTGTGTCCCCAGTTCGAGTCTGGGAGGAGCCACCAAGTAAAAACCCCAGTTTCAACTGGGGTTTTTACTTGGCTGGAGGGCCCTAGACTTGAACTGGATGCGAGAGCGAAGCGAACCACCAGTTCGACGCCAAGCAAATCGCCCGCAGGAATGTATTTCGAGAACGATTTGCTGCGCAAGCCGCAGGCTTGGCCCTGGGAGGAGCCACCAGAGTAGAAAGATTAGCGAAAGTCGGCCCTCTATAGTTTGGCTTTAGGCGGTGTCGCTCGGCGAGAAACGCGCCGACTCGACGTACGCAAAACTCCCACCACCCCAGCTTCGCCAGGGGTGCCCATTAACTCTAAGATAAAGGAGCTTCTAAATCACTCCTGGACGAATCTGATGATAGCGCGTTTTGCGTACGTTGAGTCGATCAGCAAAATGTGGTGTCGCCTGCCACAGCTCATATGTAGTCGATGAAGATATCATATTCATCACTCGCCGGACTTTAGTGCAACACTATGCATCTTCTTCAGTTGCTCCGTTTTGGCCCCATCCCTCAACTCTGTTGAGCGTATTGCTGCCATGTGACAGAGAGTAGAAAAGTAGCTTACGGGGTTATTGAGCTTACTTGCTGGTGCGATACCGAACCCGCCAACACACATGTATGATCGCTGAGTTATCAGTATATCCATTGCAGTAAACGCATCAATCCCTATTATTTTGGCGGTTGCTCAGTATGAATAAAATGAATACTTTGATCGCTTGCTATCTGGGAGGCAGGCATGATGCGCGTAGAAAATGCACGAGGTTCGCGATAATTATATTCGCTAATTAGGACAGACCCATCAGGAAAAACACGTTCTACATATGCAACATGCCCGTAAGAAGTATGCGTTTTCCCTGTTGAATCCCACTGTAGGGTCGAACCCTCAGCTGGTGTACGATCAATCGAGTATGTTTTTTGTAGACGGTTTGTCCAGTCCTTCGCATTTGCAGGTCCCGTGAAGCCGATTTTGGGAAATTCACCTGGTTTATTGTCGGTAGAAACACGCCATGCAACCCAAGATACACATTGCCTGAGGTACATTCCCCAACTGTCAGCATCGCCCTTTGTTCCTCGAACAACAGTTTCATATTGTGCATAAAGATCCGTGAGGCCTAGCGCATTCTCTATGCTAGAACCAACCCAAAGACCTTCCTTTGTGTTGGTGATTTGATCTGCATTTGCCCCCAACAGGGCAGCAAAGTCACCATTTTTCAGTGGGCCGCCTGCGGTAGCCTTTTCTGGGGCAGGTGCAGGCGCAGGCGCAGGAGCTGGAGCAGGTGCAGGTGCAGGCGGTGCAGCGGCTTTGGCAGCTTCTGCATTGAAGTCAGCCAATGTCGCCTGAGCGTGAGTAAGCCGAGTTCCAAGGACGCGAACCTTCGGACGCTCGTAGGCATTCATGACGGCAGTAGCCGCACTAGTGACATCTTTGGCCGCTACCAGGGCTGCTTTCGCACCTTGCTGCGTGTTCTCAAACTCCCATAGAATGAAGTCAGCTTGGACCTCTATATCATCCCAGTTTTTACCTTGTTGCGCCGCAAACCAGCGTAGGGTGCCTTGTTTTGGCGATGCCGGGAAACCCTTGTTAGGCTTATCTGCATTAGTATAGCCAAAACGGTCAATTGCAGGATTGGTAGACCCCCATTGGGCTATGCCTCGCCCTGGACCATTATTTCCCTGACGCACGCTCGGATCAAGCTGACTGCCCGCAGCCTCAGTCATGAGATTTCCTATCAGTCCTGCGGTCTGTTCGATAGTATAGCCTGCATTTAGCAGCCTCTTCATAACGATAGATCGGTTTTGCCATTCGCTCGGGTTAGCAGCTGCAAGACGGTCAAGTGCGCCAAGCATCGCTGCTTGAGGGTTGGCCGCTGTTTCCGGGGCTGCCGCTGGCGCAGGGGCGGCGGGAGGGGTAGCTGCGGCGATGAGAGCAGCAATTTCATCCTTTGATTTGAGGTTCAGGTCGGCGGTTGCCAGCAGGCTGACGACGAGCTGCAGCTGATCTTTTGTCAGCCCGCCCTTGGCGATAACTTCAGCCGGTAGTTTTTGCAGCATAGCAGTCGTATGCGCGCCAATGATCGTCTCGAAGCCTGTGCCAGTTCCCGCCAAAATAGCTTTTTGAGTCTCAGCCGGAACCTGATCTGATGCTGCTGGATTCAGTAAGTACAACTGCACTTGAGTCAGAAGGCTGGTGTTTTTCGCGGTAATCACAGCAGACAGGCCGGTAGTCTTTGCGGTCTGAGCGAGCACATCTACCTGGGCGGTAATAGCTTGGTGGAGCGCAAGATTTGTAACAGCGACAGACGGCGCAGTGTTTTTCCCCGGTAGTGCATCGGCAGCTGCTTGGCTTGCGGCGGCAGTACCAATCGACTCCGCAACCTGCCTTAAACGGTCAGCGGGGGTCATAGTTGTAAGATCGGGCTGCACCAGTTCCTGTGGGGCGGGGGCTTGAGCACCTGAGGCTGTCGAGATAGTACCTGCAAATACACCGGCCGGTACATCGCCTGTGGCAAGCTGAGGCGCTGGCGCGATGCTAAGCGTGCCGGATGCAGCGTATACGCCCGTTACGTTCGGCGCGATGCTGCGTACGATGCCGAGGTCCACGATACGATATCCTTCGCCAGCATTTAAAATACCAGTGGGTAGGCTGGTCGGGCTGCTAGATGATTGGGGAGCTGCCGCCGCTGATGGTGCAAAAACTAATCCCGTCGCCCCGGCCGCTAGTAAGGTAGCAGCGGTTACTACCCGGGGGTCCGGTCTGTCTCGCAGTGATTGTTTCAGAACATCCAGGGCGGCCTGGCCGCGCCGAGAAATCGCCGCCGCCGTATCAGCATGGATATATGTAGTATCGAGAGCCCGAATTTTCCGCAGGGAAGGATTGTCATTGTAGCCATTGGCTACCAGCTTTTCCAGCGCATCTGCCCGCAGCTGCTTGTCCGCTTGCTCTGCCTCGGCTTGGAGCGCTTTCAGGACGATGGCTTTGTAATAATCTGGGAACACGCGTGCTAAGTCGGGGCACTCCGGAATGGCCAAAGTATGCGCTTGACCCTTTTGTGCGCTGTCATTGCACGCAAACATGATTGCCCGTCCGTAGTGCGCCGTTTGCATCGGCGTAGTTTCGGGGTTCATGGCGGCCTCGACTCCTAGCTCAATCAATTTATGGATCATATCACCTACCAGATCTGGCGTGGAGAATGGCAATCGCTCAAGGGTTGCGAGCCAGCCGGTGGTAAAGCCTTGAGCCTTATGCGCCTCCCTATCAACTGCTGCGACGACGCCGATCTGGATGGCTTGTTCGTTTCTCTGAAGCATCTGTCTTCCTAGATGCTCATCAAGGCTCGGGCGTAGCGGGCTATGTATGCGCAGGGTGGCCGTAGCGCTGTGCTCATCGCTAGAAACGGCCCTGTTCGTCAGCTCTGTATAGTAGTGTGAAAACACAGCAGTCAGCACAGACTGATGAGCTTCCCTCACGGGCAAGGACCACTCGGTTCGCGCTGCACCAATGCCGTCCGTAGGAGCAGGGAATGTGTGCACAAGATCGGGGAGGGACATACGAGCAATCTCTTGGCCGAATCCGGCAACGTAGTGGGTCACAGCACGCTGGTCGATTTCTCGTATCCAGCGTTGGTCTGCAGGGGTGCCGAAGCCCACATAGGGGTCTGCCTCAGAGGCGGCTGTGGGTGAGGGAATTTGATCGGGGTATGTCATATCGATACCTTTTATTGGTTAGCGTTAGATGATTGAGCTGTTCTGCCAAGTAATGCATCAGCCCAGATGCGGAAGCCAAGTACTCGCCCAACTCTCTGGGTCTTCGCCTTTTCGCGCGTCCTCTGGTGTGGAATTGTATCAGGGAAGCGCCCCCGAGTATCAGGAGGACCGGCTGCTTCCGACGGTTGCTCCTCGGCTGGTTCACTAGCCATTGGCCGCACGGGATGATGTATGCGCCTATATTCCTGCCGTAAAGCCAGCAGGTGGCCTTGGCTTGCAGTGAGTTGCCCGGCATAGGTGTGAAGCAAAGCGCGCCTATTGTCAGTTTGCGGACCGCGTATATCAGCGGCATCGGCTTGTACCTGCTGGAGGTGCGCCTGCTCGGCTTCTACCAAACCTTGGAGCTCTACAATATATTGGCTGGTTGTAAACCGGTCACTTTGGGCCGTGCTGCGTCTCGCGCTCATTGCGGTAAGCTGGGTCTGGAGCTGATTGAGTTCAGGATGGATATATGTCACTGGCGCGGTGTCCTCCAGATTTGCCAGCTCATTTGCTGCCGCCGGTGACGGTGGATGACCATAGTCTTCATAGCCTTTCTCTGCATATACTATAGGCCGCAGAGTTTCCACAGCGTTTGGGTCGCCTTTAGTCATCCTCGTTTCAAGATTAGCGCGTATTTTTGCGGCCTGAGCCAGCAAATCCGCTTTGATCGCGGCCATAGCAGCCTCGGCAGCGTCGATACCGTCATTTAATCCAACAATTTCAGTGAGAGCGGCATCGCGCAGCGTAGTGTGATGAGCGATCATATCGCCAAAGCGAGTAAGCCGGTCATGGGCTACGGAAATTTCATCGTCTTTGTGGGCCGCTTCCGCGGCAAGTGTATCGCATTGCACGGCCAAAGTCGGTAGTAGATTGCGTAAGCCCAGCGTATGATCGCCGCCAATCAGAACGGTTGTTCGGCGGTCCAGAATATCTGTGTATGTATGGTACTCAGTGAGGTAAAAATCGATGGCCGCATCTGTCTGAGCGCTACGTGATGCACGGAGCTCTGCAAGGCGCTGCGATAGGACGCGTATACCGCTATGGTATTCAGCATAGTCTACCGCCTCGCTGCCCATGCGCACGGTGTGTTTCATACGACCGGTTTGGGTGTTGCCATCTGTAGCTGCCTGGTAATCTGTCTCGTAGGTCATGGCGGCATCGGCTGCCTCATCCCGCCTGTACGCTGCCCGGATAGTCTGGCGGCGCTGCAAAAAGGCGTCGCTATCGGCTACTCGATCTGGGTAACGGCTTCGTTCGAGTGCCATACTATGCTGAAACTGATTTGCCATTTTCTGTACTTGCGCCCGGTAGGTATCGAGCGAGCTAAGAGGGATGCTAAGCGGATAATCATCTTCGATTGGATTGAGTGCTGCTACTGCCGCCAGGTCGTCGACCAGTGCTTCCACAGCCTTTTGCAAGTCTTTATACAGCGCCGTACGTACCGGGATGGTCTGGTGGACTGTCTCGCGGCACGTAGCGACATAGGTTTGTTCGTCTGCGATAGACTCCAACATTGTCTGGACGGCAGTCTTTTCGGCTATCAAGCGGTACTCCTCAGTTTGGTACGAGATTAGTTGCTGGAGGAGTTTAGGATGATCTCCGAGCAGTAAGTGGTAGCTGGCCGCCTCTGCGCCGCTCATGACGGCTTGGCGCTCTTCATTGCTCGGTGTCGTTTGATCAAAATCCGGCTCAGGTAAAGATTCGATGTAGGCGCTCCGTTTGCGCGCTGCCATGCGCGCTTGTAAATCGTTGAGCGTCGCTTGTCCAACTGCCTTTTTTTGCAAAGCTGAATCGGTCTCGCTATCTTGCGGTGCGCCCGCACCCCCGGTCGGAATAGCCGCTTGGTCAGCAGCTACAGACCAGGCTTCTCTTTCGGCTGGATCGAGTAAATTCAGATCTGCCTCTTCTAGGGTGCGTGCGAATGCAGCCGCATTCTGGACGGTCTCATCACGCCTCTGGTGGGCCGCCGCCTGGCGCTGCTCTATAATGCGTGCGTCTACCGCCTCTTCCAATGAACCGATTGTATCAAAACAAGCTCTTTCCTGTTGAAATGCAGTCGTGACAGTTTGCTGAGTGGCGGCCAGAACTCCCTCGATATCAGCCATTTTGCTATCATACTGTGCTTCTGCATGTGCCAATGCCCGGTCTGCGCGGTCAAGGTAGCCGAGCCAGACATTGTCAGTATCAGCCGCGACAATGCACTCTGCCAGAAGATCACCGACTGTCTCGACGTAGGTAATGCGTTCCGTGAGCTGCGCGGCATTGTGTTGTTGTCTGGTTTGAAGCACCTGGATATCGCCTACAAGTTCGGCGGCGACTGTGTTTCGAAATGCGTCTAATTCCTGAGCGTGTGTGATGACGCCGTGTGCTAGTTGGATAGCCTCAGCCGCGAGGGGCGGGCAATCTGGCGGCATCTTCAATTCCCAGAAAGCCGACTGCCGCAGCTTCGCAACATCTTCGGGACTGACGATTTCACCCGGAATGCATGGAGCTGACTCGTGGGGCGGTTGGGTAGACTGGGCGGTGCGTGGAGGCATCAAGATTCCTTTGACTTATCACTTTACGGACGAGACCTGGCAGGCCGTCCTTAGGTTGATGATGTGTGCATCCGGCGAGGAAATTTGGTTGGCAGGCTTGGCTTTCATGGCGTCAGTCGGGGAACCAAAACCTCCGCTCCAGGCGAGCGTGTAATCCTTGCCGTTCTGGGCTGATACTTTGTCGGCAACGGCAGCTTTGGCGGCGGCATTGACAGCGGCTGCGCATTGTCCGTTGATGGTTGTATCGAGGGTTTTGATTTCAAGATCAACGAGCAGAGGGAGGTTGGGATCTGCCGGCTTCGCTGCATTGGGGTGGAAAACAGCATTGAGCCGCTCCAGCTCGCCAGAAGGTAACAGGCCGGCTTTTTCTGGAGAAGTCGTGATAGCGGGCATTTCATACCGCTGCTTTTTACCCGGGTCAGCGCCCGTGACGAGCAGGATGAGTTGAGTGGCGTCGACTTCGGCTGTAGCAGGACCCGTTTGCTTGACAACGGGGTGCGCGGCCGCGGCGTCCGGCTTCGTGCAGACGGTGATGCCAAGCGTGGCGTCGTACTCCGCACCGGGTAGCCGGGGAGTGCCGGCAGGTCCTGCTACAAACGGGGTAGCGGGTAGGCCGTCCATGTACGCGGCCGCGGGATTTTCCTCGGGAAAACCATCGTAGATTTGGGTGGATGGATCTTGGGGGTTGGCTTTGGCTTTGGCTGCATCGGCAGGTGTCGGGTAGAGGCGAATGCGTGGTAGAATATCGCCGCTACCGGTGACATGTATCGAAAATGCGGCTTGAGGAGAACTGACGCAGTCTGTTTTAAAGAGGAGGCTTTGTTCATTACTTCGCCCTGCCCACTCGACGACAGTTGCTTTGACATCTGCTGGCGACTGTCCAGTCCTGGCGAGAACGACCCCTGTAGCACTGACCCCTAGCGTGGTCACCAGGGCTATTCTGCCTGCGCGGGATCGTGGTAGCAGATCAAGCGCGCCGTGCATCACCCGGCTCAAAAACTTTGGATGCGGTGTAGCTGTGTCCGCTGCTCCGGATGCTGGGGGCAGGCTGTGCGTGGAAGGTCCAAACAAGTTCGGCGGCAGCGCGACGCCCTGAGAAAACCAGTAGTCATCATATGAAGATGAAGGGCCCTCTTCATACCCGCTGTTTGCTGGCCCTGCGAGGATTTCCATCACCACGCGAGCTGTAGAGGGTCGCCCGTCTGGTTCTTGCCCCGTACTCGCTATAGCTGGCAGAGCTGCCCGGCGCTGCACCAGATCATGGCCTGGCACACCAGAAGGCGCGGCCGCGCCTGGCGAAACAGCTTCAGCCGCTTGCTGGTGAAACCATTCAGGAGATAGGCGCGGGGTTTCGCTCATCCTTCTGGTGCTCCGAGAATTTTACCCATGACCCCGCCGATAACCGGACAGGCTGCTATATCGTATTTGAACTCTGTGACGATACCGCGCTGTGTGTCGTTTGAAAACCCTTCATATATGGCTGTGAAGCCTAACGATGCTATAACACCATTATACGCCCATCTAACCAATCGATTTCGCCCGCGACTGGCTTGTCTTCTCGGTGCTTCAGAGTTAGGACGTACCGCAGGCGGTGTCTCGGGGGGTGGCCCCGCAGCTCTAGCAGGGGCGGCGGCGGGTAGGACGCGTATATTGGGCGGCAAAAGGGCAGGAGCCTGTCGATCTTGGTACGCCGGAGACAGGGCTTGCTGCGGCGGCGGCGCGCTGGGCCGCCGCGCGCCAGGTAAAGGGCTGCTGCCTCCTCCCATGTTACGAATAACATGGGCAACGATAGCTGCGGCTGCGTCTTGGGGCAATCCGGTAACTTGAACATGGAAGCCAACTCGTTCGGGAGCAGAATCTGGTTGTGTGCTCGGTAGTACATGTGGTGCGGGCGTCATTCCCTGCGACGGATGGGGCACAATCGCCCAATAATCGTCCGCGGGAGCTGGCGTTTGTTCGTTGCCAGTCATGTCAGTTCTTGCCTCCCGAAGATAGCGATGCGGATGGTGCGCTCGTGCTGGGCACCGTCAGCGTACCGCGGTACTTGCTCGTATATGTTGGCGCCGGGGTACAGGTAAAATCTTTGGCATTTTTTGGGTATTGAATAGTGACGCCCATGCTGTCGTCGGGGGCGATGATACCGATGTTTTGCAATTCCTCGGTCGTGGGATCGCGAAAGGTTGAGGGCGCCTCCGTGGTTGGCTGACCGTTTTTTGTAAACACGACGCTCACGGATGTGGCGGCAGCGAGGTCGCCGCCAGCTGCGGCGACGGCTTGGTCGCGGTAGAAATCCGCTATGACAGCTCTCGTAGTCGGCCAGTTGGTGGTTCCGCAGGTGTTGCGGACAAAGTCGTCGACTTTCTTTTCGGCGGTCGCGATCATGCGCGCCTCGTCTTTCGCACGGTTATCGCCAGCTATATTGTCTATCAGCGCGCCGCAGTCCAGATCCGAATGGGCAGCAGCCTTGGTGGCTTCGCAGCCTCCTTTGAGGATGAGCCGAGCCGCCGCCTTACCGGCGCCCGAACTGCTGAGCACTAGCTCTAGCCCGTCGTCGTGCTTGGGGTATACTTTGTTTATTGCCGGGTCTGGTTTGGTGAACTCCGTCGCGATGCTTTCGAGCGGAATGGTAACTGTGACAGGCACATAGGCATCGCCGGGCTTTGCCTGGCCCTTCGTGATGACGACGGGTGTTTTGCCATTGTCGTCTACTATTCCGGTTCGGCCGGGGACGATGTACTTTTCCAGGACGATCGCCGTCGAGGCTTGGGGTATGGATCTCCCGGCGATTTGACGATCGAAATTGATTTGGGAACCGCTCGCATCGACCGCTTGAAAGGTGATGGAGGTGAAGGCAGTCGGTTTTATCTCTAGGGTTCTGGCCTTGAGGGTGCTGGTTTCGGCATTGATGCCTGTGCGCGGCCTGATATTGTGCCATGTCACCGCGGCGCCGCCAGCGAGGCTGCCGGCTAGTAGGCATGACAAAGTTTTAACAACAAAACCCACGGTGCTAAAACCGGCTTCGCGGCTGCGCTGTGTTTCGGCTGGATATAGGGCAGCCGCTGCGAGCACAGGCGATACGGCTGTCGCGCTGTCTACAGGGGGTCCAGGGAATGTTTCTGGGCCTGGGGAAGATTGATGAGAAGGGTTGGGTAGCATAGGGCTCCTTTATACCGCACGCCGGTGATTTATAGCAACAATCACTTTGCAGCAGCTGAGCACGTGGACAGAGTCGACACACGCCCGTACCTGCCGTCCATGCAACCCTCCTCGATATGGAGCGATAGTTGCATGGCCAGTGGACGGGAACCACCCCTTCGTGTCAGCTGGTCATACAACCCTTGCGTAGTTCGCATATACGCAAGTATGTTTTTGAGTATACATTTTTGATTTTTCATGTCAACACATTTTTTACTTTTTGTATACAAAATGTATTCAAACTGTTTGTGTTTACTTGGGTTGAGCGGGGAGTGGAAGGTGGTGTCCTTGTGGGACTCCAAACACTTCCGCTCCCCGCGCCCATCTACCGCAGCTCTGCGAAGACTTCCGCAGAGCTGCGTACTACCCGCCGCCGTGCCCGTTGGGCGCGGCAACCGGCTCGAGGGGGACGGGTTGGCCCGTCCCCCAGTCGAACCGCTGGCGGAGCCGGTCCAGGGCAGGCTCGGCGAGCGGGGGCTCGGGCGCCGCTGGCGTGCCGAAGCCCAGGGACTCCTTGACCGATAGTCTTGTCGGCGCCTCCTCATGGGCTACGCCCATGCCTTCGGCTAGGTCCGAAACCGTGCCGACGGGGGCGTCGAGGCAGACGCCGTCCTTTGTGAACGGGCTGGCGTACTTCACCCCGAACAGGTAAGTGGAGACCAGGACGCCGCCCGCGAAGGTTCCTTGCCAGAGCACGAGCGCCCGCTCGTGCTGGGCGCGGATCGCCACGAAGGCGATACCGGCGCTGGCGAGCAGGAAGAAGGCGACGATGAACTGGCGCCCTCCTCCCATCTTACCGGCAGCGCTTGCCTTCATGCGGCGCAGCCCACCGACGAATGCTACCACGGCGGCGGCGACCAGGACGAGGGCTGCGAGACCTGCGTACATGAACGCGAGCAAGTCGCGGTCGGTGGGGGTGGCCGCTAATTTGGGCAGCTGCGTTAGCAGCCCCCAACTGGCAGCCATGCCGGCCAGCATTGCAAGGGGGAGGGTCAACCTCCGGTAGAGGCGATGGGTCCCCTTCGGGGACTTTGCCAGCTTGGGCTGGCGGGTGTGCCGGGGGGCAGAGGGCTCTCCGGTTGTTTGGCGCTTCTTGAGCTGAAGCTTCTTCATGACAACTCCTTCAGAATGGGTGTTGCGGGTGTATGAGTGTAGATGAGCGATCGGGCCGGTAGGCCGATCGCTCAATCCACGGGGGAGAACGATTGCGCCTTGTGGGCACGATGTGTGCATTGTTATACACTACAAAAACATAAGCTGAACCACCCACACTTCTAAACCCCACCCCATAAGAGCAGGCCTCCTGC
>CAYROK010000003.1:0-84100 GCA_964425975.1 uncultured Candidatus Saccharibacteria bacterium
CTACTTTTTTAGAGGATAGTTTTGATTTGTTGCGGTTGGGGGAGGAATTCAAGAGCTCCCCTATATTCAAAGATGTCGAGAAGGGATAGCACGTGTTGATACGGACTTGCTGAGTGGAGCAACTCTCACAAGAAATCTCGGGTATGGCTCTACATATTCTATGTTTATGACGGGGCAGGCATTGGCTGTGGACCTTTTCGCCGGCATCAAGTTACAAAGACGGGGTGGAGTGCCCCCCATAAAACGCATGGTGGAAGAAATTGGCACTATGGCAACTATTGCTGGGAAAGATGAAATAGTTCTCCGAGCCTTGCCCCGTATATTTGGATTGATTGTCGTAGAGGATTCACCCCTCACGGCTTTATTAGTAGAAGACGCATCGCAAGGTGGCGCATACGAAGTTTCAGGTACAGATATGAGTCCAGATATGCGATCCAGAATTGAATCTCATGTAGGGCCGGCCAATTTAATAGACGACTATCGTGATTATATGGCTTTTATGGTAGGAGAGGATGAAAGGATATTAGACGCCGACCCTTCACCGTTTGTTCGGGCACCAGAACAAACTGTGCAAGTTCGTGAGGCAATCCAAAAATCTTTAGCTGATTTCACCGTACGTATAACCCCTCATAGCCCGCTAGCTATCGCGATGCAATCTCCCCCTTGGTTATAGTTCATACACGACATTTTTGCGTTCGACTACGATGGGCCAGCCTTTATCTTTGGCAATACGGTAAAGATTTTGGTCGGGGCTGAAGGCTATCGGGTGGGCAACCACCTCTAGCATAGCGGCATCACTCGTGCTATCACCGACGGCATAGCTTTCTTCGTACGTCGCGCTGTGCCTAGTGACGAGCAAATCGAGCGCAGCCTTTTTATCAAATATCGGAGTGGTGTAATTGCCTGTGAAATGCCCGCCTTTTCGCTCGAACGCTCCGCCTATGGCATCATCGAATCCATGATGACGAGCGAGTAGCTCTATGACTTCCTGCGGCGAGCCAGAAATAGCAAAGAGCAAGTAGCCCTTGCCCTTCAGCTCTTGCACAAGGTCGCGCGTGTAGGTAAAGATTTGATCTTTGTATTCGGCAAACACCTCTTGCACGACGCTATCGTATACTGCAGGGTCAATCTGCGGCAGGGCCGCTTTGAATCTCTCGACGAGCAGCTCTTCGTAGCCGTGAAAACCATCGTTATCGCGGCGGTTTTTCCACTGCATGCGAGCGGCATTTATCGCCTCAAAATCCCCAGGCGCGAGCTGTCCTGCCTTGCCGAGTTTGTGGACGACCGCATGGTAGAGCTGCCAGCGTATGAGCGTGCCGTCTATGTCAAAAACAGCAAATGGCTTGCTCATCCGAGGAGCTCCTTTACTTTGGCTAGGCATTGTTCAGCGAGCTCACGGGCTTCCGCTTGATCGGTCGGTTTATCGACTGGCTTTCCGGCGGAAGGCTGGGTTTCTCCGCGGATTGTTAAATCTACAGAGGTGACCGCAACTTGGACATCGTCGACGGGGCTGATGACCCAGGTGTGATCAGCCGCGTTTTGTGCAAGCGACCACGTGAGACTATCAAGGGCTTCCTGCAATCGTGCTTCTCGATGTGGATGCCCGGCTGGAAAACGAGCTTCCAGCCGCTCTATCCAGACATGAGGGTTCGTTACGACTGAAAACACACGTAGCTCACCGAACCCAAGCTGGCGGAAACCATCGATAGAGCTGCTGAATATATCGCCAAGATTGTAAGCGTGCGGATAATCATCGACTTCACTACCGTATATTGTCAGTGTATATGGATTTATGTTGTGCTGGAGATTTTCGTGTCGCGCAATACGCTCCAGTATCGGCGCAAGGCCTTCGTCGCTGTGCTGGTAGTAATAATATCGTTTTTGGTCGTCGTCTTCACGCGGTGGTCTGCTGGTGAAGTTCCGGGTTTTGCCATAACGTTGCGGGTCAAATGCAACAAGTGCATCCATGAGCGTGGTTTTACCCATGCCCGTCGCACCGACAAAACAAATCATGTGGATATGTTCTAGTTTTTTGAGTACCTCAATAACAGGTTTATACGTCGGCTGTCCGGCTAGGAGCCTGCGCAGTATGTGCTCAGTTTCGGCGGAAATCATGCTGTAAGTGTACCACTTCATTGATTATTGAACATTGATCATTGCACTATCATTTCGTCATGTGTCACCTGCCGGAAAATGCGTACAAGAAACCCAGTAAATTAACGATAAATGTTCAAGGGTCAACGCTCAAGGAGATCAAGGTAGCGGTCGGGGTTGCGCCAGCAGTCGTCGTGGTCACCACTCATAAATACAATTTCATTAACCGGTAGGGCTTCAGGATTGTACCACGAACGATCGTCTCCTTGAGTTATGACAGCCTTGCCTGCAAATCGTAAGGGACGAAATTTTTCCATACGGATGCGCCGGTACATGCGGATAGCCGGGAACGGACGTGTAATAAAATATACAGCGTTCCACCATGTCTTCCAGGAGTAGTATTGCACCTGGCCGTTGCCCAGGACGTGAACAAGATCGTACCAAACGTGGCGCAACGCGTTGTCGAAAACGTGGCGGCCAGTGTTACACGAAGCATCTATAACCAGTAAGCGCTGATCTTTAACGGGGACGCGCAAGAGAAAATGGGCTCCAGAGTGAGCAATGACCAAACTTGCTCGATACGGCCGCTGTACAATTTCGTAGCCTCGATCAACCAGCGCTTGTCTCATGCGTCTTCCGTGCCGTGGTCCTTCTGCAAACCCGTAAACAATGCACGCTGTTTTATGCATTACAAACTTTCGGTCAGATGTTTGAAAATGAGGCGCTTTGCAGTTATGTTTTCGTGCTCGTTGCGGTGGCCGCTGCCGACCCAAGTGAGGTGTGCGTCAGGAGCGGCTTTACTGAGTTCGTATGCAGTTTTTGGAGGGCAGACAAAGTCGTATCTACCCTGGACGATGTAGATAGGCATTTTGAGTTTCCCTGCGTTTTTCAGTATGAAGCGATCGGGCAAAAAACAGCGTTTGCTCATGTAGCGCATTTCGATGATCATACTGGCAGGATCATATTCATCTGCGTTTGCGGGCAAGAAATCATCGTCAAGGCTGATGATACTACTCTCGAGGTCATCATATGCCATTGCTGACTTTTTGGCCGCCTCGGCATCATCGCTCATGACTGCCGCCATATGGTATGCAGTGGGGTTACTCTGGAATTTTTTGGGAGTTGCGGCCAGGTAGCGGTCCCATGCATCGGGAAAATGTACCTGGAACATACCTTTGTCGAGCCAATCTATCTCCGCTTGAGATCCGGTAAAGACCCCACCAACTACGACCGCCTTAACGCGTTTTGGCTCAGAAATAGCATAGTACAGCGCAAGGCACGAACCCCATGACTCACCGGTGATGATAAACCGGTCTACTTTCAGAAAATCGACTATGCGGGTGATATCCGCGGCCAATTCCTGGGTGTTGTTATGATGCCATCTTCCGGCTGGAGTACTTTTGCCGCCGCCGCGTTGGTCGTGAAAGATGACGCGCTGTGTTTTGGGATCGAATGGCAGTTTGTGTTTGTCCTTGCACTGTCCACCGGGGCCGCCGTGCAGGAAAATGATGGGTGTCTTGGCATCTTTATTTCCCCAATCTTGAATGTAGAGCGTATGTCCATGTCCGACTGGCAGCATGTGTTCGGCGATGGTGTATGCGTCTGGGCTCATGGTGTTAGCATAGCATTTAGCAGACGTATCAGGTAGCAGACGAACAGAAATATAGCAGATAACAGATATCAAACATGCTGTAGCTGGATGTATGCAACCTGATGCCTGACAAATTTCTGTCTTCTGTTTGTCTGTTCCCTGCTAAATCTCCTGGGGTTTCCAATCACCACCGTTCACACGGTTTTTCGGTGAGCCAGCGTGCCAATGGTCTGGGTCGGTAGATTGAATCTCGTCCCACATGTGCCGAGCAGTTTTTGTGTACAGTTTGGTGTCTGCGACAAGGCGGCGATTGAACTGCCAGGTTTTACGCAGCGCATTACCCTGCATTGCCTGTTCGCACAGCTCCATATCGACATCGAGATTATCGGCGTCTTTGACGATTTTGGCTTCGATACATTCGCGCTTTTCGTATTCTTCGAGCAGTGCGACAAACTCTTTGCCTACACTCGTATCGTCCATCATGTCCCAGGCAGCTCCTGCTTCATCTTTGGTGACGTATTGACGCGACAGGTAGTCCACATCACCGGTGCGGCTTTCCGCTATGTCATGGACGAGCGCCATTTTCACGATCTTGCCGGTGTCGATGTCGCCGCCTTCACGCGCGGCAATCACTAGTGCGATCCAGGCGACCCGGAAATGGTGATCGGCCAGGTTCGCAAAGTTTTGGCTGTGAAAACGCCGCCACTGCCGGTCGATCAGGCGCAGCGCACCCAACTCATACAGAAAGTCCACATCTCGTTTCATACAATTAGTGTACCATTTGGCAGACGTTTCAGGTGGCATACAAACAGAAAATGAGCATATTTCAGATGACAGACGTTAGGACGGACGAGCCTGCTGCCTGTTCTCTGCCAAATTTCTGCCATCTGTTTGTCTGTTCCTTGCTAAATCTCGATACTCACTGGGCAGTGGTCCGAGCCCATGACCTTGGGGTGGATCTGCGGGTTTTTTACGCGCGCGGCGATGTCCTTGCTGGCTAGCCAGTAGTCAATCCGCCAGCCGACATTGCGGGCGCGGGCATTTGCCCAGTGCGTCCACCAGGTGTAGGCCTCGGCTTTTTCTGGGTAGGACGCGCGGAAGGTGTCGACATAGCCAGCCGCGAGGTAGTCACCAAACCGTTCGCGTTCCTCGTCGGTGTAGCCGTGCTTGCCGACATTTGCTTTGGGGTTAGCGAGGTCTATGGGCTCGTGCGCGACATTCATATCCCCACAGTACAGCACTGGTTTCGCGAATTGCCGCGTTGCAGCCTCCGATACTCCCTCGTTGTATTCCTGATACGACTCGGTCCGTTTCTCGCCTGCGCCTTGCACTTCATCAAAACCGGTGCTTTCCTGGAGTCTTGCAAGGAAAGAACCATCTTCGAGCGACTGTAAATATGCAAGCACCGCTCGGTCCCAGCAGTCGTAGCGCAGTTTTAGCCGGCTCAAGTCACCTTTGCTATTCGGGGTGTAGCATGTCACGACCCAGTAGTCCGGGTACTCCGCAGCAATGATGCGGCCTTCGGCGTTCGGGTCGCCATATGTGTCGCCGGTGACACCGTATTTTTCGATGATTTCACCCGGGAAGCCATCGACATATCTGAGCGGTTTCACCTTGGAGAGGATCGCCGTGCCGCTGTAACCTTTCTTTGTCGCGCTGAAAAAGTGTTCGTCGTACTGCGGCAAGTCGAACTCCACTTGCCCCCGCTCGGCTTTTGTCTCCTGCAGGCACAGTATGTCCGGGTCGTGCTCCTCGATAAATTTCTGCAGCGCACCCTTCGTCAAAACCGCCCGTATGCCATTCACGTTCCAACTATATAGTTTCATGCAGGTAGTATACCTGAAATGGTTCTCCTGAACGGGTTTCGTATATCATGGTACGGATTTTACTCGTGCTATACTCGTTTTATGTATAAACGGATTTTACTCAAACTTTCAGGGGAACAACTACAGGGTGACAAAGAGGGCGGTTTCGATGCAGAGCGCGCCAAATGGATCGCCGGGCAAATCAAGCCAGCCATAGAGGCAGGTACGCAGGTGGCGATAATCGTTGGCGGCGGCAATTATGCTCGCGGCGCACAGCTGATGGGCAATGGCATAGACGAAGTAACGGCTCACAATACCGGCATGCTCGCTACCATTATGAATGCAATTACCCTTGCAGATGTCTTCAATGCAGTCGGTCTAAAAACACGGGCGCTAAGTAACATTGAAGTAAATCAGTTTATCGATAGCTACACGTACCGCCGAGCTATAAATCACTTACGGAAAAGCAGAGTTGTCATTATTGGCGGTGGGACGGGTCGGCCCTTTGTAACGACCGATACGGCTGCGGTAAACCTCGCGCTAGAGCTTAAGTGTGATGCTATCATCAAAACGACGAAGGTTGACGGTGTATACGACAAAGACCCGTTGCAATTCCCCGACGCCCGTAAATTCGACAGTCTTACTTACGACGAGGCGTTAAGCAATGGTGATATAAAAGTTATGGATAAAGCGGCTCTTGGTATGGCGCTAGAGGACAAAAAGACGCTCATTGTGTGTGATTTGCTCACCGAAGGCAATATCGCCCGTGCTGCTGCTGGGGAACCGGTCGGCACGACTATCGCAGGATAGGCATGCTATTCGAGCAATTAGGCAACGGTCATCTTCCTTACGAAAAACCGTCACCGGCCCAGACGGCGGCTGTGATGGGGCTACTGGTAATGGCTACATTTTTTGCTGGTCGTTGGGCATTTCCTGAAGTAGCCAGCATGATATCACCCGTCGCAACATTCGTCGACGATATGACTCAACAAAAATCTATGCATCTTCCTTTAGAATCACATCCATAACACAAGTGCACTCACTTTGGCTTGGCGGAGGGAGAGGGATTCGAACCCTCGATGCAGTTGCCCACAAACCGCCTTTCCAAGGCGGCGCCATAGACCACTAGGCGACCCCTCCGTCTGAGCAGCAGTATAACTTATCTGAAGCGAAGAATCCAAAACGATAAGATTCACATATTTTCCACGTGCGCAGAACTAGCCATTACACAGTAGGTGTGAAAAATACCACATATTATATCCCGTCTGTGGTTGCGCCTCTCTTTAAAAAAAGCGTACACTAAACATACCAATGTCTCTGATAGAACTAAAAGACGTCAGTAAGCTGTATGGCTTCGGCGATGCCACTAGTGTGGCACTCGACGAAGTTAGCTTGACCATAGAAAAAGGCGAGTGTGTGGCTGTGATGGGGCCAAGCGGGAGCGGTAAAAGCACGCTTATGAATATGATCGGGCTGCTGGATCACCCAACGCATGGCGATTACCTTTTTGCCGGCAAACGGGTTAGCCGCCTCTCTGTCAACCGTCGTGCCAGGATCCGTCGGGATAAAATCGGTTTTATTTTCCAGTCTTTCAATTTGCTGGGTCGTCTCACAGCGATCGAAAACGTTGCTCTTCCCCTTCTCTACCGCGGCTTCAGCACTGCAAAACGCAACCAAGCAGCTCGCGCCATGCTAGAACGGGTTGGACTAACCGATCGCTGTTACTATTTCCCACGTCAGCTGTCTGGAGGACAAACACAGTGCGTTGCAATTGCGCGAGCGCTGGTTAATCAACCGGAAATAATTATTGCCGATGAACCAACCGGAAACCTTGACACCGAAAGTTCCCGTCTTGTAATGGAACTTTTGAGCGAGATTCACAAAGCTGGCAACACTATCATATTCGTAACGCATAACCCCGAACTAACCCGCTACGCAACGCGCGTCGTCTATATGCAAGATGGGCTGATAAAACACGACGAACAAACCAAACTAGGCGATGTCGGGCGTTTCGTTGCGCAATTTATGTATAAAGTGCCGGTTGCGACAGAAGAAGACGATCTCGCTGGGGTCTCCGCACTCATGAAAATACGACCAGATGAAACAGATAGCTCATCCAAGCCGCAAAAAAAAGCTAAAAAACCCAACGTGAAACGTAAAAGTAAATCGAAGAATAAAGACAAGGTATCGGCATGACAAGTATACGCAAGGGATATCTTGGGTTAGCGCTACAAAGTTTACGGGCTTCGCGGACGCGCAGCTTTATGACCATGCTCGGGATTGTCATTGGTGTCCTTTCGGTTATTGTGATTGTTAGCATAGGTCAAGGCGTAAAGGAACAGATTGCGACGCAATCGGCTCGGTACGGTAAAAATGTAATCGTAGTTCGCCCAGATTATAGCGGAAGAGGCTTTGGCGGTAGCGCGGCTGGAGCCGGTGTGGCACTTCTAGAACCGACAGACGTTGAAACGCTCCGGCGCTCACCTCAGGTAAAACAAGTCGTACCGCTCAGTACGCTCCGCGGCGCTATAACGGCAGATAGAACCGTCACGAACCCACTGGTAATTGCAACTACGCCCGAGCTAGGTCCTATTTTGCATCAAAAAATTGAATTTGGTGGATTTTTTGCGCCAAGTGACGGTGAAAAGGTCGTTGTACTTGGCAAGAATATCGCGGCTCGGCTTTTTACGGAAACAGCGCCACTGGGACAAACTCTAAAATATCGCGGCCATGAATTTATGGTTGCGGGAGTCTTTTCTTCGTTTACAGCGGCACCATTTTCTTTAGAGGCAGATTATAATGATGCAGTTTTTATCCCGTATGCTGCCGCTCAGTCGCTGTCAGGATCTGCACCGCGTATGAACCAGCTTTTCGTAGAGGTGAAAGAAGGCGCTGATGTTACAACTCTTGCGCGGCAGCTAGAAAAGGCTATTTCTGACTCGCACGGTGGCACGGACGATGTAGTTGCTTTGGCGCCAGGCTCTCGGCGAGCTGTCTCCGAGCCAGCGCTAAACTTACTAACACTCATGACGATATGTATGGCGGCGGTTGCGCTGGTGGTGGGCGGTGTCGGGATAATGAATATGATGCTCGTTAGTGTGACGGAACGGATTCACGAAATTGGTCTTCGCAAAGCGATTGGTGCGACAAACAAGCAAATACTTCGGCAATTTATGACTGAAGCATTTGCGCTCTGTGTGGTTGGAGCGGTCGTGGGCGTTCTTGCCTCGCTTGGTTTGATTGGCCTGTTGAAGGCGTATACAAGTCTTGCGCCTGTAGTGGTTTGGCCGGTAGTAGTAGTAGCGCCAATCGTCGCACTCCTAACTGGGGTGCTGTTCGGAGCTATCCCGGCGTTTAAAGCGGCGCGTATGGACCCAATAGAAGCGCTGCGCCACGAATAATCTCGTGTGGAATGCCAGGTCTCGCCCTGGCAGGCGACTTACTTTTTTTGCCGCAAGAAAAGTAAGCAAAAGAGCTCGGCACGCTTCCACCCTCTCGGTGACTGTTGTGAGCAGCTACAACGCAAAAACACTAACTGGGCACGCATTTTCGCTATTGTTGTACCGACTCACAACAGTCATGCCGGGAGGGCTCCAGGGTGCCAATTAAAGCGATATTCGTTTAGGTGCGGACGAAAGTTAGAAAATTGACCAGAGGGCGGCAAGCCCGGCTGCAGCCATGAGGATTGTCGTAAACCAACCAAAAAATGTTGTCACCGGACGGTTGACCCAGTGGCCCATCAACTTCCGGTTGCTCGAAAGCCGTACGATGAAAAACAGCACAAACGGTGCCACGATTCCGTTAGCCGCCGCCGAGTAAATGAGCGCCTTTATAGGGTCGAGTCCAACAAAATTGAGCCCCAAACCAACCAGCATAGAAATGATGATCACACCGTAAAATGCATGTGCTTGCTTGAGCGAACTGTGCAAACTTCCTTTCCACTTTAAACTTTCAGATACTGCGTAGCTGGAGGATCCTGCTAAAACCGGTATGGCCAACATGCCAGTACCTATAATGCCGATAGCAAACAGGTAGTAGGTCGCTTCGCCGGCAAAAGGTCGCAATGCTTCAGCTGCTTGCGCAGCGGACGTAATATTTGTAATGCCATTTGGGAATAGCACCCACCCACACACTGCGATAATGAAAAACATGACCAGATTGCTTAGGAACATCCCACTCCATACGTCTGTCCTCATGCGCCGAATCTGCTCTGGTGCTGTTGCGCTGATTCGTTCCCGAAGCGTGGTTTTCCCCTCGAGTATCTCCTCCTCAACTTCCTGGGACGTTTGCCAGAAAAACAGATAGGGTGAGATGGTGGTGCCGAGGATGGCACAGATTAGCAGCAAGCTATCTTTGTCGAATGAGAAGTTTGGTAGGAGGGTACTTTTGAGCGCTTCTCCCCATTCAATCTTGGCCAAAATGGCCGAAACAATATAGCTAAAAAGCACGAGTGCGAGCCATTTCAAATATTTAGCATATTTTGCATATGGTGTGAGAACTTGCAACAGCAAGCTGAGCAGCGCAAACCCAACCACCAGCCAGCCAAAAGACAATTCGGGCTTTAGCAGCTGTACTGCTTTTGCCATCGCTCCTAAGTCGGCACCGATGTTAAACGCGTTTGCCGCAAAAAGTAGTAGAGTCACGTAGCGGAGCATACGACGTGAAAAATGAACCCGAATATTTCCGGCTAGCCCCCTGCCCGTCACCATGCCAATGCGTGCACACATTTCTTGTACAACGCTCATAAGTGGAAATGTCCAAAGGCTTAACCAGAGAAAGCCAAAACCGTGTTGAGCACCAGCCTGACTATACGTAGCAATTCCCGACGGGTCATCGTCACTTGCGCCGGTTGTCAACCCCGGCCCTAGGGCATGCCAGTAATTTTTCGCACGCTTCATCCCTGCTGTTGCCTGTTCGAGCGGTTTTTGAGTTACTTTGGTGCCAAGCTCGAGTGTTTTGTCGAGCACCACGGCCGGCGCGGCCATACTTTTTTCAAAGAGTTTATCGGCATCGATTGAACGATGTAACGTGTTTATACGATCGGGCTGGCCTACCGGCGGCTTTTTTGCTTTCATAAATCTTATGCTTTTCTAGGGGCTATTGTAGCAGATACGCCACGAAAACAATATTGAACACATTTGATGTGATTGCGGGGGTCATCTACCCCGACCGTTCGATTCAGGCTGAACGGTCTGCAAGGCCGCAATTACGGTACGTCTTCACTTGTTCATCGGCAAAAACGGTTGATACTTTACTTTGTATAGTAACTAGTGCTACTCTGTCTGTATGGATAAAATAATCATTGATGTTCGTGAGCCTTTTGAATACAGCACGGGACACGTAGATGGCGCGATCAACATTCCGCCGTCACGTCTACTGAGCAACCCACCAGAGCTGGCCGACTTGCCTCGCGACGCGGAAATTGTTGTTTATTGCCTCAGCGGCAGCAGAAGTAATGCGACCATGCCGTATCTTAGGCAAATGGGCTTTACGAACGTTACTAACGGGATCAACAAACACCACGTCGAACGCAATCATTTGTGACTTATATGAGCGTCTGCCAGTAGTACCAAAATCGCCAAATAATGACACTAAGTATAGTCAGGTATGTAGCGAAAAGAATATCGGCATGGTGCTTCTGAGCAAAGTGGCTGATTTTTAGTAGATTTCCGCTTAGCCTCAGATGCTCGGCGCGTATGCAGTACAGTGTGGTGTACCAAAAGGCTGGGATCATAGCTATCCACGTAACCATGCAGTAAGGGCACAGATGTTTTAGAACAAAGATGCTTTGCGCCATAAACCAAATCACAAAAAGAAATCCAAACAGCATGCCAAGCTGTAGCCCTACCCAGAACCAACGTTTTAGTTTGGCTCCCGCTAATATTGTAAAGCCAATTGCGATAACCACTGAGAACATCGATATGCTCCAAAATTGGTTCGGTACGCCAAAAAGCACGTGCCCCTGCCAGGTGTCGAGGATTGAGCCACAGCCGATGATGGGATTGAGATCGCAGCCGAGTTGTGCGCTTGGATTTTTGAGATGGAGAAATTCCTCCACGGAAAGCATAATTGAGGCAAATAGTCCTAGTGTCCCCGAGCCGATGAGTATCCATGGCACATGCTGGTCGAGCCAGTTTAAGTGTGTGGGATGTGCCTGTCGTTTCACCTGGGATTGCTGTTTTACAGGGGTACTTTTCACCTGGGATGCTTTTTTCGTTTGTTTGTTCACTCGTGAGTCTCCGTTCTATATTTATTCACTGCATTGGCCGGTGCTGACTGCAGTAGTTTTCGTCCCGCTTGCACGAAGAAATTCGTGCACCTGTTCGGTAGTGAGCGCATAACCGACATTATTGTACGCGGTAGAAGTAGCGAACACAACGCCGATAACCGTACCGTCACCGCCCACTACAGGACCGCCAGAATTGCCTCGGACGATCGTAGTTTGAAGGCTGTAGACATCACGAATTATGCGATTTTTTCCGTAAATATCCTGCCCCAGCGCGTCAAAGTTGTCGAGCACGACTGCTGGACTGACACTGTATTCTCCTCCTCCCGGGAAACCAAGTGCAAATGCGGGAGATTTGGCCGCTACACGCATACGATTCATAGTGAGAGTAGGTGCTTGAAGCTCGTGTACGCGCAAAACGGCAATGTCATTTGCCGCGTCGAAACCAACCACGGTTGTGTTATAAGTTTTTCCGTCGTGTTGAACTTTTGGACTGCTGACGCCTGCAACGACGTGCGCATTTGTCGCGACGAGACCATTTGCGTACACAAAACCACTGCCATCAACAATACCGCCGCAGCCAAGACCTTCTATTTTCACAACCGACTGTTTTGCTTGGGCAAGCATTGCAGTATAACGACTTGGATTGGGTAATACATTTTGTGCGTCAGGGGCTGGCTCGCGTCCAGCAAATACTTGCGGCGACTGGTTTGGGTCTATGAGGGTATTGAGGCTACGCAAAATTGTGGCGGGTGGGGGTAGACGGCTACTGAGTGAGCTGAGAATGCTGGAGTTTTTTAGCTGTGTTTGAATACTGCTTGGTGGTGCGAGTGAAAAAATAGCAGCCGCGAGCCAAATACCGAGCAAAAGTGTAATCACGGATGTAAATGCCCCCAAAGAATTATCGAGTTTATGAATTGCCTGATTTGTTACAGCCGACTTTGCTCGGACGGCCAACACTTCACCAACCGTCATGCACAAAAAGCATATTGTAAGCATCACCGCGAGACCAGCCAGGGGTTTGCTCGGGCCGTCTACTTGCTGCATCGCATAGCTTGACACCCATGACCCGGGAAATAAACCGGCTACAAACGCAACCGTTGAAACCGCTTGGCGAAAAAAGCCTATTTGCAGTCCGCGCAACAGAGCGCCAATTGCGAGAAATACGATGACAACGTCTATAAGTGTGATATGCATGCCTTTACCACTATTCTACTATAGTGCTTTTGGCTTTGGTAAATCGCTCGATACGACTTTTTGCATGTAAGGATACTGCAAGCAAGAAAAGCAGTCCCAAAAACAAAACGTATGTTGCGCGATCAACTAAACTTGCCGCCACAATCTCAGGTGTCGAAACAGTATGAATTCCTTGCGCCGCGTACAAAAAAGCTTCACGTATACCGATACCGTCTGGGGTGAGTGAAACAAATAGTGCGAAATTTGCGGCTCCGGTGTATGACAGGGCTTGGCCAAGCGACACCTCTGCGCCCGTAGCCGTGAGTGCAAAATAAAATCGTAGTGTCAAAAAACAAATTTGCAAAACGGTAAAAACAACGACACCTGCAAGTAACCCTTTGGTAAGTATCAGCCGCCCATGAGTGCTTGAACGTTTGCGAACAAAAAAGTGAATAACTACTCCACTGCATGCCGCCGCGGCCAATACAGCGAGCAGCGTTTGCCACCACGGGCGCGCGCCGACCAGCAAACAAAACGCGCTGAGGATAGCAAAAACAGCATATGCAAACAGGGTTGCAAGCACATAACGGCGTACCGGTATGTGATGCTTTGCTTTTAAATATGCCGCACGAACTCCTGGTCCGCTTTGCATTGGACCAAAGAAATTAGCAATTGAAGAGTAAATAGAAAGGAGCATATTTTCCGTAGCCGCCATGTTCAAGCCAAGCATACGAACGAGTACCTGGTACAGCCCCACGAGCGCTGCCATCCCACCGGCATTTGCCAGCAAAATTAGTCCCAGCCAGCCCGGTTTAAGCTGGCGTAACTGCGCAATATGTTCTGGGTGGGTGCGGAGGTACCATGCAAAGATACCCAAAGTGGCCACAAGAATCAGCACCATAAACAAGTTTCTCAGGCGCGGTTTTGTCATATGTATGTATCGTACCACCTGCCACTGAGATATACTAAACTACAGTGAACAAGAAACATTTGCAAATAACATTTTCCAGCCGCCTCATGTCCATACTGGCATCGCAGTGGTTCTGGCGAGTTATGTTGGGGATCTTCATCGTCCAGGCGGTTTATATTGCACTTGTAGGTCGGTTTTCGATGGCCTTTGATGAGCATTTTCATCTAAAGGCAATCCAGGAATATTCCAAGGTCATACTCCCGTGGCAAGTAACCCAGCCACCTGGTCCAGCTGAGCTTAGCGCATTTACCGCCGACGGCTCATATCTGTACCACTACCTCATGAGTTTTCCGTACCGGTTGATTCAGCTTGTATCATCGTCGCAAACGGTGCAGATTGTTCTTCTTCGTTTGATGGACGTTGGGCTGGTAGTAGTCGGTTGGCAGATATTTCGACGATTGCTCAGAGAAATAGGTGCATCAAAGGCCGCCACCCACGGAATACTTGCGTTTGTAATGCTTATGCCTATGGCGCCATTTATGGCGGGACAGCTGACCTATGATGCGCTGTTTTTTATGCTTGTTGCGCTCACAATGCTGCTGTTTGTTCGTCTGCTGCGGGTACTACATGAACAAAAAACGCTACCCTTACCACTTACCGCATGGACTGCAGCTGCGGTGCTGGCGACTTTGCAAGTCAAATATGCGTTTTTCCCTGCAGCACTCGGCGCCGGGCTTTACCTGGTTGGGTATTTGGTTTGGCTTATTTACACGAAAAAAATCAAAGGACGGCGACTATTGCCTCAATGGAAAAATAGCCTACAAACGGGCACGGGTGCAATGTCTGTGGGAGTTATGCTGCTCTTGAGCGTGCTTTTTGTGCAACGCTACGGCATGAACTTTATACAGTACGGCAGCTTTGTGCCTGAATGTCCTGCCGTGCTAAGTCATGAACGATGTCTAGGCTTCGCTCCGTACGGTCGTGATACTGAAATTCGCGACAAAGGCTGGTTCCGCTCCATAACGACGCAGCAAAAGCTAGCCTACCCGTCTAAATGGTATGAAAAAATGATCTACGAATCATATTTCTCAGTCGGCCCGAAAGAAATAGGCTATGTAGAGGCAAAACCATTGCCAGTTCCTTATACGGCTGGAAAGGTTCTCGTGGCCGCCAGCCTGCTGGTGATTTGCCTTCGACTGAGACCCATCTTACGTCGTAACAAATATAGCCAGCTGTTATTCGTCACCGTTTCAACCTACGTGTTATTTCTTTTTTTGAAAAATTATGGCGCATTTCTGGCCACCGCAATACCCCTTTCCATTCACGGCAGATACGTCCTACCGTTTTTACCACTTCTAGGCTATCTAGTTTACTTAGGTGTGAGGCCGTTATACCAAAAGCCTAAACTGCAGATTTTTATAGCTTTTATGGTTTCGGGTTTGTTTATCGCAAGTTTATGGGGCGGTGGTATCGGGGCGTTTGTCGTTTGGGCAACAGACTCGTGGTACTGGGAAGCCGCTCAGCCGATTAGCCGTACGGTGCGTAGCATACTAGAGATACTGGTATTACGCTAAACTAGCGGGGATAGCGGAGGCGCTTGACATCTTCGTATGTTTTTTCCTGAGTTCCCTGTAGTCGTACGAGCATGTCGGCGACTAAGCCAAGTGACCAGAAAAATATGCCGAGTGTTGTAAAGTACAGTCCGGCAATACCAAAAGCCTTATAGGGAGAAATACTACCAGTTTGTAGCCAATGCCATGCAGCAATAAGTATGCCAACGAGCCCAACACAAAATGGGATGAAACCAACAGAGAAGAAAAAGCGCAATGGAGCGAAATCACGGTATGCCCGAAGGATGTTCAGGCTACTGACTGCTATGTAGCTCACCAGACTTTTGACAACACGCGACTTGCGACCTTTGAAATAGGTGACGTGGGTTGGAATTGTTTTGATACGCATGCGTTTCGCGGCAATTATCTGGAAAGACTCTTGGGTGTAGGTGTGTGTGCTGTTTAAATTGAGCGCAAAAAGCGCCTGGCGGTTATATGCACGAAAGCCACAGGTTACGTCGTTGAACTTTTGGCGTGAGAAATTACTCACAACACGCGCGCCAAGTTTGTTCCCATAATATTTGCCGGCTGGCATGTTTTTAGGCCTCCGCTGTTCGCCGGTTTTGGGGTCAGTGAAACGGTCTGCCGCCACAAAATCTGCCTGATTTTTTACTACGGGGGCTACAAAATGCGGGATATCTTCCGGTCGAAATTGCAAGTCGCCGTCTATGTTCACAAGTACATCGGCACCACGCTGTAAGGCAATGTCAATCACTTCGCGAAAACGGTAAGCGAGGCCTTTGTTTGCGCCGTCACTATACACAGTGGCACCGGCTTTTTTTGCAATTTCAGCTGTACCGTCTTTACTTCCATCATCGACGATACAGATGTCAACGTCATTGACTCCATCGTACTTCTTCGGTATGCGCTTCACTAGCTCGGCTACAGTCTTGGCTTCGTTCATACAAATAGATACAATCACCAGCTTCATCCAAACTCCTCTTCCTCTAATGATAACACGCTATGCCATTATTTGACCGAAGCGAACGAGCCGCTAGGCGAGCTTTAGGGACGGGTGGAGAGTTTTTTCGAATTTACTTCGAAAAGACGAGGAGGGGCTTTTTGGCCCCTCCTGATTCTTTAATAACGGCGGTCGTTGTTGCCAAAGTCTCGGCGAGGCGGTCGAGCTTCTTGTGGACGAGCTTCGTTGACCACAATAGTGCGGCCGTTCATTTCGCTACCGTCAAGTTTAGCGATTGCAGCCTTAGCAGCGGCATCGTCTTCGAACTCAACGAAACCAAAGCCTTTTGAGCGGTTGGTGTCGCGGTCTATGATGACCTTGCAGTAGGCAACTTCTCCGAACTCACTAAAGAGGTCTTTAAGTTGCTGATCGTCGATGGCCCACGGAAGTGAACCGACAAATAATTTGGTTGCCATGTGTGATGGAACCCTTTCTTTCGGTTGTCGCTGAAGGTAATACCGAAAGAACGGTCTTAGCTGCGCCTTACATCGAACATAACTTGTTAAATTTTCTAGAACCTGATTCTTGTAAACCTACGGGAACCCTTTTTCGCAGCCTTCTAGTATTTACGAGCATAGCATAGACGCGCACTTTTCACAACAGGAATTCTTCTTTGCCTACCTCTGATACAATGTAACCATGCAAAACCTATCGTGGAACGAAGTACAGGACAGAGCCATCGAATTTTCGGCAAAATGGCAGGGCGAAACGTATGAAAAAGGCGAAAGCCAGAGTTTTTGGAGCGATTTTTTACAGGTTTTTGGGGTTGATAGGCGTCGCCACGGCGCGTTTTTTGAGTACGCCATCAAAAAGAATGGTGGCAAACAGGGCTTTATCGATCTGTTTTGGCCAGGAAAGCTCCTGGCAGAGCAAAAATCTGCCGGTCGCGATCTGACAAAAGCACAGGTACAAGCGCGCGGTTACTTGCACAGCATGCCGGACCACGACCTTCCTGTCGGCATCGTCGTGAGCGATTTTGCCACGTTTGAATACGTCGACCTCGCGACCGACGAAGTGACCGCGTTTCCACTGGTAGATTTACCGAAGCACATCAAACTGTTTGGTTTTTTAAATGGCGAGCACAGCCGTAAACTAGCAGAGCAAAACCCAGTCAACCGCCAGGCCGCTGAAGCCATGGCGGCGCTACACAATGAACTTCGCGACAGCGGCTACGCGGGTCATGACTTGGAGTTACTGCTGGTACGGCTTGTTTTCTGCATGTTCGCTGACGATAGTGGCATATTTGCGCGGGGTAGTTTTGAGGACTTTGTGTATAATCGCACCGACATAGGCGGTAGCGATCTTGGAGCGCGGCTCGTCCAGCTTTTTCAGGTGCTGAACACACCGCACGAGCGACGTTCGCCCAACCTCGACCAGTCACTTGTGACTTTTGAGTATATCAATGGGGGTCTTTTCGCTGAAAGCATGGCTATCCCCGACTTTAATCATCGTATGCGTGACGCACTGCTCAAGGCTATGGCTCTGGACTGGAGTCTCGTAAGTCCAGCCATATTCGGCAGTATGTTTCAGGGTGTCATGGATGAAACCGAGCGACGTAATCTTGGTGCTCACTATACCAGCGAGGAAAACATCTTAAAGCTAATAAAACCTTTGTTCCTCGACGACCTGTACGACGAGTTTGCGCAGTGCCGACGCGGCTCTAACCTCCGCGAGTTTCACGACAAACTCAAAAACCTCAGGTTTCTCGACCCGGCTTGCGGCTGCGGCAACTTCCTTGTTATCACATACCGCGAGCTGCGCCGCCTGGAGCATAAAGTGCTCGAAGCGCTCTATGGCAAACAACGTGGCATGTTTGACCTTGACCCCAGCGCTGGCGGGCTTATTGAAGTCAATGTCGACCAAATGTACGGCATAGAAATAGAAGAGTTCCCTGCCCTCATTGCTCAGACTGCACTATGGCTTACCGATCATCAAATGAACATGGAATTTAGCAGCGAGTCAGGCAAAGCCTTCAAACGCATCCCCCTCATTGCATCCGCAACGATAGTGCATGGCAATGCCCTCACTTTACCCTGGGAAGACATAATTACCCCTGATAAGCTTCACTTCATTCTTGGCAACCCCCCGTTCATTGGGCATCAGTGGCGCACTGAAGCGCAGGTCAAAAATATGCATGAGATTTGGGGGACGAGCGGTGCGTACAACCGCCTAGATTTCGTCACCTGCTGGTACAAAAAAGCCGCCGAGTTTATGCGCAAAAATCCACGCATACAGACGGCACTCGTTGCGACAAACTCTATCTCGCAAGGCGAGCAGGTTTCACCGCTTTGGGAAAAGCTCCATGAAATGGGTATGCACATCAACTTTGCGCACCGTACGTTTCAGTGGTCGAATGACGCAAAAGGCGTGGCAGCTGTCCATTGCGTGATAGAAGGCTTTTCCCCTACCAGCAAGCTGCGCAAACGGCTCTTTTCCTACCCGGACATCAAGGGTGAGCCTATCGAAACGCAGGCAAAGAACATCAACGGCTACTTGGTAAATGCGCCGAATGTTTTTATTGCTTCCCGGTCAAAGCCACCAACCGGAATGCCTCTTATGACAAAAGGAAGCCAGCCAACAGACGGCGGATTTTTGATACTCACACCTGAAGAACGTGATGAATTATTAGTCAAGGAGCCTGTAGCAGCCAAATGGATACATGAATTTATAGGTGGTGAAGAATTGTTGAATGCAAGGAAACGCTACTGTCTTTGGCTTAAACATTGCCCGCCTGAAGAATTAAAAAGCATGCCACATGTTATGGAGCGGTTGCAAGGAGTGAAGGACGCTCGTACCAAAAGCTCGACTCCAAGCGTTCGTGCATGTGCCGCTTATCCGACATTATTCACCCAGGATCGACAACCTGCGAGCGAATATCTCGCAATGCCGAGAGTGTCATCCGAGCGCAGAAATTATATCCCGGTAGTCTACCTCACTCCAGACATCATTGCTCATGAAAAACTCATCATTATCCCTCACGCGACAATGTATATATTTGGCATACTAGAATCTGCGATGCATATGGCTTGGATGAGAGTTGTGGCTGGTCGCCTAGAAAGTAGGTACAGTTATTCGCCAGCAATTTACAATAATTTTCCCTGGCCGGAGGTGGATGAGGTGAAGCGGACAGAGGTGGAAAGACTGGCCCGGGCTGTTTTAGATGCCCGGGCGGAGTTTCCGGGAGCCAGCCTGGCAGACCTCTACGACCCGCTTACCATGCCGCCCGTACTCGCAAAAGCCCATCATGTACTCGACCGCTACGTCGATCGTCTTTACTCTCCCGCCGGCTTCCCCGACGACGCCGCCCGCGTCTCCCACCTCTTCACCCACTACCAGGAGAAGTCGAGTGAAGCTTGATATTTCGCCCGCTGAGTTTGAAGCGCTTAGTTTAACGAAGAAGAAACTGTATATTGCCCAGCTCTTTATAAGGCAGTCTGGCGCTTTGCCTGTGTTGCCGGGAGAAACACCCATTGCGTACATAATGGCGGGGCTACCTGGTGCGGGTAAAACAGAATTTTTAGATAGCATTGTCGAGGAGCAACAAGCAAAAGGGATAAAGCCTTTTTTACGGATAGATTTAGACGAAATCGTAAGTGTATACCCTAAATACAGTCCAAAAGATTACTACAAATTTAGAAACCAAGGCAACCTTGTTTTAGCTAAGACAGTTGATGAAGGCAGGCATGCAAGACTCAATATGTTGATTGATGGTACATTTTCGGGTATGTCGGGTGCTTCCGTAGAGGGTGTCAGCCTTCTACTCAAAGCTGGCTACAACGTAAAGCTAGTGTATATGTATGATAAAGCTGATACGGCATGGTATTACACTCGCAAGCGAGAAGTAGAGACCGGTCGTTATGTAGAATTAGAAGGTTTTAAGCGTGCCGCAATACAGCTCGTCGAGAATATAAACAATGCGTATGCTTTATATAAAAATGAGCCAAATTTTAGCATAAGCGTAGTGGTGCAGAAAGAATTGCGAGACAAGTCATACAATATTATGACAGAAAAAAGTGACGTTGAAAAGGCTATTCAGTTGAGTTATAATATTGATACTATAACGTAAGGATCAATCCTAAGATGAAAATGCGCCACTTCCAAGTGCTTAGAAGGCGACCGGCTGCAAAGCAACCTACTCAGAAAGAGGTCGTCCAGTTTATGCTAGATGAAAAAACGATTGATCGTGCCGCACGAGGTTCTATGCAGAAGCGTAACGAACTGATCCAACGCGTAGAAGCGAGTCAAATTCGCGCAGTTTAGGATCATAATTATTTGTATTCTGAAGGCTGTTGTGAATAATCCGCGGTGAAGTTTACGGAGGGAAAGTGGGCGTCCCGGGTGAAAAAGGCGATTTCTGTAATCTAGCTCTCAGACAAACATAAGGGTTTTGGTGTAAGGTGGTGGTAACGCGCAAAGTTTCTCTCGGCGCGAAGTAAAAACTAACATCGTGGAAAGGAACTCTCGCCCTATGAAACGATTACCAACATTTAAATCTCTGAAGCGTCTGCCGGTGCTCAACCGTCCCATATCCGTCGCTGACGTTCAAGCCGAAATAGACACAGATGCGTACGCCGACACGTGGCTTCTAAAGGCAGATAAAATTCATACTAAGCGCCTGCGTCGCTTCCGTCAGCAACTTGCGAGCTGATTAATGTAAAACGTCGATGACCAGAGGGGTAGAGCGTCCCCAAAGGGTGTCAATATACAGTAGCGGCTTGGTTGTGCGCTCGGAAATGGCAAAGCTTAGTTGCCCACTGGCAGACTCGCCGGAGCGTAAATCCTGCGGTAAAAGCGCCTTCTTTAGTTTTGTACTGGGGTAGAGGGTGGCGTATTGACCGTCGCTACTGCGTACATAAAACTGGGTAACAGGTACTAGCTGCTGGTTATTTCCTGTTTTATTCGTAACGGTTATGTCCATAACTAATAGTGTTTTGCCGGGTTCAATGGGAAAGGTGCGGTCTTGTTCGGTTTTAGTGCCCACATTGCTTACGCGAGCGCTTACGGCAAAGTTGTGGGCTGTTTGCAGAGAGGTGCTGCTGGTAAGGTTTGCAACTGTAGTTGTAACGCGGTTCTCTTTTTCGTGTCGGCGCGCTGTATATTGTGCCCAGAACAGCGTGTTCACGACAAGAATTGCAACTACAGCGGCCACAAAAACACCGAATAACAAACTATTTTCGTCGCGGAATTTTTCAAAGCGTTTGAATTCGCGTCTTAGCTCTTTGGCTTCGTCTTCAACGGCTTCTTCCAGTTTTTCAAGTGGTGTTTCGTGTTTTTTCATAGTGCCCCCTTCTTTAGTCGTTACTTACGGTTTTGTTGCGTCGTAGTACCCCGCGCGATATGCGTTGAGCGTGCTATTTGTATTCTGCTTTGTGTTTGTGAGATGATTGCGACTGCCTACGCCAGTGAGTGTCGTGCCGGCTATGAACGAGGCAAAATCCTTCGCACCACAGAGTGCGGTGGCGGTGGAAGCGGCAGGCAAAAGATTTTGGCGTGATTTATGCCAGCCGTTGTTGAAATTCGTAATGTTGTACACTGATTTGTTTGTAGAGCTGGCAGTCGAGGTGTTGTAGGCCCAGCAGTCGGTCAAACTGGTATGTGCGTTCAAATCTGCGGTGCTGTAACAGGGCGTTTGGCCGGCACAGTATACGGCCGGGTTCACTGTTACGCTGGCAGTATTGCTTGTAGTGGAACCGCCTGCGTTAGAGCATGAGAGAGTAAATGTAAAAGTCCCGGCCGTGCCAAAGGTTACTGTTTGGGAGCCGCCTCCGACTGCTTTGCTTCCGCTCCAACCGGATCCACCCGCTGTACATGAAGATGGGCTGTTACCCGTTGTCCAACTAACAGTGGTGTTACTGCCTGCTGTAATTGTCCCTGGCGCAACAGAAACGGAGACCGTAGGAGTTGCAATTACGGTGAGATTTGCAGAGTTACTGCCAGCCCCGGCAGCATTACTACAGCTGAGCGAGTATGTGAAAACTCCAGCACTGGCTGGAGACAAGCTGGTCGAGCCGGTGGCACTCTGGCTACCGCTCCAACTGCCGCTTGCGGTGCAGGAAGTTGGGCTGTTCGTGGCCGACCAGGATAGCGTAGAATTGCCGCCTGTTCCAATACTTGTGGGGCTTGTACTGATAGAAACGACCGGCGGACTACTCGCGCCGCCCGTAGTAGCCGTTACGCTCGTACTTGAAGTTCCCGTCCCACCGGCGTTTGTGCACGAAAGGGTGTAGGTGTATGGTTGAGCTGTATTCAGTGTGCCGGTACTCTGCGTTCCACTACCAGCTTTCGTTCCGCTCCAACTGCCGCTTGCGGTGCAGGAAGTTGGGCTGTTCGTGGCCGACCAAGTCAGGTTTGAGCTGCCTCCCACTGCTACTGAAATCGGGTTCGCGCTGAGTGTGACCACTGGTTTTGACGGATTAGAGACAGTTAAGGGAACATTGTTCGCATAGCCCGTTCCGCCAGCGTTGGTACAACTTAAGTTATATGTATACGTTCCGACGCTCAGTGTGCCGGTACTCTGCGTTCCACTACCAGCTTTCGTTCCGCTCCAACTGCCGCTTGCGGTGCAGGAAGTTGGGCTGTTCGTGGCCGACCAGCTAATCGTCGCGCTCTGTCCGGAAAGTATACCGCTGGGGTTCACCGTAAGAGAAACATTTGGGGCGCTTGGCAGCACTTGTACTGTTGCTGCGTCGCTGATAGTGCCTGTCTCGTTCGAGCAGGTCATCGTAAACACATATTCTTTGATGACCGAAAGATTACTGATGGTTTGACTACCGCCCCCGACGGTTTTTCCGCCGCTCCAATCGCCGCTGGCAGTACAAGACGTTGGCGAGTTTTCGGTTGTCCAGCTCAGGACTACGCTTGCTCCTGGTGGGATCGGGCCAGTCGGGGTGCTACTAAGGAAAACAATTGGACTGCCTGGGGGTACTGCTTGAACAGTGAGTTTTGCACTAATCGCTTGGCTGCTGCCACTCGTGTTTTTACAGATAAGCGTGTAGGTATAAGTCTTTGCTATCGTGAGCGCACCGGTACTCATGCTGCCGCTTCCGGCTTTTGTTCCGCTCCAATCGCCACTGGCGGTACAAGCCGAAGGACTATTCGTTGCTTCCCAAGTAATAGTTGAACTATCTCCAGAAAAAATAAGGTTTGGTTTTGCCGCAATACTAACTGCTGGCACACCAGTGCTCGTGTTTGAAGTGCTCCCGGGCGTCGAAGTGTTCGGCGCAGTTACGCTGACAGCAACAGTTTTAAAGCCGGTGCCAGTTGCGGTTTTACACGTGAGCGTAAAGAGATAGTTTTGAACTTTATCAAGAGTTTGGGTCTGTTCGGTGCCGCTCGTTTTGGCCTTTTCGCCAGTCCAGTCGTCACTTGCAGTGCACATAGTTGGGTTATTTGTAACTGACCATTTCAGCGTGCTTTTGCCACCCTGGGAGACTGAAGCAGGCTCTGCGGTGAGTGTGATTTCGGGTGCGTTTTTGCCGGTAGTGCCACCAATGCCAACTGCCACCCCGCCGCCAGGTAATGCTGCGGCGTTTTTATCTACTCCTGACGTTTGGGGTAGGTTCGCGTCAAGTCCGTGCTTTTTCGCGAAGTTCGCATCGTTACTTTGCACAGTGAAAACTGCGAAAGAGACCATACTAATAATCATGACAGCCGAAATAAACGCAATCATGATTTTCTGACCCCGGGTGCTTAAGTGAGGCAATTTGTCCCTAAAACGACCGAGCGGTGTTTTGGGAGCATTAAATTCTACAACAACTGGGTCAAATGCCATTATGAACCATTCTGCTTATGATTTTCATTTGATTGTATCATGAACGGTATCGCTCCCCCGCTCCAGCTCGCTTCTACATAAAATTTATATATGCTATCCTTTGGCACTACGTAGCTTAGCTCGCCTTCGGTTGCCTCTCCTGGCAGAACACTCCCGCTATGGAACGGCTGCACGAGCCGGTAGGGTGCAACGTAGCTAACCTTACCGTCGGAAGTTTTTACATATGTGTCGGTTGTAGGAAAAACATTGAGCGGCTTTTCACCGTTATTTCGGACAGCGAGCGTCACTATGAGAAATTCATATCCCTGCGGGGCAGAAAATTGTTTCGTGCCCGGGCGAAAGAACACCTTTTTGACCGTCAGGGTAGTGCTACCACTGGAAACGGGCTTATTCAGCAAAACACCTGCGTAGGGTATACGGACACGCTCAGTCGCAACGTGGCGAGCATATAAAAGTATGCCGAGTGAAACAAAAAGCATTCCAAGGCTAAAAATCAAATAATTTTTTTCCCAATTTCGTCTGGGAATAGCTTTTACATCTGAGCGTTTCACCTGGGATTGTTTTTTTCTGTCATTTTGACTCATATTCTCTGCACTTTCCTATGGTTTGTTTGCGTCATAATACCCGACAAAGTACGGAATCATGTTGCGATCGGCGTTGGACTTGGTTGTTGAGTTATGATTTCTGGTTTGGCCGTCAGCGCTGACGCTGCCTCCAAGCGAACCTGCCAGGTCTTTGCCACATACTCCCCCGACTTCTATACTGCCAATACCGCTCTTTGCTTTGTGATATGCTCCGTCAAAGGCGCTGATGTTCATGACGCGCCCGGCATTGTACCCCCAACAGTTTCCGGCACTGCCGTGAGAGGCTACCTCGCGTGGGCCGTAGCAAGGGCTGGCCCCGTCGCAGTACACCGTAGCTGGCTTTGCGGTTGTCCCGGGGCTTGAAGGTGTTTGTGCGCTAGGAGTGTTTGCAACGGCAACGGCTGGTTTTATGGTAACGACGGCACTTACCGGCTGACTTTTACCGGATTTGTTTTCGCATACAAGGGTATATGTTTTTGTTCCCTCAGCTGCGAGTCGGCCAGTGCTTTCGCTACCAAACGGAGTCTTTTGTCCGTTCCAGTCACCGCTGGCCGTACAACTTGTGACATCCCCGCTTACGTCCCACTTGAGTGCACTAAATAATCCGACGGTAGTTTCCGCAGGATCTGCGCTCAGCGTTACGGTAGGTGGATTGGTAGTCAATTGATTTAGGCCAAATTCACTCTTGTTTTTGTCTGGTCCGAAAAACCCAGCAAGGACGATGGCATTCATGCCGATAAGGGTGATGAGCATGCTGAGACCGACGAGTTTCTTTAACCACATACAAACTCCTGTCCTTTTTGGAAGAGGGACTCTCCCTTCTTGAGGTGCGCACATCGCTTCGCTTGTCCGCAGACCCCACTCCCCCTGCCAACCTTTCGGTCGGCTGCCCGCACTGTGCGCGGGGTTAATCGGGAATAGTAGCTTCTATATATATTATTGCATCCTTTGCCTCTCGCTCTTTGCTCTTTGCCCTGTTTTCTCGCTTCATTCACCATTCTTCATTCCTCATGCTTCCTCTTAGCTCATCCCGAACTCTTCACTATGAATACTGGTGGCGGGTACGCCTTTGGCACGGAGTTGTTTGCGTAAGCCTTGCATCATAGGCGGAGGCCCACAAATATAGAAATCGCGACCATGTAGGTTGCCGCTCGTTTTCTCTATGAAGTCGACATCCAAGTGTCCCGGCTGTTGGTCGCCTATGTACGGTATAACCCGCACATCTTTTCGTGCATGTGAATGCTGGGCAAGTTTATCCCGATCTATCATTTCGCTGGCAGTTTTGACTGCGTAGTACAGATCGACTTTACAGCCTTCGGCTGGCAGATCTTTGAGCATAGATAAAAATGGTGTTATGCCGATGCCGCCCGCAATCCAGATCTGGTTTTTGCAGGTATAGTTTGTGTAACTGAAGCGCCCATAAGCGCCTTCGACATCAGCCGTTGCCCCCACCTGTAAGTTGGCGAGCGCGGTTGTGTAGTCGCCAAGCCCTTTTATACTAAGTTCCAGCTGCTCGTCTTTGGGCCCAGAACTTATTGAAAACGGATGCCATTCTCGGGTCACATGCGGCCCGCCTTCCCGAAAACGTACAAAAACAAACTGGCCAGGTTTGTATGACATTGCTTGAGTGAGCGGAGACATCAGAATCTGGACGACATTTCCGGCCGTAACCTGTACAGCATTTACCTTGTATTTATATTTACGAATAAAAACATTGCTCGCGAGAGTTTTGTATACAAAGGCAACCAATCCTACGGCAACGATAGTCAACACGTAGCCTTTCATGAGTGGATCCCGTGAAGTGTCGCTGTTTATAAAAAATATATGAAGGCCAGCGATGAAGAACGCTACACCTAAAAACTTGTGTGTAAATAGCCATAGTCTATAGGGCAGTTTGATAAAAAACGTTACGAGCAGTAGACCTACCATACCCCAGAACGCAATGCTACCAAACATGGTCGCCCATTGCTGTAAAACGCTCGCGTGAAATTCGTGATTGCGATCAATCAGCGCACCGAGTGGGAAAAGACCGTTCGGCACAAGCTGTAGGGCGGCTTGTTTCATGTTGGTTGTAATATATCGGAGTGCTAAGAATAGCGGGTGGAAGGAAAGCATTATGAGCGCAAGACCACCCAACATATGATGCGCGATGTATACGCGGTTCAGGCCGCCGAACCAATATTCCAGAAACCGGAGGCGAGTTGCATAGACCAGATTCAGGGCATACATCACCGTCCCGACCAGTCCAGTCACACGCCCTAGGTTGAGCATAGTTGGGATGAAGCCATTTATGGTTTCGAGCGGATGCAACCGCGCCCAGAGCACAACAGGAATAAGACACAGCACAACCGTGACACCCCATCCCACGAGATGCTCTGGTCTAAAACTCAGGACGACTTTTCGATTACCTTTCGGTTGCATAGGCTTTCTCTCTCTAGGGAGGTCTTTATGCTCGTGCTTCACTTAATTGTACTGGAAAAACAGTACCCAACAAGTGTTTTTCTCAGATAGATTTCAGTTTCAGTTCGCTATACTGGGGTTTATATGACAGAAGACCGAAAACGCTCTATTCTCGCCTGGTTGATCCTAGCCACGCTTATGCCCCTGCCATTTATCGTGAAACTTCCGACCTGGCATATCGCGGCGTCGGTCTGGCTGTATGTCTCCGCCCTGACAGGATATATCGGTCTGGTACTGCTCATGTGGATGGTCGTGCTGGGGGCAAAATCGGTAATGGGGCTGTATTTCCGCGACCTCGCACCAGTCCTGTCCATACACAAATGGATCGGCAAATACGGTACTTTACTTATTTTTCTCCACCCGCTCGCCACAGCGCTCTCATATGGTTTCAATGTACTGGCTTATTCGCTCGTGCCGGCGCTCGATGATGGCAGTTTCGAGCGGAGCGTCACCTGGGGTCGGTTCGCCTTCTATGCACTCATCATCGTCTGGGTGACGTCGGCTTTGGTGCGTGGGCGGATCGCGTTTCGCCCGTGGAAGTACATCCACTATCTTGCGTACATCGCGCTGCCGCTGACGCTCGTGCATGTCCCGAGTATCGGCACCTCGTATCGGAGTCTTGATGCGCCGCGGGCGTATTTCATCAGCACACTTGGGCTCTTTGTAATTTTCGCTACACTGCGTATCCGCCATCTGTTCGGCCTGGGACGATCCCGCTACCAAGTTATACGACACCAAGAAGTTTCGCCTGGTGTCTGGCTGATAGCGCTCAGGCCGTTTGGCCGGATGGTACACGTCGCCCGTGGCCAGTACATATATCTGCACTGGTCGCTTCTCGGTGAGGAGCATCCGTTTACTGTCCTGCAGATGAGCCGAGCGAGCGGTGAACTGACGGTCGCATACAAAGTGGCTGGGACTTGGACGCAGAAGCTGACGAGCCTGCAAGATGGCGATGAGCTGTTTTTAGATGGTCCGTATGGTGGATTTATGGCAGACATCCCCGACGTTGGCAGCCAGCCCACCGTATACATCGCCGCTGGCATCGGTATTACGCCGTTTGTAGATGCGATAATATCGGGTCGCGAGCAAGACAGTTGGCTGTTTTACGCGAACCAGCGCCCTGAGTCAGCGGCATTTTCGCGTCAGTTGCAGAAGCGGCTCGGGCCGCGATATGTTTCGGTGCTGAGCCGTGTTGATACGCCAGCGAGCGCCAATGACGAACACGGCCACATACGTGCAGATATTATCCAGAAATACCTCGAAGACCCCGCGGCCTATCACTACTACATCTGTGGCTCAGAGGGCTTTATGAAGTCTGCCAAACATGCCCTGCATGTTGCTGGTGTTTCGTCGGCCCAGATCCACTCCGAAGCCTTCGGTTGGTAGTCGCTTCAAATGAGTCTCATTTTAGATTGTCCGGCCACACAATCTAAACGCATTGTTTACTGGGTAAGTTGGTCTTGGCGCATGAGGATCGTTTTGAGGCCGTATATGTCCGTGAGTTCTTTTTCTAGATCGGGGGCGATGAGGAGGATGGTGGCGCAGATATCGGCGATGAGCGCGGAATCCGCACGGATGTATGTGCTGAGGATATCAGACGTACTTGGCGCTCCCGTGCGCGGATCGATTATATGATGCTGGCGGACGCCGTCCTCCTGCCAGCTACGCTTTACACTGGAGCTCACCGCGAGGGCACCGCGGGTGATTCGTGTCGAACCAATCGCTTTTGCCGGGTCGAGAGGGTGCTCGAGCACAAGCTCAATTGGTTCGGCGGCGTAGACCAAGATATCCCCACCGCCATTTATCACGAAATGTTCTATGCCGTTCGTCTGGAGTAATTCGCCGACCTGATCGATGAGCCAGCCCTTGCCGAAGCCGCCAAAATCAAGGCTGATTTCACCTGGGATGCTAACTTCATCAGGGGCGAGCTTTACCTCATTCCAAAAATCGTGCGAAATAGCACCCTGCCCTGTCTTGCCGTAGCCGCGTCGCACCAGCTCGCCGCCGACCGATATATTGAAAACGCCGCCAGTCTGTCTTTGCACGTTTCGGGCGAAACTCAGCATGTCGAGTATCTCATGCGGGGGGTGAGCGAGTCGCTTGCGAGCATTGAGCTGCCCGAGCAATGAATCATCCGAAAACCGCGTGTAGGTACGCTCGAACTGCCGGATGAAATCCGTGACAGTCGTCTCGAGTGCTGCTGGCATGCTGTAGTCAAGTGGTTCGATCCACCAGTGTGTTCCGAGAGCGTCCAGCTCTAGGATGTGCTTGGTCGCATGGCTCTTACCGGGTGAATCTGACATGATTTGATACTTCCACCATGACTATTTACTGCCCTATGCCTTCGCCTGGTTCGCGATGCTCGCGACCGCGTCTTCGAAGCCGAAGGTCGTCAGTGAGGCGCCACCGACGCGGCTGAGTGAGGTCAGAATCTCGAGTGATTTGCCCGTGACAACAGAATTGATACTGCTATCGAAGGAGTCGACGTACATGCCTGATTCGCGGTCGGCATAGTCGTGCGTCGTCTTGACAGCGCTGACGACGCCATTCGATAAGGTGATTGAAACACCGATGCTATTGTTGCCGTGCGGTACGGAATAATTTGCGCTCGCAATGTAGGTACCGTCTTTGTATCCGCTACTGGGGCTCGATGACGCGTTGGTCGTACCGGTATGTGCCATGGAAACATCCGTGGTGGCCTGGCTATCCGTTGCGTCTGCAGTGGACTGGCCGGTGGTTTCTTTGGTGGCGGTCGTCATTTGGCTTGTGTCGAGCGCCGTTTTATTGCTGGTGGTGCCACTACTTTGCGTGAATACATACGCCGCGGCGCCGATGATGGTAGCGATGGCCAGTGCGCCGACGATGCCGGGGGTGGAAGAGTTTGTGGTTTTCATAGGTCTATCCTAACAGCGATGTACTGAATATTTGCTGAAAGGGCATACTAGAAAATACGTTTGCGGCGTTCAGCAAAGAATATAGCGAGCGTAGTAAGTGTGGCGCTCATGACGATCACCCAAAAAGCGGTTGCCAGGTGTTGCATAGGCAGCGGTACGTTCATGCCGTAGAGTCCGAAAAACATGTTTGGTATGGCGACACCAAGCGTCGCGAAAGTGAGGACTTTCATCGTTTGGTTCAGGCTGTTGCTGCTGATGGAGCTGTGGGCGTCTCGTGCACCGACGATAGCTTTGATGTTGCTATTGCAGTTTTCGAGCGACTGCTCGTTGCCAAGCAGAAGCCGGCGCAGGATAGCATTGTTGGGTTGCAAGGCGCTGCCTCACGGGCTGCGATAATGATATTTCACCATAAACGTTTCCTGTATAGTTACGGTTTATCTTTTGCCGTATCGAATCTTATTCGTGTAACCGTAGTAGCCCCTACTTGGGATTTGGGACGAGCTAGAAATGTAGCAGCGCAACTCGCGGTGACTACATGACGTACTCTTGAAGGCTTTGCTGTTTGGTTGGATCGAATACAACAAAACGTTTTGGAATAAGTTTATAGAATACCCCACTTTCCCCGCGGCTCTGCCGCGCGGGTTCAGGCTCGGAAGGGAGTCTGAGGGAAACCTCAGGTTTCCCTCAGATGCAGCTATACTTATGGTATGTCAGTCACAAAAAGCAACCACTGCGCGTACGACACCCATTACCACCTAGTATTCCCGGTGAAGTATCATAAGTCTTTGTTGAGTGCGGAAATTGTTGCTACTATGCGTGAGACAATGAAAGGCATTGAAGATCGCTACGATCTGACTATCGAACAGTTCGGTGACGATAAGAATCACATCCATTTGCTGGTAAGCTTCCATCCGAAGTATGGCATTGGTCAGATCGTACGTATCTTCAAGAGCATCACCGCAAAGCAATTATTTCTTACTCATCCAGCACTCAAGAAAGACTTATGGGGCGGCGAGTTCTGGAGTGACGGCTACTACGCTAGCACAGTGGGGACTGGTGGTAATTGGGCTGTCGTGGAGAGCTACGTCAAGAACCAAGGCGCTAACCCCAAAGACCTACAGCTGACTATGTGGTGACTGGCATACCATAGTAACTGAATACCCCGTGATCTCTGCCACGGGGATTTTTATTAACGAAATATTGACAAAAATACGTTAATAAAATACAATAGTACGCATGATTAACATCCCAGCAAAGAGAACAATTGCTCATTTGAGAAAAGAATACGAAGCCTTACGGATTGGCAGAGAGTCACTCCTGAGGTTGCTTGCTGAAGCCGAAATGCCTGAACAGGTGTATAACTCAAACGCTATCGAGAACTCCACTCTTACTCTCAAAGAAACAGAAAAAATACTGCTTGAGCAGTCGGTCATGCGCGATGTTTCTATACGCGAACTGTTTGAGGCAAAAAACCTTGCCCGGGTATTTGATTATCTGGCAGATAAACCCCAACTCGAGCTGACAACAAAAAACATGTTACTGTTACACCAGATGCTGCTTGGCGGGATCTCTGATGATATTGCGGGTAGGTTTCGAAAACCTGGCGAATACGTCCGGGTAGGAACTCATATTGCACCGGCACCCGAGCATGTCGAGGAGCTCATGGGAGCACTCCTGCGTGATTTTGCGGGCTCGCAGGATGAATATTTTCTCGATGCCATCGCACGGTTTCATCTGGAATTTGAGCGTATACATCCTTTTTGCGACGGAAATGGCAGAATTGGCCGGGTCATAATCAACATGCAGCTAGCCAAACTCGGCTTCCCCCCCGTCATCATCCGTAACAAGAATAAACGTGAAGCGTACTACCCGCTTTTTGCTCGCTATCTTGATGATAAAGCCTATGACGGCATGAGTAGTTTATTGCTCCTTGCGCTGAAAGAGTCGCTTCACAAACGACTAGCGTATCTGCATGGCGAGGCGATTTTGACGCTGAAAGATTATGCCGATGGTCAAACAGGTAGTATCCATACCCTCCTAAACCGTGCGCGTCGCCAGACCATCCCCGCATTTCGAGAAAAAGGCGTTTGGAAAATCGCTGCACAATAAGCGTGTCGTGCGGTAGAACGCTAGGGAGGGGTTTGCGCAAGTCGAGTCTTATTTGCATCAGAGGATCTATAGGGTAGTATATGGATATGAAGTTTGTGAGCTTGGGAAACCCGGAAGATGTCGTTTCCTTTGAGGTCGCACTGCGCCGCGGCATCCCGGCTGATGGTAGCTTGTACTACCCGGTAGAGATACCAAGGCTGATTGACGAGCAGATCCCATCTCTGCCCTCACTCGACACCAAGGCAATCGACCGTTTGATTTTGACGGCATGGTTGGGCGATGAAATTCCGGCCGAAGACCTTGCGCGTATCGTCGAGCAAGCCGCCTCGTTCGACACGCCATGCGTAGCCGTAGCTGACAAACACGTCCTCGAGATATTTCATGGACCAACTATGGCGTTTAAGGATGTGGCGGCCCGCTATCTCGCAGCGCTTATGGGTTATTTCAACGCAAAAACAGGCAAAACCTCCACTGTACTCGTGGCCACGAGTGGCGATACGGGTGGTGCGATAGCGCATGGTTTTGGCGGCGTCGAAGGCACAAAAGTCGTCGTCCTCTATCCCAGGGGACGGGTAAGTCAGCTACAGCAAGACCAGCTGCGGCGCGTGGCAGGCAATGTTACTACGCTCGAAGTCGATGGTGATTTTGATGCCTGCCAGTCGCTTGTTAAGCAGGCGCTGGGCGACAAAGAGCTTGTTAAGGCGGTTGGTCTAACCTCCGCAAACTCCATCACCGTCGGGCGGCTCATACCGCAGACGTTATATTATGCTCGAGCCTTTGCTCAGCTGGGTGGCCGGCGTGACCTACGATTTGTTGTGCCGAGTGGCAACCTTGGCAATATAACGGGCGGCGTACTCGCCCAGCAAATGGGTGTGCCGATTGCATCATTCCTGGCTGCCAATAATGCAAATAATGCCATAGATCGCTATGCTCAAACCGGTAGCTTCACTCCATTTGAAGCGGTCGCAACGATGTCAAATGCCATGGATATCGGTGCGCCAAATAACTTGCCGCGTTTGCAGCGAATCTTTGGCCAGGATATCGACATGTTTCGCGCAGACATCGCAACTGCTCAAGTCAGCGATGAAGCGACAGTTGCGACCATCAAAAAGGTATATGACGCCACTGGCTACCTGCTCGACCCACATACAGCGGTTGCCTGGTACGCAAGCGAACAAAACCCTAGTGAGGGCACGCATGATGTCATCGTCTCGACCGCTGCGCCCGAGAAATTTGCCGAAGAAATCACTGCTGCCACCGGCATAGCCGTCGACAACACCGCTGAGCTTGCAAAACTTCGTGCAACCCCAGAATGTTACATTGAAATCCCCAACACACTCGATGCGCTTAAATCCGCCATTCTTCGTTCATAATTCATCATTCTTTACTTCCATGTATCATCCCATCAACCCCGACCAACCCATTCGTATCGCTGTCATGGGGTTGAGCGGCGTCGGGAAAACGACACTTGCGCGCTGCTTGCCGAATAGCCGCTGGTTTCATTACTCTGTTGATTACCGCATATGGACACACTACCTCGGTGACGAACTCAACGATTACCTCAAGAAATTGGCGATGACACATCCCTTGCTCCGTGATATGCTCCAGCGCGATGCTATCACGGTCGAGCATCGAGTGCATTTCGATAACCTGCTCGCGACATCGCTCTATATGGGCATGCTTGGTAATCCCAAAAAACATGGTTCGACGCTACCAGATTTCACCGAACGTATGGCCAGGCATGCTGCCGCCGAGCAGGCTGCCATGCTCGATATCCCGAAGTTTATTACCCGCGCCGAAGACCTGTATGACTATCCGCATTTTTTGGCCGATCTTTCAGGTAGCTTGTGCGAAATCGTTGAACCAGATGATGCGCATGACCCAGTGCTAGCTATGTTGGATAAAAACGTCCAGCTTATATATATTCGCGCAACCAAGGCACACGAAAAAGTGCTCATTGAGCGCAATATAGCCGACCCAAAGCCCATCTACTATCGGCCGGATTTTGTGGCCGAAGAATTGCCTGGCCTGCTCGGAAAATATCATGCACATGACGTGACAGAAATCGACCCAAAGAAGGTGGGTGCGTATCTCTACCCTCGCCTGCTTGCCCACCGCGTCGAACGATATGAAGCCATCGCTGCCAAACATGCCCTGACACTCAGTATGGAAGAAGCCGCCGCCATCCGCAGCGAATCCGACCTGCTCGCCGTGCTATCAAATCAGTAAAAGAAGTCAGCTCCAGATTCATATAAATAAATGTGATATTTCTCACGAATCCGACGCTTATGCTTGCATCACAGCGATTAGACATTGATAATCACCCTATATTTATTTGGTATAAGGAGTCATAACATATGCCCGCAGCTACTCAGGAACAAAATACATTTTCATCAGAGACATTTTATCCCTGGCTAGAAACCGTTCGGCTCGGTGATACGATTGAGACGGTCATGGCTAACCCAAACCGTGATTTTGGTGGTCTAGCAGAAGCTTTTGGGGGTGTAGGCCAAATTGCTGTTATAGGGTGGAGCTCACAAGGGCCTGCACAAGCGCAAAATCTTCGGGAATCATTGGCAACCGCTGGTTTAGACACTAGAGTTGTTGTGGGGTTACGCAATGGTTCTGAGTCACGAGCAAGCGCAGGGGCGGCAGGCTTCGACATTGCTACAGGTACACTAATGACTCCTGAAGACGCTATTGCAAGCAGCGGGTTATCGCTGCTGCTGATATCGGATGCTGCAATGGCCAAAGAGGGCCAGCGGCTCCTAGGCTATGTTCCAGCTGGTGCAACAGTAGGGTTATCCCATGGTTTCTATCTGGGGACAGGGGCTAAAATTCGAGATGACATTGGAGTAATTGGTGTATGTCCGAAAGGAATGGGGCCATCGGTGCGACGTCTATACGCTCAAGGCAGCGGTATAAATACTAGCTTTGCTGTTCATCAGGGAGGAGACATGGACCGCGACATGGCACTCGGTTGGGCTCGAGCACTCGGTGCGCCATACACATTCCAAACGACTCTTGAACATGAATGGAAGTCAGACATTTTTGGAGAACGTGCAATGCTTCTTGGTGGAGTTCATGGTCTCGTTGAAGCGGCTTTTGCGTGGAAGGTTAATAAAGGAACGAATCCTAGTGATGCGTATTTGCAAGTAGTCGAATCGATCGTAGGCCCAATATCAGAAACAGTTTCTGCTCGAGGGTTGATCGGTCTATACGAAAGCCTTAGCGCTGAGGGCAAGGAACAATTTGAAGAAGCATACAATGCCGCATACGCCCCTCTTAAGCACCTTACAGAGAAGATATATCGTGATGTTTCTAGCGGTCGCGAGATTCAAGAAGTTGTTGATGACGGCGAAAACAATATGCCTATGACAAATGTGGATGCAACACCCATGTGGCAAGTAGGTGATAAGGTCCGAGCAAACTATTCGCTCGCTGAACGTCGAAAAGTTGCAATAGACCCAGTTGTAGCCGGTATTTACGTAGCGGGTATGATGGCGCAGGTAAACACCCTTCGTGAAAATGGTCATTCATGGTCGGAGGTTGTGAATGAATCGATTATTGAGGCGGTAGATTCACTCAATCCGTATATGCAAGCGCGAGGACTTGGTTTCATGGTAGATAACTGTTCAGTAACGGCGCGTCGCGGTGACCGAGCATGGGCATCTCGCTATCGTGATACGATCGAACGTTCGGTCTTCCCTGTTATTGATCACGCAGCGACACAAGAAGGTGCTGACAGCTTTGCTGACTTTAGCAATCACCAAGTGCATCAAGTGCTTGGCGTCCTGGGGGGTATGCGGCCACCGATTCGTATTGCTGTAGATTAATTCTAATACAGGTTCTAGCGCCGGCTCAGGGTGGTGGTGAACCAATAAGTAGTTGCCCTTTTAGGTGCATGCCTAACCGGTTGTTTGGGTTTGAAGGGTGATTTTATAGATAGAGTACAGGAGGAGTGCACTGCCGAGGAGGCTAAATGCTGCGCCGATGTTATGAACGGCCGTGAGAGAGGTGGCTCCAAAGGTGGCAAGGAGTGGGCCAAGGAGTGAGGTGCCGCAAGCCGCGCAGCCGCTACTGAGTATGCCGAGTGTGGCAGCGAGGCCACTGGTGCCAGTTGCGCGCGCAGAAGCGGTTTTGCGTCGGAGCGAATACGTTAAAACGGCTAAATTTATTCCGAATAAAAATGACAATGCGATGACACTAACAGAGAGAAAATTGTCAAATGAAGTGAAAAGTGCCTCGTACCCATAACTAAAAAACCGTAGCTTTTGGGCGAAGGACATGTCTGGGTTGGTAATGATGTAGCCGACTAACTCGTAGTTGAGTGACCATATGATGACGGTCAGCATGAGGAAAGCACAGAAAAAAGCAAAAATTGTATAGAGCGGTTTTTTAAACACAATCTTTACCGTGTTTACAAAAGCAAGTTTTAGTTTTATTTTTAGTGGTAATTTGAGCGAATTCATTGCACTTGTAACAGAGCCTTATAGACGTTGTATGGTTGCGGGCCAATAATTTTCTGACCGCCTATTATTATTGTCGGTGTGCCCTGCACGGAATCTCCGGCGGCCTTATCGACGGCGGTATTGTAAGCGTCAGCATGGGTTCGTCCTGCAGCACAGGTTGTAAATGCTGCCTGGTCGAGTCCGACACTTCCCGCTAAGTCGCCAAGCTTTTCTGGGCTAAACAGCTTTTGCGTTGTGGCGTCAAAGTTGCCTTTGCTAAAGTAGCCGTCCCACATATAACTAAACATTTTGTCGTGGTAAGCAGTAAACTTACCCTGTTCTGCTGCGCAAAACGACGCGTAAAGTGCGAGACCAGAATCTTCTCCGAATAATGGGAATGGACGATAAACTATCTTTGCCTTACCGGTGTCTACCCACTCACGTCTGATGTCTTTGCCTGCTTTTTCATGAAATTCATTACATTTCGGACATTTGTAGTCTCCGTATTCTACGATGGTTATGGGGGCAGCACTACTACCGATAACCAATTCCGAAGCGAGATGGTTCGTTTTAGTAGCTTCGGACGCTCCGTTTGACCGATCAGTAGAGGTTGTCTCGCTTTTTGGATTTGTTTTATGAGGGTTTACATACAAGACATATGCTCCACTTCCCACTAAGCCAACCACTAGTAACGTAATAAGCAATTTTTTCATGAGTATAGTATAGCATTCGCTATGAGGAGCACCCCATCTTACAGGGGTGCTCGGCGACATCATAAGGGGCAAGGGTTAGTCTTCGCTGCTGCCGTGATTGCTGCCTGACCCCGATCCCGAGCTGGAATCATCCGAACCGGAACCATCTGAACCCGAAGTGTTGTCATCGGACTCGACGTTTTTATCATCTGAAGCGTCAGAATTCGATGACTCGCTGCTATCGTCGTTACTGTCATCTTCTGCTTCGGTACGGACTTCATCAGCGCTTCGCGTCCGTATTACATTGCCGCTAGTGGCGTCTATATCGACACGACCGCCGTCGCTGAACCGGACACTGTAAACAACAACATTGTGTTCGGTTTCAAGTTCGATTTTTGTGATTGTTTTTCCTGGACGTTGTGCTTGGGCTATGTCACGCGCCTGCTGCATATTCACTCCTGCTACAAATCCTGCTGGAACTGATTCATCCTGCCCGTCTTCGTCATCGACAGGTTTTAGTACCGCTAGGCCTGTCGTGGCATCGTAGTAGCGAATTGTACCATCACTAAACCGGACTTTGTATATAAGGATGCCTTCTTCTTTTTCGAGTTCAATCCCTGTAACTGTGCCGTTCGGCACATCCTTTAGGGCGGCTTCACGGATGTCCGCTACGCCGAGAATATTCGCCAGGTCTGCTGGAAGTGCAACCTTTTTTTCTGAGTTCATTCGCTGGCGATTTGCTCCAACTAGAGCGGACATGCCGCCTACTACGATTAGCACCGCTAGCGCTGCTAAACCTGCAGCAGTTGAAAGTTGCTTGAAAGCAGCTTGGGCAAATGTCCCAAAAGATGAATTTGTAATTAGTTTTTTAGCCATAGTGTCTCCTTGACCTACTTTAAATAGTTGCTTTTTCAGCCTTTTTTTAAATTTTGTATCTATATACAGCTGCCTGCTGTCGACTCTATATCTCAAGTCTCTCGGCAACTTTGTCATATGGTCTCCTTTCTTTCTGTAATAGGATTATCGAGGATACTACGCAAGCGGCGCAGTGCTCGGGCGTAGGTCGTTTTTACGTAATTGGCATCCTTGCCGAGTGCGTATGCAGTATCTTTAACACTCATGTTTTGAAACACCCGCAACATAACAACCGTGCGTTGTCTTTCTGGTAGATTTTGCACATAGGGCATGAGTCTTGTCACCGGTTCCTCGGTTTGTTCAAACTCTTCGATGGTTTCGTGAGCATAGGTTGCAAAATCTTCGATATTCTCGATCTTTGAAACCTTCTCCTGGTACTTATCTCGCAAAAATGTTGTCCATACGATGCGCATAATACCGTATAAGTACTTTTTCTGGTCTTGGATTTGGGTTCCCTGTGCCTGGCGGATATATGCGGTAAATGTATCGGCCGTCAGGTCTTCGGCGATATGCCGATTTAAACACTTTATATAAAAGAACTTATACACAGTGTCGACGTAGGTATCGTAAACTGCTTCGAGATCCATCATTGCCCTCCACTATACATGTAGAAAGCGGTGTACATGACTAGTCTTGTGACAAAACCAGGATGGCGTATTGAGAAAGGTTTAAGGTGCCTATCCGGGATTCATCGGTGGTAACCATATCTATATCGATCTGGTGAAAATCGGGGCTGTAGCCGTTCCAGGTGCTGTTGAAGCGAACTTTCCACTCTCCAGCGACTGGAAAATGTAGCTGATAGGTTTCATGTGCTTGATCGCCGAAATTTGCGATAACCAGTACATCGTCTCCGGCACCGCCGTCATCCCATCGGTGATACCCGATGACGCCGTTGTTATCATCTTGATGAAATACTGCCGTGTGCTGTCCTGTTAGACCAGCGGTGGTTTTTTGGGAATTAAGTCGTAAATCTATCAGGTGCTGGTGAGCCAAAACCATGCCACCGTAGGTTGCCGCTTTATCCCACTCCAGTTCTTTCCAGTCGTTGAAGCTGCCTTCTTGCATAAACTCCTGCCCCTGCAACAGCATAGGCACGCCGGGTGCCGTGAGCATAACAGCATTTGCGAGCAGGGATTTTTCGCGTGCATTTTTGTCAGCAGCGTCACCTTTGCTTGCGGCTTCGTTGAGGCGCACTGAACCATTTGCTGCTGTATCATGTGAGTCACTAAAAACGATTTTCTCAAAAGCATTCCCATTGTAACTTCGCTCCAGCTCATAACGGACTCCTGCAAGCGTACGGTCGCCGCGCAAACCCAGTCCGTCGCGTAAGGCATGCGGAAAGCCCAGTTCCCATTGGGCGTCAAACGCACAGCCACTTTCACTGCGCGGCTTGGTCAGGTAGGCACTGTTGGCGCAGTCCTCGGCGATCATGATTGCCTTAGGCTTGATTTTATGTGCAAGTTCTACAATGTCTTGTAGTAAATACCATGCATGTGAAATATCGTGAGCCGGATCGTTGTCGTGACCTTCGGTATTACGCATGTATATGGTGCTATCGATACGGAGGCCGTCGAGATGGTATTCGGTCAGCCACATCGCGACGTTGTCGAGGATGAATTGGCGTACTTCTGGCCGGCCGTAGTCTGGCCGCCCGCCCCACGGCGTGTCGCCGCGTATGTCGTTGTAGAAATATATGCCGCCCCGGTCGTTTTCACTCCATCCGTCAAATTGCCAGAGGTCAGTTTCACCCGAGAAGTGATTGTAGACGACGTCGAGTATGACAGCGATGCCCTGTTTGTGGCACTCTCTGACAAACGTGAGCAAGCCATGTCGACCGCCGTAGGCGTTTTCGACTGAGTATATATGATTGGGCGCATATCCCCAGCCATAGCTGTGCGCCATCGATGTAACTGGCATGAGTTCAATGACGTTGACGCCAAGGTTTTTTAGATAATCTAGCTTCTCGATCGCATCTTTAAACGTACCAATTGTTGCTGCGTCAGGTCGGTTGAACGTACCGATATGCAGCTCATATATGATTTGTTGCTCTGGTGGTGCGGGGTCAAACGTGTCGTCTCCCCAGTCAAAATCCGGGTCGGTTATCACTGATGCGCCGCTATCTGAAGTTGTCAGTTGTTGTGCGCGCGGATCGTTGCGTGTCAGAACTTTGTCGTCTTGTGTCGTAATCAAAAACACATAGTTTTGCCCCGGCTCTACACCCTTCAGACCGACAGACCAGTATCCATCACTTTCGTTTTTCATGGCCAACTCGCCGTTTTTGCATACAGTGCCCGCGAGCTTAACTTCTTTTGCAAATGGTGCCCACACACGGAACTCTGTATCGTCGCCGTGCCGGGTCACACCCAGGTTCTTTTTTATCTGATGTTGCACCCCTACAGTATGCAAGCATAAGCATATTTACGCAAGAACCGCCTATTTAGTATAACGGTTTAATCGTTACCCCAAAATCGTGTTCAACTTGCTCACGCATGGATTTCATAGTGCCCACTAAGCTGGCCAATGCGACTTGAGGAGATTGTGAATCGATCTTCATTCGAGAGTATTCAGGTGTGCCCTCGCACTCAATTCCCATCCCGCCTAGAGCAAATTGTGACGCCATTACCAGACTATAGTGAACGTAAGATCTGTCTCCAATCGCATAATGCCAACCTTTTTCAGGAAGCCAGAGCCCGCCAGTATATTTGCTTCCATTGCGGGCATAAAATGCAGTAACCCACGGTTCATCAATTGCACCATCCGATCGCAGTTCTTCCATACGCTCTTTGAAAATAGCTACTACATCGTGGGGGGCTTCATTATGATTAGTGGTAAACACTATACTATTATACCATATTTTTAATGGCCAAAGAAGCCGCGGCCGAGTTTGTCGGGGAGCATGATGGTTGAGACATTTTTCCTCGCAAGCACATCGACGACTTCGGGGTCTTTGACGGAGCCGCTTGAGGTCAGGATGGCAGTGATGCCGGCATCTGCTAGCACTAGCGGGCCGTCCGGGAATGGGAAAAAACTGTCGCTGTATGCCGCTGCCCCGGCGAGATCGTGGTCACGGCTCGCCGCGCGCGTCACGGCTAGTTTGGCTGCCCCTACCCTGTCCTGCTGTCCGACGCCATTGCCGAGCATCTTGCCATTTTTCACAATGCAGATCGTATTGCTATTGCTCGTACTACCCACCGCCCACGCCTGGATGAGGTCGCGCTGCTGCTGCCCTGTTACATCACCGTGTCTTTCTATGTAGTCAGCTTCTAGATTGGCGACAAAGGTATAGTTTGGTTGCACGAGCATGCCGCCGCGGACATTGCGGTAAATCGGTGCTGTTTCTAGTGAGTCTTTGGTGAGCCCAGCGAGCGCGGGGTTGGTGACGATGCGGAGCTTCGCCCGGGCAAGGATTTCCATAGCTTCTGGGGTGACTTTGCTGCCGACGACACCATCCAGTAATCGGTTTTGGCCGTCTGGCATATGGTAGGTCATAAGCGAGGTTGCGACGTCAGCATCGATGGGCCCGTTGAGCATCACTACCCCGCCGAAAATGGCGATTTCATCCCCCTCCAGCATTTTTTGCACAGCCTCTACGGCTGTTTCTGCCACACCTGCGCCACATGCATTGCCGTGTTTGACGCCGACGGCGATGGACGGTACCGAACCGAAGTTTGCCTCAAATCCAGCAGCAATGTGTGTGACGGTCTGCAGTAGTCGGTGCATGTCCGTTTCGTTTATGTAGCTCAGCTCCCAGCCCTTTTGGTGGGTGAACTGATCGAGTCCTAGCGGGTCTGCGCTCACGCGGTTATCAGCATACAGCCCGGCCGGAGTCTGCCACGGATTTTCACCGTATTTCGTGGGTGCGACGCGGCGGCCGATCCAGCCAGCCACGTCTTCGCCCCCGTGGTAACGCGCCGAGATCATGATATAGCGAGCGCATTCGTACTCGGCTACGGCACAAAGTTCGCCTCGGAAAGATTTTTCGTCCGGCTTGCCATCTGTTAACCACTGGAGTACTTCACCTCGTTGGTTTGGTCGCGAGAGGACTATGCGCCGCGCTTTCGCGCCTGCTCGCAACATCGTCGGGCCGCCGATGTCGGTTTTTTCTATGACGCTTTCCAGCGTAGCCTTGCCACTGGCAATTTCTTCCTCGAGTGGGTACATATCGACTGCCACGAGATCGATAAATGGTATACCCCGGTCTTTCAGCTCCTGCAAATCATCAGCCTTATCCGCATCGGCTAGCAGCCCACTATGAATTTCGCGCGAGAGTGTCACGACGCGGTGGCCGAGTATAGCCTCGCCGCCAACGAGCTCAGCAACGTCCGTAACAGGTACTCCAGCCTCTACGATAACTTTTGCCGTGCCGCCGGATGAAATGATATTCCAGCCTAGCTCGTGCAAGCCTTTTGCGAACTCTGCGATGCCGGTTTTATCGTACACAGAAAGTAGCGCGTTGTTCTGAGTTTTGAGTAAATGTTCGATTGCCATGGAACTCCTTTAACTGAATTATGTAGTATGAATCATGAATTATGTGATTTGGTTCGTTGCTTTGTGGACTTCAATAAACCCGTGAGTAGTTTATGGGTGATGACAGATTGTTCAGAAAGAAGTTCGAAATTTTCAAACGAAAGGTATCCAACATCACGACTGACGAGTAATTGGTTTTGAACCTCAGTTAGAGAACCTTGTGCCATTGTGAAGAAGTGGGCCTTATCCGCATAGGATGATCGTGAGAACCCTTCGGCAATATTTGAGGTAATCGATACTGCCGCCCGGCGAAGCTGACTACTGAGCCCAAACTGTTCAGTGGTCGGAAAAGTTCTAGTAATGTTATATATGCGAATAACAAGGACATGTCCTTCTTTCCAGGCGTTCAAATCCGTAAAATTTTTTATCGGCGACTTACTAGATTCAAGATTCAAAATTCAAGATTCCTCTCTGGTATTTTCATGATTCCTTTCCATCGCCCAATGGAAGGCATTAACAAACATTTGCATCCACGGGGAATCTTCGCCCCAATCTGCTGGGTGCCAGCTAAGTTGGCGTGTTTGGAAAGCTCGTTCTGGGTGTGGCATGATGATGGTGGCGCGGCCGTCTGGTGTCGTCAGTGCAGTGATGCCGTCCGGTGAACCGTTTGGATTGGCTGGGTAGCTTTCGGTAACGTTATGGCTACTATCGACGTACTGCGCGGCAACGAGCCCGCTTTTCAGTGCGGTAGCTCGGTGTTTGTCAGATGGAAACGCGGCGTAGCCTTCGCCGTGAGCAGTTGGTATTGGTAGCACAGAACCTTCCATCCCCCGGAAGAATATGGAGGGGGTCTTGTTGAGTCGTATCTGCGGTACGCGCGCTTCAAAACGCTCGCTGCGGTTTTGCAAAAAACGAGGCCATGAGACAGCGCCGGGGATAAGCTCTTTGAGCTCAGAAAGCATTTGGCAGCCGTTACAGACACCAAGGCTGAAGGTATTGGGCTTTTCAAAAAATGTTTTGAAATGTGCGCGGAGTTTTGGATCAAAAAGTATGGTTTTTGCCCAACCGCCACCGGCACCGAGTACGTCGCCGTAGCTGAAGCCGCCACACGCTACGAGCCCGACGAAATCGTCTAGTGTGGTTCTGCCTGTTATTAAATCGTTGAGATGCACGTCAACTGCTGTAAAGCCTGCTCGGTCAAATGCAGCAGCCATTTCCACTTGGCCATTGACCCCTTCTTCCCTAAATATGGCTACTTTAGGGCGGTAAACGTTGGTTATTTCACTGTCATTCTGAGCGGATTCGGCGTGAGCCGAAGGAGCCGAAGAATCTCCGATACTACGGGAAGATCCTTCGTTTTCACTCAGGATGACATTACGTGAAAGCCCTTGTTTAAATATGAATTTGGGAGTGAGCCCATGATTGTTTTCGTCAGCAATGGCAGCATACTCTTCATCTGCGCAAGCTGGATTATCGCGTAATTTTTGTATGCGGTAGCTTGTCTCTGCCCACCATTGTTCAAGCTGATCTCGGGCGTTTTTGTATATGGTTTTGCCGCTTTCTGTGAAGACCAATTTCTGATCTTTCGTTGGCTTACCAAGCACATGTACGTTGTCGCCTATTACCCGGGATACATATTTTACCTCTGATGACTTCACCTGGACTACGACACCAAGCTCTTCGTTAAATAATTTTTCAAGCGTGTTACCATGCAGAGTCGTAAGGTCAGCTTCTAAACCGCAGCGGCTCGCAAAAGCCATCTCACATAAGGTTGTGAACAGGCCGCCATCTGAGCGGTCGTGGTAAGCAAGAATCTTCCCCTCCCTCTTTAATTTAGTGAATGTGCTAAAGAACGATTTTAAAACCTCTGGGTCGGCGTCTGGCGTTTCGCCGCCTGCTTTGCAGTAGGCTTGAGCAAGCGCCGAACCCCCTAAGCGTGCTTGCCCACCAGAAAGATCTACAAAAAGCAGTGCGGAATCTACTGTTGTGTCAAGCTGAGGGGTTAATGTTTTTGTTACTTCTCCTACCGGGGTAAATCCGGTAATGATGAGACTGAGCGGCGAGGTCACTGATTTATTCTCGCCGCCTTCCTGCCAGGTGGTCCGCATGCTTAAAGAGTCTTTGCCGACAGGTATAGTAAGACCAAGCGCAGGGCAAAAATCTTCACCAACAGCGTGCACGGTTTCGAAAAGGGCTTGGTCTTCATTGCCATGTCCGGCTGCGGCCATCCAGTTTGCAGACAGCTTTATATCGCGGAGATTTTGCACGTCGGCTGCGAGGAGGTTTGTGACCGCCTCTGCTATGGCCATTCGGCCAGAAGCTGGCGCGTTTGTAATGGCCAAAGGTGTGCGTTCACCCATAGCCATGGCTTCGCCGTGATCGCTCGTAAAGCTGACGGCCGAAACCGATACATCGCTAACTGGGACTTGCCACGGCCCGACCATTTGATCGCGGGCGATGAGTCCGGTGACTGTGCGATCTCCGATGGTGATGAGGAACTTTTTACTACCGACGGCTGGCATATGCAGGACGCGCTCAACTGCGTCATCGATAGCTATCGATGAGCTGTCAAATGAATCAACCTCAGGCTTTGTGCGGCTAAACGTGCGCGTCATCTTAGGGGGTTTGCCGAAGAGCGTGCTCATAGACAGATCGACCGTGTCATTGCCAAGCAGACGGTCGTGTACGACCAGTCGGTCTTCGTCGGTGGCGGTTCCGATGACCGTAAAGGGACAACGTTCGCGCTCGCAGATCGCGGCAAATCGTTTGACATCTGCTGCGCGCAGGCCGATAACGTACCGCTCCTGAGCTTCATTGCACCAGATCTCCATAGGTGACATACTCGGGTCAGCATTATCTATGTCGCGGAGTTCGATCTGGGCGCCAAGTCCGGCATCGTGCACAAGTTCAGGAACGGCGTTGCAGTACCCGCCGGCACCGATGTCGTGGATCATGACAATGGGGTTTTTGTCGTATGCCCAACATGCGTCAATAACTTCTTGGCAGCGACGTTCCATTTCGCCGTTGCCACGCTGTACCGAAGCAAAATCGAGGTCGGCGTGGCTAGCACCGCTTTGCATACTACTGGCCGCGCCACCACCGAGGCCGATGAGCATGGCTGGCCCACCAAGGATGATAATTTTGTCGCCTGCTTGCAACTTTCCTTTTTGGACATGTTGATCGCGAATGTTGCCGAGACCACCGGCAATCATAATTGGCTTGTGGTATCCGAAGCGCTCAGTAATAGTCAGCCTGCCATCCAGCGAAGCTGGCTGCACCGCTGACTTTCTCGGATGCAGCGAATTTTTCGATTCCGGTACTCCTTTCGCCGTATTCAGATCCGGCTCAGTCCGTTCCTCGTCGAGAAAATCCTCTGCATCTCGAGCTACGGAACGCTTCACGTCCATTTCGTAGGTGCGGAAGTAGCCAGCCAGGTTCGGGCGGCCAAATTCGTTGGCAAAGGCGGCACCACCGAGTGGTGCCTCAATCATAATTTCCAATGGGTCAGTAATCCTCGCCGGCTTGCCGTACGGCTTTTCCCATGGCTGCGGCGCGTTGGGCAGGTTTAGGTTTGATACGCTAAAACCCGCAAGACCCATTTTTGGTTTTGCACCACGACCGGTCGCACCTTCGTCGCGAATTTCGCCGCCAGTACCGGTTGCTGCTCCCGGAAATGGCGCAATTGCGGTGGGGTGATTGTGGGTCTCAACTTTAATAACAGTATGAATCGGCTCCTGATGGTAGTCATACACATGCGTTTCAGGGTTTGGGAAAAAGCGACCTGCTTGAGGGCCACGTAGAACTGCAGCGTTGTCGGAGTATGCACTTAAAACATCTTCACCGCCCTTTTCGTATGTATTACGAATCATTTTGAATAAACTTTTTGGTTGCTCCTTGCCGTCGACAATCCAGTCGGCGTTAAAGATTTTATGACGGCAATGCTCGCTATTGACCTGGCCGAACATCATGAGTTCTGCGTCTGATGGGTTACGCCCCATTTCGGTGTAGGCATCCACCAAGTAATCGATTTCATCTCCACTCAGAGCAAGGCCCTGCTCGCTGTTTGCTTTTTCGAGGGCCGATTTGCCACCTTTTAGCACATCTACAACGATGAGTGGTTTTGGTTTTGGCTGAGTGAAGAGATCTTTGGCTGCTTCTAGCGAGCCGAGCACAGCCTCTGTCATCCGATCATGCAGAAGTGGTTCTATTTCAACCCGTTTTGTTGAGTCGATATAATACGCTACACCTCGTTCAATCCGTTCTATGTTTGCAAGACCAGTATTACGGGCAATATCTGTCGCCTTTGACGACCAAGGTGAAACAGTGCCAGGGCGTGGGACAACAAGGTAAAGTTGTCCAGCGCGTTTGCCGGCGTAGTCTGTATCGTACGTCAGGAGAGTCTTCAGCTTGGCGGCATCGGTATCGGACAGAGGCTTTTTTGTGTCAACAAAATGGATAAATTCTGCGCTCACACTGGTCATACGGGGGTCTACTGCACGAAGTTGCTTGAGGAGCGATTTGGCTTTTGATTTCGTCAATGCGTTTACGCCACCGTACGTCTCCACTATCGTACCTCCAAAGTTTCACTATTAAACACTAAATTTTTTGGATTTATAACAACCTGTTTTTTACCTCGTTTGACCGTGCCACCCCTGATAGCTTTTACCCCATTTTGTTTTGAAAGCGTAATAACTTGGTCTGCATCTTTCTCGGCTACGAATAGTGCGAAACCTACGCCCATGTTGAAATTGCCGTACATTTCGGCGTCGTCCACCCCCGATATTTTCTGCATCAGTTCAAATTCTGGCTGGGGTTGAAGAATGGTGTCTATTTCATATGTAAATTCTGTGTTTGCTCTCATTAGTTTTCGCCAACCATGGCCGGTTACGTTTACCATATAGTGGGGTACGATACCGGCATTGAGTACGTCTCGAACCAACGGAACGTACAGATGTGTTGGCGTAAGGATTGCTTCGCCAAAGAGTTTGCCATTTGCGAGTTTTGTCTCATAGAGCTTTGGATTTTTCTCGTACAAATGCCTCACAAACGATATGCCATTTGCATGGATGCCACTACTTTCTACCAGGATTATTGCGTCACTTTCTGTTAGTTTGTCGCCGAGTACCAAGCGTTCTTTTGGATCAATAACACCCACAGCAGAACCACCCAGGTCTATTGTTTCGGGGTTTATGATGCCCTTGAGGGCTGGCGTTTCCCCGCCACCCCACACTGCGCCAATGGTGTTGCAGGCGGCCGCCCACCCGCTGACGAGATCTGCGGCGCGTTCGCGGTCATTCATCCATGCACCGTCACCGAGTGCAAAGTATGCATTGACGACTTGCGGTAAAGCGCCCACGACGATGAGATCATTCACGATCATTGCCACCGTGTCCTGCGCTAGAGAATCATAATAGGTTTTGCCAGTGACTGTACGCATCGCGTCAGCCACCAGGTTTTTTGTACCAAGGCCTTCAACGACGAGCGCGCGGTACGCGTCGCCTTCCTCCCAGACATACGCAGATTCGCCTCGGCTTGCGCTGACTTCATGTGCCCCGAAATTTGCATGATTTGGTGCCGTGGAAACCGCAGCTTTCTGAGCCAGTACCTTCACCGGGTCCATGGCGCTATAATCCACTCCCGTTTGTGCATAAGTCGTTGGTTTTTGGGCCACGCTATCCTCCTTTGCAATTACCAATGCTCACGTGTACGCACCGATCTCACACTTTTCTTTTCAATCCCATTGTACCAATAGTATGGCGTCTACTCTATAGGGATTAGTCATTTTCCATAAATGGCATATCCACCGTCTATGAGAAAATCTGTTCCTGTAATGTAGCTTGCTGCGTCTGATGCTAGAAACATAACAAGTGGTGCGATTTCATCGGGTTTTGCGATCCTACCTAAGGCCGTACCTGTACATATGCGCTTCCAGGTGGTTTCGTTCCATCCACTCACCTGATCAGTCTCAACGTATCCCGGTGAAACTGAGTTAAAACGTAGTGTTGGATATGCTTTTGCAAATGCTTTTGTTAGAGAAGCCACGCCTGCCTTTGATGCCGCGTAGCTGAGAGTACTGAGCGTCGAGAGGTCGGCATGCCCTTTAATAGAGCTGATGTTTATGATGCGCCCCTCGCCACTTTTCAGCATGTGAGGTAAGACAACCTGAATGCAGTGAATCGTGCCAAGAACGTTTACGCGATATTCTTCAAGTGCTTTTTCGTCATCAAATTCCTGAATGTCCTTTATGAAATTGCGCGCGATACCAGCATTATTGATGAGGATATCAATCCCCCCGATCCGAGTAACTATGTTTCTGATGCTTTTTTCAGCAGCTTTTTTGTCTGAAATGTCAAAAGTTATTTTCAGTGAACCACTCAATGCGATATGAGTCTCCTCTAGCTCCTTGCTCTCATCTTTACCATGAAGTATTACCTGGTAGCCTTGGGCATGTGCCAAGATAGCAATCGCTTTTCCGATCCCTCTACTTGATCCGGTAATAAGAATGGTTTTTGTGGCTGGAATCTTCATGGGGTAATCGTATCATTTATGAATACTATACCGCTGAGGAGAAAGACGCATGCTCTGTCATATTCCTCATGGTGGAGAGCGTGGAACATAACTATTGCTATGTTTTGCACGCCACATAATACACGAAGTAGTGTAGGCCAATCGTCTATGTTTCGGAAGAAGTGATCTTCATTTTTTTTGAGATACTCCCAGAAACCAATCTTCATTCCCTCAAGAGTATCGTAATGTATGCCTGGCGTTAATGCAAAAAATGCATTTGCCCCAGACCCTATGTCGTAGGTGAAGGTAAAGTCGTGGTTGTATATTGCGTCATACTTTGTTTCAAGGCATAGCAACGTCTTCGCAATATCATACATATAACCCGAGCTATCCCCGTTGCCGTCGATAAGTCTGAAATCTTTTGTGTAAGGGTTTACTAGTATATCCTGAAAAATGAGGTCGCCGTGGTTATGTGTATTGGGGATATATTTGTCCTTCAGATAACGCTGCGCTTTTAGAAGTGTCTTAGAAAGTCCCGGGTATTCAGTATCATTGACGGTAATTGTCTCGGCTTCAATAAACGCACGAAGGAAGTGATCTTCAGCCAGGCTCGTATGAATTTCTGTTAGGCGCTGTTTTATAACGTCGTTATACCTAGTCGCCGCGATAGTTTTAGACTGGTTGGTTTTTGTCGTGTAGAGAACCTCAAAGAGTTTGTCGTATATGTGCGTCAACATGTTTGTAAGTTCTATAACATCAAATTCTCCGCTTGAAATGAGCTCTGTAAGGGTGGGGTATGGGATGTATTCCATTTCATAAGACACATCTGTGGCAGTTTGTTCTTTGTTGTATAGCCGGGGAAACAGTTTCCTTGCCCGTGTCGGGAGTGTGGCAATAAAGTCTTGCTCTGCAGTTAGCCGTAGATCTTTATCTGGATGCTTGTAGCGTTTGCACTGCTTGATGACGCGCCATTTGTCACGAAGAACTACGCGGATTTGTGAGTATGAACCTCCCAGAAAATGTGCTTCATCTACCCCAAAATAGTGTGCAAAACGTAATCCAATCCATTGTTCTTGAGAGGTTGGTTGCAAATTCATTAACGTCTCCAAACCCGTAACAGCTTGTTTATCACTATCAAACGCTCCAATAGCAACACGTCCATTCAGTATTCGGCAGAGGTTATTTAGTGGTATTTCCGATTGGATTGTTTTCCCATTGCATACAACTACGTCATTGTCTGAATAGAGTAAAAAATGCGGGCCACTCTCAGCGATGATATCGTTTGCTATGCTCATAATATTTATTGTATAATATCATAAAGTGAATGCATTTCATAGCAAAACTCCAGAAAGTATGAGGGACGGTATTGATACATTTGTCAATATGATTCGTGATCACGAATCATATGACAAACGGCCGTTGATTGTTGCGGTTGTCGGAGCTGGTGCGGTAGGAAAAACAACGGTAGTTGTTCCGGAAATCCTTGCGAAAATCCCCAGAGCCGTTGCGGTAGCAGAAGATGATTATTGTATAGGCAACACTGCAAGCACGGCTCTCCATGATGGTGTGCCGCATTTATTAACGCCCGAAGACTATCAGCCTAATTTGCAGGTACAGCATATACAGCAAATAAAAGACGGTAAGCCTGTTACTATCCCGGAATATGACTACGCGTTTCGTGAGCCATCTGGCAGAAGTAGGGTTATTAATCCTAGGCAGCTAGTAATCTTTGAAGGAGCGTATCTTCTTAATCAACCGATTCGAGATGAGGTCGATCTTGCGCTCTTTGTGTCTGTCGATGCACATGATCGGTTCGTTCGTACCGCAATTCGGCCGCGTCGTAATCCGGCGCAAACAGATGTAGCTCGCCTGCAACAATATTTTGAGCGTACGTATCCATCCTATGCGATTCATACGGCACCAACCGCCGACTTTGCTGATGTAATCATAGCAAATCCATACGAGCCTCGCGAAGGATTATGCCGGATTATGCCGGCTTCTAGCCCATTCAATACACCAGATGCACACTTGAAGTATACCCACCCGAGCATGGCGGATTCAGAACTGCTAGCTTTGGCCGTTCCGCTTGAGGGGGTGCAGATGCTCACCTATGTGCCCGATACAGAGCGTCCAGACAAATATGTAAGTTTTAATATTCCAGAGGCAGAGTATACGCTGGACCCAACCAAAATTGGGTATACGTGTAGCGAGGGCTGACGGAGTATACTGAGAACACTATGCAAGCGGTGATATTTGATATGGATGGTGTACTGATGGACAGCGAGCCACTATATAGACAGCATCTTGAGATATTTCTGATAAAACTCGGCGTAAATGACCCCACTAAACTAGTTCATAATCTCAAGGGTTTGAACTCGCTCCGAACTTCAGAATTGCTCATAGAAACTTTCGATTTACCATATGAACCCGATGAGCTTACAACTATATCACGTAAAGCCTATCTGGAGTATCTACAGGGGCTTCCTGCCCTTCCTTCTGTACCGGGAGCTGTCTCATTTGTGAAACAGTTGGCAGAAGCCGGGCACCCACTTGCGTTGGCTTCATCGGCTTCAAGGGTGCGTATAGATATGTTCTTATCGAAATTGAAGCTGAAAGAATACTTCAAGGTCATAGCATGCGCTGATGATGCCGTACGCTCAAAACCGGCGCCAGATATTTTCTTGCTTGCTGCACAGCGTCTCGGAGCTGAGCCAGCAAATTGCGTAGTTATTGAGGATGCAGAGAATGGAGTCATTGCCGCCAAAGCAGCTGGCATGAAGTGTATTGCGTACGGAGGCGCAGACCATAACACCGATAATCTGTTGGCAGCAGATGTTATCATTAAAGACTTTGACCGATTTGTTTCTGCACTTCGGCCGGGCAAGTTGCCAGTTTAATCTCAGTTGGGGTGGCCTGAGAGATAGCTTTCCCAGCCCTGTTCTTGGAGTTTGGCATCGGCGTCGAGGACGGTGCCGCGCTGTTTTTCGCGGAAGTCGGCGTAGCGGCTGGCCAGTTCGTCGTCACTGAGGGCCAGTATTTCGACAGCGAGGAGGGCGCCATTGCGGGCGCCGTTTTCGGGCATGGTCGCGAGCGGGACACCCGGCGGCATTTTGATATTGCTCCAAAAGGCTTCGTGGCCATGGTGATCGCGTTTGACCGGTATGGCGATGACGGGCAATGTCGTGTGCGATGCGGTCATACCTGGCAAATGAGCCGAGCCACCCGCTCCAGCGATGATCAGTTTAAGCCCGCGGTCTGCTGCGCTGCCCGCATATTCTGTCATTTCATCTGGCGTGCGATGCGCGGAGATGACGCGCACTTCGTACGGTACCGCAAACTCGTCGAATAGTTTGGCTGCTTCACTCATGACGTCGAGGTCGCTATCTGACCCCATGATAATTCCGACCAACGGACTACTCATGCTATCCCCTCCACTATGTTTACTACTTGTTTGACAGACGAAACAAGATAATCTGGTTTGGCGGCAACTAGACGGGACCGAGAACACATGCCCCCACTGATTGAAATAGTGTGCAGACCGAGCGATCGACCAATCTTCACTTCTTCGGGTGTATCGCCGATAATCACGACTTCATTTGGTTCGAAATGATTTTTTTCAAGGTATGCTTCGAGGCGGTGTTGTTTACCTGTATGGTGCGAAGCATTTGTATTTTCATTTGCGAGAATGTCCGAGAAATAGTGCCCGAGTTTCAGTCGCGAAAGCTGGAAATAGATGCCCTCGACTGTGTGATTACTGAGTATGATCATCTGAGCATGGTTAGTTTTCAGGGCGTCTAATAGCCTGCGTGCACCTGGGCGCGTACGTGCTTTTGCCACGAGCGGCTCGTATGTTTTATGAAAAATAGGACTAATCTCTGGGGATTTCTGACGAAACAATTCCGGATCAACACCTAGGTTTTCATACGCCTTTATTATCGGCACCTCATAGCTATCCCGCATTTGCGCGAGAGTCACGGGCGCTAGGCCGAGCATGGGTATTTCGCTGGCATTTGCCGCCACGAGAACGATGCGCGTGTCATCAAAGAGCGTGCCGTTCCAGTCGAAGACAACGAGCTTAATGCTCATATATCGAGGGCCTTCCGGGCGCGACGGGCGGATTTTTGGGCGTCTTCGACGCTTTTTGCCGTGACAGTTATGTGGCCCATTTTACGGTCTATTTTGGTTGGGCTTTTGCCGTACAGATGCAAACTTGCACCCGGGATGGCTAAAACATCAGGGGTGCCTTTCACTTGGGTTGGTCCGTCGCGTTCGCCAAGGATGTTTATCATAACGGCCGCAGGCACAACTAAACTCGTATCGCCCAAAGGTAGTCCGGCTATAGCCCGAATATGTTGTTCAAACTGACCGGTGCGGCAGGCCTCGGTGGTGTAATGGCCACTATTATGCACCCGGGGTGCGATTTCATTCACGAGTATGTCGCCAGAACGAGTGAGGAAAAGCTCTATGCCAAATGTGCCTGCGCCACTGAGTAGCCCAGCGACTTGTTGGGCAACGGTCTCAGCTTTTTTAGTGATGTTCGCGGAAACTGGTGCGGGTACAAGTACTTCGGTACAGATGTTTCGCTCGTGAACTGTCTGAACTATCGGGTACAAGGCGATATTACCTCTCATATCACGAGCGATCATGACAGCTAGTTCGCGTTCGAAGTCAATCAGACCTTCGGCGTACAGTGCTTTGCCATCGAACTTTTGCAAAGCCCCTTTTAATTCTTGTTCGCTGCGTACAACCATGTTTCCGCGGCCGTCATAGGCACCGTGCCGAGTTTTTACAATCATCTGTCCACCAAATTTCTTTAGCGCATTTCGTGCAGAATACTCGTCCGATATTTCGACAAAAGGTGCGACAGGAACGCTGTTTTCGCGGAGAAAAACTTTCTGTGCATACTTATCCTGGATGAGCCGGATGGTTGCAGGCGACGGGTTGATGACTGCCCCACTCTTTTCGATTTTGCTCAGCGCTTCGGCGTCGAGATGTTCGATTTCTACGGTTATAAAGTCTGCTTCAGCGGCAAGTTGTTTTAGAGCCATCTCATCGTAAAGGTTTCCGACTATTTGGCGTGCGCCAACCTGCTCTGCAGGACAATGTTCGCCAGGGTCGATGACGGTCACGTTGAAGCCGAGTGGTTTAGCGGCGAGCGTGAGCATGCGGCCCAACTGTCCGCCGCCGACAATACCAATCACAGGCCGTTTCCCCGCTCCCTGTTTCATAACCATAATTGTAGCGTAACTTCCGGTAAAGTCCCATAGTTTTGTCAAGCCTATCCAATGCCGGGTTTCGCCCCGGCAGGCGACCTCCTTTTCTTGCCGCAAGAAAAGGAGGCAAAAGAGCTCGGCACGCCTCCGCCTTCTCGGCTGCTGTTGCGTCTTACTACAACGCGAAAACACTAATTGGATACGCATTTTCGCTGTTTTTGTAACGTGCCACAACAGCTGGATTGGGACGTCTGCAGGGTGCCAGCTTTAACTACATCGCTTATACGACGATTGATAAAGTCGTCTGCGGTTGATATGTATGATTCAAGATTCATAATTCATGATTCATGATTCATGTCTTATACTGATAGTATGAGTGGACATATTCTTGAGGGTACAGATTTTGAGTTACCGGGCTGCAGTGCGGTCTACCACGGCAAAGTCCGCGACGTGTATGATTTCGGTGACCGACTGATGCTGGTGGCAAGCGACCGTTATAGTGCATTTGACCGCATACTCGCAACGGTGCCAAATAAAGGCGCGCTGCTGACGGCAACAAGCCGATGGTGGTTCGAGCAAACCGCTTCAATTGTACCGAACCATATCATCTCCTATCCTGATCCAAATGTCGCATACTGCCACAAATACGAAGTAATTCCGCTCGAAATGGTGGTGCGTGGTTATATAACCGGCGTGACCAATACGTCCCTGTGGCACACGTACTCAGAGGGGCAACGCGACTACGGGACGTTTACGCTGCCAGATGGACTCCAGAAAAACGACAAGCTGCCGGAAGCGGTCCTGACGCCGACGACGAAATTTGAAGTTCATGACCGCAACCTCACTCCTGCTGAGGCGCTGACGGAGGGACTTCTGAAGGAAGATGTATGGCAGCGCGTCAGTGATATTGCCCTCAAACTCTTTGCGTTTGGGCAAAAAGCGTCTGAAGCCAAAGGCCTCCTGCTGGTTGATACCAAATACGAATTCGGGCTTACACCGGGGGGCGAAATCATCCTGATTGACGAGATCCACACCCAGGACTCATCACGCTATTGGCTGGGTGAAACATATGGTGAACGAATTGCCGCTGGCCAAGAGCCAGAAAACTACGACAAAGAGTACTTGCGTCTTTGGTTTAAGGAGCGCTTTGATCCATATGCTGAAACCCCCGCCCCAGAGGTGCCCGCCGATGTCATCGCAGAGCTTGAGCGCCGCTACCGGTTTGTCTACGAAAAATTTAGCGGCCAAAGGTTTGAGCCGCTTGACGATGGAGATATTGCGGGCAGGATTGAGAAGAATGTGTCCGAAATTCTAAAGGAACGGCTGTGAAAAGATTAGCCATTACCCTATCGCCTGTCACCAAACATTCACCTGTAACTATTAGCTATGAATCCCGCACCAATGGAGACACGTCAATTGCTAATGTTACGTCACAGGTGACACGTCACATGCTAATCGAAAAAGAAAGGACTACGTCGTGAGTTTACAGCCACTTGACCTACCAACACCTAGTGAAGATAACCGTTTCAACAGCATTGACCCGCTAGACGGCCGGTATTATGACCCAGAAATCGCCCGCTATCTGTCGGAGCGGACACGTGTCTTGACGCAGGCGCATATCGAAGCTGCTCTGGCTTACGGTCTGGCAGAATTCCGTATATGTAGCCGAGAGGTGGCTGAGCAAATCGACGCGGCGAGCCGCAACATCCGCGTAGAAGATGTAGCCGAGGAGGAAAAAACCACTCGTCATGATGTCAAAGCCATCGTGAATACTATGAAGGCTCAGCTACCTGACGAGGCGAAGCCCTATGTGCATTTTGGGGCGACATCCTACGACATTGTTTCGACCGCAATGAGCCTGCAGTTGCGTCGAGCTACCCAGGAGCTACTGATCCCTCGCCTGCGCGTGCTTCTAGCTACGCTCTCGGAACTGGCCGAGCGGTATGCCGAGACAGTTCAGATTGGTCGCACGCATGGTCAGCACGCAGTGCCGATTACATTTGGGTATTTTCTGGCAACGTATGTGCAACGGTTGGGTGAAAGCACACAGGCGCTCGACGAACTATCTCGCGCACTGAAGGGTAAATTTTCGGGTGCAGTCGGGACCTACAATGCCATCTCTGTGTTTGTCGACGATCCACTGGCCTTTGAAAAAAACGTGCTTGGCTATGTCGGCCTCGAGCCTGCCCTCGCCGCTACCCAAATCGTCCCCGCTGAGGGCTATATACGCCTGCTTGACGAGCTGGCGATCACAGCCGGTGTCATGGCGAACCTCTCGCATGATATGCGTAACTTGCAGCGCTCTGAGATTGGCGAGGTGCGCGAGAAGTTTGAAGATGGCCAGACTGGTTCCAGCACCATGGCGCACAAACGCAACCCCTGGAATTTCGAAAATGTCATCGGCATGTGGAAGCAAGTGACGGCTCAGATGGTGAATGCCAACCTCAATATATCGAGCGAACATCAGCGCGACCTGACCGATTCATCATCTGCACGGTTCTATACGGTATCATTTGCCCTCGTCGCATCGATGGCGTCACGGCTGCAAACGGTGATGAGCAAAATCGAAGTCGACGAAGAAGCCATGCGGCGCAACCTACATCTCACGAAAGGTGCCATCGCGGCAGAACCGCTGTATTTGCTGCTTGCAAAATACGGCCACACGACTGCGCATGAGGTTTCAAAACAACTGGCTCATGAGGCGATGGAACGAAACGTTTCTCTGTACGAAGTGGCATCCCAGGCGGAAACCATCGACAGCTACCGGTCAAAGTTCACCGACAACGAAAAACAGCTTATCCAAAACCCCGAAACCCACTACACCGGCCTCGCCGCAGCGCGAGCGCAAGCTATCGCCAAAACCTGGCGCTAAGACCGCATCGTCAATCACATGCTAATTGGGAAAATCATGCAATAAATATTCTTGCGAGATTGTGTTGTAGGCTTGTAATTATGTCTTCGTTGATTGTACTATTCCAGCTACCCACCTCTTCGGCACTTATACGATCGTTTCCATCATTCCCGATTATTGTCACTACTGAGCCATTGGTGGCTTCGGGGCAGGGTGTAGAGTTAATTAAAGTTTGGTTCATCATGACGCTGATTATAGGAAGCCTAGTTCCGTTGCAAAGTACGTAACCGTGTTTTGACGAACTTTTCGGAAGCCCGTCGGAATATCCAATAGAAAGTATACTAATCTTTGCAGCGTCTTCAGTCTTCCATGCATGACCATATCCAGCGAATGATCCTGCCTCGGCGTAGTGAGTACCAACAATTCGCGTACGAAGTGATAAGGCCGGCTTGAGCTCCATTGTTCTAATATCATTGGCTTGAAGCCCGTAAGCAGCGAGACCAAGCCTAACGACATTTGTTATATTCTCGTCAAGCCATGCGGTGGCAGCACTGTTACTGGCGTGGGTTATTGGTGATACAATCCCGGCACTCCGTAACTTATCCAAGCAACGCATGAAATGAGAGAATTCATTCTCGGTGATTAATGTACTTTCATTTGCCGAAGAATAATGCGTACATATGCCAGTAGGCGGGCTTAAGTTTTTCAGTTCTCGTACTAATTTTGGTATGTCATTTTCTCCGAAGCCGAATCTTCCCAGACCTGCGTCGATCTTAATATGGTAAGAGGGTTGGTCCTTGGGTTGTGTCGATTTGTACGATTCGAGCGTCGAAAAATCACCAATAATCGTTTCGGCGGAATTTTTTTTCAATACTGCATAATCCTCCGGGGGACACTGTGAAAAAACGATGATCGGAATCTGTATCAAGGCAGCTCGCAACACCTCCACATCACTTAGGGTCGCTACACCTAGCCCAAATGCCCCTAAATCCTGCGCTAGCATTGAGATTTCAACTAGACCATGCCCGTAAGCATTTGCCTTTACCATCAAGATGAAGGACTTCTCTCTGTTGTGATTGAGTGACATCAGGTACTGTATATTGTGCCGAACGGCATCTTTACTGACTTCTATCCATGTATGTTCATGTGCGGTTGTATGCATATATTTACCAAAAGTTATCAATCTGCTCTCCGATATTATGACGGGCTGCTTCTTGATATACAAAATCACCAACCGCAATATCTAATATGCCAAGGCCGAAAGGAGAGTAAATTATACGTCCTTGCGCTGACTCTGGTGATACTTCTCCTGCAAGTATTTCACCTATTGAGGCTTTAACAAATTCTGTGCCCCCAAGCTGTCTATGGGTAAGATCAACGCTAGTATTCTCTCTGTCTACGTGTTGTAAATCGTCGACGATATTCCAGCCTTTATTTATAACGCTCGGCGATAGGTCACGCAAGGAAATATGTAGCAAAATACATTCTTTTTCGAATAGGTCAGGGCTCTTGATGTAGGGGACGGCTGTATTTGTAGCAATAGAAACTAGATATTGACCTTTGACCGCTTGTTTAAGGTCGAGGAATATATCTAGGTGTAGTGCCGGATAGTGAAGTTTTACTTTCTCTGCGAATATCTTTGACCTTGCTTCATCTACATCATATATGTGGACGGTACGCAGGCCCGGAAAAGCAGCTTTCGCATACTTAAGTACATCCTGGTTCACAGGGCCACAACCCACAATCGCAATGGAGTTGATATCGATACGACTCATGACCTGCACGGCTAAGATAGCACTAGCGGCAGTTCGTTGGGTATTTATGTGAGATGCTTCGAGTATGGCATATGGTCGGCCTGTCGTGATCCTGTTCAGGATAAGTGTTGCCGAAGCGCGGTTTAGGTTGTGCCTAATGTTGTCTGGGAATGACGCTACCCATTTCATACCGGCGAGTTCTTTATCGCCTAGATGAATATATGCAGGCAGACCAATGATTCTATTTTTCTCGTGGGTGGGAAAACGTAAGAATGTCGAGAACGGCAGCGACGATTGCCCGTTCGCATGTGCTGCATAGCATTGTCGAACTAGTTCAATGATCTGCAGCTCTTTACCCAAAAGTATGGACTCAACCTCTTTATTGCTTATAATCTGTATGGCATTATTCATCGTTCTTTAGTTAAAGGGTTAATATATTTATTGACCCAATGATCATTATAAATCGTGTCTACGTATCGTTCACCTCTATCAGGGATTATTATTACGATTTTTGATCCTGGCTTAATTCTTGTGGTTAATACTTCTAGTGCACTCACTATTGCACCTGTTGAGCCTCCGGCAAATATTCCCTCATCATGAAGTAATTTCCTGCAGCCTATTACACAATCTCTGTCATCTGCGAATTCTACGTCATCGAACATATCACTTCTATATAGATCCGGTCGTCTAGACGAGCCATGGCCGGGGATTAACCGCCTGGCTGGTTCTTGGCCGAAGATTGCACTCCCAATTGCATCTACGGCTACTACTTTTGTTGTCAGGCCGCGCTCTTTGATATAGTCCGAACAGCCTCTTATTGTTCCGCACGTGCCCGTTGCGCAAATAATATAGTCGAAAGGCTCACCTAACTGTAACTCTATTTCCCGCATCATTGCCTGGTATGCTTCAGGGTTATGAGGATTGCCATACTGGTTCGGCCAGTAATACTTAGGATTTTTTTCAATCAGATTTTGGACCCTATCTAATCTTGATTCCAGCAAAGAGCCTCCTGGGGGCACATCATTTTCGTGTATAATTATTACCTTCGCGCCTAAAGACCTGAGCACCTCAATGGTTTGCATATTGGTTCTCTGATCGGTTATACATATAAAACCCAAACCAAAATACTGACACGCCTGGGCAAGGCCTATACCCATGTTTCCGGAGCTTGATTCGACGACAACATCACCCCTCTTTAGATGTCCGGTATAGACCTGTTTTTCAATCATGTTAAAAGCAGGCCTGTCTTTCATACTTCCCCCTGGATTTGTGAACTCGAGCTTTGCGTATATCTCCCCTCTAAAATCAGGGTACAGTTTGCTTAAACGCACTAAAGGTGTACTTCCTATCGCATCTGCGAGACCACCTAGAGTTTTTTTCATCATATGCTATCTTTTTTGTACAAGGTTGTTCCCGAGAACAAGAGCTTGAAGCCTGGATGACGCAAACGTTTTAAGTGCGTCGAGTGGTGTAGCGACTAGCGGTTCGTCGTAATTGTTGAAAGACGTATTTAGTACCGCTGGAATTCCGGTTAAAAGCTCGAAGGCTTTAATCATTCCGTGGTATCTAGGATGCGCCTCGGGCGTTACGGTCTGCGGGCGAGTAGTACCATCCACATGAACAACCGCAGGCATCCTCTCTCGCCACTCTTCTCTTACCTTAAATGAACGTAACATATACGGTGAAGGATAAGCGTGATCAAACAGCTCGTCTGCATGATCGGCGAGTACACTGGGACCGAATGGCCGCCACTGCTCTCGTTGCTTCACACTATTTACGAGATTTTTCATTGCGAGCGTGCCCGGATGTGCGATGATGCTGCGTCCTCCGAGCGCCCTTGGACCGAATTCTAGTCCGCCTTGGAACCAGCCGACAACACTTCCTATGGCAAGTAGCTCAGCAGTGACGCTTTCGATGTTGTCGTGTGTCGTATAGTTAACCCCTAGCCTATCAAGCGCGGTAGAGATCTCTTCGTCGCTGAACGAGGGCCCCAAGTACGGCGTTTCAAAAGGCGCGGGTAGCTTAGCAACCGCCAATGCAGCTCCCATTGCCACGCCATTGTCCTCGCATCCGGGCTGCAGGAAAATTTCTTTGAATGGGCCACTGTCCTGAATAACGGAGTTCGTCACGCAGTTCATTGCGACACCGCCTGCAAGACACAAATTATCTAACCCAGTTATTGCGTGTGCTTTATTAGCGAGCTGCAACATCTGTTGCTCGAGATATGCCTGAACTGACGCTGCCATATCGCGATGAACTGTATCTATGAAAGGTTCTGGCCTAGTCTTACCACTAGACTTGTCAAAAACATAGGCAACATCAGCGCTTTTGAAGCCTCTCACCTCTAGGCCACTAATGAACTGCTTGAAAAATTCAACTTGTGAATCATGCCCCTCTTGCTCTGGAAGTCGAAGGCCATTGTAAACTTCTTCTAGCACGTCTAAATAATGGGGAATGCCATAGGGGGCCAAACCCATTACCTTTCCGGCTCCAAAGCTACCAAGTCCACAAAATCTGGATATAGCCCCATACAGATAACCCAGCGATCTATCTACTCCGATGGACAATACTTTCTCTAGGCCACTTTCCCGAGAGCCTTTCCAGATAGTCGTACTCTCTTTCTCTCCCTGCCCATCAACCACCAATATGGCGGCTTTATCAAATGGCGAGGTGTAGAATACGCTAGCCGCATGCGCTTCATGATGAGGCACTTTCACTGTCTCAATACGTCTGGTAATACTGATTGGGTACTCGGGCGGCAGTACCTTGTCCGAGGACAGCTTTTCTGCATCCCACCCCCATGTAACGATGTCTATATCACCTGGCCTAAGTGCTGCTTGCTCAAGACAGAATCGAGTAGAGTTCAGGGGTAGCTTGTCAAAAGCCCTTTTATCCCGATCGCCAAATCGTTCCTCTTCCGCATTGGCTAGTATCTCTGCGCCACCAGATTCCACCTTAACAATACATGCACTTGTGTCATGGCTTCGAGGGTAAACACCATTGAGCCCTAGTATGTGATTCATAGCAAGAATATACAGCAACAATATTGCAGAAGTAAATAGTAAGTTTTTTAATGATAGCATCTGTGTTATTTTATGACACAGTATATTAAATGTTCACCTAAATAACTTCGAGGAGTTTTGATGTCTAATAAGACGACACCGGAAGAAATAGAGGCCTGGCAAAATGATCTTTATGCAGCGGCTATGATGCAAGATGAATATGACTTGTGCACGGTAAATCTGATTGCACCAGCAAGCCCCACTAACCCCCGTTATTGCGATGAGCTTCCACTTAGACACAATGCGATCATAGAAGGTCTACTTGGGCATCGTCCATATGCTGGAGCCGCAGGATTTAATGCCGTTGAATCGATTGCCGTCTCAGCAGCGAGATCATTATTTTGTGCGGAGCACGCAAACGTGCAGCCACATTCGGTCAGCCAAGCGAACCAGGCTGTATATGCAGCACTTTTAGAGCCGGGTGACGCAGTACTTGCAATGAAATTTGATGCAGGCGGTCACCTTACTCACGGACTTGACAAGAACTTCTCTGGCAAAACATACGATTTTAGTTTCTACGGCGTGGATGCGACTGGGCGAATAGATTACGATGAGATGTCAGCGCTAGCTGATCGCTTTAAACCAAAACTCATTGTTACAGGTGCTTCCTCATATCCTCGCACGATTGATTTTGAAACAATTAGAGAGATCGCTCAAGGTGTTGGGGCAAAGGTGCTGGCTGACCTCTCTCACCCGGCTGGGCTTGTAGCTGCCGGACGGTTTCCGCAGCCTTTTCCGCACTGTGACGTGGTAACACTCACCCCCGATAAAACCATGCTCGGAGGACACGGAGGAATCATCCTAAGTAAGGCCGAACTTGCTAAGCCCATTGATTCAGCAGTTCATCCCGGCACCCAATCGAGCGTACCACTCAGACGCATCTACGGTCTTGCGCAATGTTTGATTGACGCGCATAAACCTCACTTCGCCGCTTTTATCGACCGAGTACTCGGAAATATGAAAGCGATAGAATCGAGGTATTCGCACATAGAAGGGCTTATGGTTACCGGCGGTAGCGACACCCATTTAATGGTTATTGATACGCTGAATACTTTCGGTCTCACTGGTAATGCGGCTGAAGCATTGCTTGAGAGCATAAATATTTTGACCAACCGGCAAGTTATTCCTGGGGAAACGCAGAAACCTTATATTGCGAGTGGGGTGCGATTGGGAACGACGTGGAGTACTGCCCGTGGGTTTAGTGTGAAAGAAATGGGATGCGTCGCCGATACCATCACAAGTGTATTGAGAGAACCACAAAATCTCGATCTTAAGGCAAATGCACGCCAAGTGATGGCTGAACTTGCGTTGCAGCCCCGGCCTGAGGACATCTGGAACTAGTATTGAGTTTACCTGGGTTTCAGTAAAGACACCGGAACCGGCTATCTTTTTTTGGTGCGCTTATTCACTACTGTCGTTATAGCTGAACATATAATTCTTACTTCATCATTCGTCAGTCCACTGAGTGGTTTTGAAAGAAGACTTTCATTTCGATCGTCAAGAGTATCACGTACTAGTTTGAACATTTCTTCTCCTGGTGTTTCCCGTCGCGGTCTTTCAGGAGTATATCCAGCGTTCCAGTCTGAAGCCATCATACGCATACCCTGATTCGTTATTCGGCGTTCGGCTCGTCGATTAACTGGCCGGCCGGCTATCCTTGCTTCAGCCGAGCCATCCGGGCGCACAATGATGGTTTTCAGTGCCTGAGCTACACTGCCCTTTGAATCATCTGTGTCTAACAGGGCACGATATGAGCGTGCCACTGGATCGCGACGCCATCTTTGCATCGCATCAAGTCGTGTTAAGCGTAGTACGGTCGCGTCGACGCGAGGGATGGGATCAAATGAAGTTTTCGGTACCTCAAGCACACGAGTAATCTCAAAAAGCCCTCGCCCATATAGTGACATTCTGCTCCATCGGTCATTACTAGGGCTTGGCGCAGTTAGCGCATCGGCAAAGTTTCTGCCGAACATCAAAACCGCTGAAGTGAAAGTAAGATTTGCCAGCTTTTTTATGAGTGGCTCGGAAATATTAAACGGAATATTCCCTATAATAATATCCTTGTCATTTATTTCCCTAGGAGGTACATCAAGGAAGCTAAGCCATCGCATGTGCAGATTCCCATTGCCGCTTAAGGCAACTAGTGCGGGCTCGCAGCGTTTGTCAATTTCGTAACCCGTGACATGAACGCCTTTTTGGAGTAAAGGGCCAGTTAGCGCGCCATTGCCTGGACCTATCTCGGTACAGCTGCCATTATCCGGTACGAGGCCAACTATGGTATCTATGGCCTGATTATCAATCAGCAGGTGCTGACCATTAAATGTGTGGGCAGCAAATGACTTCTCGGTTGTATTTTCTGGCAATGACACAGATATCTCCTTGTATCTCAAGACTTAGGGTAAGTAGTGATCAAAGTGTACAATAACACAAATATATACTAATAGCAACAATCAAAAAATTTACTTGAATAGCATGCAATGAAATGCTATGGTACAAACATTAAATTCGAAAGGATTATAAACAGACATGAAGTCGGCGCTTAAGGTAGATAGTAAAATACAACAGTCGCTAAAGTACCTGCTAAAAGAACTTGGAGAAGATGTTAATCGCGAAGGCCTTCTCGAAACTCCTAAAAGATATGAAAAACAGCTACGAGAAAATTTAAAAGGATACCTAGAGAACCCAGAAAATCACGTAAAACTATTTGATAACGATAACTACCACGATCTTGTAGTTGTTTCGAAGATTGCTTTCAGTAGTATGTGTGAACACCATATACTGCCTTTCTATGGGTATGTTGATATAGCGTATATACCTGGCAAAAAAATTCTCGGACTATCTAAATTTGCACGTATCGTTGCGGTATTTAGCAAAAGGCTCCAGGTTCAAGAGCGTTTAACAAAACAGCTAGCACACTTTCTCTATGATAATCTCGAGCCTGAGTTTATTATGGTTCATATTTCGGCTGCTCATACGTGTATGACCGTTCGTGGCGTGGAGAAGCATGATAGTGTGACAGACACCATCGCAACTCTAGGAGATAAGCAGCCCACAGCGAAACAATATGCTAAATTTCTCAAGCATCTAAGCAGCATTAAATCAAGCATATGATAAGCATTACAAAAGCCTTTGAGTGGGACATGGGACACAGGGTTACCAACCATAACTCTCTATGTAAGAATCCACACGGTCATAGGTACAAGATGATAGTTGAATTAAGCGGTGAGATCATTCAGAAAGACGGTGCTCCAGACCAGGGCATGGTTGCTGATTTTGGAGCCATAAAGAAACTCGTGCAAACCATTGTCGTGGATGTTTATGACCATTCATTTGTATATTGGGACAAAGACGCCATCATGCAGGCATTTGCTAAGGTTAATAAATCGCTTCGGATGCATAGTTTACGCTATGTACCTACAGCAGAAAATCTTGCCGAAGACTTTGCAAAAAGAATCAACGCTGAATTTAACAGCAAAATGCCAGGCGTAGAGCTTGTAAGTATCCAGCTGTTTGAGACGCCGAACTCTTCGGCCATATGGAGGAGTAATGGCTGAGACTGGTGATTATGGCTTTTCAGATACAACCGCGCCGGGGGTCGAACGCCAGAATCTTTTAAGGGTTAGTGGCGATGGAGTATTTGCGACGCTTCAAGGTGAGGGTATCTCAGCTGGTCGTCCGTCAGTCTTTCTGAGGTTACAAGAGTGTAACCTACATTGTGGTCGAGATGGAGTTGGCTGGCGATGCGACACACCCTATACGTGGGACAGGTCTCTGGAAGCATACTGGACTGAGCCTAGAGGGGCCAGTATCAAATCACTGTCAGATGAAATCGTTTCCTCCTGGGAAAATCAAATCGACGCTATCGAGATGGGCCCAAATCTAGTTGTCTCCGGAGGCGAACCGCTACTGCAACAAGCAGGTATTATTAAACTTATTGCTTCGCTCCCCAGTAACTGGCATGTAGAGATTGAAACAAATGGAACGATTGTACCGAAGGCGTCTTTGAAAAATGTTCAGTTTAATTGCTCCCCGAAACTAACTTCGAGTGGCAATGACCTACGCGCACGCAGAAGACCACAGGCGCTACAAGCAATTGCTGCTATGCCTGATTCTTGGTTCAAGTTTGTGGTGGCCAGGCCCCAGGATGCTGATGAAATTCGCGAAGTTATGGCGATTGCAAATGGAGGCGACTTTGGCAGGGTCATACTTATGGCTGAGGGTGTTTCTGTGGAGAAGCTCAATCGCAATGAGGATCTGGTAGCTTCAATCGCTCGTGAGCTAGGTTGTATGGCAGGAGCACGGAATCATATTTATTGGTATGGTGATAAACGAAGGACATAAAGGAGATTTCTATGGCAAGAAGTACAGAGTTAGCGGAGGGCGGAGTTGGGCTTATTAGTGGTGGTCTTGATTCTACAGTTGTTGCGGCAGGCATGATGCAAAAATATGACAGGCAGTTCTTTATGTTCGCAGCCTACGGACAAAAGACCCTCGGACGTGAACTTGTGGCGTTCAGGGCATTATGTGAGCATTATCAACCTACAGATTCTATAGTTGTAGATCTCGGGTTTCTGCCGAAGGTGGGAAAGTCTGCGCTTTTTGATTCTTCTCAACCGCTCACCGCGTTAAATCGCAAAAGTGAGTACGTACCATTTAGAAATGCCATCCTGCTTGGTGCTGCTGTTGCTTGGGCTGAGACTGTTTCTGCAGGTGGCGTATTGATAGGTAGCACTGGTGGAGACCGAACCTGCCCAGATAATAGCACCGCATTTATTAATGCCTTTCAGGCCGTAGTCAATGAGGGGACGATGACCGATCGTCCTATAAATGTAGTGGCTCCGTTGATTGAGCTTGATAAAGCTGGAGTCATAAAAAGAGGTTTGGAACTCAATGCTCCATTTGAATTGAGCTGGTCATGTCACAATAACCTCGGGTCAATAGCATGTGGAGCATGTAGCAATTGTGAAGCACGACGAGGTTCATATGTCTCACTTGGCCTGGAAGACCCGATTCAATATGAGTAATCTCTCCCCACGGCTTGAAATGCCCCGGGTATTACAAGCCTTGCCTCCTTGTAGTATTGGCCTTAAGTGCGCAGATGATGTTGCCATCGAACGATGTTTGGATAGTATCGACGACGATGTTTCGGTACACGTTGTCATAACACCGAGCCAACGAATCGAGCGTATTCTTAATAGGCGCGGCGTAGAATACTCCACTACAGCCTACGGCAATATTGCACGTTCGGCTCAACTATCAATTGAAAGATCACCGACAGATAATGTCATAGTTATGGACTCTGACACATGGTTTATGCCAGGCTCAATCAGACGAATGCGTGAGGCGTTAGTGGACAATATTGTTGCTAAACCACGTATAAGATTCGAGACAAATATGTACACCTCAGAGGTTATAGCGAGGGGTCGTCACGCATTTAACAACCGCCCAGACTTTGCGACTTGTCCAGGCCTCGCAGTGCGAAAGACTGAGCTCACCGAAGCATGTGGGCAGATCTTCAATCCTCTAGTTCGCTGGACAGAAGACGCAGATTTGAACTTTAGAATGCACCAAGCTGGCATAGGGCTTAAACTTGTGCCAGAAGCAGAGATTGTGCACGGACCAATTGATCTAGCGCATGAGCTAAGAGCAGCCTTCTTTTACGGAATCGGCAAACGATTAAGTGTTGAACATACTCCGGGTCGTTTAACTCCAGAGGAGTTTCCTGACTTTGTTATTAATGCTCTCAGAGCCCCCCTTCGAGTCAGGGAGAATCTTCAGTCTACTGGGCCTGCCGGGCTTGGTTTGGACGCCCTCTGGCAAGCAATCTATTTAGCGGGATATCACGCACAAAAAAAGCTCGGTCGGTGGACAATAACAGAATAAGCTAGAGATTAGTTATTTTTTCAGGTATTTATTAAGTAATTGTATTACTAGTTGGTCATTTTTCTCACGTTTTTCAATCCGATATCCGTCCTTGCTACTAAACTCGTATGCGCGCTTAAAAGCCACGGCACTAAGTGTGTTTAGAGTCGTTGTGCCTGACGGTATCATTACTATGTCACTTTCATCTTTTTGTATCTTATCTCGGGTCAGAATAGACTGCTTGGCAAATGCTACAATAGGCTTAGACCGGTGACCAAATTCGTGTTCATGCTCATCCAAAAGCGAGTATTGCATTGTACTCATGATTTGTTGCAATTTATGCCAATCGCTCTCGAGCCATTCATCAGGTACAAGTAAATCTATATCGCTGAAGCTTGGTTTATACTGGCCGAGATAGATAGACACTCCTGCAGAACCGTAGAGTAAACACTCGACCCCGTTCTCCTTCAGCTGCCTTATAATTTGCTCTGCAAACTCTAGATTGGACGCCTTCTTAGCGGTCGTGTTTGCCCTAAAGTTCTTCAATAGAAAATTTACGCTTCTGTCAATTATTTGTGTCGCTTGTTCAAAACTCCATCGACTATGAGGATACCCATGATACATCTCGAGCACATGGTTTGGTCTGGCGTGCGAAACTATCGCTTGATGATTATCCGGTGAAACATACTCATCGTCTTCGCATTGAACGATATAAGTAGGGATATTTATTAATGAAAGTGCCGAAGGTATGTTTGCATTATGCGCCTCGTGCCAAAAACGATTCCCGACTCTTTCACCGCATTCTTCATAATATTCAGTTTCTTCGCCTATAGGTTCATCAACGCTTGGGTCGGGAGACCAAGATACAACAGAATTAAGCCCGGAGACTTGTGATGCCGCGACTATAACTGCGGATCCTCCCATACTCTGGCCAAAAAGTGCAACTTCATAACCAAGATTTACGTAGTGCTTGCTGATAGACTGTATAGTTTCGATCCAATCTGTAAAGCTAGAGTCAAGGAAGTCGCCTTCAGAGTTGCCGCTTCCGTATTGGTCGAAGCGCAGAGATGAAATTCCGGCCTCTGCGAGCATCCTCGCTGCCCGCACAAAGAATCGGTTTGGACCAATAGAACTACTTCTAAACCCATGGCAAAAAATCACTATCTCTTTTGAGCCATTACTTGTTAGAACCGTAGAGAGCATATGATTGTTAAAAAGTTCTGCTGAGCATGTTTCTGTGTACACGCATGTACCATACTTGTATTTTTATATTACTGCAACTTTCGACTACGGAAAACTCACTTAACGGGGTGCACTTTGACTTCCCAGCGAAATGCGTCTTCATGGTCGAACGGTCTTCCTGAAATAGTATTATTCTGTTCGTATTGGCTGGTGTATAGCCTGACTGACTCTCGTTTTTGTTGCTGTTGTAGACTAGTTAACTCAATAATCTCGATTTCAATTTCTCTGCCCAACAAATCACGTATAACCTTGTATGGCAATCGTTGCGGCCAGTTTTCAACACCCATCGCCATTGCATAAGGAATATCGGCATAATATATAATGTCTGCACCTTCTCTCGCGAGCACTTTTGTTGCCTCGCGCACTAAGCCATGGTCAACGTGCCGAAAGGTGAAGCCAAAGCCCAAGGGTGCGTATGTGGTGCGATGTGATTCTACTGCTATTCTGATGCCGGCTATGACATCTTCTGCGGTTACTTTTGGTGCTACACCGAGTTGCCTATATTCAACATCTACAAAGTCTAAATTTATGATACGCGCATCGGAAGCCGAAAGCGCTTCAGAGTTTTCTTTTTTTCGAGCTTCTATTGCTGCGTTAGCACTCGTGAACCCTGTTGAAATATCCCATGGAGCGACTATATCTTGACCGGGCGCACCGCCAAAGACTGTAAGCACTGTCGAAGCTCGGTCGACTGCCATCCAACAGCTATACACGGCATCATCGTAGTGCGGAGATATTACAAGCGAAGGCTCTGTTAGCTGCATTAAATATAAACTCACTCGGTGGGTTAACGGGTTAGAGGATATTGTAATTATATACCAATATTGCAATAAAGTCTAAGGATTATCCGCATGTATTCTTAAATAACCTTGGATGGATATATTTATACCTTACTTTGGACTGTTAGCCAGCTTGTGGTGGTGATTAGTGCTAGTGCACCTGCTGCTTGCGTGATAGTTAGCCCTTCGTGCAGGAACAGCCAGCCGATGATGACGGCGCTGAGAGGCCAGGCAAGCTCTAGGATGGCGGCGCGGCTTGCGGCGACTCGCTGAAGGCCGTAGTAGTAGATAAGTAGCGCGACGAGGCCGGTGCTAAAGGTAATGGCCAGCAGGTAGAAAAACTGTGTTTGGGTGAGTGTAGATATGGCGGCCGCAGATCCAGTACCTACGACAAAAAAGAGTGAGATAATGGCAGTTAACCCAAATCTTGCTGCGGTAACGTGCGGATACGAGGTGCTTTTCAAAGCGTATTTTGAAAAGGCAGTCCCGACGCCCCAGCACGCTGCGGCGCCAGCGGCGTACAGGGCGGCAACTACTGTTCCCTTTCCTGTGTCTAGATTGACCGTGAGATCAGGGAAGCTGACCATGTACGCGCCAACGAGAGCGATGGCAGCTAAGCCAAGAAATCGGCGACTCAGTCGCTCCCGCAGCAAGATAGCAGCAGCGCCGATGGCAAAGATTGGATTGAGCTGCTGCAAGAGAACAACGACAGAAAAATTAATGAAGTTGATTTGCCCCAATGCTGCCGTGTACAGTATGGTCCCAAGCGCGCCAGACAGTAGTGCGACGAGCGCCATTGCCCACCATTGCTTGAGTGTTAACTCGCGAAATTTTGCCCGTGTTGACCATAAAAACGGAACCAAAAACACAAGGCCAAGCATGTGCTCCCAAAAAACAATGACCGAAGGTGGCAAACTGTACAGGTTGCGTCTCAGCAGTCCGTCTACGCTCCATAGTAGTGCTGCGATTACTACAGCTATGGCACCCGCATGGGCAAATTTTTTCATATGTATTCCCTTTCTACTTCCTAAGAAGCAATCACCTTATGGTGACTCCCGACTGTACGGTCGGCGCATGAGTCCCACATGCTCATCCCGCAATAATGCGGGTCGACGGCTATGACGTCCGATTGGCGAATTGCACGCCACCCTGGTTAATTGACATATCCATTGTACCACGCAGGATGAATTTCGAGATTTTACTAAATTATTCTTGTACACTGTAGATATGACTTTTATGGAGCGGTTGGAAAAGATTGTTACTGAGCAAAAATCGCTGGTGTGTGTTGGGCTCGACAGTGATGTGTCGAAACTGCCGAGTGGAGTAGATCAGCTTGGTTTTAACCGCGCGATTATTGATGTCACGTACGATCTCGTCGCGGCCTACAAACCAAACACGGCGTTTTATGAAGCTGGTGGTGCTGCCGGCATACAGGTGCTCAAGGACACTTGCGATTACATCCACCGGGTGGCACCAGATGTGCTCATCGTTCTCGACGCCAAACGCGCAGATATAGGCAACACAAACAGCGGCTATGTGCAGTTCGCCTATGACTATCTTGGGGCAGATGCCATAACACTTCATCCCTACCTGGGGCGTGAAGCGCTTGAGCCGTTTCTCGCTCGGGATGACAAAGGCTCAATTATCCTATGTCGGACCTCAAACCCTGGCGGCGGTGAATTCCAAGACGCGATAGTGGGAGATAAAAAATTGTACGAACACATAACTAACAGCGTAGCTTACGAATGGAATTCGAATAAAAATTGTATGCTGGTGGTCGGCGCAACCTACCCCACTGAGGCCGAGCAAATCCGAAAAATTGCGGGCAATGATGTCTGGTTTCTCGTTCCAGGTATTGGCGCTCAAGGTGGTAATTTGCAGGAGCTGATGGCCGCGGCGCAAAACTCTCGCGGTGACGGTGTATTGATAAGTAGCTCCCGGGATATTATTTTTGCAAGCAGCGGCCTCGACTTTGCCGAAGCAGCTCGTCGTGCAACGGAATTACTACGAAGTGAAACTAACTCCTATAGAAAGGCCAAATGAAGTGAAACCTGAAGACATTTTAAGACAAATGGGATGCATATACTCAGGCCATTTTGTAGGGGTTAGCACGAAACACCTAGCCGGATACTGCAATATTGATCCGCTCATGCCGCATGTTCGTGAGGTCGGTCAGCTTATCCAAGAGCTTGTGGCATCGTTTGCAGAGGACGATGTGGAAGTGGTCGCCTCGCCGGCAATCGGCGCAATACCTTTTGCACACTGGGGGGCGCAACATCTTATGAGTGGTACAGAGAAAGAGATTTTAGGTGTCTGGGCGGATAAAGTTTCGGGCACGGAGCAGCGCGAGTTCATTTTTGAGCGTGAAGGCTTCGCACAGGCAGTTGCTAGTAAGCGAGTTCTTATACTCGAAGATATGGTCAACCAAATGGCCTCTGTGAAAGCTATGATAAAAACGGTTCGTGATGCCGGTGGAACTGTTGTAGGTGTTGGTTGTGTCGCGGCGAATAAGGGAGCAAATGCCGAAGAACTGGATGTCCCAAAGTTCGTAAAACTAACAAGCGTTGAATACGATGTATGGACTGCAGAAGAATGTGCGGTAAGAGGTTTGTGCGCGCAGTCAGTTCCTATCGTCACAGACATTGGGCATGGGGATGATTTTCAGAAAGTTCATCCAGACTACAGGGGCGGTTACATAAGACTGCTGGAGGATTAGGTGCTTTACGATCCTGCAAAAACCTTTGAAGAAAATGTGGCTGAGGGGCCGTTTAATCTCGACCAGCGAGATTATCCTGATGAAAACGCCGAGCCGCAGTATACCTTTCTCGGGTTTCCAATAAACTTCCCGTTTGGGATTGCGGCAGGTTCACTGCCGACCTCGCGACATACGAGTGCGGCATTTCGCCTCGGTTATGATGTGGTGGTGTACAAAACACAGCGCGCCCATGAATTTCCGTGCAACCCCTACCCCAATGTCTTACCGCTCACTATCGACGGTGAATTGACACCCGAAAAACTTCAGGAGCCACTAGTCGTTGCGCCGACATACCCGACAGATCTATCGAAACTTAATATAACGAACTCGTTTGGTGTGCCCTCGCCTGACCCGGCGGTATGGACGGCGGATTTGCCGTCAGCAATAGCTGGTGCCGGAAAAGGTCAGCTCCTCGTCATGAGTGTGGTCGGGACGATACGAGAGGGTTTCACGCCAGATGAATACTATGATGATTTTGCAACTGCCGCTGGACTAGCCGAACAGGCGGGCGCACTGGCTGTCGAGATAAACCTGTCCTGCCCAAATGTCGCCAGTGAAGGTGTCATCTGCTATAGCCACGATGCAGTTGTCGAAATATGTCGCCGCAGCAAGGCGGTTCTGGGTGATACCCCGCTCATAATCAAAATCGGCTATTTTACCCAGGGTCAGCAAAATACTCTCGAGGAAATCGTCCGGGACGTTAGCCAGTATGTCGCCGCTATCAGCGCCATCAATACGCTGCAAGGCACCATTGTTCATGCAAACGGTGAGCAAGCGCTGCCCGGAGAGGGTCGTGCAAGAAGTGGTGTCTGTGGAGCCGGAATCAAATGGGCCGGGCTCGATATGGTACGTCGGCTAGACGCACTGCGTAAAAAAGAAGGCTACAGCTATGAAATCATCGGTGTCGGGGGTGTTATGACGCCGGCCGACTTCGCGGAATACCGCGCGGCAGGTGCCGATGTGGTGCAGGCGGTTACGGCTCCAATGTGGGATGAGCACCTCGCCCGGGAAATTAAAAAGGTTTTCTAATGCTAGGCTTCGTCCTGACAGGCGACCTTCTTTTCTTTCCGCAAGAAAAGAAGGCAAAAGAGCTCGGCACGCCTCCAATCTCTCGGTGACTGTTGTGACACACTACAATGCGAAAACACTAATTGGATACGCATTTTCGCTGGTATTGTAATGGATCACAACAGTCATACCGGGAGATTTCCAGAGTGCCAAGCAAAGTTATAACCCTAACGCGATGCTATATAAGCGGCCTGGGGCCACTTATATCCTGTCATCTACTACTTACTACCTCCCGGCTCCGTTTCACCCGGGATGCCAATATAACAGAGGAACGTTTTACTTCGTGCAGTGCGGTCTACCGGAACTGGCGGAGCCGCTCGATACGGGCAGCGGTGCTCGGATGGGTAGAAAATAGACTGGACAGGCCTTGCAGGCTAAACATGTTTGTAAACATGAGGTGTGCGGCTGCTTGTTCGTTTGGGCGTGGTTGCAAACGCGCCATGTTTGGCTTAAAATCTTCCAGTTTTTGCAACGCGCTCGCGAGGTCGCTGCCCTGTCCAATCAGATGCGCGCCGTGCTCGTCTGCACCAAACTCGCGACTACGCGAGACCGCCATTTGTATAATCATGGCTGCAAAAGGTGCCAAAATAAGCATCGCAATGCTGCCTACGGGGTTTCCGCCTTCTTCATCATTTCCTCCAAAAAGTGCGCCTCCCCAGAAAGCCATTTCTGCCAAAATAGATATAGCACCGCCCACTGCGGCTGCTATGGTAGAGACAAGCATATCGTAGTTTTTTACATGGCCTAGCTCGTGGGCGAGGACAGCACGAAGCTCTCGTTCATTTAGGATTTCGGTTATGCCTCTCGTGACTGCGACGACAGCGTGTTTCGGGCTGCGACCGGTAGCAAATGCGTTTGGTATGGGCGTGTCAACAAAGTAAAGTTTTGGCATGGGGAGATTATCTTTCACCGTTAGTTCACGTACGGCCTTTTCGACATACGGATAGGACGCTACATCTAAAGGCACGGCGCGCTGCATTTTCAGCACCATGCTACCGCTAAACCAATACATGCCAAAATTCATCATAGTTGCGAGCAGAAGTGCTATAACAGCCCCGCTGCGTCCACCGAGCATATACCCTACCGCCAGAAACAGCCCAGTCAGCGCCCCTAAAAGTAATGTTGTTTTTGCAAATGATTTCATGGAATCCTCCTCACACGTTCAAGTTATGCGCCGTAGGTGGCTTCTTGTGTGTATGGGCAGTATAGCTGCTTACGGCTACAATTTCAAACATTCAACAGAGGTCGGAGTATTGACAAAATATGTATTTTCCTGTACATTTACCATGAGCACAATAATACAAATATAGTAATTCTCAAAAAGGTTACATCATATGAACAAAAAAGCACTCGTTCGTTTTAGTGTTGCGGTACTGTTAGCTCTGGGGCTTGGAGTCGCCACTGTAAACAGCCCGAAAACCAGCGCAGTAAGTGGAAGCGTAACCGTAACCATACAAAACAAATACCTATCAGGTAACGCATTCGTCGACGGTGCAAAAGGACGCATTACGGCTCCCGGTATCGATTGTCCTGGAGACTGTAGCGAAACCTATACAGAAGGACAAACGATTACTTTCACTCGAACGCCGGAAGTAGACTGGCGATCAGGGTGGGACGCTAACTGGGATTGTGCAGCAGGCACTAGCTTGTACAGCTCAACCTGCGTAAAAGTGATTAAGGGCGATCAGCCTATGTACGCAGCTGGATATTACTACAACCTCAGCCTCTATTGGGCGTTGGATAACTTAAATTTATCGGTTCAAAAAACCGGTACGGGAAGTGGGACGGTTAGCGGTAACGGCATAAACTGCGGTAGCGTATGCAGCGTAAAAGTATACAAAGATTCCAATGTTACCCTTACAGCAACTCCCGCCGCTGGATCAACATTTTCCGGATGGCAAGCAGGTAGTTACTGTGCCATTGGGTACCCTGGTGGTAAAGGTGGCGACACATCGACCCCCAACCCCTCTGCAAACTGTACCATTACCTCAATAACCGGTGCTTCGGCAACGGCTGTTGCGAAATTCGACGCCATTCCTGGATATGTTCCACCGGCATCGAGTACTCCAAAATCCAACTCAGCTCCAGCGGGTACTTCACCGGTTCCCAGTACTACACAAACTACCGAGCAAATACCAGCCATAAAGGTCGACGCTCCACCATCTCTTGCTTTGCAGCTGAATGGGAAAAAATATGATGAAAAAAGCACATATGAATTCCCTAGTGGTAAAACAGTTGTGCTAGGTGGAAAAACGGTTCCGGGAGCTATTATTAAACTTTTCATATTTTCAACGCCACGCGAAGCGACGGTTAATGCAGACAGCTCAGGCGTTTGGACTTATTCAGTCACTAGTCTTGAGCCTGGTAATCACCGTGTCGAAGCGCAGGTAACAGATCCAGCCACAAATGTTACATCTGCTCGCGCGAAGATTGCGTCATTTTCGGTTGGTACTACAGTCGCAGCTAAACAGGCGTCGTCAGTAGAGGCTCAAACGACAAGCCGAACAGGTATGTTGCTGGTTATTGCAGTCGCCGGATTGTTAGCTATTCTGTTTGGTGTATGGATGTTTGTACGTACGCGTCGTATGCCTCTGGCCTAGTCCCAACAATTTCCACCTAGCACCACGTCCAATTAGGGATACGCAAGGTGTGCCTTTCACCGTCAAATCGTAGCTTCTCAGCTTATCTGCGTTGCAATCCTGGGCAGTGTTTAGTACCATAAGCAGGTGAAAATATTTGGTGTATTTGGACAACAACGTGGAGACGAGGGTAAAGGTCGTGTGGTCGATATGCTCGCAGAAGAGTGTGCTATGGTGGCACGTTTCAACGGCGGTAGTAACGCGGGACATACGGTGGTTCTACCGGACGGTCGCGAGCTGGCGCTCCATATCGTACCGTCGGGAATCGCTCACGAAGGCGTTGTGAACATCATCGGCAACGGAACCATCGTTGACCCTATTCGTTTTATCGGAGAAGTAGAAGCTATTGAAAAAGAAGGAATACTTGTCACACCGAACAATCTAAAAGTTAGCTCATCTGCACACCTTGTACTTCCCCACTACAAACTACTTGAAGAAATCCGTGAACTTGGACGTAGCGCACAAGGATCTACAAAAGCGGGCATAGCTGACACATATGCTGCCAAAGCTGCACGCTCTGGCGTTCGTGTAGAACGTGTTCTTGGCAACCATGATTCTTTGCTTACTGTTGTGCGCGAGGGACTTGAGCTAATGCAAATGGAGCGAAAAAAGCACGATTTGCCCCCTGTTGAGATAGAAAATGAAGTAAAATCGTACGCGCAGGCAATCGAAAAACTCCAACCGTTTATCACAGACACGTCAGTTTACGTAAACGAGCGGCTTGCAGCCGGCGAAACACTGCTCGCTGAAGGCGCACAGGCATTTCTGCTGGATATCGACCATGGAATGTATCCATATGTGACTTCGTCAAGTACCACTGCCGGTGGTGTTGCGGCTGGGCTTGGCATTGCACCGGCGACTCTCGAACGCTCAATAGGCATTGTTAAAGCCGTGCAATCTCATGTGGGCGGCGGACCGTTTGTCACTGAAATTTTTGATGAGAAAGAACTGTCTGTCTTACATGGAGACATGTCAACCATAGACGCCGAGAAAGGCACCACAACTGGCCGCGTACGTCGGCTGGGCTATCTAGATATAACCGGTATACGACGGGCAAATATGGTGAATGGCACGACAGAGCTTGCAATAACCAAGCTGGACTGGGTTCCACGCTATGGTAAAAAAATCAAAGTATGCACTTCGTACATGTACCGCGACGAAAAGCTCACTATGGCGCCTGACTCAGCCTGGGCACTCGAGAAGTGCAACCCTCTGTATGAAGAACTTTCTGCCTGGGACGAGGATATTACTGAAGTTCGGAAGTTTTCTGATTTACCTCACGCCGCTCAGGAATACGTCCAATTCATCGAAGGCCAGACGGGTCTACCAGTTAAGTATATCGGCGTAGGCCCACGACGAGACCAAGTCATTGTTCGCTAGTAGGTACTATTAAAGGCACCTATAAGCACCCGAAGTTTTTCGGGTATTTCGCCAAGTGTACAGGTGTCTACTGACCGTATAGGCAAGATTTTTGCACTGGTACTAGTTAGGAATGCACCGTCATACTCACGTATAGTTGTCAGTGAGATTGACTTTTCGACTATTTCGAACCCATGATCTCTCGCAAGTTGTAGTACATGATCCCGTGTGACGCCGAGGAGAATTTCGGGCTCAGGTGGCGTGAAAATCGTTCTTTCTTTGATGGTATAGAAATTACTGCGTGTGCCTTCGGTTATTTCGCCGTGACGGTTTATGAGGAGTGCGTCATGTGCACCAGCTTTTCGCGCATCCCGATACGCAAGGTAACTGGGAAGCATGTTGAGTGTTTTTGCGTGTGGATACATACGTTCATAGTTGTAGGTCGTGCAGTGGCAACCGGTTTTATACAGCTTGCGGTCAACAAAATATGGAGCAAGACAGAGTATGTATAAGTCTGCGTCGGCAGCCGTTTTTCCGCCGACCAGCAACACTTTTACGTTGCATGTTTCAACTTCATTTACTTTTACTAACTCTGTTATAAAACGACTAATTTCACTTGGTTTAAAAGGATGCTCCAGCCCGATCGTGGTGGCCGAAACCTGCAACCGCGCGCAATGTTCGGTCAAAAACTTGGCTTCTCCACCCGAAACTCGAATTGTTTCGTACACCCCAAAGCCATAGCTGTACTCAATGCTCGCGAGCGGTACTACTGCCTGATCAACGGTAACAACTTCGCCATTCTTCGAGAAATATCGGTAGCTCATGAGAGCAGTATACTACACGGTGATAGAAATGGACTTTGTTGCGGTTGCTCCCGTACTATCGGTTACTGTAACGGTTACCGTGTATGTTCCTTTTCGCGTGTAGTCGTGTCGGATACTCGAGCTTCCATTGGCCTTGGTACCATCACCAAAATCCCAGGAGAAAGTCAAGGTTTCGTTTGTATCTACATCGGAAGTTTGTGCCGAAAAGACATATTTTTTGCCTGCCCTATCGAGCTTCTCTGCACTGACGCTACCAATGACAGGAGCGTCGTTTACTGGAGCGACATTCACTGTGTCAACTTTTTGGATCGTTGTAGTGCCATCGGATATTGTACTGTAGAGGTAAAACGAGCCTGAAGTATTTGGTGCGGGGGAAATGGTAACCGTGTTGTCGGCATTTACGGTCGCGCTTGCGTTTTCGGTGCCGACTCTAACACCTATAATGTTTAGTTGGTCGCCGTCTATATCGCTTGCTTGGTCGAGCGGACTGACGGTAAGCGGAGTGTCTTCATTCATTTCCCAGGTGGTTGTTTGCCAGGTAGGACTGTCATTTTGTGCAACGACGGTAAAATCTAGAGTACTACTAACGCTTGCACGTCCATCAGAAACACTGTAAGTTAGTGAATCTGTGCCGTTGTAGTTCAGATTTGGACGATAGACAATACTGCTGCCTGAAACAAATGCCGTGCCATGTTCTGGCTGGGTGACACTAAGAGAAAAATTGTCGTTATCTACGTCGTTTGTATAGGGAGAGGTGTTTACGGTAACGCTGGTATCTTCATCTACCAGAGCAGAGATGCTGGTGGCCGTTGGCGGTGTGTTTAGGAGTTGAACGGTTGCATACCCAGTACCAACTCCTCCAAACAAATCATCAACCGTATAGGGAATTGTTAGTGTGGTATTTCGTAGAGTCGAACTGTCGATTGTGTAGATTCTGTACTGCCGGTCACTTATGTAACTTGAATTTATGGGATACCCTAACAGAGGTATGGTTATATGCAATTTATCCTGATCCGAGTCAGACACGACCGACCGGAGATCGAGAGCAAACGATGAGGTATTTGGCATAGCAAGCGCGATGTTTTCGACGGCTGGAGGAGTGTTTGATTCTTTCACAGTTATGCGCTGCGTGAACGGCGAAACAGCGACATTACCAAGCCCGTCTCTTATGGTCAGCGTGGGTTCGAATATACCAACACCATAAGTGTGACTTACGACTGCCCCTTCGCCTGTCGTCCCGTCCCCGAAGTCCCAAGAGAATGATGTCAATGGTGATCCGCTGCATGAAAACGAGCCAGCCGCGTTTAGCGTAAGCGCCGTCGACTGGACGGCTGTCATGTCACCACTAATGCCATAGTAGGCGTAGATACTTGTAGAGCCGATCGGACAGCCCGGTCCTGCGGCTGCAACCGTAGTGTTAGCTACCAGTATTGGTGCGCTGAGCAGTGAAAAGGCCAACAATCCCGATACAGTTCGACCAACTATTTTATGTAGATGCATAGTGCCTCCAAAATTGAATCATAGTTAATAGTACTGAGATATGTGTTTGATTTTACTATAATGCATCATGTTATGCGGAGCAAATCACTTACGGTTTAATGCAAAGCAGACGACTAGACGAGCACCACATAATTTGTCTTGATCTCTGCCCTGTGGGCTATCTGCGACGGGTTTTTAGACGAAGGTTCGAGAGGTATTGTTCTGGTGTTATGCCGGGGTGTGCACACAGGTATGCAATGTGTTTGTCGACAAAAGACATGGAATGGTCTGGGTATATCTCGGCGTTTGGGTTGTAAGACGAAGTTGTTGTGAATGTTTCGTCCTCCATCATCGCTTGAAGCTTTTGTTGAAAAGCTTTCCCTTCGTCTGTCTGAAGGAAAGTTGTAACTGGAATAGTACTCGACATGGAAGCTCCTTGTGGGGTGAAATTATTTCTCTACAAAAGTGTAAGCATAGCCAATACGGCCAGCTCTGCCTGCTCGGCCAACGCGGTGGATGTAATCGTCGTAAGTTTGAGGTTGAGTGTAGTTTATGACATGGGTTATGTCGCTGACATCAAGTCCGCGTGCTGCAACATCGGTTGCGACCAGAATTTTTACGCCGTTTTCTTTAAAGCTTTTTAGTGCACGGGCGCGTTGACCCTGACTTTTACCGCCATGAATACTGGCTACATGAAAGCCTCTCAAGGTAAGTTCGTTTTCAAGCCGTTCGACGCTTCTTTGGGTTGCTTCAAAGATTATCGACTTTTCTGTGTCGGGACGTATGAGAATGTCATGAAGTTTTTCTTGCTTGTCGGTCTTACCGCTGAACATCACAACATCTTGGTGAACATTTTCACTCGTTGAACTTGCCTTTACCGTTACCATTTCAGCGTCAGGAGAAAATGAGCGGATGAGGTTACTTACCCGAGTATCCATGGTGGCAGAAAAGTAAAACGACTGCCGTTTTTCGGCGAGTTCACTTAAAAGCATGCGCACATCGTTCACGAAGCCCATATCTAGCATCCGATCCACCTCGTCGAGGACGACCAGATTGAACCCGCCGAGCTTTAGTGCTCCTTGCTCAATATGATCCTTTATGCGACCAGGAGTGCCAATAACCAGCCGTGGTCCTGCTCGGAGATCGCGGAGTTGCGGACCGTATGACATGCCACCGAGCAACAAGGCGCCGGTAAAACCGCCACCCTTGCCCATGGCTCGGCACTCAGCTTCAATTTGTTGGGCAAGCTCACGTGTTGGAGCGACAACAAGCGCTTTACTGTGCTGGTCGGTCATAAGTCTGTGGAGCAATGGGAGCGCAAACGCGGCTGTTTTACCTGTGCCGGTGCTGGCTATACCAATAACATCTTTTCCAGCGAGGCCGAGTGCAATGGTTTGATCTTGAATCGGTGTAGGCGTTATGTAGCCCTTCGATGCAATGTTTGTATGGAGGCGTTTGTCGAAAGCAAAGTCAGCAAAAATGTGCTTTGCTTCATAAGATTCCGCGTTGACTGGCTCGGCAACTTTTATAAATCGCTCGGGGTTAATGTATTGTCCTGCTCCACGGGCACGACGCTGCGGCTTGGGTTTAGAGTACGGAGAGCGGCTACTTTTATAAGCAAAGCCTCGTCTTGATGATACTGGCATAGTATATGATCCTTTTTGGTAGAATGTTTGATAGTGTGTGTGAACGACAAATAGGTACTGTTGAACGTCTTGTCGTATTGCCTGCATGACACCGAAGCACTAAGCTACCAATTCTCTGGGATCATAGAAACAATTACACTAATTCTAGCATAAATGGTTTTCCTATGCAATGCTGGCGTGTCCTGATAGGTTAATCGTTTTGTAAGATTTTTTACTCGCACCATATGCATCGTTTGGTATGATGTCTGTATATAAAAAAAGGAGATTTCATGAGATCAAAAGTTATTATTGCCCTCGTGGCATTAGCTGTCGTCGGTGGCGGTCTGATGTTTACAATGCAAAACAAGGACGAATCTGGAACGAGTAAATCTAGCTCGCAGTCGTCTAAGGCAGATTCACCCAATGAATCTAAAAAAACGTCAAACGACGGCTTGAAACTAAGCGCCCAAACCGTTGGGCAGCAGCCGGACTGTTCGCTCTATACTTTTGATGAGCTCGGGAAAATTTGGGGAGTGACCTTTACCGACACCGATGTTGACGGGAGCAAAGTAAGCGAGTTGACGGGTCCAGGGACAAAACTGTACGAATGTGACTATAACGAAACCAATTCTGGTCAAGGAGTAAGTTTCGTGATTCAGCACAAAGAATACGCTACAACGGCTGCTGCGGTTTCTGAAATGACTAATGTCCGAAGTAGCGCAAAGTATGGTGACAAAGTGTATTTTATCCAAGAGGAAAAGTCGGGCGTTGGTGACGAAGCGTTTTTCTCGAAAGGTGCTGGGACTGGTTCACTAGCAAACACAAACCAGCAAATGTACATCAGAAAGGATAACGTTGTGTTTCTCCTTTCGGGAGTAAATTTGGCTGGTACAGATGACAGCTATAAAGATAAGCTTGTGTCATCCTACAAACTGCACTTTAACTAGGGGGCGCGTATGGCAGAGCAAAAAACAAAGCCAACCGATGTTAAGCCCGCAAATTTTGTTGCTGCTATTCCAAACGCAACACGCGGCGCTGATGGTGAAAGATTACTGCAGATATTTTTCGAAGAAACGGGTGTCGAGGGTGTTATGTGGGGGCCGAGTATGATCGGCTATGGGACGTATCACTACAAAGGTAAGTCGAGCGAGGGGGATTGGCTACGCGTTGGGTTTTCACCTCGCTCAGCTGCCCTCGTGCTCTATGGATTAGTGTTTTATGACGAAAACGAGTCAAATAATCAGCTGCTTGGCAAGCTCGGTAAGCATGAACGCGGCAAAGGTTGCCTGTACGTAAAAAAACTCGCCGACATCGATGAAACAGTGTTGCGGCAAATGATCCGCAATGCATATTATCAAGATGGCCAAAACGAAACATGACGGTTGACGAATATATCGCACAATTCCCTGCGCCCGTCCAAGGCCGCCTGGTTGTCATTCGAGCACTAATACATGAGCGAGCGCCTGAGGCGGTAGAAAGTATGGCGTACGGTATGCCAGCATACAAAATGAACGGCAAGCCGCTCATATATTTTGCTGGCTACGCAAATCATATTGGCTTATATGCGACGCCTAGCGGTCACACTGCATTAAAAAAAGAATTTGCGCACTACAAGCACGGCAAAGGTTCCGTGCAGTTTCCGCACGATCAGCCTTTGCCACTTGATCTTATAGAGAAAGTTATATTAGTTCGGCGGATAGCGTAAATGAATGCCTCGAGGCGTGTAGCCTAGATCCGGCTTGGTCAACGGTCGGGCTTTTGCTGCGTTGTTATAGCGAGACCATGTGCTTTGAGTGATGCGGTAATTGAATCGTTTGTTAATGAGTCGGCGCTCCGAAATCGCACCAGAGGCATACGTGCTTTTGAAAAGATTTCTTCAACGATTTGGTCACGCTGTATTCTCCTAGCGTTGTCGTGAGTGCGATCGTCGAGTTCAATTGCGACGATGGGTCGAACATACGCTTTGTCGCATATGACATAGTCGACCGACTTGCGCTGAATAACACCTAGCGCTGCTCGAAAATCTTGTCCTTTAATTCGGTGGTCAAGTATGGTCGATAAATGTACTTGGGGAAATACGTAGTAATTTGTACCGTATAGGTTTAGTAGACGTTCGAAGAAAATATGTTCGCGCTTTGTCATTATGAACGTACGCTGTTTGTACGCATACGGAATGGCAGGCTGAGCCTGACGGTGCTGTGACTTTGGAAAATAATGTTGAGCCCAATAAAATAGGATAGAACAAACAATCACAACAAGGATGATGATTTCCATGCCTTCATAGTAACGTAGCTTATGCTAAGCCGCAATTCTGAACCACCCACACTTCTAAACCCCACCCCATAAGAGCAGGCCTCCTGCCTGC
>CAYROK010000004.1:0-32487 GCA_964425975.1 uncultured Candidatus Saccharibacteria bacterium
ATTCATTTCCGGAAGGTGATACGGGGAGTGTTCGGATTGGGGGCTACGAGCGGGAGAGTATCCTTATCGTTGATAATAGCATATTATTTACAAATAAGCAATAGCAAAATATAAAGATATTAAGTTTGGCTGTAAATTCTGAAGTTGACGCACGAATCCTGGCTATATAGTGCCGGTAGGGGCGGTCTCTGAAGGGTTAAATTTACCTCCGGACTCTGCCACGGCACGTGCCGAAAGTTCTCGGTGTCTAGCGGTGTACATCTGAACGTATTTGTTGTCAAGCAAACCACCGGAATTGCCTCTAAGCGCTTCAAGCATATCTTGGTGAGTCATCTGCTTACCTTGAGCCTTAAAATGAGCTTGCATTTCAGCGAAGGCGACAGCGGCTTCGCCCTTCAGTTCGCCCGCAGGGGTACTCATAAGCTTCTTTGAGAACTCTTCGCGGTTTGTTCCACTAGCGTACCCCATCATTTCCTGATAGTTGCCGTACTGGGCAAATTCGGCCGCTACCGAATCCATGGTGCCAGCTCCTGACCCAAGAAGTACATCTTCACCGTTCATGTTTTTAGTGCCAACCGTACTTGTGTCGCCCGTGAGCGCCGCTTGAATTCGGTCAATGCCAATTTTTGATGTTTCTTGGGCCGTGCGTAAGTTTGCGGTGATTGCCTGCGATGACTTGATGCCTCTGTACATGCTTGCCCGACCTCGTTTGGCAATCTCATCTGTCGACATACGCACAAAGGACTTATTACCCGAGGCGTCTGCTTCCCAAAGTCCACCCTCCTGGATGGCTTTGTTGTAGTTGACGCGTTCACTGAAGGTACCCATGTTCATATCACCGCGCTGAGGGTTCTCTGCCATCATCGCACCCAAGTCTTCTGCGCGCATTAGCCCCTCGTCCATCATATGTTTTGCGGCCTTGCCATAACCTTCGTGGTCAAACTCTCCGTCATTCCACCAACCAGCCCCGTCAAGCGTTGTTTGACCACGCATAGCGGCTAGCTTCATGCCTTGTCCGCCCATCTCAGATTTCGTGCCCGCCTCAAGCCTGGCCATGCTTTCCTGGGCCATTCTTGTCGCTTGTTCGTGAGAGAGTACTTGACCCTTTGCGGCGGCGTTATCCTTATATTTCTGGGTCATAGCGGTCATGTAGTCTTTGCGTGAATTTGCAAAAATGGCTGCCCGTGTCTCATCGGTGTCTCCCAGTGAAAATCCATGGTCCTTTTCTGCTCTTTCTCTCGCCGAATCTTGCGCAAGTTGTCGAGCCGCCATACGGTATTGTGCTTGGTTATGTCGCCCAGGCGTAAACCCTCCTTGTTTAGCGAGCGCGCTACGCCGGGCGTAACCGACGGCAAGGTTAGGGCCCTTTTTGTTACCACTCGCAAACTCTCCTTTGCGGTATGCCATAGTGTCTTGGCGGAATTTCTTTGCGCGGTCAAAGAGGCCGCGGCTTTTATCGTTCGCAAGCGAGAAAACGGTGCTCATGAGCCCACCGGCAAGCTTAAAGGCAAAAGGAAGCATAAAATACGGTGCAAAAAAGACGAGGAGCGCAAGAAGGTTTAGGGAGTCGCTACCACCGATACCCGCTCCACGTGACGCCTGGGCCGCCATACGAGAAAGCGCCTCTCCAGATGCTAGAAACGCCATGATAATTGGGAACATTGCAAGCGTCGTAAGAAGTGTATTTTTCCAAAAACCCCACAGTTTCTGCGTACCCGGCAGCACGTACGAGGCTATTGCTAGCGGAGCGAGTAGGATACACGCCATAATCACAACTTGTCGAATTCCTAACACCAGTAGCCCTATAAGCAACGCCATTACTATGGTAAAGAGCAGCGAAAGGATCCCGGCCCATCCCAGCAAAACGGCGCCGATAAACATGGCAGTACCGCCCGCCCCTAAAAGAGTCCACTCCAAAACACTATTTATTACCCCTCCACCGGTGACTGCATCTGGGTATCCCAAATTTTGAAAGGGACCCACAATAATTTTGTTCGCCCAAAGACCTAAATCATTAAAAAAAGTAATTGCTATTTGAAGCAATGGCCATGAAAGCGCTATACCGATAATTACAATTGCAATACGCGGCATAAGTTTTTTTATGGTGTAGGCGTCGAGTATCTCAAGACCCATTGCCTGGCTTATAACCATAATAAGTCCAGCTATGAGAACCAGGGCTAGGCCGATATTTCTAAACGTATCCCATGCTTTCTTGAAGTCGTCTGTAAATATTGTTTCGGGTGATGTGTAGAGCAAATCGCCAATCCTATTTCCCATGAATTGAGCGAATTTAGCTAGGCCGGATGTCAGGGGGCAAGCAAACCAAGCCAGCGGCCCCTCTATATCCTTTATCCCACACGAGTTAGTAGTACCGCCACCATTTTGTCCAGCTGTGGTTAATAGTGCAGCTAAGCTTTTCTTATTTTCTGGATTATTTTTCATCTCATCAGCAAACGCTTGCGCAAGCGATTTGTCTCTCAGTAATTCTGCCAATCTTCCGCAATTCGCCTCAAAATCATTGCCGTTCGGTAGTACTTTGTAGCCCACTGTCACGTTTTTACCTCTTCCGAGGGTTGTTTTCCATATTGTGTCTTGTATGGTTCCGGCCTCGTCTACTACCGTCCAGAAATGGTTCGTGTTGTCGTCGGTGTCCGCCTTGTTTTTGCTGTTCGCATCTGCTTTTGAGTAATCTCCGGGCGGGGTTTCAGTACTACCCCCGCACCCTATCGAAAAATTCTGTAAATATATCCAGTATTTCATGGCGGCCGTGAGAGTGGGAGGTTGATTGCTGTAGTATTTTTTTTCTATGGCTGCTTTCATGATTCGTTCGTCATCACCACTGCTGGCAATGTTAAAATAGGCAGTTGCTTTTCCGCCGTTGAAGTCGACCTCTCTTGCTTCATAGACGATATCGTCGAGGAATTGACCGTTGTTGCCGCCCCACCCCCAGATAGTCAGTGCATTTGAAACCCAGTTGTCCGCATTTGAACACATGTTGTTACCGCCATCACCCGCTTTTACTAACAGAGTGCCCGGACGAAATTTCCCATTTCCATTTGCGAAGAAGTACCATTTGTATGTAGTAACGTTATCTGGGCCAATTTTATCAACCCAATATCCGGCACAGGTGTCATCGCGTACGTTTGTATAAAATACATATGCCTGGTATGAAAAAGAGGCTTCCGCTACGCTTGTCTTTGCCGGGTCATAGATGGCTTCAGCTCTGTTAGCAAAGACAATGCTAAAAATAGTTGTCAGCAGGATACTCGGGATAACTAGTAAGATAATCAAGCGCTTAAATATTCTCATAAGGTATGTGACTCTTATGCTATGTATTAAACACTAAAAACCTTTCCGAATAAAGAGAGCGGTTATGGTTAATGCGAGCAGGAATTTCTTCCTAGTTACATCTAATCTAAAAATTGAGCTCTATAAAACCAAGTGCCTTCCGACAAAAAAGCATCCACACGGAGTTTTCTCGTAACTTTAGCCGCTGGGTCATCCCCAAGCTCTTTATCTGTCCACCCTGTAATAGTAAACTCGCAACTCTTTTTTGGCGCAGAGTTTCCTTTGTCACAATAGGTCATTGTAGCCGTAAAATTATTTAGGTAAGGCTTCGTGTCTCCCCAATATGTATTTGGCTCGTAGTTCCGAGTAATTTTTGCTACGGTTCCCTGCATCTCTTTTCCTGCGTCGTTCATGAGAGTTAGCCAAGCGAGCTGGCTTTGCTGTAGTGCTGCAGGGTCTTTACCGGTAAGTGCCAGGGCGTATGACTGAGCAACTAGCGCAAAATCTGCTTCTCGGTTTGCAATCTGAGGATAGGTTTGTAGGTCTGCCTTTGTCATACCACTTCCTATATTTGCCATCTCAAATGATTTTCTGAAAAATTCATCAAAAATGCGTTTTTCAGTGTCTTGACCTGGAATTGACTTGACCTCTAGTTTTTTGGCAAGCTCGAGTCCACGGTCCTTCGTATTCCATGGCAGGCGAGCACTGCCCGTCATATCTTTACCCATGTAACTAGCCATTATGCCTATTGGAGGCTTTTCACCGATAGCGCTAGTAGTTGGGCTGGTGTTTTGACTGCTTGGTCTCTCGCTCGGAGACACAGTAGCCGAAATAGAGGGAGTTGCTGAAGGGATGGAAGTAGGAGACGCAGTAGTCTCTGAGAAGCTTGCTGACGGGGATGCCGAACTTGTTCCTGGTGTTTGTTCGCCTGTTGCAGAGGAGGATGCCGGTGAGGAGTCGCTATTATTTGCAGCTCCCGAAGCTACTCCGCATGCACCCGCAGCTAATGGGACAATCAAAACACCGGCAATTGCCTTAGCTAACCGACTCCCCCTCACGACGTCCCAAATGGTTTGAACAAAGCCCAGCTCTCGGGTAGTCGCCGCACTATCTGCACCGATTTGGTGAATACCCAATTCCGGAGTGACTATATTTAGTTTTATCTCTGACATATCTTACTCACCTCTTCTTGATGCTTATCAGCACCGCGTTTATTTAGGTAATACCTTAGGATTTTAGCATAAATAGTATTTTTTGTCAATTTTAACGCTTAGTCTTTAGCTTGAACCATGAGAACTATCACGGTATAGTATGAAAATAGTGAGAAAAAAGATCTTTTTGTATTCTGTTACAACTTTCCTTGTCTTTCTAGGGCTCTTTATGCTTTTTGCGCCACGTCCCACACTGGCAATTCCCGCTTGCGAGACAGGCTATTACTATGATTCTGCTAAAAAAGAATGTGTTCGGGAAAATGCTGGCACCAATACTACCGATGAAAATCTTGCACCGGGAGAGTGCCCGGGAAGCTGGGAGCGACTCAAAGATGATGATAGAGTCTGTTGCCCTCCAGGGTCTGGTGGCAGCGCGAGCGACTGTCTATTCGCCAAGTATGTCAACCCTACTGTTAGGGTGCTTAGCGCTATAGCCGCCCTAGCTGCCGTAATTGGTATGATAGTTGGGGGGCTGCAGTATTCTGCCTCTGGCGGTGATCCTCAAAAAGCCGCTGCCGGTAAGGGCAAGGTGGTCAAAGCACTGTATGGCTTACTGGCTTTTCTGTTTTTATATTCTGCACTTCAATTTTTCTCACCGGGGGGCATCTCCTCGAAATCGGTTACGGTGGCCGGCGGTACCGGAGCTGCAGGTCAATGTTCAAAAACGTTCCTTGGCCTCAAGCCGTGGTTTGCCTACCTACCGGATTCTTCTTTTCGCGGCTCAGACGGATCTTTGAGCTGCAATATTGAAAAGTTCAGCCTATTTGGTGATAAAAGTAAAAATAAGGGTAGCGACCTCCTCCCCGTACTACTTGCAATAGCCGACAACCTGGTTCGTATTGCTGGGCTTGTTGCGGTAGCATTTGTCATAACGGGCGGTGTAAAGTTTATTACTAGCAATGGGGAGTCAGATAGGACGAAACAAGCCCGTGAGACCATTATTAATGCACTTGTTGGACTTGTTATAGCAATTATTGCAGCTGCTGTCGTATCATTTATAGGGAGTAGGTTAAGCGCATGAACTTTACGATTTTCCGTATTTTATCTGCAGTTGGACTTGATACTAACAACTTGCCAAATAGCGGTGGCAGCGATGCGCCGCAGAGCATGCTTAGCACGGTTTTGGTTATTGTTTTCAGCACACTAGGAGCAGTTTCATTACTTATGGTTGTACTCAGTGGGCTAAGATACACAATGTCCGCAGGTGATCCGCAAAAAATGTCTCAAGCCAAAAACGCAATAATCTATGCGCTTGTTGGGCTTGCAATTGCTTTGTCTGGTTTTTCGATAGTTACTTTTGTCGTGAAAGGTACCTCGTAGTGGGCTCTCAGCTAATGCGAGTCGGGACAATCTTCATACTTGCCCTAGCCCTATATGGTGCATTTTTTAGTTTTAAAATAGTCTACGCAATAGATATTTTAGATGAAGCCTGCCCGGCGGGGAGTACTTCACAGACTTGTCAAAGTAAGACGACGGATAATCCGCTCACAGGAACAAATGGCTTACTATATAAAATAGCCAGCCTCATTGCCATAATTGCCGGCATCACCGCTATCATCATGATGATTGTAGGCGGGATACGTTACATTACATCCGGCGGTGATACACAAAAAACAGCAGCAGCAAAACACACAATAGTTGGGGCGCTTATCGGGCTTGTTATCATTGTGCTGGCACAGACCATAATAACGTTTGTAATAAAGAGGTTGTAACTATGAAAAATATAATTGCAAAAATTTCTCTATGCCTACTTATGGCTGTCGGGTATACCGGCACAATAGGTTTGGTAACCGGAGCAGCAACCAGTTCGGCGCTGACGCCAAATCAACAGGCAGTATGTGAAGCAATCGGCAGCGGCACGGACTGTGTTGAAACTGACGATCAGGGCGGCACGAAGGTTGATTCGGTCATAAAAACTGTTGTTAAGATCCTCGGAATAGTAGCAGGTGTTTTAGCCGTTATTATGATAATTGTGTCGGGCATAAAATACATTACCTCTGGGGGTGACAGCAGCAAGGTTGCAAGTGCAAAAAATGCACTCATATATGCAATTGTAGGCATTGTTATAGTTGCGCTTTCGCAGTTTATCGTGAGGTATGTTCTTGGGCAGACAACAAAATCCACTATTCAGTGTGCGAGCGGTCAAGCGGTGAACGCAAACGGAAAGTGTGTCAACAAAAATTAAGATTGAAACCGCTGCCAGCAAATGGTATAAACATAAGTAAAGAAACGAAAGGAAACACCTATCATGATTAGAACTATAAGATTTAAATTCGCCAGCTTCTTAGCGAGCGCGATGCTTTTGGCAGTGCCACTCGCAGCCCCTATAACCGTAGGTGCCGTAGACATCGGTGAATGTGTCGGACAAGGCGTCGACATAAACGGAGCAATCGGTTCAGACTGTAACTCTACCTCTAACGATGCTGGTTCGGGTAATACAGACATTACAGACGTCATTACGCTCATCGTAAACATCTTCTCGATTGTGGTAGGATTTCTCGCTGTTATTATGATCATTTGGGGTGGTCTGCGCTACATTACATCTGGTGGCGACAGCGGTAAGATTACAACTGCAAAAAACACCATCATCTACGCACTTATTGGACTGGTAATTGTTGCCTTGGCGCAGTTTATTGTTCGTTTCGTGCTTTCCAAAGCGAGCGATATTTCAGCCTAGCAAGAAACTTTCGTATATATACCCTACTTGCCCGGCTGGTACCAGCCGGGCATTTTATAGCCCAGCATTTCATCTCGCCAACAAAAAACACCCCCAGATCGGTTTCTAGGGGTGTAACAAGTAGGTTATTTCTATACGACCTGAATCTTTTTGACGGTGTCTTGTTTGACTTTCGTAAAACTAACGGTTAGGACGCCGTCTTTCAGAACGGCTTCGATGTCCTCTTCTTTTACGGGGACTGGTAGTGCAATGCTACGGCTAAATTCACCCCAGTAACACTCTTGCACGAAGTAGTTTTCAACTTGATCTTCGTTGCCGGCGCTTAATGTGCCGCGTATGCTGAGTGTATTGTCTGCAATACTGACATCTAGGTCACCTTTGTTAACACCTGCGGTACGTGCTTTGACGACCAGGCGCTCCTTGGTTTCGTATACGTCGACAGCGAGTTGGCCGGGTAGTACGGCTTCCTCGTCATTCCATTCTTCTTCTACTGCGCCCATAGCGGCCGCATCTTCATCAAGCGGTGCGGCTGATTGTTGCGGAACGGCCTCTTCGCCCAAAAACGCAGCGGTTAATTCATCTTCTTCAAGGAGTAAATCGTCATCGCGATTACGTCGTGCCATAATAGTTATTACCCTCCGCCGGTGTCGAAAACCGGATTACAAAATAGATAGCGTCTTGCTTGTTTGTGTTAAAAACAGTATAACTGAGGCGAACAACAGCGTGCAAGGGCGGGTGCACTTATTTACAACGCAATAATCACAACATGCTTTTGCTTGAGAAACTCATTGGTCTTTATGCTCCCCTGTCTTGTTTAGGTTGCGGTGCCGAACAGGACACACTTATTTGCACTGAATGCAGCTTGACGATACCGCTCGTGCCTTCCAGGTGTTATCGGTGTCGAGCGGTTACGCGTGATTTTGAAGTGTGTACAAGGTGCCAAAGGCATACGCCCCTTAAAACGGTATTGGTTTGTCGTCACTACGATGCTTTACCAAAAGAACTTTTGCACGCAGCAAAATACGAACGTGCTCGAAGCGGTCTGCGCGAAATGGGGGCAGAGATGACGAGCCTATTTTCTAGTGCTCATAATGATACGGTTTTTGTTCCTATTCCAACCGCGACGAGTCGAGTACGACAGCGCGGATACGACCAGGCGGTAGTGCTCGCAACAGAACTAGGGAAGGAGCGTCAAAGGCCAGTTGTTCAAGCGCTTGTTCGTCTGGGGCAAGCTCACCAAGTCGGTGCCGGACGCAAAGAACGTATGGAGCATCTGCGCGAAGCGTTTCGTGTTACGCATAAACAAGACATACGTGGCAAACAATGTGTGCTTGTAGATGACGTCGTTACAACGGGCGCTACTATAGAAACAGCGGCTCGCATACTCAAAAAAGCCGGAGCAAAACAAGTTGACGCCGTTATTTATTGTCAGGCAGATTGAAGTACGGAGCTTCTCTGTAATCAGCATTCGACATTCTACTGAGTATCTTTGAGGGCTCACAGAGGAATAGGGTGGAGTCTGCGGCGCCCTCACCATACGGCTTATGGTTGCGCGCGTCCTCGCTCCACCGTACCCTCCGTTCGCTCTGCTCACTTTCGAGGGTTCGACTCGCCTGAAGTCCCCACCAAATAAAACACCCCGCACAAGGCAGGGTATTTTATTTGGCGGAGAGAGAGGGATTCGCCGCGACGCTATGCGTCGCCCTCGGATATGCTCCCAGCATAGCCGAGGCTTCGGGACCGGGGAGTGCCACTGGCACTCCCGTTCTCATCCCATCTCGATGCCAAACAAAAAGGATCACCTATTGGTGACCCCTTTCGTTTGGCGGAGAGAGAGGGATTCGAACCCTCGCGGGGACTCGCGCCCCCCTAACGATTTAGCAAACCGTCCCCTTCAGCCACTTGGGTACCTCTCCTTGGCTGTATGAGACAAACCTTCGGTTTTTCTCATCTCGCGGGCAAAATGGAATACATTTTGTCCGGCTGCTCTTTTCCCGTAGCAGGAATGCTAGCATGTATTCTACCAGAATATTGCAGCGTTGCGAATTTGGCAGAGAGTGGGATGATTCGCTTCGCTCATGCTTCGCTCGTCCCAGGGTTCGAACCCCCCTACTTCTCTTCGAGAAGTATCGTGCCATCTCTATTGAGACAGCACGATACTCCTGGCGGAGAGAGTGGGATTCGAACCCACGGTACCCTTGCGGGCACACTTGTTTTCAAGACAAGCTCCTTAAACCGCTCGGACATCTCTCCCAAAAACAGAGTATATCATATAACAAACGGTATAGCATCCCGCGCAATGATATACTGTTACCATGCGAGAGACACAACGAAAAGGCGATATAGCTGTTACTTTCGCTGCCGCTACTTTTACGAGGCTGGGGTACGACGTATCAATACCGATAACAGAGTCAGCAGCATACGACCTTGTGGTCGATGACGGCATAGGGTTGCACAGGGTTCAAGTGCGCTTTACTAGCGGGGTTGAAGTTGATCTTCGGCGGGTGCACTCAAACTCAAAAGGATATGTCGTACGAAAGACCCAAGCGAAGGCGTACGACTGGCTGTATGTATTGAAGAACACGGACGAGGAGTACTTAATAAAGGAGTGTCTCACTAATCGTCGATCGATACGACCAAAACCATCTCAACGGCTTATAAATGTAGTACAATAACGCTTATGGAAGAGCAGCAGCCAGGACAGATTATTGCACCGGGTGCGGTTACGTCGCTGGACGTAAGTGCACCAGCAGAACAAGCACCTGCACAAGTTGATCAGACACTGACTATGCCTGTGTCGCAACCAGCTTCATCGCAACCCATAGCTACTCAGTCAGAATCTATTCCCGAACAAGCACCATCGCTTGCTGCAAACCCACCCGTTTTGCAAGCAGAACCGGACCAGAATTATGCACCAGTCGAACAGGCCGATAGTGATAGTCATGCGCTGACATGGACAGCCGCAGAGTATGTACACCACCAAAAAGATTCTACGTGGTACGGCGCATTTACATTGGGCGCTATTGTGTTGACTGTTCTCATATACCTTGCTACTAAGGATATTATTTCCACCGCAGTCGTAGCCGCGGCTGTATTTGGACTTGTCTTTGTGTCATCAAAAAAACCTCGTCAGGAAACGTACGCTCTCCAGGATGACTACGTACAAATTGGCGCCAAAGCGTATTCACTGCATGACTTCAAAGCGTTTTCGATAGACGAAGAGTCGCCGGTCTTGAGCGTGACCCTGTTGCCGCTCAAACGACTCATGCCCGCCATAACGATCTACGTCGATGAATCACACGAACAAGCCGTTGTGGAGTATTTTGGTGATTTTCTTCCTATGGAGCCACACAAAGTAGATGCCATCGATAGCATGCTCCGTCGCCTGAGGTTTTAAAGACGTTGAAAGCATAAGCTAATTATAATGAACCAAGGTTATTGCGTTTTTGCAACTATTCTGCTATGGTACGTACATAAGGAGTTAAGGCAAGCAATATGTATGAACAAAACAGAGTGTCTGTAGTCGGAAGAATCTTATGGTTTATCGTTTCCCTGCTGGTGCTGGCGGCGCTCGTTTGGTTTGTTCTGTGGCTCCTCTTTTGGCGTAGTCCAAAAGTCGATAAAGTAGTCGACACCGCAAAAAGTGGCGTGCAGTCTAGTGTGCAAAAAGGCACAAATGCTATTGATAGCGCCATAGACAAAACCGCTCAAAGCAACGCTACATCTTCAAACACCATTTCCCCGTCTGCAACGAGCACTGCTCAAACTACAACCAATCCTTCAACGACAAACTCTACCTCACCAGAAAACACCACTACTACAAGCTCAGCCCAGACGAGTTCGGCTTCAACACAAACTCCCGTAGTCGCTACAACAAATACGACAAATTCAAGCACCACAGCATCTCAGCTTGCAAACACCGGACCGGGTGAGATGATTCTGCCCATATCTATTGCAGTTGCAGGAGGGTCGGTCTATTACCACCTTCGCCTGCGACGCAAAGTCACGATCTAAAAATACTAGTAACCAACGCGTAAAATGCCGCTGTATATAGCGCTGTTTATTTTATACTACCGAGAGAGGGATATCGCGCTTTGCGCTCTTCCGCTACGGCGCCCTCACCATACAGCGTATGGCTTCGTGTCCTCGTTCCAGTGTACCCTCCATTTGCTCTGCACTTTTCCGAGGGTTCGACTCACCTGATGTTCCCACCAAATAAAACACCCCGCACAAGGCAGGGTATTTTATTTGGCGGAGAGAGAGGGATTCGAACCCTCGGTACGGTTGCCCGCACACTGCTTTTCGAGAGCAGCACCTTCAACCACTCGGTCATCTCTCCCAATTACTAAAGGGGCTTACCCCTCTGCATCACTGTTTGGAGCAAATCCAAACAGCTCACACCCCCCTAAAGCTCGGCTGTCGCCTCGTAAATATGGCCTGAGGTTAGTACGAGCCTATTGTAACAGAGTAGGCAATGCTTTTCAGTCTAGATTTGATACAAACAATATGCTACAATCACCTCTGTTAGCGTTTCTCATGTTCCCTGAAAGCGTTTCGCGCGCGTAGCTCAGCTGGATAGAGCGTTGGCTTGCGGAGCCAAAGGTCGTAGGTTCGAATCCTGCCGTGCGTACCAAGTAAAAACCTCAGCGAAAGCTGGGGTTTTTACTTGGGTTTGTGTAATTTTAGAACTATGCAGTCTATTGTCTCTGTTTTGGCAATATTGCAAGCGAAGTCAATATCTGGTAGATTAGTTGGAAAGATGGAGAAAATCGTACTTCCAACACGCCCTGCAAACATGCGCATACAGCGTTCCGAAAGGAACGTTTTTTTTAAGCAAAATCTTCATACCAGCCAGCCTGCCGTCCAGCAAAGCTGGCCGCACCGCTGGCTTCTTTGGCTCCTGAATATGTTTCCTTTTCAGTACTCAATCGCTGTACTAAAGTACAGCTCCCTCCGTGCTTCAAGGAGAACATGCACATGAGCTCAAAGTATGAAGATTTTTACCACTATAAGCCGGGGCGGCTGACGCTGAGTGATGGGATGGTGTTCGAGGGTCTGATGCCAGACTGGCAAACCGAAAATCGTGACGGAGAGGTCGTGTTTAGCACAGGTATGACTGGATATGTAGAGTCACTAACCGATCCTTCATTTGCTGGTCAAATACTCGTTTTCACCTACCCGCTTATTGGAAACTACGGTGTTAATCTAGGGGCGGCAGAGTCTGATAAAATTCAGGTCCGTGGCGTTGTTATGTCAGAATTAGCGCCACACTGGAGCCACGAAGCCAGTAAGCTCTCGCTGCCCGAATGGCTAAAAAGCCAGGACGTTCCGCTCATCACGGGTGTCGATACTCGTGCGCTCACCAAATATTTACGCACGCGCGGTGTCATGGCGGGCACACTCAGTGAGGCACAAGTCGAGGCGCCAAAAACGGTCAACATCCCCGTAATTTCCATCCCAGAGCCGATTGTCTACGGTGCCGGTAAAGGCAAAAAGCGTATTATACTCGTCGACTGTGGCCTGAAGGAAAACATTCTTCGTTCCCTGCTGGCGCTCGACCTCGAAGTGAAACGCGTCCCATATAATTATGACTTCCTGGGTGAAAAATACGATGGCGTGGTGCTTTCAAGCGGCCCAGGTGACCCATCTGATTACACAGAAACTATCGCTATAACCAAAAAAGTGCTCACGGGCGATAAACCTCTGCTAGGAATTTGCCTGGGCAATCAAATTATGGCGCTTGCTTCTGGTGGTACGACCTACAAACTCAAGTTCGGACATCGTGGTCACAACCAGCCATGCCAAGAAACAACGACGAAACAGTGTGTCATAACGAGCCAAAATCACGGCTATGCCATAGACGAAAAAACATTACCCTCTGAGTGGAAAGTCAGCTACCGTAATCTTAACGATGGCTCGGTTGAGGGCATTGAACACAAAACGAAGCCGTTTTTCTCAGTGCAGTTTCATCCAGAGGCTTGTCCTGGGCCGACAGATTCAGCAGATTTATTCAAAAAATTTGGAGCTTTGTTATGAAAAATATCAAAAAAATCGTCTTGCTTGGTTCGGGCGGGCTCCGTATTGGCCAGGCTGGCGAGTTTGATTATTCGGGCTCCCAGGCTATAATGTCATTTAAAGAAGAAGGAATCGAAACGGTACTGATAAACCCAAACATTGCTACCGTGCAGACAGACGACGATATGGCCGACAAGGTGTACTTTCAGCCGCTCAATGTCGACACGGTGCGCAAAATACTTGTTCGTGAAAAGCCAGACGCCATTGCTCTCAGCTTCGGTGGGCAGACGGCACTGAACCTTGGCCTTGAGCTCGAGCGTAACGGCATTTTAAAACAGCTAAACATACGTGTTCTTGGTACGCCGGTGAAGGTTATTGAAACGACTGAAGATCGTGAACTTTTCAAACAGGCTCTCTCTGAAATCGGCACCAAAACGGCTAAAAGTGCCACAGCGAGTACGGTTGAAACTGCTCTCGCCGCCGCCGAAAAACTTGGATATCCGGTCATGTTGCGCTCTGGCTATAGTCTGGGCGGGCTGGGTTCGGGTCGCATAGACAACCCCACCCAGTTAAGAACGCGAGTAAAAGAAGTACTTGCGGCAGTCCCGCAAGTGCTCATAGAAGAATATCTTGTTGGCTGGAAAGAAGTAGAATACGAAGTCGTGCGTGATTGCGACGGCAACACCATCACTGTATGCAACATGGAGAACTTCGACCCAATGGGCGTGCATACCGGCGAGTCCATAGTCATTGCGCCCTCCCAAACGCTGACAAACCACGAATATCACATGCTGCGCGAGGTAGCTATTCGTACGATTAATCATCTTGGCATAATTGGGGAGTGCAACATCCAGTACGCATTGCACCCGAGCAGTGGCGAGTATCGCGTCATAGAGGTAAATGCCCGTCTCAGTCGCAGCAGCGCCCTTGCCTCGAAGGCCACAGGTTATCCGCTCGCATTTGTGGCGTCGAAACTCATGCTTGGCAAGCGACTGTATGAAATCAAAAACAGTGTTACCGGAAAAACGTCGGCCTTTTATGAGCCGGCGCTTGATTATTTGGCGGTGAAAATGCCACGCTGGGATTTGCAGAAGCTGAAAAGCAGCGATCATCACATCGGGAGCGAAATGAAAAGCGTCGGTGAAGTCATGGCGCTTGGCCGTTCCTTCCCCGAAGCCATCCAGAAGGCCATACGCATGCTCAACATCGGTGCACAGGGGCTTAGTATCCATCCGCATGATATCGCTGACCCGATGGACGAAATAGCACATCCGACTGACCGTCGTCTGTTTGCGGTATATGAAGCGATCAAGCATGGCGTGACGACTGAGGATATTCACACCACGTCGCACATCGACCGATGGTTTCTGGATCATTTGGCTGCGATTGCCCAGACTGAACAAGATATCGTCTCCCAAAAAATGGATGGCTCACTTCTGCGCAGTGCAAAAAAGATGGGCTTCAGTGACCAGGTGATTGCGAAACTCGCGGGCAAAACCGAAAAACAGGTTCGAGCTCTCCGCAGCAAGCACGGGGTTACGCCCGCCATCAAACAAATCGACACACTTGCCGGCGAATTTGACGCCGAAACAAACTATTTGTATGTCACCTACCATGGTACGGCGCATGATGTGACACCACTCGGCAAAAAAACTGCTATTGTCATAGGCTCTGGCCCCTATTCCATCGGCTCTTCGGTTGAATTCGACTGGTCGGCGGTAAATACGGCTAAAACGCTTCAAGAGAACGGCTACGCAACAATAATCATTAACTCAAATCCCGAAACCGTTTCAACGGACTTTGACCGTTCCGACCGACTTTACTTCGATGAGCTTACCTTGGAACGACTTCAAGATATTGCCGACTTCGAAACGCCGAGCGGTATAGTTGTTTCGGTGGGTGGACAAATTGCAAACAACCTTGCCCTGCCCTTACACCACGCCGGCTATCCCATACTCGGTACTTCTCCGCTCAAAATTGACATGGCCGAAGATCGTCAGAAGTTTTCTGCCATGCTGAATAGATTGGGCATCGATCAACCTGCCTGGACAGAGGTGACTTCCCTTTCGGCTGCTAGGAAATTTGCTAGTGAGGTTGGCTATCCAGTGCTTATTCGACCTTCCTATGTGCTTTCAGGTGGAGCCATGAGCGTGGTGCGCACTGAACAAGAAATGGAGCACTATCTTACGGCGGCTACAAAACTTTCACCCGACCACCCCACCGTAATATCCCAGTTTGTCCAGAACGCCAAAGAGCTCGAAATTGACGGAGTGGCGCTGGGCGGTCATCTTGTCATATACGCTATATCCGAACACATTGAAAATGCCGGTATACATTCGGGAGATGCCACGGTAGTTTATCCTGCCCAGCGCTTGTACCTAGAAACGGTACGTCGAGCAAAGCTTATTGCGAAACAGGTTGCAAAAAATCTCGACATTACCGGTCCGTTCAACATTCAATTTATTGCCAAGGATAACGATTTGAAAGTTATTGAATGTAACGTTCGGGCTTCGCGCTCCTTCCCGTTTGTTTCAAAAGTTTCGGGCTACAATTTTATTCAAATTGCAACCGAAGCAATGTTGGGCATAGCTCATCCGGAAATATTCCTGACACTGAGCCTAGACCATGTAGGCGTAAAAACGCCGCAGTTTTCTTACAACCGGATGAAAGGAGCTGATCCTGTTGCTGGCGTTGAGATGGCTTCTACGGGGGAAGTTGCTTGCTTTGGCTCAGAAATGGAAACAGCATTTTATCGTTCATGGCAGGCGACCGAACAGCACTTGAGCGGAAAACGAGTGCTCATCAGTCTTGCGGACGAGCAAAAGTACAAATTTGTCGAAGAAGTTCGCCAGCTTGTGGATGGTGGTTGGACAGTCTATGCTACGCCAGGCACTTACGCGTTTCTCTATGAACACGGTGTTCAAACACAACAAGTATATAAAGTGCAGCACAAAAAGACACCCAACCTTGCGGAACTTATTCAAAATCACGAACTTGACCTCATGGTGAGCATACCCTCGCGCGAGGAAAAAAGCGACGAAGCATACCTTATGCGCCGCTTGGCCATAGATAACCACATCCCCTTGTTTACAAACGCCGAAACTGGCCGTCTGCTGCTTCGCTGTCTCGCAGACCCGACGCTTGCCGATCTCACACCAAAACACTGGCGCGAATACGTTCCAGACATACGCTAAAATAAAGCCATGGCACTTAGTTCAGATTTGTCGCCCCAAATAGAAATAAGTTTCATCGTGAAGTACAATTAGCTCAATGACGAACATTACCGGTTACACGAACTATTTATGGTCTTACCATTAGGTTTGTCTCTAAAGTACAGCCAACCTGGGAGTCGAGTTCAGATGATCTGCTAGCTAAATTTGACCAAACATTATATAATAGTATCATGAATATGATCCCATTCCCTGAGAGGTGTTATGGTCGGAATGTTATAGAAGTAGCTAGAGCTGTTGCCATTACTCCGCAAGATGAAATTTTACTTGGCAGAGCCGTGCCGAGCATAAACTATACTGGACGCGAAAACCACTACGAACTTCTTGGCGGTAAACTTGAAGGAGACGATCCCGTACAGGCAGCAATTCGCGAGATAAACGAAGAAACGGGCGGAGCGCAGCTCTTTGACCCTATCTATATTGGAGTTGTGCCATATACTATCCAGCCACACACACGGGAAGGAAGATTTGCAGGAATGATTATAGTTCAGCACGTCATCAGAGGTGTTTTACAGGGGAAGGTTGCGCCGAGTGGGGAACATTCGGAACTTATTTTAGCTCCTCTAAATAAGGTGTCACAAATACCTCTACGTCCAGGAACAGAGATTGCCTTAAATTGGGCATCATAGAGGACAAGGAGGACTCGTATTGGTATATACTTAAACGGTGATGGAAGATTCAATATTTACAAGGATAATACAGGGTGAAATTCCCTGCCATAAAGTCTATGAAGATGCACAGACGTTCGCGTTTCTCGACATTCACCCCATACAGCCTGGGCATGTGCTAGTCGTCCCGAAAGCACAGGTTGGATTTGTTTGGGATTTGCCTGCTCCTGAATATGCTGCGCTCATGAAAACCGTGCAGAAAGTGGGTCGCCGTATTCGCGAGGTGACGGGCGCCCCTTATGTCGGTGAACAAATTATGGGAACTGACGTACCGCATGCGCACGTACATGTCTTTCCGTTTGCAAAAGCTACCGAGTTCCGCAATGTTCCTGATGGGATCACAGAGCCAGATCATTCAGCGCTGGCTACTATGGCAGAAAAATTACGAATGGAGGACGAACTATGAGCCCGTTTTTTGTTGCGTTGTTGTTTGCGCTCGGTGTTGCTACTTGGGTATACACAAAACTTCAACAGCGCACAGGCTATGGTAACAGTAAAGATGCCTTCAAAGGCGCGGCAATAGCTGGTGGCATTGCCTTTGTTGTTATGCTTACCATCGGCCTAACATTTCTCAAATAATAGTACGACGCTTCTAATATCTGTTGCAAAATCGGACAAAAAAAGATGAATTGTTTAGGCGGGTTGGAGGGCGGCGTAAATAGCGGTAATGGCTTCTTCGGGCTGGTGCGACTGGAATTTCATAGTGTGCCATCCGAATCGACTCGCAGCAACCAAATTCGGCCTGTCGTCATCTATGAGCAGAATTTCGTTCGGTGTTAACCCAGTCTTTTGCTCGGCTATCTGATAAATTGTGTCTTCTGGTTTAATTGCATGTACTTCTGAGGAATCAATGATTACATCGAAGTTCACTGGTGGTATAAGCTCTCGCGCCAGCATCATCGGGACAAGGTTTGGCATTGTGTTGGTTAGTATGCCAATCTTATAGTTTGCTGCAACCCATGAAACCAACGCCTGCATACCGGGCATGACTTCTTGAGCGTCGAGGTAATATTGGTACCAGTCCACCATAATTCCCAAGCGTTGTGCTAAAGCAGTGTTGAGCTCATCTATGGTTTTGTCGCCGCGGCAGACAGCGTCATTAAATTGCCAAAATACGGTTTCAACGGTGTCTGGTGCCGCACCGCTTTCTTCGGCTAAACGTGCAAATGCACTGTTGGCTGCACGTACCAAACAGCCATTCATATCAAAATACACAAACCGTATGCCGTTTTTTGAAACACGCTTCTCATGAGGTACCGATGGGCTGGAGCTAACATCTTGTAAGAGTTCATCGAGCGTCATACCGAGCGTAAGGGCAATTTGCTGGATAGTAAAAACAGAGGGTGCTTTTATAGCTCCACGCTCTATTTTTGCGAGCGTAGAGTAGCTTAAGCCAGATTTTTGGCATAAACTTTGCTGGGTAAACCCCGCGACTCGCCGCGCTCGCTGCACGACGGCCCCCAATCGCTTCTCATCCATATGACCCTATTGTACTAGCACTGCGGCCGTTTGACTAGCCATATACGGCACAAGCCTTCGGACTTTTTGCAGGATAATTTATACGCAATAAGGATGGCATGATCAACCAGCCTGGCGGGGCAATGCTAAATGTTTTGTCTTTAGATAATCATATCGGTTGCGGCAAGTTCCGCAAAACGACGCTGCTCGTTTTCTAGGCGCGCCAGAGTCGCTTCTGCGTCTCCTAAGTGCGCTTTTGTTTCGCGTACAACCTCTTTGGGCGCGTGTTTTACGTAGCTTTCGTTTGCGAGCCGGCCTTTGAGACTCGAGATTCGCTCTCCTACCTCTTTTATTTGTGTGACAATCTTTTCGAGATGAGCGTGGGCGACTGAAACATCAACGTCTAGCCAACAGCGGTATTTGGTGCTCACGAGGTGCAGCCCGAACCCGTCGCTCACCTCTTGTACGCCCGAAAGATTGCCGAGGCGCGTAATAAGTTCGGCATTTGCACCCAGAAATGGTACGTCGGTGTAGTACAGGTGTGGCTTTCGTAGGCCAAGATCACGCACCAGGGCGCGCGTTTCGGTGACAATTGCCTGTAACTCTTCAAAGTCGGCAGCCAGGGCTTTATCGACCTTGATATGAGTTGGCCATGACTGAGAGGCAAGGACGCTAGTACCAGTCCAAGGGACGACTTGCCAAATTGTTTCGGTAACGAAAGGAGCAAACGGATGTGTAAGTTTCAAAATCTGCTCAAGTACGTACGCGAGTACTCCCCCGCCCTGTTCGTTTTTGCTAGCTTCGATGAACCAGTCCGCAACGTCATCCCAGATAAAATGGTAGAGCGTATCATATGCTTCACTGAAACGGTAGGCTTCTAGATGTATGCTAATCACCTCTGTTGTATGTTGTAACTTACTCAACACCCAATGTTCTGCATTGGTTGTTGGAGATAATTTGGGTAGTTCGGTGACGTCGCCAACTTTATCAAGTGTGTAGCGTGAAATATTCCAGAGTTTATTACAGAAGTTACGGTTGGCTTCGCATTTACCCCAGCCCCAATTTTGGTCATTGCCCGGGGTAACGCCCATGATCAGTGCCATACGGAGCGCATCGGTCCCGTACTTCGGTATGACATCGAGCGGGTCGATAATGCTTTCAGGACGGCTTTTGCTCATTTTTTTGCCGTCCTCTGCGCGAATCAGCCCGTGCAGATATACTTGCTTGAAAGGCACTTCTCCGGTCATAAATGTCGTCGATAAAATCATTCGCGCAACCCAGAAGAAGAGGATGTCCCAGCCCGTTTCCATGACAGATGTCGGGTGGTATGCTTGGAAATCAGGACTGTTTTTCAGCATATCTTCAAATGAGATATCCAGATTGGCGGCGATCGCGGGATCTATAAGCGTGCTCCACGTCCATAGTGCCGAGCTGAACCACGTGTCAAGCGTGTCAGGGTCTTGCTCCCACTCGTTCCACCCTTGTGATTCGTCGTTTTGAGGCGGAGTAAGTCCGACGTAGGTTTCTATTGTCCCATCGGTGTCGGTGCGATACCATGCCGGTATGCGGTGTCCCCACCAGATTTGGCGGCTGATACACCAGTCACGCAGGTTATCTATCCAGTGAAAATAAGTCTTCTCGAACCGCTGGGGCATGATTTCGATGTCGCCATCATGAATAACAGCTTGCATGACTTCTTTGAGGCTGCGCTGCTTCCCTTTCCATGCTACGACGGGTTTATTGACATCGACAAACCACTGTAATCGAACTTGCGGCTCGATAATGCCCTTCCCTCTTTCGTTTACGGCGACATTATGGACGTAGTGTTCATCTATACTGACGAGTAGTCCCTTTTGTTTGAGCTTTTCGACAATTTTTGGCCGCGCCTCGGTAATGTGCATACCAGCAAACTCATCCGCTATGGGCAGCAATTTCCCGTGAAAGTCGATGATTTGCGTTTTGTCGAGCCCGTGCCGCTCAGCCATATCGAAGTCGACCTGGCTGTGCCAGGGGGTAATGGTCATTACTCCGGTGCCGAACTGCGGGTCGACCGCTTCATCCTTGATGATGGTTGCCTCGATGGGTCCGTTTATCCACTCGACCGTCAGGTGGTCACCGTGTTTATACTGAGCGTAGCGCTCGTCGTTCGGGTGCATCACGACGTATTTGTCGCCGAATTTTGTTTCGGGGCGCGCGGTGCCAATTTCGAAGGGACCGTAGCGGAAGGTATAAAATTTGCCCTTCTCTTCGGTGTATACGACCTCGTCATCAGAAACGTTGGTCTCAAGATTTGGATCCCAGTTAACGATACGGTGACCTCTGTAGATAACCCCGGCTTCATACATTTTTATGAACGTTTCGTTGACGCAGCGGTTCAGCGCATCATCTAACGTATAACGCAGACGAGACCAATCACAACTGGCGCCCATAGCGCGCATTTGCGATAGCATCGTTCCCCTGCTCTGCCCAACGAACTCTCTGGTGCGGTCTAAAAATGCGTCGCGACCAATTTCGTGTTTTGTGGTGCCTTCGTTTGCCAATTTCTTTTCTATAATGGCATTTACTGCAAGTGCGGCGTGATCTGTCCCGGGCAGCCACAGCACGTCCCTGCCCTGCATACGCTGGTAGCGCGCCATTATATCTTGAAGAGTTAGGAATAGTGCATGGCCGAGACTAAGCGTGCCTGTTTCATTCGGTGGCGGCATGGCTATGGAAAATCGCTCTTTGTTCGATGATGGATCGGCGGTAAATACCCCGCTCTGCTCCCACAGTGCATAGATATCACTCTCGTACTCGTTGGGCTTGTACACTTTCGGTAATTGCATAGAATTATATTGTACCACCTCTGTTACTCCCCTCCAACATAAACTGCTACACCGTCCGAATAGTACTTCTGTTTTTACGCGAAAAACTACAGGCTTTGACACAAATATGTACTTTGTGTATACTATTGGTATGAATAGTTACGCAGTAATCAATCTTAAGACCGATCCACAGTTGAAGGCTGCAGCAATGGACACTGCAGATAAGCTCGGCGTCAGTCTGAGCGCTGTGCTCAATAATGAGTTGCGCCGGTTTGCCAGAGAACAGCAAGTAATTTTCGAAATTCCTGAAGCCCCAAATGCCGTTACCAAGAAACGTATGAAGCAGTCGCTGAAAGAAATAGAGGTGGGCAATTACTATTCATTTGATTCTGAAGAGAAATCTGCAGATTTTTTGCATACGCTTCTATCATGAAGATTTCGTATTCGAAAGCATTTGTAAAACAAGCTCACAAACTTACTCCTCGCCAAAAGCAAAAGACCGCTAAACGTATTGAGCTGTTTAAACAAAACCCGCTTCACCCTCACTTGAGAAATCATTCACTGAAGGGTAAATATCGTGGATGGCGTAGCATAGATATTGCCAGTGATTTACGGCTGCTATACATCCAAACTCCCCAAGAAATTATATTTGATCAAATCGGAACACACAGCCAGCTTTACGGATAAGATATATTCGGCAGTTACATACTGAGATTCGGACGAATGTCTAAAGAGTAGGGGTCGGCGGCGGTGCGGGCGTGTTTCATGTGAAAGCAGCCAAGCGTTGCTATCATGGCGCCGTTGTCGGTGCATAAACGGGAGTCGGTGTATTGGATAGTGCAGGGGAGCCTTTCTGCAAGCTGCCGGCGTAGTTCGGGGCTTGCTGCTACCCCGCCAGCGATAACAACGGAGGTGGGCAAAAATTCTTCATATGCAGCTATGGTCTTATCTACGACCGTTTCTATAGCTACTTGCTGGAAGCTGGCGGCAATGTCTGCTTTCTGGGCTTCGGAGAGGCGCTCTGGCAGGTTTTTGGACGGAAACGTGTGATCTTCACCTACGGCTTGCTGGGCAGTGCGTAACACAGCCGTTTTAAGTCCTGAGAAACTAAAGTCGTATTTACCGGACATTTGTGCCTTTGGAAAGCGAAAAGCGTGAGGGTTACCGCGCTCGGCGAGCTTTCCTACAGAGGGGCCGCCAGGGTAGGGAAGACCGATGATTTTCGCAACCTTATCAAATGCCTCACCGATAGCATCGTCACCAGTTTGACCCAGGAGGGTGTAGTCAAGGTGGCCGCGAAATAGTACCAGTTGCGTATGCCCGCCGCTCACGATGAGGGCAAGCAAAGGGAAGGAGGGGGAAGTAGACGGCAGGCGGTAGGGAGTAGGGGTCAAAGCCTGGCATTTGGCATTTGGCATTTGTTTGGGACTACTTGCTTGGCCGTTGGCCGTTTCGTTAATTTCTGTCAGAAAGTTTGCATACACGTGTGCCTCGACATGGTTGATAGCGTACAGCGGTTTTTTATGCACGATTGACAGAGTGCGTGCAGTCAGTACGCCTATGAGCAGAGAGCCGCCAAGCCCAGGACCATAAGTAACTGCTATTCCATCTATATCACCCCAGGTGCAACCCGACTCTGTTAAGGCTTCATCTACCACGCCATTTACGGCCTCTATATGGCTTCGCGCCGCTAGTTCTGGAACAACACCGCCGTACTGCGCCTGCAAATCCATGCTACTCGCCACCACATTTGCCAGCAGGGTACCGCCATCATTCACGATGCCAACAGCCGTTTCATCACAACTGGTTTCTATACCCAATACTTTCATTTTCCTGCCTTACGTCCACCAAACACGTGCCATATTTGCAACTCGTACCTTACAAAAAACCCGGGTTATTTGTAAAGTCTATGTTGCAAATTGTTCACCATAACCAAATTACGACGTTTACAATTCACTTACAATCGTTTACAAAATTGTAAACGTTACCCCTGAAGAGGTTTTGCATAGTAGTATACAAAGCGTCCTTCGGCAGCAGGAAAGACGAGGCCAGCACGCTGAAGGTGCTTGAGATCAGCCAGAGCGGTTCCTAGGCTAACCTTATTGAGCGTTGCGTGCGACGTCATGCTCACACGGTGGTGCTGATTTGAAAGCAAATAATGCATGATTTGTTTTTGCCGAGGATTGAGTACCGCATACTGATCAAGCAAACTATCAATCTGGCGGTTTTCACCGCGCTGTTTTTCAACGTATGCGAGAAAATCATCGAGAGCGACTTTTAGCTTTTTCATATGATAATCATAAAAATAGGTAAAGTCATTGCTGTCTTGCTCACTATATACGTAAGCATCACTATACTGGATAGGAGCACGCTTGATAACCGTGGAGAGGGGTATATACGTGGCTAGTCCATAATCATACTTATGCAGTAGCCAGTAAAAGAGAGCTCGCGCCATTCTTCCGTTTCCGTCCACAAATGGATGGAGGTAGGCTACCCAGAAATGCAAGACAATTGCTTTTATGATAGGGTGCATGAAATGCTCCGGATCATTCGTGTTTGCAAAGGTTAGCAGCCGGGGTAACTCTTGCATCAAAAACGCATTTGCGGGCGGCACAAAGGTGGTTATTGGAGACAGGTCTGGCCCGATGGTGATACCGTCTGCATCCTGTCGCCAGCGGCCAATGTCGTCTTCGGGCATAGTATGTGCGGCAAGTATCTGATGCATCTCCAGCAGCAGATTCAGGCTGAGCGGGACATCCTTATACGTAGCCGTTATTTTGAGCATCATTTGGTAGTTGTTGTACGCCATCCACTCTGATTTATCTCGCGGCGTCCGATTCTCAGCTATCATTTCTTTTGCTTGTTTGCGTGTGACACTTGCTCCTTCTAACTGGCTTGAGGCAATGGCTTCTTCTAGTACACCTCTCGTCAGAAAACTTTGCTGTTCGCTTGCCCCTAGCCGCGCTTGTTGTGTCAGAAAATGACCACCCATGTACAAGTCAAACTGATTAAGGTATTGATCTGTATAGTTTAGCCGAGTCCAGATAAAATGTTCGCCCCGCGGGGTTCGTACCGGGAGCTCTTGGGCATTTGCGCTTCGCAAATCGTGCGCTATAAACCATGCTTCTTCATTGGTAAATCCGGAAGGAGCCTTTAAGAAACGCGCTTTTTCCCAGGGCAGAAACTTTGGGTAAGTAACGTCATGTACATACTGCATGACGGCAGATCGGTTCTCGCGATACTTCGTATATAGTTGAGCTATATTGATGTGAGAATAATCTGGCTCGCTGATTTTGTATAAATCCATAATATACATAATACGACGTTTACAATTCACTTACAATCGTTTACAAAATTGTAAACGTTACCTCTGTTACAAATGCCCCTGGTCTTCATTTGACTAGTCAGTATCGATTCATCAATTGCTTTTTGACATATCAGCAAACAATAATTCATATAGTTGACAAAATGCTTAAGATTTGATATTATACAAACTATTCAAACATAAAGAACAAATAAGGTTTTACATAAGGAAAAGGAATTATGTCACAAGAACACATTACAGCAAGACCAGAGGTTGATGCTTTGCAAAGAGCGGGAGTACTTGATGCTGTAGGGCGCGCACACGACTCTATGGGTCATTTCATTAGCGCTGGGCAACAGGAGAATATTATTGGCCATAGCGAACAAATACTAGCAGGTCTGAACACAGAAGGTGTTCGTCACCCAGGTGAAGTCGCACGAGAAAAAGCTGAAGGTGAACGCGTGGCAGCTCGAGAGGCAGCTATGGATCGCCTGAACACTGCAAAGCTCTCCGAGCATGCTGCTGGACCAGATTATCGTAAGGCAACTGGCCTGAGCCACGAAGATGTTATGCGCCTCGGCTTCAAAGGTTTCGGCGAGTTAGCAGCTGCTGCAAAAGAGCGTCAAGCTCAGCAGGATGAAGCTGCCCGTCAAAAAAAGGCGGCTTCAGACGCACGTCATGAGCGCCTCCAGGATTTGCTGGGCAAACAGCGTGAGCGCAACGAACGCAAGACAGCGGCTGCTACTGCCGCAGAAGAATGGCGCAAGGGTGCCGATGCTTTGCGTGACGCCCGAACGCCGCGCCAGACGGAACTACGCGATACGCACAACAGTGCTTCATACAAAGAACGTCTCGAAATGGGCGGTGAACTCGGTATAAAGCGTAAAAAAGAGGCTGCGAAAGCGGAAGATGCTGCGCACGCTGGACACAAAGAGCGTCAAGTTCATGTACGTAAGCCCTCTACACAAACCCGCTTGAATCAGGCGGCAACGGTGGCGGCTTTGAAGGCATTCCATATGCAGTCTCCTTCTCGTGCAAGCGCTGCATCTCATACCGCGCCTAAAGGCACAGAAGTGCCAGCTCCAGTGGAGCTAAGCGAACCGGCAACTATTCAAGGTACGGTAGAGGATGTCCCGGTTGAGTTAGGCTCAGCTGAAGGTTCGCAAGATACAGCAGGAGAGCGCGCCAGCATACCTACACCAGTATCTAGTGCTGACGGTATAGTAGGCAATCAAAGTTTCTTTCGGGGAAATTTTAGTGACTGTGTGCGAGACGGCTCCGTAGAAGTTGGAAGCACTGACCGCGGCTACCACGCTCCTGAACCATTGCCAGGGCCTCAAAAAAGACGTTTTGAGCAGGTGCGTACAGCTCTGGCGAATTTCGGAAGTCGAAGCAACGACCGCGTTGTAGATGCGTTGCACTGGGCTACTAGACGTAAAGGGCGAGTAGCGCTAGCTGTTGGAGCGCTGGTTGCAACAGGCGCAGGGATAGCACTCTATAACTCAATCAAACAGGGCAATGTGGACAGTGCGTCTGTAGAGGGTCTGTTTGTCAAGCCTCATGGTAGTGGCGTAATTGATGAAGCTGCGGGCAAGGCTGCAGAAAATGCAGAGAAAGTCAGCCAGCTACTCACTGCCAATGTATCGAAAGGCGGTACGTATCGTCAGGAAACCAGCGAGCTGCTATCCAGCTTTGGCATAACAGGCAGTAAAGGCCAGGTGGGCGAAGTGTATAACCATCTTGCAAAGATGTTTAACGGAGATTTCTTCACTGAAGCCGGAGAATCCTATGTTCGTAAAGCTGGAGACTTCGGTATATCTGCTCCAGGCACGTTCCATTGGCGACCCGAAGTGGCGGCAGAAGCCGCACGTAAGGCAGCTGAACTTGGCTTAGACACTGAAGAAGCAAAGAAACTGCTCGGCCTTTAATCACAAGGGTATATCAATAGAGCGGCGCGGGAAAACGCGCCGCTTTTTGTATACTGTAGAGTATGCAGATACGGAGTGTGGTAAAGCGAATGGTGCCGGTGGGGCTGTTTGAGAAAGTGTCGCCGCTTGGGCATCTGGCTGAAGCGGTGTTTTGGAACGTGGCTTACGGTTTTCCTGCTCGGGGGCTGAAGGTGGTAGGTGTAACAGGTACAAATGGTAAAACGACCACTACATTTCTCATCCATCATATGTTGGTCGAAGCCGGTTATAAAGCTGGGATGATGACAACGGTAGCGTACGGCGTAGGCAAAAACATTGAGCCGCAGGTACATCATATGACAAACGTTGGGCCGCGTGAGCTGATGATTCGGCTGAAAAAGATGAAAGCCGAAGGTATGGAGTGGCTGGTTCTGGAAACGACCTCTCATGCACTGGCGCAGTACCGGACATGGGGCGTGCCCTACAGCATCGCGGTTATCACGAATATCACGCACGAGCATTTGGACTATCACAAAACTTTTGAAAATTATCGGGCGGCAAAGCGGCGTCTGTTTGAAATAACGCAGCGTAACGCGCGTGGAAGGCGCCTGGGTGTGGTCAATGCCGACGACCCTCAAAGTGTCGAGTTTGGTGAGGCAACGGAAAATAGGGTGCCCTACGGCGTTCAGGCAGGCGATGTACGGGCTACGGACGTGCAGCTTCGGGCTGATGGCATTACGTACACTGCCACGGCGGGTACGGAAACATACCGTATTTCAAGCCGTTTGCCGGGGAGTTTCAACGTGTACAACACGTTGGCAACAGTTTGCGTGGGGCAGGCGGTGGGGCTGACGCGCGAGCAGATTGAGCAGGGGGTGGCTTCACTTGGTGGCGTTGAAGGGCGTATGACGGCGTTGGACGAAGGGCAGCCATTTTCAGTAGTGGTCGATTATGCGCATACGCCAGATAGTTTTGAAAAACTTTTCAAAGACATACGCCCGGTTGTGAAAGGAAAGCTGGTCGTCATGTTTGGTTCGGCGGGAAGGCGAGATGAAGCAAAGCGGGCGGTGCAGGGCGAGCTGGCGGGGAAGTACGCCGACGAAGTCGTAGTGACGGAGGAAGATGACCGTGACTGCGACGGACAGGAGATACTGCAGCAGATTGCTGCCGGAGCGGAAAAGGCTGGGAAAGTGCGTGAGCAAAACCTCTTTCTCGTGCATGATAGAACGGAAGCAATTCAATTCGCGGTATCTCGTGCGAGCAGTAAGGATGACGCTGTGCTGCTGCTCGGCAAAGGCCACGAAAAAGACATTCTGCGCAACGGCCCTCGTGCCGCCGAACTCCGCCACTTAAAACAAGACGACACTGACCCCGAACGCGTCATTTCAATCCCGTGGGATGAAATAGAGACCGCCAAAGAGGCCCTTCGCTACACGTTCCAGGGAGACTCCCTGGAACGCTGAGTTGCAGTGCAGGGTGACAAGCTCTGCATAGTCGGGTGCTAGTTCATTGAAGGGTATTGCAAATTTCGGAAAGCGGTTTTCGGGGAGACCTATCCAGGGTGGAACTTTTCTGTGCCGGAATGAAAATCCGCCCAGTGTACTTTTCTAGTAGAGTATCTCGAGGCTGAAGCCCTATGATGTCACCGAGGATTTGGCGCCAGCGATACATGTAAGCCTCGTGACTTTTGGGTTCGTTCGGGCTACCGTGTGTGGCGCCTGGGACAGGAAGGTTGCAGAAATCCTTGCCAAATAGGCGCGAATAGCCAGCGACTGAGGAGTCGTTATAAACGGTGGTGTCTAGTTCGGGCGACAGCCGGATAATATCTACGCCAGCGGCTTGGATAATTTGCACAAGCTCAGGGGAAAACGGTGTGTTGATGATGTTTGCCTGTTCACTCAAAGCGCTGTTTCCGAGAGGCTGATTATTTGCCCCTAGATTACGAAATTTGTCGCTCAACGTGTCGAAAAGTAAGTGTTTATCTGTGATTGCGCGCATTGGTTCTTCTGAAAGACGATTGATTGATTCTGCTAGGAACCTCACGCCCGGACCAATACTTGGGGTTGGAGCTGAAAAATCCTTTTTCGGGGCGGCAGCGCTCAGACCACGTACGACTGATTGCGCTGCAAATCCTTGCACGTCAGTAATATCGTTTGGTGAAGAATCGAGGACGACTGTAATCTGTATTTCAGGGTAATTCTGTACGAACCAGGCAGCCACCCACAAGGCAACCTTACCGCCCATACTATGACCATCGAGCACGAGCACACTTGATTGCATATATTCGCCAAAACGGTCATTCTTTTGCTTAGGCATGTCTTGGTATATGAGGGACGCGATTGTTTCTGGCTGCACATCCTTGTTGCCGTTTCGGGCAAAGACCAATCGTGCGTTGTACTCCTCGGCGACTCCTTTTTTTGCCTGAGCCATGTCGTCATAGTTAGCGTTAAAACCGGGGGTTGTGGCGATTGTTATGAGGGTGTCACTCGGTAACGTCTCACCTACGATACGCTCAATACGAGCTTCCGGACGGCCAAGGCCAGCCTCCCAAATTGGGGTTATAGCGCTATCGATTTTGACAATTGACGCAAGTGTAGCCAAGGTCACGCCGGCTGCCGCCAGGACACGTTCGCCATTCGTCCGTAACGTTCTCTGATCTGGTTGCCTTGCATATGGCTCAGTCAAACTAGGTGCGGCCGGGAAGGAGTTTTTCTCACAGGGGAAGAGGAGCATTACTTCATTAAATACAAATTCATTCAATTGTCAAGGGTAAGCGTGGTGCAGCGGATAAAGCCACCGCCTTTGGCGAGTTCTGGCATGGATAGAGGAATCGTACGCAAGCCATGTGCTTCTATGGCGGTCTGGAGCTCCGGTGCGCTGGCGCTCATGACCACTGCTTCACCGGTGCTGACCAGGTTACACGCGAAAGCCTCTTTGGCTTCAGTCAGACTGACTTCTATTTTATCTACCTCTGTAAAAGTACGAAGTTTCTCTCGGCTTTCGGACAGAAATGCTTCGGGGCACCAAGCTATGAGACCTTTCTGGCCTGCCTCGGGGGATTTCAGGACAGCTAGGGCAAGGTCAAGATCGTAAAAATAGCTGTCTGGCCATCCAGAAACGGGATTTGTGACCGGCGCTCCAGCCGCATCTGTTTGTGGTATGGTCTGCAGCCCGATGATTTTGTAGCCGAGTATTTCAGCTAAAAATGGCTGCACTAGGGCATCTGAGCGGTAACCGCTGCCACAAAACAGGTAATTACCACATGGCAAAGCATCGCCCTGCCCGCTAAATTTGAGCCCAGCGGGCACTTCGTATACGCGTTTCCCAAGGTTTTCAAGGGCTGCTTTTGCATACGGCTGTTCGCCCTGTCGAGATGGTGGCAGGCTGGCTAATACGGCTTTGTCACCACGTACCAGCGCCCAGTTTGCGGTATAAACACCGTCCTGTAAGCTTGGCGGGGCAGGGGTTTCTAGCACGGTCACTCCAGACGAACGAAGAGCGAGTTTCAGTGCAGTATGTTCGGCAACAGCTTGTGCTGCATCGACTACCAGAGAACTATCCATAAAAGGGTTTATAGCTTGACCGTCATCGAAATACTCGGCTCCGGACAGGAGGACGGTTTTATTCAATCGTGGCTCCATTGGCTCGAATTATACCAAAATCAGCAGAAAAGTCTTACAGGATGTCGCCTAAGTGTTCATGTGCCGTAATGGATACCTGAACCTATATGCATAGTAGCGTCTCATGCCACTAAAACGGCAAGGTATTGACCTGCAATTGGCAGTCGGGTATAGTGAGTGCTAACGCGTTGGCACTCTATTGCGAGAAGTGCTAACGCTTAGAACGTAACGGAGGATAACCCATGAGTGTACCTATCCAGCCTTTGGCGGATTACATCGTCGCCCAGACAGAAGAGGCGGCCAAGAAAACAGCGAGCGGCCTATACATACCGGGCGGCGCGCAGGAAAAACCGACAGTTGCGAAAGTCGTTGCAGTTGCACCCGGCGTGAAAAGCGTAAAAGTCGGTGAGCGGATTATCTACAAAAGCTACAGCCAGACTGAAGTGAAGGTCGAGAGCGAAACGTATTTATTGGTACAAGAGCAAGATGTGCTCGCTACCGTGAAAGGATAACCATGGAGACATTATTTGGCGCAGTTGTTTTCGTATTTGCGGTCATCTGGGCATTTCACGTCGAACGGAACACAGCTCGTACCGCAGAAGCACTAACAAGACTCGAAAAGATTTTAGAAAAGAAGGGGAAATAACGTATGGCAAAGAAGGTTTTTTACGATGATGAAGCCCGTCGACGAGTACTGGCTGGGGCAGAGATTTTATACAATGCAGTCAAAACGACCATGGGTCCAAAAGGCCGCAATGTCGTTATCTCTAAGTCTTACGGAGCACCGAGTGTTACGCACGACGGCGTGACGGTGGCAAAGGGTGTTGAGATAGCTGATGTCGACGACGAAACTTTGGGTTACAAAGTTGGCGCTGAACTCATTAAGCAAGCTGCAAACAAAATGAACGACGTCGCCGGTGACGGTACGACCACTGTTACGGTTTTGACCTACCATATCTTGAACGAAGCAAATAAACTCATTGCCGCTGGCCACAACCCGATGCTGCTGCGCAAAGGTCTCGAAGCGGCTGCGCACGAAGTCATCACGAAGCTCGAGGGTATGAGTGAGGACATTCAGGGTAATAAAAAGCGCGTGGCAGAAGTTGCGACTATCTCGGCTGGCGATAGTGCCATTGGTGACCTAATCGCCGATGTTATGGACAAAGTCGGCCGCGATGGTGTGGTGACAGTCGAGCAAGGGCAGGGACTAGGTCTTGAGAGCGAAGTGGTAGAAGGCTTCACCTTTGACCGCGGTTTCGTGAGCCCGTACATGGTGACTGACACTAGCCGTATGGAGGCTGTCTATAACAAGCCAGCTGTGGTCGTCACCGACAAGAAAGTTACCAGCGTCCAAGAGTTTTTGCCACTGCTCGAGAAGCTCGCGCAGGCTGGCAAGAAAGATCTCGTGCTCATTGCTGAAGACGTCGAGGGTGAGGCGCTCGGTACACTTGTACTGAACCGCCTGAAGGGTGTCTTTAACACCGTGGCCATCAAAGCGCCTGCCTTTGGTGATAAGCGCAAGGAAATGCTCGAGGACATCGCTATCCTCACCGGTGCACAGGTGATTACCGAAGATCGTGGTATGAACTTTGAAAACGTCGAGCTCGACGTCATGGGCACGGCTCGCAAGGTTATCGTCGGCAAAGACGAAACAACCATTATCGAAGGTGCCGGATCGGACGCAGATGTCAAAGCACGCATGAAGCAAATTGCTTCCCAAGCAGATGCTGCCAGTAGCGAATACGACCGCGAAAACTACCAGAAGCGCCATGCTGCTCTGTCAGGACGCGTTGCGGTCATCAAAGTCGGTGGTGCCACCGAAACCGAGATAGAGGAAAAGAAATATCGTGTGGATGACGCTGTAGCCGCGGTAAAAGCTGCGCTAGCCGAGGGCATCGTGCCCGGCGGTGGTGTTACTCTCGTAAATCTTGCCGCTGGCGTATCAACATCTGACGATGACGATGCGGTTGCAGCCGGACGCGGCCTCCTCGTGAAAGCTCTTGAGCAGCCATTCCGTATCCTCATGAGCAACTCTGGTCTAAACGCCGACGAATGGTTGCCACAGGTCAAAAAGGCCAAAGCTGGCCAGGGTGTCGACGTCAATAACCCAAGTAAATTGGTCGATCTCAAATCTGCTGGAATCGTCGACCCGACCCGTGTAACCAAAGAGGCGCTGCAAAACGCTGCTTCTATTGCTGGTACCAGCATGACCATGGGCGCACTCGTCGTAGAAGTTCCCGAGCCGAAAGCCGCCGCTGCGCCTGATATGGGCGGCATGGGAATGTAGCTAGTACAATGCTTTATG
>CAYROK010000004.1:32587-68955 GCA_964425975.1 uncultured Candidatus Saccharibacteria bacterium
GGATGGGATGGGATGGGATGGGATGGGATGGGATGGGATGGGATGGGATGGGATGGGATGCCTGATCTTTCTTGTCACGAGTTTCGCACTTTGAACTCATGTGCTTTTTCTCCTAGAAGCACGGAAGGATCTGTACTTTAGTACGATGAGTAAGTACTGGATAGGAAAAATGTGCAGGAGTCAAAGAACGGGGTCCCCACGAAACCTGTTTCGTGGGGTATTAGTAAGTCAGCGGTGCGGCCAGCTTTGCTGGACGGCTGGCTGGCTGGTGCGAAACTCGTGTATGATAGGTGTTCATTTTCCTGAGGAACAGTGTGATTCGTAGGCGATGTAGTACAGGTCAACTAATGACTCGGCGAGAACTTGGTTTGAATCAATTATTTCGAAGTGACTTGCAAGCTTCGATGCGGCAAGTGCTAAAGGCAGCTCGGTGCAGCCAGCAATAATTGTTTTGTACCCTTTGACCAGGGCATAGGTCAGGACATCGTCTAGTATATGTCCTGCCGTAGCTACGTCGTGTGCCATAACCCGACCGATAACCTCGTCGAGAATGTGCTGTAACCTGTTTGGCACTGGCGCCGCGGTAACATTATGAACATCGAGAAAGTGTTTGTACAATCCATGAGTTCTTGTAGTATGTGAGCTCAAAATGAGAATCTTACCTTTGTCGTCTGCAGCTCGCTTGGCAACCTCATCGAGCAGGTGCAGCGTAACGCTACCCCGCTTTACGGGGAATGTTTCATAGTACATATGTGCGGTGTTACACGCAATGCCGATGACCGTGGCGCCACCAGCTTGCAACCGTGCAATCCCACGACATAACTCGTCCTTGAAGATATCTGAAGGATCGGCCGTGTCGCCAACACCAGGTATACCACGGTTGAAAAGCAGGATGGTTGGGTAGTCGCTATCCTCAGCAGCGTCGTATGTCGAAGATGCATAGGCAAGCATCTTTCGATACACATCCGCTCCGGCCAGCGGTCCGATGCCAGAGAGAAGTCCTATCACAGGTAAATATTTCGGTTTCATAGTAAGTCCTTTGCGGTATATAAAAAAGCCCCGGTAATCGGGGCTGCTAAGGCTTTACTAAATTAGACAATATTCAAGAACAACCCCGTATGTCATAGGGCGCAGGACGTGTTAAAGCCGTAAAGAAGTGTACACTGTACATAGTACTATCTTATCATAAAGTCAACAATTCGCATAGGCCTTTAGGCACCGAAGGAGCGGCGGGGGCCGGTAGGACCGCCTGGTGGACGACGGTATGTGAGTCCGGAGCCAGCGGCGGGTGGCGCAGTTGTGCCGGGTTTGTTATAGCGAATGTCTGAAGTGCGCTGGTATTGTTGCAGCTGTGCCTGAGCGGCCATCGGATCACTCCGCTGTAACATAGAAAAATCCATGCGTTGTTTTTCACTCAGGCCACCAGGAAGGGCAGAGCTAGGGTTTCGCAGCGTCTGGTAGCTAGCTTGATGCAGCTGCGCCGCCTGCTGGCGAGCTTGGTCAAAGAGTGCCGCACGCTGATTTTGCGGTGACATACTTTGGAATGCGTCTGGTTTTATGCGGGACTTCCGTACAGATACGGGCTGTGTTGCACCACCACTTTGCTGTTGCGGTTTCATAAAATCAGGGCGGATCTGTGCAGAGAAGCTTCCCTGAGAATTTGAGCCTGAAACGAAAGGCTTGCCAGGCGCTCGCCGCGGCTGATTACTCGGGCTGAAAGGACGATGCTGACTAAATTGATTAAACATATATAAACATTACCATAATGAGGCTAAAAAGTCAAAGAGACCCTTGGAGGCCTCTTTACGGTTACGGGGTGGTGTAATTTATTTTCCGTATGGAGTACTGCCGTAGCCTCGTGAAGATTTGGTTCCGAATAGACTTTGACCATTCAGCATTTTTAGTATGCCGCCTAGACCAAAAACAGATGCAACGGCTAGGCCGCTCATACCTAAAAATTCTTTTCGGCTTACTTCTTTTTGCATAAGTGCGTCGAGTTGTTGTTTCATTGCGAGATGAACCTGTTTATTTTATTATGTCAAGCACAAGTGTAATACGGCATTGTGCCTATGTCAAGCCTATATTTGCAGAACTCTTCCGCCAGTGCTTACATAACCGGGCCGTGGGTTGATATATTTTGGCGAAACTGGTCGCGTGGATCGCGGAGTCGAGGTTTGTACAACAGGTCTCGATGATGTCACCTTCAAACCCGTACTTAACGTATTGACTTGATCAGACTTGTTTGTCTGTTCCTGTACGGAAAAAATCTCGTTGGGAAGTCGGGAAGCTTTACGAGCCAGCTCTAGCCGTGCTAGACGGGCTGCCTCATCCTGGTCAAATAGTGTTGCGTAGCGACGTCTGGCACTTCTTTTATTGATGAGCCACACAAGCACAATGCCTACCTGATACGAAATAATGACTGGAATTACCGTGAGCATCTGGTCGACCACATTCGGAGTTGGATTCATGATAAAAGCTGACACAAATGAAAACAGGATCACAGCTCGCTCATATTTGAACATCTGTTTCGGTGTGAGCTGTTTAATGCGGTTGATGATAACAAGCAGTAGTGGTAGCTGGAACATGAGCGCCGCGCCGAACATGTAGGCAACGACGAATGAAAAATATTTTTCAATACTAATCATGGCCTCAACTTGGCCGTTATGAAACTGTTGCTTCAAGAGGAAGTGAAGGGCTGCTGGTAAACCAGCAAAGTAACCAAATAGTATTCCGCCAATCCCGATACAGCCGGATGCAATGCTCGATCCGACAACAAACCGCTGAGTTGCACCTTTTATTATTGGTTGCAAGAATTTTAGCAAGTTGTACATAATCACTGGTAGGCTCAACGCTATTCCAAAATAAAAACACACGTTGAAAAGGAAGTTTATTCCACCCATGGGCGACGTATATACGAAGTGCTGACCCTGGCTTGGTGCGAGCAAGATATCTATGAGTTTGCGCTCAATGCTATAGACTGCGGCGCTGCAGATAGCTATAGACATCGCAACATAAAACAAACGCCGTTTCACCTCGCGAAGGTGCGCGGAAAGCGGCGCTCTGTCACTGACTGGACTACTAGGCCTGATTTTGGTCTTGGCTGTTCGATTGTTTCTTTTTGTCCTCTTCACTGTTCATGCCTTTTCGTAATTCACGAGCCGACTCACCCAGGCTTCTCGAAAGTTCAGGCAGCTTCTTTGAACCAAATAACAGCAGGACGATGATGAGTAGAATAATCAGGCTTGGTGTCGAAAGATCAAGTATTGCGAGTTGTGTAAACATAATTTCCCTCTACTTTTTAGCGCTAATGCTATAATGATGATATCATAACAGTACAACCTTAAACAAGAGAAAAGCATTATGAAACAACTATATCAACTAGCCCCGACAAATTTTGCAGCACCTTATGGCGAATGTACCTACAATAACTCTCAGTACGACAGCACTGGCGTTTGTGGTGCTGCAACTGGCGCTGGCGGAACATCTGGTGGCGGTTTAGCTGACACGGGAACTATGGTTGTCGCATTTGTTGGCTTGGCCGCTCTGATTGTACTTGCAGCAATGATAGTTCGGGTTTGGCGCCGTCCCGCAAAACAAGTCAAGTAATCAGCTTATTAGAATATTTTGAGCATTACTGTTCAGGTAGAGCAGCAGACCTATGCTGAGCGCGAGCAAGCCGAGCAGTATAAAGAATTTCGTTTTTTCGGTCATAGTGTTTCCTCCGGAACTATTTTTGCGACGACTACGAGTCGATTTATGGGATTCCATAGCGGCGTGCATGTGTAGAGAGTAAGCCGGGTATCTGCTGTTGCCTCTTGTACATAGGTATCGGTCGCGGCATGCGTACGGCTGCTCTCCACAGTGTAACGGTAGAGTTTTCCTTGGTACCACAACCCTATGTCATCTCCTGGCTCGAGTTTATTCAAAAAGTAGAATATGCCGCGCGGGCCGGTGTAGCTGAAGCGATGCCCGGCTATAACCGTGTTGCCTGCTTTGTCGGGGCTGCTGGCAAATGGTAAACGCCAAGCCCCTTTGTTCAGGAGCGCATAACCGTCTTGTTCGGGGCCTTCTATGAGCGGCGTATCAAGCAACATTTTAGGTATAATGAGGCCGTCCTGATTCGGTCCCGCGTGAAACTCTTCAGGGGTAGATTTGGTATCCTGGGTGAAAGACGGCTTTTTTAGCCGCTCAGCGAGTACCTTTTCAGCCGAACCGCCTCGATTTTGCCACCAGAACGAAATACCCGGCAAGATGGGTAGCGCAATAACGTAGCTGTTTAAAAGAACAATCGCTACAAGCAAAATTGTGTTGGCTCGGTGCCAGTTTTTTTCGACCATATGACAGTAAGTATCCAATATGTGCTCGCAACCCGCAACCCGTGCAAACTTATTCGTTTGTCTTTTGTGTGAAATAATTTATTTCGTTAATCACGTCTAAAAGGGCTTGTGCACGAGCTTTGTCGTCAGTGATAGCTTTTGCGGCTTCAAAAGCGTCTTTCAGGAGAGCTTGGTTGTCGGTGCTCTGGATCATCATCATTGTGGTGCGGAACTTCTCTTCCGGTGACTGCTCAAGATGGTTCACCAACGGAGTCAAATGACCAAGGGCTTCTTGTTTGAGGCCCAGTAAGTCGTTTTCACTAGGGGATGGGCTGGGTTGTGACGCAGTGCTTTCTGCTGGTGAGGTATCGACTGGGCTTGATTCTGAAGCGTCGTTCGCGCTTGCTTGGGGCTGAGTTTCATCGGCAAGTGGGTTGTTGTCAAAAGTAGGTGTGCTTGGTGTCGATGTTGAAACTACGTCTGTGGACTCTGTAGGAGTTGTTATGCTCGTGTCCGCAGCTTGCGTGGTTGTCGGTTCGGCGACTGTTCCATTTGGCATTTGTGTTGAATCGTCTTGATGTCCAAAAAGCATTTCCACCCCCTTGCCCGGCACTTGCGAGCAGTTTCAATTTAGAAGTTATCAATTTACAATGGATATAATAACAAATGAAAAGCATAAGCACTAGGGGGTGGGATGTTGGACGATGTCGCAGCGCTCGCAAAACTTGATAGCCAGCATACGCTTTCTGAGGTAGGGCGGTTTGCCGATCAGTTGCGCGCGGAAATCCAGCCTTTTCCAGCCTTTACTCCCACCGAGGAAATAGTAAATGTTGTCTACGCTGGGATGGGCGGCTCGGCTTTAGCCGCGCTACTCGTCCAAACCTGGCCAACTATGCGCGTACCATTTGAAGTTGTTCGCGACTATAATTTGCCGGCATATATTGGGGTAAAAACACTTGTGATTATCAGTAGTTACTCTGGAAACACTGAAGAAACCATATCTGCATTGTATGAAGCGGAATCCAAGGGAGCCCAGCTAGCAGTTATCGCTAGTGGTGGCAAATTGGCAGAGCTTGCTGCACAGCGAGGATATTCTCTTGTAACACTACCGAAAGTAGTTCAGCCTCGTTTTGTGGTTGGGTATAATTTCAAGGCGCTGCTGAGTATCTTGCAGGCGGCAGATTTGTTCTGGGGTGACATGGGAGAGCTGGCTCAAGCGGCAGATTTTTTGACCGAAGTTGCAAAAGAGCTTGAACCGCATGTACCGACTTCACGAAATCCAGCAAAACAATTGGCAGAGAAGTGCGTCGGGAAGTCAGTCGTCATATATTCTGGTCATAAACTTGCACCAGCTGCTTACAAATGGAAAATAGGCTTTAACGAAAATGCGAAGCAAATTGCTTGGTGCGGTCAGTTGCCGGAGTTCAACCATAATGAGATAGTCGGCTGGTTGCGTCACCCGGAACACAAGCCATATGTTGTTATCGACCTGCACAGCTCGTTCGAACACCCACGAATACGAACGCGGTTTCGGGTAGCGGAAGAATTACTTGCAAAAACTCGGCCAAATTCATTTATGATAGAAGCACAGGGATCCACACTACTAGAGCATGTTCTCTGGGCGAGTCTGTTCGGAGACTATGTTACGATTTACACGGCTTTACGCAGTGGCGAAGACCCAGCGCCGATAGATATTATCGAACACTTCAAAGAGGCGTTAAACAGGTAGAATTATAGCGAAAGACCAATTCGGGCTTCTTCGGTTTGAAAGAGGCCGTGGTCCTCGGTTGCCCGAGCCAGTACGCCATCTACAATTTTTCCTGAAACTTTTTCGCCGTATATGTTGCCGACGGAAGCCATGGCCTTGTTGTGAAGCGCTCCTTCGATGATGGCGACGACAAAATCGCTACTAATGGGTGGAGCTTGTACATTTGCACCAGCCAAGATGGACTCGCCACGGTCACTGCCAAAACGGAGCGTTACGCAGGGTACCCCGATAATGTTCATTTCTTCTTGCATGCTGCCGGAGTCCGTCGCGACAGCCGCACAGCGTTGCATAGCAAAAATCACATCTCGGTAGTACGGCCAGACGTCTGAGTAAATGAAGGTTTCTGGGTAGTCCTTGGCGAGTGTTTCAATGCGTTCTCTCAGGCCATAGGTATCAATAGCTTCTTCGGTACCGAACAGAGATATAAGGAGTACCGACCGACCCTTGCGAACTAATTTTTCCATGGCTTCAATCAGTACGGTGAAGCGCTTTTTATCTTGTGTGTTCTCGCGCCTATGTATGCAGAATCGTATGAACTCACCGCTGCCGAGCTGGGGATATTTTTCCAGAATGGTTGATTGCGCTGCGTCTGCGATGGCCGCTTGAGTTGCGTCCGCGACAGTATTACCGGTGACTTCAATCGTGCTCGGGGTGAAGCCTTCGTTCAACATAAATTCTTTATCTAGTTCAACAGCTGCGGCATGGTAGCCGGACGCAGGTTCTGAAACACGTGTATTAAACTGTTCGGGGAAGGGTTCCATGCTGCCCTGCTCAAAGTTTGCGCGTACTTGTTGGGCGGCGTAGTACTCGTCCCAGTCGAACTTGCCCGCATTAAAATCGGCGTAAAATTTTTCGTACACATCGCGTTTTGGTGTCAGTGTGCGGATACCAGCTTCAACGTGCACACAGGCAACTCGGTGCATATAGGAGCCTAGACCAATAGCCATCGAAGTGCTGGTGTCCCCGTGAATGTATGGGATTGGTGTTTTCCCTTGCGCTTTCAACCCTTCAATGACTTCGCCAAACCGCTCAATCATCTGTGCAATTTTTGCGTTGAGCGAACCTTCTATATCCAACAAAATGTCAGGTGTAATCCCAAACTCTTCTAACATGCCACCACTGTAGCGAAAGTCGTAATGTTGACCAGTGTGACATAGAAGCACAAGTTCACCTCGCTTTAAAAGTTCATGGTAAATGGGGGCTTGTTTGATGATGTCCGGTTTTGTCGCTATTAGTACGATGTGAGCAATCTTTTTATCTGATGTTTCAATTTTATATTTTGCTTCTGGGGTAAAATAGTCCAAACCGTTTCTCCTACAGGTATTTTTCTAAACCACGTTGCTTGATTTCTTCAATTACTGCTTTGATGTCCTGGCTATGGTCTTTATGCATGACGAGCAGTGAATCTGCGGTGTCAACGACGATAATATTCTCTAACCCAATAGTTGCGACAAGTTTTGTTGTGCTTTCGGCGCGCACCATGCAACCATGACTGTCGATGTCGATGTGATGCGGAGCATCGGCTACAATGCGGCTTGCACTTCCGTTTGTGTCAGCAAGAAGGTCATGCAAGGCACTCCAGTTTCCTATATCATCCCAATGAAATTCTGCCGGGAAAAGGACAAGTGGAAATTTGCGAGCATTTATCACCTCGATTTCATGCACCATTTTCGGGGCTTCTTCAAAAGCTAGTATCTCACCTTCGTCTAGATACTGACGTACGCCGGCAACGCTTTTCGGGCTAGCTTCTTCGTAAGCCTGCAAAAGAGTCTTTGCCGCAAAGCAGTAATATGCAACATTCCAAAAAAAGTCGCTGCTTTGCGCGTATCGCTTTGCCACCGGATAGCTTGGTTTTTCTATAAATTTCTCGACAGAATACACTTGCGGATTGGGCTCTATCATCGCGTCAACTTTTATGTAACCGAGTCCAGTGTCTGGACGAGTTGGCTTTACGCCAACTAGTCCAATTTGGTCAGGATGCGCGGCGATATAGTCGTGCGCTTGACGTAAGACATTCTGGAAAGCATCGTTTTCAGCTATTGCGTGATCAGATGCCATCGAGAAGATGATTGCCTCTGGGTCGCGTCGCATAATCACTTCGGCGAAAAGAGCAAACGCCAGAGCGGGACCCTTAGCCAGGGGCTCGACAACGAAGTTTTCTGCTGGGATTTCGGGTAAAAGCTGTTTGATCTTTTCTACATAGTTCGCTGTAGTCGAGACCAAAATGTGATCGACAGCGTAAACGCCTTGCAAGCGTTCAAAAGTATCTTCAAGTAACGAATGCTCACTCACCAGGCTTTGCATCTGTTTTGGCAGTTCTTGCCGACTCACGGGCCACAGACGAGTACCAGAGCCACCTGCGACGATGACAGCGTAATTATGATCGTTATTCACGAGTATCTCCATGTATTAGCTATCGTTTGACTATACAGAATGGTGCAGAGTTGAGCAACCGACCAATAACTCTTATACTACAGCGTATGAAAAGCGAGCTGGAACGAGCGGTTGCAAGTGCGGTACAAGATCTATTCGGCATTGAAGTGCTGGTAGAGCTCACACGGCCAGAGGTGCAATTTGGCGACTTTGCATCGAATGTTGCTTTGCAACTTGCTAAGCAGATTAGTAAAAGTCCTCGTGAGATTGGTGAGGAGATTGCGGAAAAACTTCGTTTAGACGAGCGAATTGCCGATGTTTCCGTAGCTGGGCCTGGATTTCTGAACTTAACGTTAAGCAACAGCGCACTATTCGCCTCATTGAATAAGACACTAGGGCGTCCGTTGCAAGGTCACACAATCGTGACCGAGTATTCCGACCCAAACCCATTTAAAGTTCTGCATGCCGGGCATCTTTATACAAGCATTGTAGGTGACGCCATTTCAAATATACTTCAGCATGCAGGCGCCAGGGTACACAGAGTAAATTTTGGTGGCGATGTGGGTTTGCATGTCGGCAAGACCATGTGGGCAATTGTGCGCGAGCTGAGCGGTGAAAACCCAGATAAACTGGCAGAGGTTCCTGTGGCTGAACGATCCGAATGGATGGCGCGTTGCTATGTCGCCGGGACGAATGCATACGAAGATGATGAGGCAGCCCGCGGTGAAATCATTGCCCTCAACAAGCGGGTTTACCAGCTGCATAATGATGACGATCATGAGTCTGCCTTCGCACAGATATATTGGACGTGTCGTCAGTGGAGCTATGACTATTTTGATGCATTTTATGCCCGAATTGGCAGTGGCTTTGAGCGGTACTATCCAGAGAGCCAAACGGCTGGTATTGGCCTAGCGGTCGTTAAAGAACAGTTGGCGAAGGGTGTTTTCAAAGAGTCCGATGGCGCCGTCGTTTTCGACGGTGAAGCACACGGCCTGCACACCCGAGTTTTTATAAACAGCGAAGGCTTACCGACTTACGAGGCCAAAGACGTCGGCCTGAGTATGAAAAAATGGGAAGATTATCATTTCGATAGCTCGGTCATCATCACCGGAAACGACATTATTGAATACATGAAGGTTGTGCTAAAGGCAATCGAACAGTTTGAGCCAAACCTCACCCAGCGGACACGGCACATCACCCATGGCAACGTAAAACTAGCTGGTGGGGTAAAAATGAGCTCGCGTAAAGGTAATTTCCTTCGGGCAGTTGATGTACTGGATGCCGCAGGCGAAGCAAATCATGAGGCCACAGGACAGAATAATGAACTGACAATGCTGGCTGCTGTGAAGTATTCATTTCTCAAAAACCGGATTGGCGGTGACATCGTCTTCGACCCGAAGGAATCAGTTGCACTTGAAGGCAACAGTGGCCCCTACCTCCAGTATGCCCACGCCCGCGCCCGCTCAATCCTCGCAAAATCCCAAGAATCAAATCACAATAACCAAACAAATTCCAAAGTCGAAATGCTAAAGTCAAAGCTTGATGGTGTCATTCTGAGCGGCAGCGAAGAATCTCCTCGGCCAGCAGAGGATCTTTCGACTTCTCCGACTTCCTTGCAGGAAGCCGAATCCGCTCAAGATGACAGGAAAGTGGATCTGCAGCCTGATGAGCGGCTGCTCGTACGCAAACTTACCGAATACCCAGAGGTTATCGAAAAAGCAACCGTTGAGCTTATGCCGCACCACATCTGTACCTATCTGTACGAACTGGCGCAAGAGTTTAACCGGTTTTATGAAAAAAACCGTGTCATCGGTGATGACCGCGAGCAACTTCGCCGCCATCTGGTTGAAGCATATGCCGGAACCCTCAAAAACGGCCTCGAGCTTCTCGGCATATCCGCCCCCGAAAGGATGTAATGTATCCAGAGCCTGACCAGCAGTTGACGTACCAGACGGACGATTGCGTGTACTTTTTCACGCATGCATACGATCCGCTGAGTAATTGGTCAGCACATGCGGTCGATATTTGGGGTATGCGTTTTTCGACCGTGGAGCACGCCTTTCAATGGCGCAAATTTGCCGACACGGAGCCGGATATTGCCAGCGCGATTTTGCGGGCACAGAGTCCGTGGGCTGCGATACAGATAAACCGGACGCTGGGGCAGGGTAGGCTATCGTCAAACTGGTCTGAAACGCGCGCGGAAGTAATTGAGGAGCTGTTAGGGGCAAAGGCAGCTCAGCACGAAGATGTCCGTAACTGCCTGCGTATGACTGGTGGTCGGAAGATTGTCGAAAATCATCCGACAGATTCGTTCTGGGGCTCTGGACCGGAAGGTGACGGCGAGAACATAATGGGTGTACTATGGATGAAAATACGAGAGGAGCTAAACGAATAATATGAAAGAAAAAACAGGTAAAACCAAGCAGGCAATTTCGACTATTCTCGATGAGCCGGACGAGGTTGTGCGTCGTCAAGTAGGTGGATTTGTCCGCTTTATGCGCGAGAAGGCGGTGGTCGGCCTAGCAGTCGGTTTTATCGTCGGTCAGCAAGCACAGGGGCTTATAAAACAGCTTGTCGATAGTTTTATAAACCCATGGCTAAACATTATTGTTGGGTCGAAGCTTCAGGAACGAAAAGCGTACATTGGAGATGAACCGTTTGCTTGGGGCAAGTTTATGTATGTGTTCATAAACTTTCTATTTGTGCTGTTGGCTATTTACATCATCATAAAATTCTTTAAGCTAGACAAGCTCGATTTACCAAAAGAAAAGGGGACGAAAAAGAAGGCTTGACACAAAGTTAAACTTTAGATAAACTTTAGACATGAATGACGCAACGACCTATGTGAATTTAAAGCAACTTCGGGAGGAATTTCCGCAGTATATCGAGGCGGTTGCACAGGGTCGTAGCTTTACGGTAGTAAAACGGTCGAAGCCCATTTTCCGCCTGACTCCAGTACACGAAGAAGGCGAGTGGGAGACTATCGCTGATTTTACCAGCATTAGTGCCGAAGGAGTTTCTGCCGACGAACTGCTGAAAGCACTCTAGTCATGGCAGATAAAATAAAGAAGTTGCTTGCGAAACTTTCGTCGAGGGAACGGGATACGGTAAAACTCTTGCTGCTCCGTATCAAACTAGACGACACATACGGGCTTGATATAAAGAGATTGCAAGGACACGCTGACCTTTTTCGAGTGAGAAAAGCCCGCTTACGCATCGTGTATCGAAAAAATGCACAGGATTTCCACATCATTCGCATCGATCGTCGTAACGAAAAGACGTACAAGGATTTGCCATGAAACAGGTGAACCCCGATCTGACAGATGAGCAAAAAGCCGTGATGTTTGGCAAGGGCACAGAAGCACCCGGTACTGGCGAGTTGCTGCATGAATCGCGAGAAGGCATGTATATGTGTGCAAATTGCGGGGCAGTGCTATTTGTGAGCGATACAAAGTATGTGTCGAAGGCGCCCGGACTCGTTGGCTGGCCAAGCTTTGCCGAAGCAGCCAGCAATGATGCACTTGTCCTGACGCCCGATGATTCGCTCGGCATGCAGCGAACCGAAGTGACCTGTGCCAACTGCGGGGGACACCTCGGCCATCTCTTCACTGGTGTCGACGATCACCCTTCTGGCAATCACTACTGTATCAATTCTTGTGCGCTAAACTTTACGAAAAGAGGGGAATAATAACGCAAAAATATTGGTTTCAAAAGAAACGCTGGGGTTACGGCTGGACGCCGGCTGCTAAAGAGGGCTGGTCTATCATGGTCATCTCTATACTTATACTCGTTGCCGCAGCCTGGCTGCTTGCGCCGAAGGACGATACCATGGGTGATTGGCACAATTTGGCCGCATTTTTCCTCATCCTCGCGCTCGACGTGCTCTGTATGATACTGGTTTGCCTCAAAAAGGGCGAACCCTTGCACTAAAGTTCCTAATACTCCTTATAATGATAATCACATAGTCGGCAAAAATGTATCAGAGTGGCATAGACTAACTTCTGTAGTATATTGACTTTATAGCAATAAAATGCTATAAAGTGTATGATATGTTAAGCAAGGATGAATTATTCAATCACCATTGGCCAACAACGGCTCCTATTCCGGATGATGCCCCAACAGTGTTGTTTGCGCTTGGACTTGGGGATAAATACGAACATGTCGATTTTGATTACGACGCGTATAGACGAGCTGCTAAAGCAGTAGGTATGCCGCCTGCTTTGAGCAACGATATCTCGATCCATATTGAAGACAAGAATCGCCTATTCTTGGGAGGGGGATATCTGCCCAGTGAAAAGAAGATAACCGTAAGGCCGGCAAAGAATGGTCAAGCAACAAATGCCGACCTCGTACATGAAATGAAACATGCGGCTGATGATGCACGAAATTTACTCACATCCGATTTGCGATATGCGGTGGGCAGGTTAGGAATACTAGCTGCTAGTATATTTCCTATCCCGGGTGCTGTAGTGTCCTGGGCATCAAGTGCAATAGGTGATAGCAGGTACTCTGTCGCAGCATTGGTTTTTGTCCTTACTGCTAATGCGGCTGGTCAATACGGCTACCATAATCACCCTTTGGAAAAGAGAGCCCGAGATGCTGCCAAAACAGTGCACGAGCAAATCCTTACACTTGAAAAGAAATAACCCAAATGTAATCTCAGTTAGCCTGTTGACAGACCGACCTATAAACTTAGCATTCTTCGTGGTATTGGTTGCCCCATGCAGCCATGTGCTGCAGGATGGGCAGGAGGTCGCGCCCCTTTTCGGTCAGAGTGTACTCACAACGGGGCGGAACTTCTGCATACGTCTTTTTGGTGATGACGCCGTGGCTTTCTAGCGACTCAAGACGCTGGCTGAGCGTACGGGGGTTGATAGCGCCAACGGATTTTTCTAGTTCGCTAAATCGTTTTGGGCCGCTGTAGAGGTCACGAATGATGAGTGCGGTCCATTTCTGGCCGATTACACGCAGCGCTGAGGCGATGCAGCCGATTTTTGGCTCCACAACCACCTGGCCGGCATGACTGCTCATCGGTAGAGCCGCTGACTCCTCATGCCTCTCAGCTGCTTTTTGTGTTCCAGCTTGCGATGCTCCTGCGGCGTATCTCATATACGCCTCCGTCCGCTTCGCGCCGAAACACAAAAACCAACTTGAACCATGTGATTGTGGCGTTCAAAAAGTGGTTCTATGGGGGTCATTGTGTTCATAAAATCGTGCTTTACTTTGTATAGTTACAAACGTATACTTACTATACAAAGTATATCATAAGGAGGAAAATAAATGAAACTCGGTATCATCATCGGCAGCACACGACAGGGTCGCACCAGCGGCAATTATGCCAAATGGATAGCCTCTGCTGCCAGCAACACGGACGGCGTAGAAGTAACAGTATTAGACTTACGGGATTATAAATTGCCAATGTTTGACGAGGCGATTTCACCGCAATACAACCCGGATCGTAAGCCAGAAGGGGAAGTCAAAAAATGGCTCGACACGCTCGCCGCACAAGATGCTTTTGTCGTCGTAACCCCCGAGTATAACCGTTCTATCCCCGGTGTCCTCAAAAATGCTTTCGACCATGTAGCTTACGAACTCGCCAAGAAACCAGTCGCTGTTGCGACGCACGGTTCGAGCAATGGTGCCCAGGCAGTAGCTCATATGCGTGGCATCGTACCGGGTATGCTTGCAGTTACTACGCCGACCTTCATCGGTTTGCCGTACATGGAAATGCAAAATTTCAGTGAAGATGGCACCTATACCAGCGACATGGCTGAAATGTTCAGTGGCCTACTTGGTAATGTACTTGCCGAAGTGAAGTGGTACGGCGACGCACTTGCCGCCGCTCGAAAATAGGGCTTCTAGGTTCGTCATTCTGTGTAAAGCGAAGAATCTTCTCTGAATGCGGAGTTTCGCCTCCGCGGGCGACCCACTTTTTCTGCCGAAGAAAAAGTAGGTAAAAAGTCTCGGCACGCTTTCAACCTCTCGGTGACCGTTGTGATAGGCTACAATGCAAAAACACTAATCGGATACGCATTTTCGCTGGGATTGTAACGGATCAGGTCATACCGGGAGATTTCCAGAGTGCCAAATTCTAGGTATATCCTGCTAAGACAGGATGGTTACTAGCGGCTTTAGGGCCGTTTTTTGCTTGTGTGTTCTTTGTTTCTGATTGCGTATAATTACACGTATGAAAGTTGTGGTTTTTGGCGCATCAGGGAGAGTGGGTTCGCGGGTCGTGGAGCTGCTGCTGGCGCAAGGTCATGAGGTGCTTGCTGTAGTACATAGCCATGATATTTTTCAGGGTACGCCGCATCTCCATGTGCGGCAGTTCGATATTCATGACGAAGTGAAAGTCGCCGAAGTTATAGATGGATCCCAGGCAGTTTTATCATGCTTGAGCAGCTGGAAATCAAAATCGGGCGATGTATTATCTAGTGCAATGCGAGCAATTGTGCCAGCAATGAAAAAGCATGGCGTACAGAGGCTTGTGTCGCTCACTGGAACAGGTGCTCTAACTCCTGACGATAACCCAACGTTATCCCAACGCGCTGGCCACGACATGATGGCAACAGTCGCTCCAAAAGTACTGGCAGACGGCGAAACTCATATGGAGATTCTCAAAGCATCGAAGCTGGACTGGACAGTTTTGCGCTCACCAAATATGAATAGTCACGGGGCCAAGGGCTATCATCTGAGTGCTGAGCTACCGAACAATCCCTTTACGACAGTCCACCGGCAGGCCGTGGCGCAGGCTATGGTAGATCAGCTGGAAGATACAAAATGGGCGAGGAAGACACCGACCATCTGGCGCGGTTAGACAGCACCAATTTAATGCCAGGTTTCGTCCTGGCAGACGACCTACTTTTTCTGCCGAAGAAAAAGTAGGCAAAAAGTCTCGGCACGCTTTCATCATCGTGGCAAACTGTTGTCATCAGACACAATCGCCAGCCGAGAGAACGCGGCATGGCTTGATAGATTGTGCAGCCTGACAACAGTTTGGCCAGGATGACTCCAGAGTGCCACCGCATAACATGGCCGTCCTCGGCGGATGTTTTTTAGAGGCTTATGTCCTATCTATTAACTCTTGTCCGGTAACTCTGTATACTCTAAGTCATGAGCGACGTGGATAAAAAGGCTTTGCCGACGAGGTTGCTGTGGGTTGACCTGGAAATGACAGGGCTTGATTCGACACAGGATGTCATACTTGAAGTTGCGGTAGAGGTAACAGACTTTCAGTTGAACACTCTTGCAAGCTATGAAGCGATTGTGGCGCAGCCCGGCGAGATTGTGGCCGCGCGCATGCAAAAAAATGCGTGGTGGCAAAGTTACCCTGAAAACCGCGATGAATTTATTCGGAAAACGAACGACTCAGCTGTTGCAAAACCTAGCTTTCAGGTCGAAAACGAGCTAATCACCCTGATAGAGCAACACTTCGGTACCGAATCGGCGGTACTAGCGGGCAACAGTATATATAACGACCGCAAATTCATCGCTCATTGGTGGCCAAAACTCGATCTTAAACTCCATTACCGTATGCTGGATGTCAGTGCTTGGAAAGTGTTCATGCAGGGGGCTTTTGGTATAAACTACGAAAAAGCTGACGTGCATCGAGCACAAGAAGACATTCAGGCGAGCATTGCCGAGCTTCAATACTATCTCGAATGGTTCGCGAAGCAACAAGCAAACACATGAATGATTTAAGAAGGATAAAATCAGTCTTGTTTGACCTTGACGGGACGCTGCGCGACACAAAAGACATTATTATCGAAGGTTATATGCACGCGATCGAGATTCATAATGGCCAGCGGCCAACGTTGGATGAGCTACAGCCATATATTCATCATCATACAGAAGTCCATAAGGGGCTTTCGGCTCACATTGAGTATGATGTGTGGCTTGAAACGTATCGCACGAAAATTAATTCCGAATGGATGGATGCGCCGTTTTTTGCGGACGCCGAAAGCGTTCTAGAGCGGCTTGCAATGGCAGGGTATCGGCTCGCCGTGGTGACTTCTGCCGAATATGATCGTACGCTAGAATATTTGAGCTATCGAAATATTGACCGGTACTTTGAAGTAGTAGTCGCTATGCGCGAAGGGTTTCGGGCGAAACCCGCGCCGGACATGATGGTTGAGGCCATGATGCAGCTTGGGTGTACTTCTGAAGAAACTATAACTATCGGAGATATGATTACCGACGCACAGGCCGCGCAAGCAGCGGGCATACCGTTTGTTGGCATTACACACGGCTTTGCTACGCGAGAGGAACTTGTTGCCGTAGGAGCAGATTATCTCATTGACTCGCTCGCAGAATTCCCAGACGTTTTGCGTCAAATGAGGTAAAATCTTTCTCTGTAAAAATGCCATCCCGGGTGAACTCAACCGCCAAAGTTATAAAAAGTGCGTCAAGGACGAACCCTGACGCAGAGTGTTGACTAAGTTAGTCCACTTGTGGTAGTATTTCGCTATGCAAACAGTTGTCAACGTTCACGAGTTTAAAACACACTACTCTCGCTACCTTCAAGCCGTTAGGCGCGGAAAGACCATTATCGTGGGGAGTCGCGGTAAAGCCGTAGCAGAATTGCGACCCTTGAGCGAACCGAGACCTAAGAGGCAAGCAGGCCAATTAAAGGGAAAAATTTGGATGAGCGATGATTTTGATGAACCAATGACAGATTTATGGAACAAAATCGCGAATAAATAGCTCATGATGTACCTTCTCGACACAAATGCAATGATTTGGTGGGTAACCGATGACGAACGACTTGGTCGTGAGGCGTACGAAGTTATCCAGAGGGGAGAGACGGTTTTTGTGTCCGATATTGCATATTTAGAGCTAGCTATCAAGTTGCAAACGGGGAAGATGCGCTTAAACGTATCGATTCAAGAGATAGCGGCTGCCAATACGGCTGATAGCTTTAAAGAACTGCGGTTTGATGCCTGGGCTGCTCAAAAATTTGTAGGCTTGCCAGAGCTACACTGGTCAGATCCTTTTGACCGGGCGCATATGGCGCTCGCTGATGCAAAAAACTTGACGATTATTACCAGCGATCAAAACATTTTGAAGAGCAATGCGGTGCGCTGTCTGGATGCGCGACAATGAGCGCCGGCATGATGACGCACAAGGAACTCGAAGATTACATTCTGAGTATGCCAAATAGTTTCTTGGACTATCCGTTCGGTGAAGGGGTTGCCGTGTATAAATCGGGTGATTCAGCGAAACCAAGCGAAGGCAAAATGTTTGCGCTGGTCGCAGAAGGCAAAGAGCCGGTGACTCTGAGCCTAAAATGTGACCCACAACTGGCAGTCGTGCTAAGAGAAAAATACGAAACGGTCATGCCTGGGTACCATCTAAACAAAAAACACTGGAACACCCTTGTTTTGAGCGGGCAATTGCCTTGGGAAGAGGTTCGTGGACTTATTTACCATAGCTACCAACTAGTAACGAGCGCTCACTAAGAGCTAATCCACATCTATCTGTTGCCCACAGGCAAAAGGTCACTCACTTGTCATCTGTTGTTTTGTCCAGGGTTCGTAGCCACGGCCACGACCACAGCCCAAAACAACAGATGCCAAATCATGACTGCTGTTTTTGTTTCGGCTATAACAGATAGATGTGGATTAGCTCTAAGGATTATTTTGTAGCAGCTTTGCTTGATCGTACAGCACTTTGCCGCTGTCGAAGTTTAGGCGTAGGACTTCTTTGAGCTTTTGGCTTTTGGTTGATTTATACACATCTTGAACGTCACTTAGGTATCTTTCTAGTTCTGCTACTAGGACTTTTTTGAGTGTGCTATCGAACGTGCTTGAAGCTTTTGCTGCATCGAGAATTTTATCTGTAGCCGGATCCTTTTTGAGCGCAAGAAGTTTTACGTCTACCTTTGTACCCTGATCTGTCATGTAAGAGACCAGTTTCGATTGGCTGCTGTTAACGCTGAGTTCGGTTGTGTAACAAAAGCCTTTTGTAGCTTCGTTTGCTGCTTGTTGCTCGCACAAAACTGCGATACGCACAATTTCTTGCTGTTGCTGAGCAATACCAAGCAAATTCCCTGAAGACGTCCCTTTTGGTAGTAGTGAAGTAATCACCAGCCCGACCACAATCAAAAGAACCCCTACTCCACCCACAATCAAAAGTAGCTTAACGGCTTTGTTCCCCGAACCGAGGGTAGATTTTTTCGGTATGGTGCCAGGATTGACAATAAAATCGTATGGGTTTTGTGGAGAGTTGGGCAGTGCAGCCGGTGGCGCAGCGGGTACAGAAGGCTGTGGTGCATAGGGCGGCTGAGAAGGTTGCGGTGCAGGCGGCAACTGACCATAGTTGGGTTCGTTCGGATTCATTATGCTTATGGTACGGGACTTCCGAGGCAACAGTCAAGTAAGGATACCCTTATCAAGTCAGTCACTTCCCTCAAACTGCTATTGCTTGCTAGTTGTTGCGCGTTCCCCGATACTAATACATCATGGATGCGAAAGAAGATATACGGGAGCGGTTGGCGATGGAGGACGTTATCGGTGAATACGTTCAGCTGAAGCGTGCCGGCCGGACATGGAAGGGGCTCAGCCCGTTTTCGAGTGAAAAGACACCGAGCTTTGTAGTGAGTCCAGACAAGCAGATTTGGCATGATTTTTCCTCTGGACGCGGCGGGGACATTTTTTCGTTCATACAGGAGGTGGAAGGGGTAGACTTTGTAGGCGCGCTCGATATTCTTGCTCGGCGCGCTGGGATTGATCTTGAGCAGTATCGCCAAGCGGGAACACGTGGCCCTGGCAGTAAAACAAAAGAGCGGCTTTATGAGGCAAATGAATGGGCGTGCAAGTTTTACCAGACGCAGTTTAGTCAAAATAAATCTGCGCTCGGTTATGTCCTACAGCAGCGGGAATTTACAAAAGAGACGGCACTCGTTTGGCGACTGGGCTATTCTCCAAACACCGGCAGGGCGCTGTTGGATTTTCTGCTAGGCAAAGGCTTTAGCGAAAAAGAAGTGCAGCTAGCTGGGCTAACGAGCAAATCGTATCGTGGTGGTTTGCAAGACATGTTTCGTGGTCGGCTCATGATACCACTATGCGATCCGCAGGGACGCGTGGTCGGTTTTACTGCCCGGCTGCTAGACGACGACCCAAATGCGCCCAAATACATCAACACTCCTAGTACGCCACTATATGACAAAAGTCGACACATTTTTGGCCTGCATCTTGCAAAAGAAGCCATAAGAAAAACAAAGTACGTTGTACTGGCTGAAGGGAATCTGGACGTAATTCAAAGTCACCAAGCAACCGTGCGGCAAGTTGTTGCGACTGCTGGAACGGCGCTGACCGAACCAAACCTAAAAGCACTTTCTCGGCTTACTGGCGATATTCGCCTCTGTTTTGATGCCGATAAAGCGGGCGTAGCCGCGACCGAACGAGCAATACCTATTGCTGGTAAGGTTGGTGGCATACAGCTGAGCGTCATCACCATTCCCAGCGGCAAAGATCCAGATGAACTAATTAAGCAAGACGAAGCAACTTGGCAGGCGGCTATAGAACAGCCGCACTATGCCGTTGACTGGCTTATTGATCACTATGCCGCGACGCTCGATCTTTCGACGGCGCTTGGCAAGCGCGAACTAAGCGACGTGGTTTTGCGCGTCGTGCGTCAGCTTCCGGACAAAGTAGAGCAGGATCATTACGTAGCGCGTTTAGCTGGGCTGCTGCAGGTGAGTAAAGAAGCACTTGCAACCAAGCTCGCAGGCACGCCAGACGAAACAGGTCCAGTACGTCGACGCGCATCCCAGGTAAAATCCACCCCTGTTCAAAAAGCCATCCAAGACAAAGTAAAGACTGAAGAGCACCTTATGGCGCTGACGCTTATGAAGCCAAGTTTACGGAGTGCGCTGTATCCGCTTGACCCAGATATATTCACGGACGACGATGCGCGCCACGCATTTGAGTTTCTTGCAGAGCACCCTGATTTTGATGGCAGTAATCAAGACGAGGTGCAACAGATTGCAGAGTATGCTAAAATATTGTCATTAGTCTATGAGACATTGTATCAAGACATAGAGCCGCTCGAACTCCGAGCTGAAGCAAATCGATTGCAGGCTGCGCTGATACACCAGTACGTACGAATGCAAAAAGAAACCATTGCGGCGAAGTTACAAACCGCAACCGCCGAGGAAACCGCTGAACTGCTCATGCAGGTTCGCGACCTCGACGCTTTATTACGAACCAACCAAGGAGAACTGAGTGGCGCCAAAGAATGACCCCAAAGCAAAGTTTGAACAAGCGAAATCCGAACTGCTCGTAAAAGCCAAAGCAGCCGGTAGTATAGATGCGAAAGAAATCTCCGAGCTGCTTCCCGACACACCAGAGAACGTCGAAGCACTTGACGCGCTCTATATGGAACTGACCGAAGCTGGTGTCGATGTTATAACTCCTGAGGAGCCAGCTGCTGCAGATTTGAGCGACGAATGGCTCATTGAAGAAGAGGAAGAGATAGTTCTTGAAGATCAGACGTATCTAGACGATATAGCAGACGATTCAGTACGTCTGTACCTCCGCGAGATTGGGAAAATCCCACTTTTAAACGCCGAAGAAGAACTGGCGTTGGCGCAGCGTGTGGTGGCCGGTGACAAAGAAGCCAAAGATCAAATGGCAGAGGCAAACATGCGTCTTGTCGTGTCTATCGCAAAGCGGTACGTAGGACGAGGACTCGACCTACTCGATCTTATCCAGGAGGGAAATACCGGATTGCTCCGTGCGGTCGAAAAATTTGACCCAGACAAAGGTTTTAAATTCAGTACTTATGCGACGTGGTGGATTCGCCAGGCTATCACCCGAGCCATCGCCGACCAGGCTCGTACCATCCGTATACCGGTACACATGGTCGAAACGATCAACAAGCTGCTTCGCACTCAACGTCGTCTGACGCAAGAGTATAACCGCGAGCCGACCAACGCTGAGATTGCCAAGGAAATGGAGATTGACGAGGCAAAAGTTGAACATATCATGAAGATCAAACAGGATATATCGAGCCTTGATGCAAGCATTCGCGACGACGAGGAAGAGTCGGTGCTGGCAGACTTCATCGAAGACGAAGACACCATCACTCCTGAAGAATCTGCCACTGGCCAACTCCTGAAAGAACAGGTCAAAGACATGCTTTCTGCCCTCACCGAGCGTGAGCAAAAGATTTTAAAGCTTCGTTTCGGACTCGAAGACGGCAAGCAACATACACTGGAAGAAGTTGGTCAAGAATTCTCTGTCACCCGCGAGCGAATCCGTCAAATTGAGGCCAAGGCGCTTGCCAAACTACGCAAGCATAAAGACGCCCGCAAACTCCACGACTACATAAAATAAGGTCGTCAATTCTATTCAGGGACCCGAAGCTGTCCGTTCTGTTTCGGGTCTAGGACATTGCGCAAAATTTTTTATGCTAGACTAAAACAAATAGAAGGAGTATGAGATGAAACTTTTTGGCGCGTCGTTGGTCACGTTAGGTCTGATATTTTCATTTGTTTGTTTCGTGGTAATCCTCGTGCTGTTGGCTACGGACAGTATGAATCTGTGGGTCGCTATGGGTTTGACAGTTGTCATCAACTTTGTGATGTGGCTTGTGGGACCCTGGGTGACAGACTGGATTAACAAGTTCTTCTACAAAGTCCGTTTTATGACGCCAGATGAGGTAAAAGCGGAATATCCACATTTGGCTGAGCTTATAAACTCCGTGGCTACGCAGCACAACTTTCCATTTCCAAAAGTTGGCATTATTCCAGACAATAATCCGACGGCATTTTGCTACGGGAGTGGCCGCTACAACTCTCGGCTTATAGTTACGCAGGGCCTTTTCAAATATCTGAACGAACCTGAACAAAAAGCGGTTGTTGGACACGAAATGGGGCACATCGTCAACCGCGATTTTATCGTTATGATGGTTGCCAGTACTCTCGTACAACTACTGTATGAAATGTACTCAGTATTGATACGCACCAAAGGGAGAAAAAACCCGCTGCCTGCAATCGGTATGATTTCATATGTTTTGTACGTTATTGCGTCATATCTCTTGTTATTTTTGAGCAGGACACGTGAACTGCTGGCTGATAAGTTTGGAGCAGAGGTTGCTGACCCGGAAGATCTGAGCAATGCCCTTATAAAAATTGCCTACGGCATAGTCAGCGAGGAAGACACTGGTGCGACAGCGCGCTTGCTCCATAGCACAAGACATATGGGTCTTGTCGACGTCAAAGACGCAAAACATGCTGGAGGTGTGTCGTACATAACCAACAATGATACTCAGGCCGTAACAGAAGCGATGTTGTTTGACGCCTATAGCCCATGGGCAAAGCTCATTGAACTGAATTCTACTCACCCCCTAACAGGGAGGCGCGTACAGAACCTAAGCAAAATCCCAAGCAAAACCGGACGGTCATTCAGCTACAACGTTGAGGCCGCAGCGAGTCGAGTTATGCTCGACAAAGGCAAGCTGTGGAATGTCTTGTGGAGTGATTTGGGAATTATGTTCATGCCGTATGTAGCGGCGATTGGAATTGGTGTTCTAACACGAAACTTTGGGCTTGGACTTATTGCGTTCGGAACGGGTTTCTTCGTAAAAACGTTGTACCGCTATCCAAATACCCAGCCCGTTGAAACAACAGTGCTGAGTGAAATGCGCAACCCCTATGCTTCACCGCTACGAGGCAAAGCGATACAGCTTCAGGGTGCCGCAATGGGTCGGGGTGTACCAGGGTACGTATTTGGCGAGGATCTTATGTACCAGGACAAAAGCGGCCTAATTTTTATGGACTATCATTCTGCATTTAGTTTTTTGGGGAACATTTTTTTCGCGCTAAAAAAAGTAAAAAAACTTCTTGGCCAACCATCAAATGCTACTGGATGGTTCTATCGCAGTATCGCTTCGTCACTTGTCTTGCGCCGTATTGATGTTGAGGGTCAAGAAAAACCCATCAAAAGCCGTCGCCGTGAATGGTCGTTTGTGTGGGCGCTGATGTTTATATTTGCTGGGGTATTGATTGCCTACGTTCAGGTGGAGTCTCGCAGTACATTGTAATGCGCGAAGCAATTCAGTTCACACCGGTTGGCGCGCTTTTTGATGTTGACGATACTCTTTTGGATAATTTTCCCACAGAGCATCAGCACGGCTTGCACGAATACGCCCGCCTACTGGCAATGCGTGAAATTGGAGATAAATACGGCATACCAGGACTGTCTAACCTTAGCGAAGATCAAAACCGAACGGTATTAAAACGTGCGAACGAACACAGCATAGAAGGAAATACATGGCAGTTATTTTATGAGTTAGGGTTGGTGGAGAGTCGTGAGATTGACCATAGTGACTCCTTGTTAAAAGAAGTGACAGAGCGCAAGCATAGGCTGTACGAACCAGTGCTTCGTGAATTTGGCGCTCCTCTACCGCGGGCTCTCGAGTTTATAAAGGCAATCTACGTGCTTACAAATGGCAAAATTGCGATAGCGAGCGGCGCGCGCGGCAAGGATGTAGGCATATTTTTACAGATGAGTGGTATGAGTGCACTTTTTGAAGATGAACGAGTGATCTCGCGTGAAAAGTTTGTCCGAGCCAAACCACACCCCGAATCATTTGAAACTGCATTTTCAACACTTGGTTTGTCGGACAGCGAAAGAAGCAAGGTACTTGCCTTCGAGGATGACCCTAAAGGCGTTATTTCTGCGAAAAACGCTGGGCTGTTTGTCTGTGCAATCACTTCCCGTTTCGATGAGAAAACTCTAATGACGGGTAAATATAAACCCGACCTGGTTCGAGAAAGCTATGTAGACTTTGCAATTGCGTTAGGAATAGATCTGTAAGTTTAGGTGATGGATTCTGTCTGCAAGATCCGTTCAAGCTGGGAATATGTTTCTTCTGGTGTACTGTCGTTGAGAACGGTGTAATCGGCATTTGCAATTGGGCCGCCTTTGTCACTATTTTCAATTTCGGCATATTCGCGTGCAGTCGCTTCTTCGTCGCTAAGTGGTCTGACGGGGCGATTTTGTAACCGTTCGTGCCGTACGCTGCGTGCGCTGACGACAGCTATGACAATGACATCTTCAGCAAACCGTTCCTTGAAAACTCTGTATTCCGCCCAGCTGTATATACCATCGGCAATCACTACAGCCGCACCTTCCGCAAAATGATTCTCAATTTTCGGTAAAATGCGCTTCGCCATCACGTCCATACCTTCTTTCACCCGAAGCTCTTCTCGCACCGTTTTTTCATTTGCTTCATTTACTTCCAAACCGCGCAGTTTTACTTCATCTACTGTAAACCCACCAAGATATACGCTAGGCCAGCCCTTTTTTTCTAAATATTCGACGCACAGGCCTTTACCGGCTCCGGGCATACCTACAAGTGCAATTACTTTCGTCTTCATCCCAGCAATTGTAGCATTTTAGGCTGGTTTTTGCAGGTGGCGGCGGAGAGTTTCGTGGCTGTGACGGGTGAAAAGGGCAGAGCGCGAGTGGTACCGGCTAAGGCGTGCAAATTCGCGGACTGCTATGAAAATGGCGGCGGCTAACAGCGCACATAGCCAATCCATCAAACCTAACGGTGCGCTCCCAAAATAGGTATTAATCGGGCTGTATATGACAAGACTGACAAGTAGTAGAGATAGTGCGTAGGCACCCCAAAGCATGCGGTTGTGCAGTTGGTAGCGCGTAAACAAGCCATGTTCGCTGCGTCGCTGAAGTATGTTCGCAAGCTGACAGAGGACGATAGTGAGGTAAGTCATACTGGTGGCTGCCATATGAATTTCACTACCGGGCTCAATGAACGACGCTGCCAGCCCGTTCCGCCAGTAAAACAACAGGTAGTTTGCAAAAGCTAGCCCGCCCATGAGAACGCCAGCCCAAATAAAGTCCGTAATACTTATGCGGTTTAAAATGTGATCTTTTAGCCTGCGGGGGTGTTCTTTCATGAGTTGTCCCTCTGCCTTGTCGCGGCCAAGAGCCGCCAGTGGAAATATTTCGGCTATAAGATCAATCGCCAAAATTTGCATGACCGTAATTGCAAGCGGTACATGGAACAGGGCGGCTGCAGTGAGACTTGCGAGATTTGCCGCAAGCTCAGCGTAATTGCTGGTAAAGCATGCAAGTGTCCCTTTTTGTATGTTGCGGAAAATCGTGCGTCCTTGCTGCACGGCGCCCACGAGAGTGTGGAAGCTGTCGTCTAGTAGCACGATATCGGCCGATTGTTTTGCAACATCGGTGCCAGTAACACCCATGGCAACGCCTATGTCAGCACGTTTGAGAGCGGGTGCGTCATTTATGCCGTCGCCGGTTACGGCCACCACAAACCCGCTTTGCTGACTCAACTGAACTATGCGTAGTTTGTCTTCTGGTGCAACACGGCTAAATATTGTTCCGCCGCGACGAACGTGTTCAAGTATCTGGGCATCACTCAAGCTGGGCAGTTGGTCGCCACCTACTACCGTTAGATGTTCTGGCTTGTCGGCGAGCTTTGCTTTTACGGCAATTGCTCGTGCGGTAGTCGCAAAGTCACCTGTAATGATAGAAATAGCCATGTGAGCATTTCGTGCTGCAACCATTGCTTCTGGAACCTCTTCGCGGATTGGGTCAACCATGCTTACTATGCCGAGGAACGTAAAGTTTTGTTCAGCGTCATCCAAAGGGTGTTTCTTTGCATCAAAACCTTTGGGCAGCTCGCGGTATGCTAGGGCAAGATTTCGCTGAGCGTTTGCAGCATGTTTCTCATGGTACTCTAGTAGTCGTTTTCGATCGTTTACTGTCATATTGCGGGTAAATGTGTGATCCCACAATTTCGTAGAAAGGTCTATGATGCTCTCTGGTGCGCCTTTTACAAACAAGTATTGCTTACCATTGTACTCACGGACGCTGCTCATACGTTTCCGGGCAGAATCAAAGGCGTATTCTTTGTGTTCGTGATGCGCTTTGTCTAGCTCCAGAGGGTCGACGCCTCCTTTTCTGGCCAAGGTTATCAGCGCGCCCTCTGTCGGGTCGCCTATAACATGCCAGCTAGCATGCTCATCATCTGGGGGGTTAACTTGGGCGTTGCTGGCAAGTACCGCCGCCTCAAAAACGAGGCGTAATTCAGAAAGCGTTTTACCTGGGATCGCTTTTCCACCCCTGTTAGCTATAACCCCATTTGCTTCGTAGCCAGTGCCGGTAAGTATATATTCTGTCCTGCCGACGAGCAGTTGTTCGACAGTCATCTGGTTTTTGGTCAGTGTACCCGTTTTGTCGGTAAGAATGATATTGGTTGCGCCGAGCGTTTCGACGGCACTCAGTTTTTTTACAAGCGCACGTGCTCGAGCCAGTTTGCCGGCTGCACCAGCGAGTGCAGTGTTTATTTCTGCAGGCAATCCTTGCGGAATCATAGAGCTCGCAATGCCGATTGCGAAGAGAATAGCATCTTTCAAGCCTAGGTCTGCAGCTATGGCAATGGGCAGCAATATCGCGCAGAGTATCAAGGTGCCCCAAGTGACTTTGGTGGCTATGTTGTTCATCTCCAGCTGGAGTGGGCTGAGAGATTTTTTGGTTTCTTGGCTAAGACTAACGATACGTCCTAGTTCGGTGTGCATGCCGGTTGCGACGACCACACCATAGCCCTCGCCGGTTGCAACTGTTGTTCCCATATAAACCAAGTTTTGGCGGCCAGAAAGGGGAACATCTGCGGCGATTGCATGCTTGAACTTGCGCGTGGGGTTACTTTCGCCAGTTAGTGCAAAGTCGTTGGTGCTCAGTTCGTCTTCACGCAGGACACGTAGGTCCGCTGGTACGCTATCGCCGGCTTCTATTCGAACTATGTCACCCACAACCAACTCAGAAGAGGCTATTTCAAGCTCCTTGCCTCCGCGAATTACTTTTGCTTTTGAAACAACGAGTTTTTCGAGTGATTCTATAAGCTTTTCTGCTTTAAATTCTTGCAGGTAGCCAATCATCGTATTGAAAAATACAAGCACCAGTAGGACTGACCCAGCGCGCCTGTCACCGAGGTAAAAGGCAAGCCCGGAACTCGCAAGTAACAACAAGATCATAAAATCATGGAACTGGCGCAGGTAAGCTATGAAACGCGATTCTCTTTTTTTGACCCCAAGTGCATTGGGGCCAAGCTGCTCAAAGCGTTCGCCTACTTCTGCGTTCGTGAGCCCCGTTTCCGTGCTGCGGACTTGATCCAGGACTTCACCTGGACTAAGCCGATAGTAATGCAACTGTTTGTTTTCTCCCACATGTTTCATGCATATAAGTATATGCTTTTTGCGTGAAAAGCATAAGCAATATTGACAAACGGATTAAACCGTATTATACTTTTGTATGAAATCTTACAAAAAGAAGGGAAAAAATGTTTCAACAATCAAATAGGGAATGCCCATTTTCTGGTAAGCCATGTGTTTTAGCTGCTGACACCTCTCCAGTTCATGAAGTCGTTACTAGTTCTGTCGGCGGGCAAAATGTTGTAGGTCTTCAGCTTGGCAACACCACACGATTAGCCGACACCGGAAAAGGTGATTTTTGCCCCGAGCAAAATTTAAAAGGCACGGTGTCTGTAGGTGACAGAGTTCCAGTGGCTACCAGTATGGCGGGTGTTGCAACTCGCATTGGGCCCACCGCTACAACTCCTTGTGTAAATCTTCATCCTTGGGGATAAACACCCTATTTCGCAGAAGCCTTAGTGCTGACAAATGCTACTAACGCCCGGACGTACAAAATCATTTTTGAAGAAGCGTGGCGACATGTTCAGCGTGTCGAGTAAGGTATCATCAGCCGAGCGAGCGTAGTATACTAACAGATATGGCAGAGGTGCAGCGCAAGCGGCTGGCGGTTATAGACGGTAAGAGCGTGTTTTACCGTGGGTATTACGCTATGCCAAATTTGGCGACGAAAGACGGTACCCCAACCGGGGGTGTTTTTGGTTTTGCGACGATGGCTCTCGAGGTTATCAAACGGCTCAAGCCAGATTATGTGGCAGTGGCTTGGGATAAGCCCAAGACGAATATTCGATCGCGTCTAGCCATATACCCAGAGTACAAAGCGGGGCGCAAACCGGCTCCGCCAGACTTTTATGAACAAATTCCGGTGCTTCATGAACTACTCGATGCGTTTGGCTGGCCATTATACGAGCTAGATGACTATGAAGCGGATGATATTATGGCAACATTGGCAGTTAAAGCTGCAAAGAAAGACATAGAAACGCTGCTTATTACTTCCGATATGGATGCGCTCCAGTGCGTCGGCCCACTCACAAAAATGTATCGGCTCAAGAAGGGTTTGAGCGACATAGAACTATATTCACCAGAGAGTTTTACCGCAAAATATGCCATATCGCCAGAACAATTTTTGGATCTCAAGGCGTTAAAAGGCGACTCGTCAGATAACATCCCGGGCGTACCAGGTATAGGCGAAAAAACGGCTATACAGCTGCTTCAAGAGCACGGCAGTCTCGATGGTGTGTACGAAAACCTATGGCAGCTACGTGACACCGTGCGCAAGAAACTTGAGGCGGGCAAAGACAGTGCCTACATGAGTAAGAAACTGGCAGCGCTCTGGACAGACGCGCCGGTGCCATTGGATCTCCAGCGCCTGGACGGGCATGTTGGAGCTGATGCCGAACGCATTTTGCATTTGTTCGAAAAGCTGGAGTTCCGTAGCCTTGCGCGGCAGGTTCCGGAAGTCTTGCATGTGGATTTGCAACATCATGAAGCCGGAGTATTGAACCATGGTTTTACGGTAGGCGAAAACCAGGTGATTGACGATGAAGTAAAACTGGCCGAAGTAAAACTGCCATCCCAGGCGGAATTGGTTGTTTACGGACGTTCGGCAGGTGTTGCTGGACGCGATCCGCGCGTGTTGATACTATCGGCAAACGAAAAGCTGACATACGCGTTTGATTTGTCCAAACTAAAGCAAGAGTCTGTCCTCTCAAAATTCAACATGCAGGATTCAAAATTCATCGGCTATGATGTGAAATCCAATTTAAAAATGCTGCTTGGCATGGGAGCAGAATGGCTACCAGAAGTGTCGCACGACGTCCTCGTCGTCGCCTTTACGCTCAATAGCCTTATACGCGCGCAATCACTGACTGATCTTGCCGCCGAAGTGCTCGGATATGACGGTTCGTCGTTTGAAAATATGACTGACGAAGAGCTGCTGGGTCGAGGAGCGGAGATAGCTGCCGTGATTCGGACAATCACACTCAAACAGCGCGAGACATTGCGGCAAAATTCTAAATTCGAAATTCTAAATTCTAAAGTAGATATGCCCGTCATACCAGTGCTTGCACGGATGGAATACCAAGGTATACAACTTGATACGCTGTATTTGGCGCAATTCTCTGAACAAATCGAAGATAGTATATCCGATTTAGAGCAACAGATTTATGGTCATGCAGATGCCGAGTTCAATATCGCCAGTCCTGGGCAGCTTGCTGATGTACTTTTTGGCAAACTCGGTTTACCGACGGCAGGCATTAAGCGTGGCAAGACAGGGTATAGCACAGCGGCAAGTGAGCTCGATAAGCTGCGGGCGAGCCACCCCATCATTGACCTAATTTCACAGTACCGAGAAGTGACAAAACTAAAGAATACATATGTCGACACGCTGCCGAAACTGATAGATGGCCACAGTCGCGTGCACACCACTTTCAATCTTACTATCGCGCAAACGGGCAGGCTCAGTAGCACCGACCCGAACCTACAAAACATACCGGTGCGTACAGAACTCGGTAAACACATTCGAGCGGCGTTTGTTGCTGGCAAAGGTCGCAAGCTGGTGAGTGCAGACTACAGCCAGTTTGAGCTGCGGCTTGCTGCTGCTATGAGCGGTGACACCGACATGGTAGACATGTTTAATCGCGGGGCGGACATACACGTACAAACTGCAGCACAAATATACGGACGTGAGCCGGAAGATGTTACAAAACAGATGCGCTCAGCTGTGAAGGCGATTAATTTTGGTGTGCTATATGGCATGAGTCCGCACGGTCTAGCTGCCGCTACTGGTATGACTTTCACCCAGGCAAAATCCTTTATAGACGAATACTTTAAACTACGAGCACCCTTGCTGGGTTATTTAGATAGTCTGAAAGAACAAGCTCGCAAAGACGGTTACGTCGAAACGCTGCTAGGTAGGCGACGGCCGATGCCCGATATTCAGTCGAGCAACTTTATTGTTCGTCAAGCGGCTGAGAGGGCAGCGATGAACATGCCCATACAGGGTACCGAAGCAGATCTGATGAAGCTGGCGATGGTGGCGGTGGATGAAGAACTTGCAGTAAAGGTGCCAAGCGCGCACCAGTTGCTGCAAATACATGATTCTATACTTGTGGAATGCGCTGAATCAGATGCCGAAGCAGTCGCCGAAATCCTGAAAAATACGATGGAGGCTATCTATCCAGACCTATCCGTTAAACTCGCCGTCGACACATCCATTGGCGACAACTGGGGCGAGTTATAAATATCAAGATCTATTGTTTCACAGAATACAAACCATAAGTTCGGATTTCTTTCTTTCCTAATAGCGTCATAAAGCCGTGACGCTTAAAAAGCTCTGCCGTAAAGTCGCTATGGTTGCGTGTTGCGAGGAATATATTGCTTGTACGATATCGCTTTAGTGTAAGGTATAGCTCAAAGTCCACATAACCAAACTTATTGCATTGACGACTAAAAACCAGAAAGTCTTTTCGAGTTGGAAGTGATGAGTCGATCGGAAGAGATACAATTTTGTCGAGAGGTTTCCCGAAAAGCTTCTCTAGAAAAATCTGTTTCTTTTCATATAGTTCTTCATTTTTAGTTCCGCCTAAAAACTCAACAACAGAAGATCGGGTGGTGATTAGGTCGCAATATAATTCCCTGAGTTCACTTAGCAAATCGGCTAGCTCGACTGCAAAAGCTAAGCCATCAATCAAAAATTTGTATCTAGAAGTAGGTGGCAATTCTTAAGAACACCCACCGAAGAATCTTCGATGACATAGGAACTATCCATTTGATACTAAAGTTTTTTCTTTCTCAATCGCTCTTTTTACTTCTTTAGCGGCCTTAATAAACGCCTGCTTATCAAAGGCTGGTTTCTTCTTCGAAATATTCGGCGTATTCATAGTCTAATGATATCATAGCACTTAATAGGATGAGTAATATGTGGCAGCAGTTTGGGGATTATCGGGCGGGAGTACGGGCGCGAAAGCAGACCGGCGGAGCACGTAACTTGTACGAAGACGTGCAGATGAGCTTGCGAAACGAAGTACCGATCGCTGGCCGTCGATGGCGGGGCAATCCAGATGTACAGCATCTAAAACCGCTCATGGAACAAGCAAAAAGAGAAGCGCAAGACACGCAAAACTCGGACGCACTGAGTGGTTCAAAAGCCTGGCATTGGTTGCGCGCGTTGGTTTTGCAGGCACCGCAAGCAGCACTGGCGCAAGCTCAGATGGATGCACATAAGCACGGCTTTCCGGCGCGGGGGAGCCGACTATTTGAACTGATAGATTTTAATGACGCGTTTGTTTTGACAGTACTTACGCTGGATGAACCGCTTTTGTCCGGGTTTTCTGACGAAGCCAAACGTCTCATGGATTGGTTTTGTAAACGCGTGGGTGTGCGCGGGTTTAGTAACGAACAGTACGAGGCTATTGTACAAGGCTTAAGCCGGGAAATAGCTGTTTTTCGTGGGGTGCAGGCAGAAGGATTTGCCGCTAACATGACAAGCCGGGCGAGCGACGCCCTGGGGGTAGATATGATTATTACCGATCCGGATAGTAACAAGTCTGTAAATATAGACTGTAAGGCCCCTAGCGCCTACCGCCACCGTATATATGACCTGCTGCGAGAAGGTAGGCTCAGTGGCGAGGAGGTGACGGCTGCGGAAACTTTGGGTTACATTGCAGAACTGAATGGTCATGGCCGCGAAAAAACAGAAGTAGTTTTGTGGCGGATAGATCGTGAAAAGTACGGTGACATACAAGGATTTGTGTTTGATAAGACCGATGAACTGGGTCTTGCAATACGCGCTATACTAGGTACATATGGCACAAGAAACTAAACCGCTTATGAACGAAGAACTTACTCGCCAGCTCGTGCGTCAGCTAAAAATCATAAACTTCTGGATTACGCTTTTTGGCTCTCTCATTGTTATGACCTTACTCTTACTCGGTTTTCTAATATTTAAAGTCGTAACATACGTACATAACACCGAACAGAAGGTGACTGATTTACGTGATAAAACAACGCAAACACTAAATGTAAAAGATGATCTCTGTAAAAACAGCCTCTTAAGTGGCAGCGGATACTGCAAAAACTAAATTTCTAAGCGTTCGTATTTTGTGCGCGTCAGGGTCCGTCCTTGACGCAGGATGTTGACAAATATTTTTTGACATGGTACCTTGTTATGGAAAGGTAGCTTTAATCATGCCGGACTTAGAAAAAATAGATGATAGTTTTACCCCATTACGCAAAGGCTTGCTTGAATTTGCAGTTTTGAGTGTAATCTCTCATCACGAAGCCTATGCTGCGGATATACTTGAGAATTTATCTAGCACTCCGTTTGTAACGAGCGAAGGAACCTTGTATCCGCTTCTTTCGCGTCTGAAACGGGAAGAACTTGTAACCTACGAGTGGGCAGAAAGTGAAACAGGACCGCCTAGAAAGTACTATCAGTTGACAGACAGTGGAAAGTCGAGGTTGAGCGCGCTGCATGAGTACTGGCAAGATTTATATAAAAGCCTGGAAACATTAGGAGGAAAGAAATGAAAAAAGTCGTCACAGTTAGTCTGGCGGGCAAATCATATCAGGTAGAGGAGGCAGGTTATGATGCCCTGCAGCGGTATATGGAAAAAGCATCAAAGCGGCTTGCATCCAATCCTGACAGAGAAGATATATTGTTAGATATTGAACAATCTATTGCAGATAAGTGCACCGCCTCACTGCGGCCAGGTCAAGACGTCCTCTCTGCAGTCAGTGTGGAAGAAGCGCTCCGAAAAGTTGGTCCAGTGGAGAATGACGAAGATACAGATGTCGAACCAGGCGTCAACGCAACCGACCGCACGCGAAAGCTGTATACGCTCCCAAAAGAAGGTAAGATATCAGGCGTGTGTGCGGGTTTGGCGGCATATTTCAGTGTTGATGTCACGCTAATGCGGCTGCTTTTTGTACTGTTAATTTTTATCACCCAGGGAGTGATGGTTCTCGTGTATATCGGTATGATTGTTGCAATGCCAACGGCTAAAACGCCAGAAGAAATTGCCGAAGCCCATGGCAGGCCTGGTACGGCGAAGGAAATTGTCGACAAGGTAAAATACGTCGCCTCTGAATCCGATACTGTAACAAAGGTTGGCTCTGTAATTGCCGTAGTAGGGAAGTCTGTGGCGCTAATTTTTATGGCACTATTCTCTGTTGGCTTTATTGTCGCAACGATTGTTTGGATATGGGTGCTCTGGGCTATCGGGCTTGGAAGCCTAAAATTGTATGATCAGCTGGCTGTTCTAAATGGATGGAAGCAGGTAGTCTTTGTGACCGCACTGTATGTACTTGTCGCGGTACCACTTCTTGCATTTATCCGAGCGCTCAACAAAGTATTTCACCCGGAAAATGACCATACCACCAGTATGAAAACGAATGTTGCCAATAGTACGATTGTCACACTTATTGTCATAGCCACAGTTACTGTGTTTGCTTTTGGAAGTACCTATGCTCCCCGTGTGCGAGATTATGTCGGTACTCACGATGGATATCTTCATGTTGGTGAACATAGAGTATGCGCAGACGAGACAAAATGCGGGGCAAAAACCATTAACGATCTTGCGCCACCGCGAATTTTCGATGTAAATGGAAAAGAGTTCCGAGGGTAGTTGCAAAACTATACTAATTATGCTATAATGCTATCATTATGGTGAATGACAGTTCAAGAATAGTGCGGTTGGTTATCTTCATCCTGTTTCTTATAGGGTTTATATGGCTTATCGTACTACTGTTTAGCAAAATTTTTTCGAGCGGGAATCAGGTTGCTCCAGTAACGACAACCAAACTTAGTTCGTATGCAAGAAACGGTACTTCTACCGAATTTATCATGGACGGGCCGATTATCGTAAATCAAGAGCACCGGGCTTTACGAATAAGTGTTGATGCTTCGCAGAGCAAAATCGAACTTATAAGTGGTTATGATGGTCAAGTGATACGACAGGAAGTTTTCCCAAATACCCAAGAGGGCTATTTGAACTTTCTGGTGGGCTTAGAAACACTTGGCTTCTCGCACGGCAACAAAACATCGCTCAAAGACGAACGCGGCCAGTGCCCCCTACAGAACAGGTACATATACAGCCTAAAAGATAATGGCACAGACATTTTGCGCTACTGGTCGACCTCCTGCGGTACGGGGAATTTTGGTGGGCGTCGTGAAAATGTTCGTACATTATTTCAACGACAGGTGCCAGTGCAAAGTTTAAATGAGTTCACTCGAGGCTTCAACGGGCGTAGCTGATACAATACCTAAGTGTCGATACGCGCAATTATCTTTGACTTATACGGCGTACTTGGCCTAAACGGATGGCAAGACTTCAAAGCGGGGCATTTTGGTGATCGACCCGAAGAATGGGAGCGACTTAGGCAACTCGGGCAACGAGCAGATGCAGGATTTGCCACACAGGCTGAGTTCGTGCAGGCTCTCAGTGAAGCAACTGGCGAAGATACTGCAGTGGTGCGACGGCAGTTTGAACATACGCATAAAAATGAACCTTTGCTAGAGTTTATAGACAAAGAACTAAAACCTCACTATAAGATTGGGCTTTTGAGCAACACGAGCCATGATGTTTTCGCTTCTATATTTAGCTCGGAGCAATATGCACTATTCGATGTGGCAATTGGCTCATTTGCCGTCGGTTTGACTAAACCCGATCCTGCAATGTTCGAACTAGCCTGCCGTGAGTTAGGAGTGGCGCCCGATGAATGTGTTATGATTGACGACAAAGCACAGCACTTGCTTGCGGCCGAAACACTGGGCATGCGGGGCGTGCTGTACAAATCTGCTGAGCAAGCCATTAGTGACATCCGGAGCATACTCTCGGATGATTAAAGCCATTATTTTCGATTGCTTTGGCGTGGTGCTGAACGACTCGCTTCAGGAAATACGAGCCGAGCTGTCACGCCGGGATCCAGAGGCAGCCCTAGAGGTACGCGATATTATTGCCGCAAACAACCGTGGACTCATAGACCCACTGGAATCGAACAAAAAGATTTCGAAGATACTTGGCTTAGACGTAGAAACATTTCACGCTCAGGTGCGTGCGGGGGAGACGCGGAACGTCAGACTCCTTTCCTACATCCTGAACCTCCGAAAACACTACAAGACGGCAATGCTGAGTAATGTTGCAGTAAGCAGTCTGGAGCGTCGTTTCCCAAACGATGAACTGAAGCAGTATTTTGATGAAGTTATAGCTTCTGCTGAAATCGGTTTTATAAAACCAGATTTACGTGCATATGAAATAGCTGCGGAAAGGTTGTGCCTAAAACCAAATGAATGTATTTTTACCGATGATAAACCTACATTTTGCGACGGGGCACGTGCAGTCGGCATGAAAGCCATTGTGTATACAGATTTTGTTCAATTTGCCGCCGAGCTTGAGGTGATTTTAGCCGATTCGAAAAACTAGTTTCTTTTCTGTTTGAGCTGCCTTTTGTATGGCAGGGGTATTTAAACGAAGCGTCCCAATCAGTGCGGCGCTTCGTGCCAAAATGAGTATAGTTCGTGGCTGCATAGTCACGGTAACGTCATGTTTGTAATGACGCTGCACGTAGTCTTTTATAGCGAGCACCTCTGGCGGCATATCAAAATCCTTTTTGCTGAGTATGTCTGCAATTCCATCCATAGGACGTATAGTATATAGAGTTAAGAGTTAAGAGTTAAGAGTTAAGAGTTAAGAGTTTGCATGCCAGAGTT
>CAYROK010000005.1:0-62740 GCA_964425975.1 uncultured Candidatus Saccharibacteria bacterium
TGACTTGTACCTTAACATATTGGAGGGAAAAGTGGACGTGGGTCAGCGCTGATACGACGTCCTACACCTACTATGTTACCGCTGTCGATGCAGCCGGTAATGAAAGTGTAGCGAGCAACACCACGACCGTCACAACTCATACGACTGGCACGTGGCCCGATGCAACCAACACTGGCTACCTGCCCACCGGTGTTACACTCACTGAATACGGCGGCGTGCTCATCTTCGGTGGGACGCAGACGACAAACATTACGCTCGATTCAATGCATATCGTCGGCATGATACAGGTGTACGGTTCAGCCGCTGTCACAGTGACCCTGACGCGGTGCAAAGTCAGCGCCAATATAGACATCGATACGGCCGGCAGTTCACTGCATATGACTGATTGCGAAGTCGATGCTGGGCTCATTGGCATTGCGGCCGTCGGTTTTCGCAACCTCACACTGACGCGGTGCAATCTCCACGGCGGGCCGCTCCAGGTCAATGCGTCTCAGAATGCTCTGGTGCAAGATTCGTACCTGCACGGTGCAACACTATATCCGACGAGCGCAGACCATTTGGGCGCATTCCTCTGTAGCGGCGGTGACCATCTGCAAGTCACCCACAATTACCTCGCCTGCAACACGCCCGACAATGGCTACGGTGGTGGCGCAAGCAGCAATCTGCAATTATTTGGTGATTTTGCCACACTCGACACGATCACTGTAGATGGCAACTGTTTCGCCGCTACCACAGGGGGGTACGCCGCCTCATTTGGGTACAATCCTGGCAAACCATTTGGCGATACTCCGACGCATATCGTCGTCAGCAACAACGTGTTTGAGCGCGGTGTCAACGGCAAAGGTGGTGTATACGGCACAACGACATCGTTCCTCGACACCGAGCCGACGAACCAGTGGAGTAACAACACATGGCGTGATACCGGAGCTCAACTGCCCCCAAATGTCTAGTGCACCGGCACCCACCGTTTTGCACAAACTAACAGATGGAAAGGGTAGGTTTTACAATTACTTGCTTGGTTGCAATGCCGTGTTTCGCGACGGCGATAGGACGCGTGAAGGAGTATAATCAGTACTATGAAATGGAAGCGTGTCTCCGAAGCAAATTTTCGCCGCACCGTCGATACGATGGCCAATCTCCCCTGGCCTATTCAGTTTGCAGAGGCTATTGACATTGCCACGACACAGCTCGGCTGGACACAGTGGACGTCAGCGACCTTTTTCACCCATCTCGGTATAGACCCAGGCGGAGGGCAAATCTATCACCTCCACGACAACGAAGTCTCCTCGATCCGTGTCGGTCTGACTGACTACGCCGGCGATGACGAGTCCGACGAGCGAGACACATTCCAACATGAGGCATTCTCGTTCTACGCACAGATCCTCAAGGATATGTTTGGTCCGGGCACCCATGCCCCGTTTCCACGGAAGCATGACGAGATGCGCTGGAATTTGCCATCTGGCGCGCGTGTCATCCTCACTGTCGGTATCGCCACTGCCAGTGTTACTATCATGAGCCCTCGTCTCGCCAATGCTCACAGCATCATCGACCGCGGCGAACATTAGAGATTGACAGCCTAGGTATGATGACCAACTTACCTAAGCATTCTCTATATCATAGCCGCCCGGACGTTGACGTCAGCAAGACCCGCGATACTACCAATTATTTATCATTGTCGAGATAGCCCCGTGCCAAGTAAGTGCCGTTTTGTCATAACCATTTTGCACCGGATGCAGTAAATCAGCGTAATCGCGGGCACGTCCGTATCACGTCACCCCGATATGTTTACGATTGATAATTAATCATACCAGCGATATATTCGTCATGTGCCTGTAGACAGCTAAGCACTATAGTATACTTGATCGTATGAAATGGAAGCGTGTCTCCGAAGCAAATTTTCGCCGCACCGTCGATACGATGGCCAATCTCCCCTGGCCTATTCAGTTTGCAGAGGCTATTGACATTGCCACGACACAGCTCGGCTGGACACAGTGGACGTCAGCGACCTTTTTCACCCATCTCGGTATAGACCCAGGCGGAGGGCAAATCTATCACCTCCACGACAACGAAGTCTCCTCGATCCGTGTCGGTCTGACTGACTACGCCGGCGATGACGAGTCCGACGAGCGAGACACATTCCAACATGAGGCATTCTCGTTCTACGCACAGATCCTCAAGGATATGTTTGGTCCGGGCACCCATGCCCCGTTTCCACGGAAGCATGACGAGATGCGCTGGAATTTGCCATCTGGCGCGCGTGTCATCCTCACTGTCGGTATCGCCACTGCCAGTGTTACTATCATGAGCCCTCGTCTCGCCAATGCTCACAGCATCATCGACCGCGGCGAACATTAGAGACCAACGTCCTACACAATTGCCCTGCAAGTCGCTTAAAGACAAAACATTTAGAATTGCCCCGCCAGACAGGTTGATCATGCCGAGTAGTGGACGGCTATTTTTGGAGGAAACGTATCTGGATACGTTGACGAGAAAAAGAGACGTCCAGTGCACGGCTGGCAAGCTGGACCGTGGCAAGATTAAGTGTTTTGTCTTTAGCTGTCTGTTATGGAGAAATCTGTCAGATAAAAATCAGCTGGGACACCTCCGGTAGAGACGATCTCAACCCCAAAACACACCTGCCCGACGGTTGAATTTGCTGGTATCCAGCCCTGACTGATCACCCAGTTGAATATCGCCAGCAGATCGAGTGTGCCTGAAAGCATCGTCACAGTCGGGACAAAGGCAATGTAGCTGCCTGATCGCCAGACATTAAACGTCTTGCCGCCAAAGCTAGCCGACGCGACGATACTGCCACCGGGCACTTGATGGTAGTTTTCCGTCCAGATCATGACTTCAGTGGAACCACCTGATGCGACGCCGTTGAGCCAAATATCGTATGCCACGTCATAGATACCGACATGCGGACTGATAAACGCAAACGAACTGGTCATCTGCGTAAATGAGCTGATGGTCGGCTCGACACCCGTTCCCCAATCGTGATAATCTTTGTGCGTGTTTGGGTAGGTTTTCACCGCGCCATCACCGCTGTTATTATCGGCGGTCGCGGTAATCGTCCAGCTATTGTAGGCACATACTTTCATCGTTTGTGACACACTGTATCCGCCGGCGTTCCACATATTGTTATGAACATAGTAGGCGCCGTCAGAATAGCCGTCGTCCGGCACAGTGAGGGTCACGACTGGCGTGGTACAGACGCCGACAGGGCCAGTCGAATTTTTCTGAGTCCGTTGCAGTCGTCTCGCAGATATACTCATAGTTCTATCCTTCAACAATTACCGTGGTGAGATGTACAGTCATATACTACAGTGTTATTGATCATATGTGAAAACCGAGCCGATGTCTTGTCCAAAGCCACCCGTCCCGTTGCCGGCCGCCGCAAGCGCCAATGACCACTGAGCACCATTGCCAAACCGCCTGCCCGAATCAGCGACATAGTACAGATTGGTGGCTGTGTACGGCGCAGGAGGGACGAATGTCTGCCAACCGTACTGGCCATCCCAGCGAAATGGGTAATTGGCGTAGTTGGTTGAGGCTGCCGATTGCAGGAGCGAGTCGCTGTTACCGCTCGCCACACTGGCCGGTAAATGATAAAAATTCGCCGACCATTGTAGTGTATACGGATAGGTTCCGGCTGCACCATAGTCAGTATCTGTCCGCAGCACCCAGCCAGCGATCTTGCCCGTCGATTGCATCCCGTATCCGCCGTAGTCCTGCGTCACAATTGCACGCCATCCGGCGGCATTGCCGTGTGTTGCCGTCCGAATCGTGATGCTGTTGTTTGTGACAACCGCGCCAGAGCACGATCCCCGCTTGCCGGCATAGGGACCAGACGTCGCTGTCGAACCGGTACCCTGCGAGTAGGGCACCACACCACCGCGCTCTTGCTCCTGGAAAAACACACCGCCCCAACCGGTCGTCTTGGTATCAAAGTAATTGTCATGGACATGGGCATTGCGGCCATTGTAGAAAAACGCCTGGCCTGTGCAATAATTCGAGGCGTAGTCGGGGTCTGTGAGGCTGATCGTATATGTTCCGGCAGCATTACCGAGGAATTGACAGTAGCGTACTTCGACACCTTCGGTCATCTCAGCACTGATACCAGACCCATAGTTATCGCTAAACACGCAGTATTCGTACAAATGCCCGTCAAACGTATAGTCCGTCCAGGAGCCAAAACCGCGATTGGCCGAAAACGACATGTCCCGAAAGGTCAGGTTTGTTGTCGCAAACGATTTGAATCCACCGGCTTCGACAAACGTGTCATAATGCGTGTAATTGTTGCTATTGACCGTGCATCGCTGGTAGATAATATTGCGTCCTGCTCCCTTGCAGCCAACCTGGCCATTGAGGCTGATGTCACAATCTTGGACAATAGTACCCGGCCCGACATATATGCCGACCGAATGACAGAGCGTTATCTCACAGTGATCGACAAGCCAGCCGCCGAGCACGGCATCGGTGTTACCCTCTGGCACGCTCCCGAGATAATTGTAGCCATTGGTGACGGTATTCATGGGGTAATTCCCTGGCCCGCCAATCCCGCCACCGACATCGAGGCACTGAATAGCAGCATTTTGGTTACTTGAGGGATAGTGCCGCACGATGAGGTTGCGGAGCACCACACGTTCGCCGGATCCGCTCTGGCTGTACATAAAATAGTTGTATGTCAGGTCAAACGACACCTCTATCATATGACCAGTTGGGTTCTGACCGAGATAAATTGTCTTGGTTGCAGAATCATATGACCACTGGCCGGCGCCAGGGGTTGCCGTAAAACTGGCCGCACCAGCTGTGCCTCCAGAACCAAGCCGTTGGAGCGGCTGGAGATCAACAGTCAGGTCCTCACGCTGCCGAGCTGCTTCCCAGCCAGTGTCAAATTGTCCCGGGCCAACGCCGCCGTCAGATGTCACTGGCCAGCTCGGATCAGTCTTGTGCCAGACCGAACCAGATTGGATCCAGCCAGTACCGCTGATGTCGACCGCTCCAGATACGATAGCACCGGATTCGCCGATAAATTGCATGCCGTTTTTGGGCGCACAGCCAAATGCAGTTCGCCTGTGTATGCCCGCCTTCACCCGAAAAACTGTCCCCGCACTTGCGGCGGCAATCTTTGCTGACCAGTCGTCACCGACGTTTATGACCGTTTCGCTGCCCGTAAATGTCGGGCTCATCGTCGCACCAACACTCGCCAAAGACACACGCGGCCCCGTTGTGCCAAGCGTCGGCTCGCCTGTTCCACCACCTGTCCCGCCGTGTGTTATCCCTCGCTGTAAACGTCTGGCGGATATGCTCATGGTTTTAGTATAGTCTATAACGCAATTTTGTAGATATGGTACGAGTACTCATACGCGAATGTGTCGCTGAACTGATAGCTACCATTGACCGTGAGGTTTCGAGACTCTCCAATAACTTCGACATTTGACCCCGTGACACCGCTGGGCAACGTCAATATCCTCACACCAGGGTCACTGGCTTGATCGATCATCGCGAAGATGTAGATATAGCCAGCGGCGACTTTCAACATAGTATCAAGCCCGCTGCCAAAACTCCAGACATATGATTGTGTATTTATCACTGGCGCCAATGTACGCACGACTGTGGCAATCTCGCCCATGGCGGCGACCTGATTATACCCAACAAAATTTGTGCCCTGTACCTGCGCCTGACGAAGAACATTACCGACCTCGTAGCCCTGCGAGGCGACGTTGTTAAACCACATAATGCCGCGCGCTTCATTGATGATGCTGTTCATCACAGCACCTTTAAGCTCACCTGGCGCAATGTAGCGTACAAATTGCTCGCCCGGGCTACCGCTCAGACACTCTACAAACATCCAGATGGGCTTCTTTTGCCCAACCGTGTCATCAACTTGCCGCATACCGCGAACACACGCTCCGTATGATGCAGCTCGACGCGGATTGGGCAAATTTCCAACACTCGAAACGTAGGAATTACCATAATTGTTCGCGACATAACTGCTGTCGGGTATGGTATACCAGTACATGTCGATGGAAACTCCATCAACGCCTGTATGATTTATCAGCTGTGAACCATACGGCGTCCAATCATTACGAATGACGAGCTGCGTGTAATTTGCTGCGATAAATCGGCCGTCATTTTGGGCACGATAACCGTCAGTTACGCTGGTCACGGCAGTGACCGCATCTGCACCGGTCGCTGATGTGCCATCAATTTCATCGGGCGTATTGTAGGCAACCCAGCGATTGAAAGTACTCGGCATCATCACGTTTGAATAGACGTCTGCGTAGGGATCACCGACATAGTACATGTCGTGATTCAAAAGGAGGCTGTACTCACTCCATGGGTTAAGTCCGTGGTAGACATTGACTCCATGGTCATAATCCCATTGAATCTCCGCGTCACTACCAAATGAATTGCTAAATGACATCATCGGGAAAAAATTGGGATCGGTCCAGCCAACAGCCGCCGGCTTGCCAAATTGCGCCCAATACGCTGGCCCGCCCTCCCATGGGACACGCGGTAGACCAGCAAGCGAACCACTGCCACCCGCCCCGCCGTGTGTTATCCCTCGCTGTAAACGTCTCGCGGATATGCTCATGGTTTTAGTATAGTCTATAACGGAATAACTTGGCCGTTGTCGCTGTAGGTATTGGTCCGGATAGTTCCCCACGTCACGTTTTGCGGGCCAGAACCAGGTCCGGCCATCGCGTGGGTACCGTAGCTAAACGATCCGCGCACAAATTTGTTACCCTGCACGTCAAATGTTCCCGTGTCATACATGCAGACGCAGTAGCCGCCACCGGCAAGCAAATTGTCATGGATCGTCTGCAAACCCGTCTCGCCGTCAGCAAGAAATAGGGCGGAATTGCCATCACCGAGTCCGTAAAGAGCCGCATTGTCCGGCTTTCCGTCGATATTACAGCGAATAACATTGAGTGGTCCAGCGCCACCAACGTTTTGAATACCGTCGTTGTGGTCGAGCGAACTCTGTGCAGACGTGCGGACATAACATTCGATAAACGTCGTGCCGCCACCATTGGCTTTGGCGCCGTCCATACAGCCCTGGATGATACAGCGAGTTGCGGTGTACCCCTGAAAAACGAGACACTCAGAATCTGGCACGGGGGGATTAAACGTACAGTAGTCCAGCGTCCAACCGGTTGTTAGATTGCCATTATAATATCCTCTCACCGAACCATCGAACCGACAGCCGACGAAATGAACATTATCTATATCCATTGTCGTGCCACCGCCAAAATGCATCTTATACAGCGTGTCGCCTGGCGCAGCAAAGTCACTGATATAGTGCTCGCCGGTAATCGGCGTGAGATCCGAGAGCTGAAGCGTCCGGCCCAGCGCCGCATCATAGTAGGCTGTGTAGCCGACATTTGACGTCGTCACCTGGTCGCCGTGCGTTATTGTACCTGTACCACCGCCCCCACCACCGGGTGTCTTTTTCCCAGCCATAACTCGCCGTGCAAATCTACTCATGCTTATAAGCATATATGTCTATGTGTACCCCATCAAGTACACGCTGACCCACACCCCGCGCTTTATATCGGCGCACCGAATTCGTCAGTCGTGTTGACTGTGACCGAGCGGCTGTCGTATTTGTAGCCATAGTATGCCGTCGACTGATTGATAATGCTATTGCTGACCGTCATCGGACCTGCCAGCACATAGCCAACCGGACCGCCCTCAAACCAGCATGTATCAAACGTAATGTTTGGTGATTCCACACCGTTATTCATATAGTTCGTCGCAGTCACGTCATACGGCTGATTGAGATACGCTAGCACACAACGAGTGAACTGGGCGTTTTGTGCCCCGCCAGTTTGGATCAGGTCAAAATGGCTGCCTGGTGTTGGCGCGTAGGGAGAATAGAGGATGCTGTCTTCTATGATGATATTCATATAGAAACTGGTGTCGCCCCATGGTGAGTAATTGCCGAGGCGGATAGCATCGTCGTCGGTTGGGCCAGTTGACTTGCTAAATCGCATAGTAAAAACGGCTTTGTTGGCATCGGTATTATTGGTCGTAACACCCATCCAGCCATTGATATCACAATGATCAACTACGACTGGTCCATCATAGACCGTCAAACCGTCATCGACGGTGCAATCAGTCAGCGTCAACGGTCCGCTTGTATCGACGGCTCCGGTGAAATGGACATTTGCGTAGCTACCCGTGTAGGTACCGCCTGGTAGTGTCTGTGTCGCACTTGTGCGCGGCACAGTACTGGCGTCAGTTGGTTTTGGACTATAGGCAACGTAGGCGAGACTTCTCCCGCGTTGTAAACGTCTCGCTGCAAAGCTCATGGTTAACAGCATACATGCGCCTAGCTGATTCTACGTGCCAATTGTGTAGCAACTGTGCAGGCATTCTGCACAATACGACAGATGAAAAAGGTAGGCATTTTATACTTTTACATTGCTGTCCTACGAAAAAGTATGAAAGTTTATTCAACAACCCAGTAATAGTACCAGTTAACTTCACTGGCAGCCGGAGCCACACCGAAAGTTACGGTGAAGGTTGTCGTACCAGACCCAGATATATAGACCTGCTTTGCGGCAGCCGTCCCAGCGGTACCACCGTCTTTGTTTTCGGGTGCAATCATGATCGATTTCGGCGCAGCTCCATACCCTTTGTCGAATGTGACGGTGACACTACATGTCCCTGGGCTGCCCGTCCCAGCAGTAACACGGAAAGCCCCCGCTGCGTCGGTTGCATTGGTGCCCATCGCTGCCGTCGGTGAAGTACCACACGTAGATGGCGTACCGATAGTCGGAGCAGTAGTCTGTGTCGATTTAAAGTGCGCGTTGTCTATCTGTAGTATTGAAAATGTCGTGGTTGTTCCAGCGATCTTTATGACCATGCCGGAGGTATCAGCTGTAAACAGCGCAGTGCTACTGGTGTTTTGAATTTGGAAGGCAGCGGTGCTATTTGCTTGATTCTTTATGACGACACTACCGGCAACACCAGCGGTGCCGGTGCCACTGCCAGCTGCACCAGCTGAGAGGGTGATATTACCACCAGCGCCATTGGTCGAGCCAGTTGAAGCATTGCCACCCTGCCCGCCTTGGAGTAAGACATCAGCACCGGTACCGGCAGTTTGGCCGGATGTACCAGTCGTGGCACCGCCGGTCTGACCGAGGACATTGAGGATACGTTTGGCATTGGTACCGTTGGTGACGACACTGGCGGGTGCGACATCGTCTTGGACGGAGAGGGTGGCATTGGGGTCGGCAGGGTTTTCATTGGTCGTCTTACCAATACGGACATTGTAGGTATCGAAGGCACGCAGGACGGTGTGCTGAGCTGGTGTGAGGCTAATGGTTGAGCCACTGGCTATCGTTTTGACTGTGGCATTTGTCGAACTACCTTCCCAGCTAAAGCCAACGAGATCATTTTCTGTCGGGTCAAAGACGGCAATGCTCGGCTGGTGATTGCCCGAACGCTGATCAAACACCGAGATGACGCGTGCCCGGTAGTCAGACGCGCTGCCAGTACCGAGTGCTATGACTTGGTCGTAGGCACCGAGCGTGCTATTGGTGACATTGATACGCGTACTCACCGTCGCAGCGGTTGGCGTTGTGTATGGCGTAGTGGTACCGTCGCCGATACCTGAGCCGAGAGTAAGATGTGGCGCTTCCAGGCCATAAGCACCCTGCAGATAGTTGGCGTACGTCGTACCGGTAGAACTATTTATGTTAAATAGTGTCGTATTGGTATCGTCTGTTACTTTAAAAATACTCGAGCTGGGGCTGAGACTGTGAAAGATTGCATAGCCAAACGTATCGATCGTCGCGACCGGCGTCCCGCCGACGTTGAACTCGTAGGCGGTGGCGTAGGTGCCATTCTTGTTAAATACCATTGGGTTGTCGCCAGTCTGGAGCGTCAGCTGCGACGTACTACTAGTGCTACCGATAGTGACACTTTGGGCGGTCGAGGTACCACCGTCGCCGATGTGAATAGCATGAGCCACATTGTTGGTCGCGATATTGATCGTCGGGCTATTGGCCGTCCCGATATTGATCGTGCCCTTGGTGCCAGTAGCCGTCCCGACATCGATGGAGACATTGCCAGAGTTGGATGTGCTACCAGTCGCATTACCGCTGGTGATGGATATGCTGGCGCTATTGGTTGAGGCAGTCGAGGTACTCGCAGTCTGAAGCAGTGGCGCAATGACGCTAGTGCCAAAGTAACCGGTGCGCCAGGCATAGCTGCTAGAACCTAGGTCGATCGTGTTGTTGTAACTGCTACCAGGTACGATACCCATATTTACCGCAACCGTCCCCGACAAGTTACTCAGCTGCTGATTGGCTGCGCCGCCGGCCGCGAGACAGTTACCCAAACTCTGGAGACATACCGTGTCGGTTGCTACTGTTGAGTTCGGTAGGGTGATAGTGCGGTTGGCAGTAAGGGTACCTGACTGGAGAGTGAGACCGAAGTTATCGGTGGTACCGTCAGCTAGTATGATCTTACCCTGAGTGACAGTGCCACTACTGGCGACACGACCGAGTGTCAGCTGATTACCGGTGGCACTGAAGGAGGCGTTGATGAGGCCAGCATTGTCAGCTAGCTGCAATAGGTTTGCACTCTGGGCTGATGCGCCGGTCACCTGCAAGCCAGCAAACCAGGCTTGGGAGATATTGAGGTCTAGGGAGGCAACGGGGTTATTGGTATTGATCCCTACTCGCTTCATGGCAGTATCTACTTTGAACACTGGATCACCGGCAGTTTGCTGGATAGCAAAGGCATCGGGACTAGAATTGACGAGAGTCACGTCATTATTGATCACGGTACGGCCTGAGCCATCCACAGCTACTGCATAGCCGGAGCTGGCTGTTACGATGTTGGCATACATAGACAGCGAGACGTTGTTGTTTGTACTGGCACCGCTCGTCGGGTAGGTGCCAGGCCAGGTACCATACGCTTGAGCTTTGAAGATATAGCTGCCACCGGTGCCGGTATCGTAGGAACCGTCGTTGAGCGCAGACGATGTCGAGTTGTTATTGACCGCCAGCCAGTAGGAGGTGCCGCCAGTCACCGTGGCCGTCAGTGAGGCGGTATTCCAACGGTTCCAAAGCGCGGCCAGATCGCCCGTCGAAGCTATGAGCGCGCCAGGGCACGAGCTGAGCGTACCGCAGGCGGCGCCGTCGGCGTAGAGGGCAACCTGGATTTTGTTGTTTGGAGCGCTATCGGTACCGTTCACCCAGAACGTTACTGTTTTTATAGTGCCACTGGCCGACGGTGTGATTTTCATAGCAGCCATACCGTTTTGGCTGCCATTGTTTGGATTCCCGCCGACCGTCTGGTACCCAACGCGAATACTATTTTGGCCGAGGTTGAGAGCGCCATTGGTCGTGTCGACACCGAGTAGATTCGTACCGGCTTGGTTGTTGACCTGGAAGGCAGTGGTGGAATCTGTGGCATTTTGGAATGTCGCGCTTCCTTGAGCAGTCAGCGTTTTGTTTGCAGCGATAGATGTATTGCTCTGGAGATTGATCGTACCGACTGGTGCGATATTGATGTTTCCGCTCGTTGTTGTTTGAAGCGTCAGGTTACCGGCGGTCGTATTGAGGGCAGCATTGATGTTGGTGCTGGCGAGGTTGCTGAGGCTGGTATTGGCATAACCAGAGCCACTGGGGGTACAATCTACCCAGCCAGTGCCCGTCAGATAGCAACGGAATCTGTTGGTGGAGGTGTTGTAATACATGGCACCGCCAATAAGATTAGCAGAAGGGTCAGTAGTACCGGAGGCTATAATGATTTGGCTGTTGGCCGTATCGACAGTGAAGATTGCGTTATTGCTCGAGCTTTGTACCAAGAAACCTTGGATGTCATTTGTCACAGTGTGAACACCGACGCCAGTGCCGTTACTCACGTAGAAGAGGTCTGTGCCGCTGCTATCGGCCACTTGCAATACGTCATTGGCCTGGCCGACTGCGCCTTGGATTTTAGCTGCAACTTGGCCGAGATTGGCACTCTGTATGTTGAAGTTTCCTTGTTGGACACTGGCGTATTGGTTTTGGATATAATTGCCGGAACCGGAAGCGTTACAATCACCCCAGCTCGGGGCTGCACTAGAACCAGAGACGAGACATTGGCCGGCCGTCGCAGTTCCGGCCAGGACTTGCATCTGCGAGGCATTGGTGTAGACGATGCCGCCATTACTGGCGGTAAGGTTAGCACCAGTACCGCCACCGGCAAGTGGAAGTTGGCCGGTAAACGTTATGTTACCCGCAGCGCTCAGTGCAATATTTCCCGAAGCACTGACTGCTATAGTCCCGCTTGCATCTGGAAGCGTCCACGTTCTGGCAGCCGTGAGGTCTGCATTTGTAATGGTGCCGTCAAACGGGTTCGAACCAAGATTTGCCGCAGCTATAAGTATACGGTCTTGTGCCGCATTTGCCGTTGCCAGTGTAATTCCATCTTGAAAGGTCTTGTTGCCCGCAAAAGTTTGCCCAGCTGTACCGACAAGACCCGGCTCGCTTATTCCCGCTGTTTGCATATATATAGTGGTGCCAGATATGACAGCTCCATTAGCCGATTTTGTTTGCGAATCTATTGCCCCAACCGTAGTTACACCCGATCCACCAGCGCCTGGACACGACCCAAAGCTAAGCTGGCCAGCACCATCTGTTAAGACACAATCGCCATTGGAACCCGCGCCCACAGGGAAAGTTATTGTTCGGTTCGCCGCAGAAGCTCCAGCCAGTAATGTCGTCGTAAAGCCATTGCCCGCATGAAGCACCATTGTGCCTTGGGTGCTAGCACTTCCCACTGTTACTGTTGTATTTGCCGAAAACGATCCGGCTCGACCGCTGCCATCTATACGGAAATTGGCCGATTGATCGGTGCCGTTTTGGTTCTGTATGTAGCTACCATTTGCTGCTGCGCCTGTTAATAGCGTGTACGTACCTCCCGCTCCCTGGTCTGGGATTTGGAAAATTTGGTTGCCACCGGTTGGAGCCTGTATGCTAAGCGTGGAAAGAAAGCCGCCATTGCTTTTCGTAAGCTCACTCGCCGTCTTCGCATTGAACGCGTATGGGACTGCGGTGAGTTTGAGTCTTGGGTTCATTTCTCCGTCCCAGGTAGGCGTAGCTGTTTGGGTGGTACCACCAACGTTCATGGTGAGGTAGAGCTGTTGATCCCAGGGCATCGTGCCAGGAAATGCTGTTTGAGAACCAAGGTTTACCGTGACGTAGCCATTGGCGACTCTGACACGGTTGTCGTTCCCTGCAGTAACCCCATTGCTGTCGTAGTAGGTTTCAGTCCAGAGAAGTGTGCCGCCAGTGGAGGCGTCGTAGAGCTTGAACTCAAGGTTGTAGTAGCCGTCAGCGGCAATAGCACCGGCACTGGTTTCCAGACGAGCTTGGAAGTTCAGGTTGTCAGAAGTAGCAGCGTAGGCTGTTTGAGTACCAAGACCCAGGCGCGTGAGTGACGCGGGCAGGTATGCGCGCGTATAGGTGAGCAGGGGTAGGAGAAAAAGAATGAGACTGAACACGACAAAACCCCTAGAGCAATGTCGCTTTAGGGTGCGTACAAACAGTACGGGATTCGTCGTTTGTTTTGACATGAAGTTTTTGTTTTAAGTTTGTTTTAGGTTTTTGTACTCAAACTATTTTTTGTATTCAGTTCAGCACAATCCTTATTTTCCCCTTATTTAACTCCCGGCGCAACCCTTCATGGTACATATGCAAAAATAGCATTAAATGTATGTTCTGTGTAGTTGAAATAACAACATGAATATTTATAATTTTTGCATAATTCAATCTGTAGTTGTAATGGTATAGTATTTTCTACATCGTAATTAGATATTTAAATATGTGGCTTATACTACAGCAATCTATGATTCGAGCCTTTGAATATAATTTACCCAGTCAGCGTTTGGTAACACCTTTGTGCTTTGGATAAACATGAGCATTTTATCGCTTATTACCATCATACGCTGCGTATTTGCGTTTTCAGAACTTGAAATATAAACAGTCCCTCTAGTAGTTGTGAAGCTATCGTATGCCCCTATGCTTCTTGCCAGATCACTTATGGCAGTTTTGCTGGTTTTGAGTTTATCGGGAAGGGCTTGCTGGTCAACTGTTAGACTTGCGCCCATATAGGTGTCGTTAAACGTGTACAGCTGTTTTTTGTCGTTGAACGTAGGTTGCGTAGCGGTAGCCTTGCCGGCGTCTTGTTGTACAGATCGAAGCGGCTTGTAGCCCAGCTCTGCCTGAACGACCGTTGGAGCTTTTTGAACGGATGCTTTTTTCTCAGTCGTACCTAAAAGGGCCTTACCGCCAAAAACCGCCAGCAAGACAATCGCAAGTACGATTGCCCACGGTCGCAAACGTGCAAAAGGTATACTTGGCATTTTGAACGTGGGCATATGTATTTGAATGGAGATTGCAGGCTCTGGTGTAGGTTCCTGTGGTTTATCTACCTTCGAGTGAAAACCTGATTTTACTTGGGATGGTCCAAATTCCTCTGTTAGTTTTACTTGGGATGGTTTTTTCAAAGCCTGCGGTTTCTTTGCAACTGGCTGCTCATCTCGCAGCCATTCCGGCATTACGTCATCTTCATCGAAGTCTACGCGCTTAAATTTTCCAAGCTCCATACATTTATCCTATTACGGTAGCGGGCAGTTATAGTTGGAATCACCCGGCACAGAGCTGCCGCGGCGGCATGGTGCGTCAAGCGGCTGTTGTTCTCCGCCAGTAAATGTCTTGCCGTGCAGCAGTCGCTTACTTGGGTCGGCTGTGTAGAACAAGCTCAGATCTGCAAGCGTAGGACCCCTGGAGACATCATCCGGGTATCCAAAAGCTTGCGAACTATCTATCGAGACAGAGAAATAGTAGAAGCGGGCACAGTTTATGTTTCCTCCTGACGAGTTTTTAGCGGTATATGCACCGACGTTCCCGAGTGTCACCGTTCCGACATTTGTTGCCTGACCCCACGTGGTCATAAGCGGCATAGTTGCAGAAGTTCCACAATCTTCATTTGGATTCTGTTGGAGCACACCTTGAACTGTATCTGTAGCAGATGAAATGTCGTGCATACTACTGTAGCTTGCCTGCCAGCGCGCACCAATACCATTATCCAGTCCATTCATGAGCCATGAAGTTGGAAACACGTCTGAGTCGGTGTCTATCATGCGTGAATATGATGCTACCTGCGGTTGCGAGTAGACAGCCGTCTGCACAACACTATTTGAATCGGTAAGCGAAAAAGCTTTTGGCCGAATGGCAATCGTAAATGCAACCCAGTCGCTCGTCGTAGACATAGCATAAGTCCCAGGATCTTCATTTGCGGCAGCACTTTCTATCCAAGTACTTGAGGCACTTGCGCCAGCAGTTCCGGTATTTGATAGGTTGTGCACGCCACCGTGATGGTTGGCGGGGAAAGTTGTGACCGCGGTATAGCTTGAGCCAGCAACGTACGACAACCATAATGTGTTTTCCGTTCCCCAGCCTGTAGGATTAAGGTTTGGTGGATTTGGTGTTGAACTAGTAGCCGCTGGATCGCCACTATTTGCCGCTTCAACTTCGCTAATAGTCCCTGACCATTCACCTTTCTTGATTCGGTAGACCTGGGCGGCGCCTTCTTCGGAAGCAGAGGTAACAAAATCAACATTGGTACCGTCTTCGGTGCCACCAGCTGACTTCGCAAACACACTACCGCGTACCTGACCATTGCCGGTTTGGCTCCCGTTAGTGACGGCCGTCCAGCCAGACGGGGTTGTCACGGTAGCAGTACTATCGTTTGTGAACAAAACGAGCAGTAAATCACCCGAGTCAACCGAACTCGGCATGGTGACATTATGTGAGGTCGCAGCGGTTGAAAAGTTTTGAGTCAGAAGGTTACTAGTCGTCGGATAGCCGTCACAAACACCACCGGCTATATAGTATTTTCCCTGATAGTAGGAAGTCGCTGCGCCGTAACGCCTGCCCTCATACTTCGCATTGGTCTGGAACCATTCTCCAACTCCGGTAGGGTTATTACCCGAGGCGATGGTAGTATTTGCGCTGATAGGAGCCACCAGTGTTTTACTACTACAGTCCGTGTCTGAGCTTCTGCCACCGGTAACGTATATGTAACCGTTGGCCGCAAAGGCGTCCGCCTGACGCATAGGGGTAGGCAGCGCAGTCGAGAAAGTCCAGGGATCAATCGTCCCGTCTGCATTGATTTGTGTAAATTGAACATCATTCAGATACTGAGCCCCTGTAAAGCCCCCGATAATGTATAGGTTATTCGCGTACGCAACCGTACTATGACCGCTTCGCGCAACATCAAAACCAGTTGTAGATGTCCATGCCGAACTAATTGCCCCGCCACCCGAAAGATTTGGGCTGACATACACAGTATTTGACACAGCGCCACCCGTTTCGGCTATACCGCCGGTGACAAATATCCGATTGTTCCAAACTGCTGACGAAAACTGTGTTCTACCGTCAGGTAAATCGTTGGCGCTTGAAACGGTTGCCCACGTAACCGCGCCGCCAACAGGTGTTGCATAGTAAATTTCTGGACGCTCATCAGTTGCCGTACTGCTCTGCCCCCCGATAAAGTACAGCGTTCCGCCGACAGTCTCTAGTTGACCCCAGGCACGTGCGGCAGGGAGGTTGCCGCCAGCCGTCCATGCACCCACATTACCGTATATGTCAATAGATGCATACTGTACGCTATCGGTTGCGGTGGTACAGTCAGCGCTGCTCGTACAACCGCCAGCAACGTATATATACCCGTTTACAATGGCGCTGCTAGCACCAAACCGATCAGTAGTTAGCTGGTTTGCGCTCGCGGAATATAGCACTGGAGCGCCACTGTTGTTGTTGTAAATTTGGAATGTCTGTATCGTGCTTGTTCGAGCCGTGCAGCTAGACGGAGCCGCGCCAGCTGTACAGCCTCCGATAACGTACGCAAAAGAGTTTGAAACCGGTACTGTCAAACCCCACCGACGATCAATAGTCACTGAAGATGCTTCCCACACGCCGATATCACCGGTACTGACATCTATTTTTGCAAACTCAATGTCCGCCAGCGCATTAGTGCCATCATAGCCACCCGTAACATATAAATAGCCGTTGTACCCAAAACCAGCGCCACGACGTCTTCCTACTAGTATCTGGCTTGCCGAAACGGTCCAAGCTGCCGTACCGGCACCGTCTGACTCGACCACATTATTACTATCGTCAAACTTTGCATAGCGAATTTGCGTCAAGTCTGTTACGCCATCACCTAGCCCCCCCATGAGATAAATGTAGTTTGCATAGACCGCCCCAGCGTGCGCTCCCAAACCAGGGCTAGCTGCACCGGTCGGTGTTCCAATCTGCGTCTGACCCGTCGCAGTACACCCTGAAGGCACCCCGACAGTATTGAGATTGCACTTGTACACTCCATCGGTATACGAACCACAGCCCGGCCCTGACGTTGTCGAAGCACAACCACCGAAAATGAATAGATTTCCGGGAACCGAACCAGCACTAGCAGGGTTCGCCCTGGCATAGGCAAAGGTATATGAAACATCTTCGGCTCCAATAGTTGTAAGATCAGCGTTTTGCCAGGTGCCTAGACTGCCGTCGTAGTTCACGTCAACATATCGAACAGTAGTTGCTAGTGTGGTACCGGTAAAGCCTCCAACCAGATATATTCGATTATTAAATACTGTTACTCCTGGCGCACCAAGCGCTTGGGGCAAGCTTTCAGAACTGACGCAATATGAATGATAGTAGTACCCGCTACAGGTTGGTGGTTTTTTCAGCAAACCATCACTCCCAACGGCCTGATACGTTATGCCCGTCGACTGTGTGCTGCATGAGTTATTGGTACAACCACCCATGATGTATAGATAGCCATTTATGATAATTGACGCGTTGAGCATATTGCCTACCACAACAGTGCCTGTTGGTATGCTACAGCTGTACGGGTCACTCCCAGAACAAGGAGCAGCTGGACTTCCGGTATCATTCGTCACCGATGTCGCAACCGTGCTTGCCTCACCGTCTGGGTTGATAACGCCATAATCAACATCGAGCGCTGTATCTGTACAAGCACCGGCAAAAGCTCGACAGCCTCCAAGCCGATACAAACCCCCCTGCCATGCCGTAAACGTGTATCCAATTCGGTCATTCGTAAGACCAATAATTGTATTCCACTCGGCTAAGCTGCCGTCTGCATTTATACTTGCTAACTGGACATCTGACAGTACAGAAGTGCAATCACCGCTGCTATTTACCGTTGCGCAGCCACCTCCAACATATATATACCCGCCAGATACAGTACTAAATGAGCCGCCGATGGTTTGTCTGCCAGAAGTAACGAGGTTATTTGTCGACTGCCAGGAGTTCATGGTTCCGTCATTGTTGAGTTTTGCATACTGTACAGTTGATATGGCATTCGACGTGCCACTGCCGTTAAAGGTACTATCGCCGCCAATGATATATACAACACCGTTGTAAATGTGAGCCGTTGCACCGTACCTATCCGATGAAAGCGCCTGCATGCCCGTGCTTGTCCACGTAGTGAACGTACCATCTGGCCGAATATCGGCATATTGAACTGTGTTTGTAGAAAGAATGGAAGTTGATGTTGTTAATCCACCAAGTATGTACATACGATTGTTGTATGCTGCCATACCAAAATAGCTTCGAGCGTTGCTCAGCGCTGTGTCACTGTACCAGTACACCGGAGTACCTCCCGAGGGATGCCAGAGTTGCGGCTCACCGTTTGCGCCGAGTTTCGCAATATACACGGTTGTTTGAGGTGTGTTTGAGCTGTTGGAGCCACCAATTGCGTACAGGAAGCCATTGTACGACACGAGTGAAAGGCCTTTGAGTGCAGTCGGTAGATTGTACGCTGTGTTCGTACACCAGCCACTGCAGGTTCCAGCTCCCGGATTAGGACTCTCGATAGCATTCGTTGTGGTGTTAAACTTCGCCCAGTACACTTTGTCTGTCACTGAACCCGATGTTGTATACGAAATGAGAATTATGCCATTATCACCCGCCGTTGCTGATGCCGACGTTGCTGCTCCAGTCCCACCATCACCCAGGTTACCCCTGTCTGAGTCCGCATCGTTTCCTGGTGTCGTACCTGATCCTGCTGTTTCGACAGTACTTGAACCAGTCACCAAAGAACTACCACCGCCACCGCCAGAGCCACCACGGTTATTTGTGCTGGTTGAACTACCACCACCGCCACCAAAGCGGCCGCCGCCACCGCCACCGCCAGGTGCACATGTTGTGGTAAACGTACCGCCACTACCTCCACCACCCGTTCCACCAGCTCCACCGGTCCCTGTTGCAGCGGTCGCACACGCGGCCGTAGACGAACCGTTGCCACCTGCATTTGCCGCGCCAGAGACACCCGCCGCGCCACCCGTGCCCGCTGTACCTCCCGCGCCACCCGCCGATGCAGTACCGCCACCACCGCCACCGCCAACACCAGCACTACCCGCAACACCGCTGCTTCCGCCACCCGCGCCACCATTACCTACTGTTCCGCCTGTACTTCCTCTTCGCCCTCCACCACCACCGCCGCCACCCGCCTCAAGAAGGAAGGTTGTACTTCGCTTTACTGCAGAATACCCGCCGCCGTTGCCCGCGCGACCATTGGCAGTGGCTTTTGATCCTCCGGTACCAACTTCCACAGTCAGATTTTCTGCCGGCGTGACTGCTATGACTGCTTTTGCATAACCGCCACCGCCACCGCTACCACCCGTGCCAGAACCGTTAGTACCCGCACCACCACCACCGCCAGCTCCCCAGGCTTTTACAGTGATGCTCGTAACACCCGCCGGAACTGTATAGGTAGATGTACCTGCGGTATTGTATGTTGTTGTGTTTGTCGTTCCTGAACCAATACCCCCGACTGAATAGATATAGCCCCCAGCTACCGCGGTGCCTTGCTGCCATACCGCGCTGGTGAGGTTTGTTGTGCTTGACCAACTATCGATTCTGGCGCCAGTTGTCTGGCTTTTCTGAATCAGCTCATTACTGATGTCAAAGTCGATATTGGTTTCATTATTGCCCCTCATGAGCTTTTGAGCAGATTCGATATATATGGTCGGGTCGATACTGAGCGGATATTGCGCCTTCAGCAACCCAGATGCATGCACCGTCAAAGTACTTCCCTCCAGTTGGTACCAGGCTTTAGCTGCACTTTTTGTAACGCCATATTCTCGGATGAAGGGTGCCGGAAATTGGAATAAAAGTGTCTGTTTTGCGCTGTTTTTGCGTGCCGCATCAAGTAGTTTTGCGTCTGCATCAGTTGCTGTCGTAACATTGCCGAGCAGCTCGCTACTTACCCCATAAATGCCCAGCCCGCCGTCAGCCTCTATGCGAGCTTCTGTTCCAGCAGGAAGCTCGAGCTTATACGAAAAACTTTGATCATCTTTGCTTGGATGATTCAATACAATGTCTTCCTTTATGCTTGCCGCCCGTAGCGTATAAACTTTTTGTGCGGTCGTCCCGACAATGGGGTACACCATTCTAACACCCTGTTTTTGAGGCTCTTGAAGCCTAAAGTCTGGCTTGAATGTTATCGAGGTGCTTGTTACGGGGTCCGTTACTGATATTCCTTTTGCAGGATCTTGGCTTAGCTGCGCAGTGAACTTTGGACCTCCGATTTGACCGCCCACTCCATTACCCGGCTGATACCCTGCATTGTAGGTGTATGATCGTTCTTGAGGATTAAATTGTAGCCTATCACTATATGAAATAGCCGACGTTCCTAGTAGCTGTTGGGTTTTCGGGCTCAGCGCATACGCTGTTTCCACTTGACGGAATGTATTTACAATATCAATAAACAGTGTCGAAAACACAAATAGCGCCATAAATCCCCAACCGAGCCGTGCGAGCAATGGATATTTACGGCGCTTTGGCCGGAGGCGAAACATGAACCGTGCGACTGGCTTTGGGAGTCGCAGAAGCAACCATTTTTCAAGCCTGTTCACGTATCTCCATACATAATCCCACGCACGGTAAAACAGATTTAGCATGCCGATACCTAATTTTCTTGCAAAGCGTAATGGAGACAGACTGACTTTCAGAGAAATAGTGTGGCCTGCACTAGAAGTTTCATGCTTATCTGAGCTGCGACGACTTTTTACTGTCTGGTGATTTCTGTATTCCACAAGATTCCTACGCACCTCACGCACTTCCCATTACCGCTACTGCTTATAGTGTACCGTTTTCACCCCCGTTAAGCAAACGTAAAATCCCAGGTTTTTCACCTGGGATTTTACTGAAAGTTTTTTGTTTTTATGTTTTGCAACAAAGATTCATGCTAAAGCAAAGAATTCGTCGCTCATTATCGCTCGACGCAAGCGCACTTGCTTCCGCCGCTCATTTTGCGGCAGTCGCTTTAGTACGCGGTCGTCTTGTCTCTTTCGTTCCTTTTTCATGTTACGTTCCTTTGGTATTTGTTTGTTTGATAGGTTTGTTTGAAAATGTTTGTTTGTGTATTTGTGCGCTGTGCCCATGGAGGCTTTCCGCGCATCATACCGAACGGTCCCGCCCGAGCGGCAGATGTGAATTTTATGGTTGTTATAGTAGTTTGCATCTTCATAATTTTTCCTAGTTGTTCTGGTACCTAAACGTTAAGTTTTCTACATATGCAGAAGCATTACTTTGCGCATTTACAGTTATTTGTACTATTACCGTGTCTCCTGCCACAAATGAAGTACAAGTACTAGGATCGGTCGTCGGTGCAGCAGTCGTCCAGGTATTTGCAGACCCCGTACCCGATCCAACAACCGTCTTGCTCGCGCTACAACTGCTTAGCCCACCCCCACTTGCTTTGCGGAATATCGTGTAGCTAACGCCGGCATTTGTTGTGCTGTCCACGAGTCCCGTTAGGCTTGTTGTGCCGTTTACAAACGTCTTAAATGTCGAAGGTAGTTTGTAGGCAACGTAAACACTATAGGTTTGAGAGGTAGCCTGCGGGGAGGTCCATTTGTAATAATTTCGCGCCTCACCACTTGCGCAAAAACCTGTGTTGACGCTTAAGCCGCCACCATTACCACAGAAATCAGCCGTCATGGTGCCAACACCCGAACCATTAAGGACTGCTCCGGTATATTCAGGCGTGAATGTAACGATGTTGTCTGGCGCACTACCGCATGCACCCCAACCATCCGCCTCGTAGCACTGGATGTTTCCAAGCGTAGTGTCGTAATACATGGAACCGATGTAGCGGTCATCACCGTTTGAAACGAGCGGTGCGGTGCTAGAACGATCAAGCGTAAACAAGGTTACCTGGCCACCGGTATTTCCACCGCCCATCTGCACGTTCGCCGGTCGAGTCGTACTGTCGTTTCGGATGAAGCTGAGGTTATCTATATAGATAGTGCGAGCCGTTGAATCTGTTTGACGGATAATCAGGAGTGGTGTCGTCACCGCGGCACCTGTTGTCGTGATAGTACACGTTACTTTTGTCCAGTTGTAATTCGTAGCATTCGATATCGGGCGAGATGTCGTGTACCCGCCACCGTAACCCTGACAGAGGTTTGTTAGCGTCGTACCGTTATCGTGTGAGTAAATAACTTCTATCGGTGTGGTATTTTGCCCAGCGGTACTAGAAGCAGCGGTAAATGAGACCGTATAAGTGGTACTCGCAACAGGATTACTTGTCAGCTGATTACGAACACCGTGTAAGCTCGATGCACCGGTTACAACCTTTACACCTGCTTCGCCGGTTTGGTATTCGCCTACCGTTATGGAGCGAGTGACCGTAGCACCACTCTGCGCCGACCACGTACTTGCAGGGAAGGTTGTAGCTGAACCACCGGCCGTCTCGGCGCCGCCATTGGCAGCGAGTTCGGTCCCATAACTATTTACGCTGAAGAGGTTAGTGCCAATAGAGGTCTGGATTTCAAGTAGCCCGCCAGAAATCGGGACACTTGAGTTATTTCGTACCGTCAAGCCGCCAGTGCCTGCAGGGGTATCGGCTGTAGAACGCAGGATTATCTCTGCTCCTCCAGCTGCCGTCTGCGTGTTGTTGTAAGCCGCCTGCAAGTCGGTTGCACTTGAGGCACCGGCTGCCGTCCAGTCAACACCGTTCCAGAACATGGTGGCGGTCGTATTTGGCTTGAGAGCAATCGTATTGCCCTGGCCACCACCGTTTACCGAAAGTGTCATATCCTGCGTGCCGCTGTTTGTAACGTACATAACACGGCCAGCTGTCGTCAGGGTTGGGTCTGCGAGGGTTACAGTTGAGCCAGCATAAGTATTGTTTACCAAGGCCGTGCTGTTTGCGTCAACCGTTGCAGCGGTGATGGAGCAGCTTGCAACCGTACAGTTCTGCGAAGCCCCGATAAATGCAGTTGGGTTGAGTGTGACAAGCCCCATAACGCCCGTACCACTTAAACTTCCCCCTGACAAAGCCAGGGTTCCACCATTTTGATTACCGGTTCCACCAGTTCCGGCCCGGATGGTCAAGCCATTTCCCGTTGCCGCTCCAGTTTGTGCTACCGCACTCAATACGATAGTACCGTTGTTAGTACCCAAGAGTGTTGTGTTTGAACCTACATTTGTCGTATTGGCGCTGTTACCGATAGTAACGGCGGCAGTCGTACTGCCGGTACCGATATTGACTGCAAAGTTACTGCTGTCATTGAGGCTGATAATGCCGCCTGTCACACCCAGCCCGCCATTTATCTGTGCCCCGGCTGCTACCTGGAGGCCGCTACGCATGCTGACCTGGTCGTAGAATGATGCCGAACCGTTCACGTTCAACTGAGCCGTTTCGATGGCGCCAGTTTCAAACTGTTGTATGTAGGCGCCACCGATATCGTAGATTTCAAATGTCGAACCGGTATTCAAGAGGCCGTAAAGATAACGGCCTGAGACGAAGAGGTCTTTCAGAGCTGTCGGCGTATTCATATAGCTAACAATGGTCGGCGCGGTTGGATCAACGATACTGACTATTTGAATTGCCCCGTTCGTGTTGTTGCTACAGGCAATGTACGCAAACCGATCGTTCAAAGATATCGCCACCGGACCACAGCTGGTTGGCATAGCCAGTGTTGCGCTCAGTACCGGTGCAACCGCCGGATTTTTCACGTCGTAAATCTTCAGATTATTCCCGGCGGAGCTTACGGCGTACACATACCGGCCCTGGACTTTCAGGTCGGATACCGAGCTGCCGTAGGATACTGTACCGCCGATGGACATAGAAGCGGTGTTCACGGCATTCACTACCGTGACGTTCGTCGAAGAACCGACATACACGTACGACCCTTGGGCTTGCACGACCGTAGCGTTACCTGTGAGACCAGTCAGTTGTTGCAGGCTCGTCGGAGAACCATTTGAGACATCGTACGACTGGATACTTGTGCCAGATCCAGCGTAGACGTATTTACCACTGACAGCTATGCCTGTCCCTGCACCAGCGGTAATAGTTCCGTTTGTACCGCCAGACGCAGGTGCATTCGGGTTGGTAATGTTGACCGAGGCCACAGTACTACCCGCTATTGCGTACAGATTACGACCAGCTACTGCCATTTGGTTACCACCATTACCAGTGGCGTCAGTGTATGTCCCCATGGCAGCGACTGATGAGGGGTTCGACACGTCAAATACGGCAACCTTACTGCCAGCCTGAGTACCAGTCACATACGCGTATTTACCCTGTACTGTTATGCGCTGCGTCGTCGTGATGCCGACACTACTTGAAGCAAGTGCTATACTCGGGTTTGAGCCGCTCACATACAATTGTCCGGTTGGCGTGCCGAGCACCCCGACGGAAACTCGCTGATTCATCGTATCGGTTGTAAAGACGTTTGTACCAGCGGCGTTCTGCACGATGAAAGCGGCGCCAGAATCAACGTAATTACGCAAGGCAGTCTGTCCCGTGTCCATTATTCTGAACATCGAGCTGACATAGGTATCTGTTGTGCTTGATGTAATAATCTTTGCGTAAAACGCAAAGTTATTTGTGTTGCCGGTATCTGTACCAGGCCAGGTTGATGGCATTGCTGCATAACTGTATGTGTTGGACCAAACAGCCGTACCGCCACTTGTATCTTTTCTAAAACAGTTGGTGTCTGTCAAGTTTGCATTTGTGTTATAGACGATCCAGTAGTACTGGCCGCTCGTCACCGAGGTGGCCGGAATGCTAATACTGTTCCAGCCAGTTGTCAGAGTACTTTCACCTTGGTTGAGCAGAGTAGTTGGTGCTGTAGCATTACCAGAGTAAAGCGCCAACCTAAACTTATTGTACGGCGAAACATCAATACTACATCCTATGTTTACATATAATGTCGAAACTGTGCCACTCGCTGCAGCGGTATATCGAGCAGCATTTAGTATATTGCCGTCAAATGAATCGTTTGTGTTGCCTGTTGACTGATTGCCGAGTACCGTGCCTCCATTTGCTGCGGTGGCAGAGGTAATGTTGAAGCTGCTATTGTCGCTAGTGTCGATGCCTGCATACCAAGATTGGTTCGCATTTTTGATCTGGATTGTAGAATCGCCGGCTCCCTGCTGCTCAATCAGTGTTGACGGTGCTGCCGTTGTGGAGTTATTGATAGCGACATGAAGTGTTGCCGCCGGTGCAGTAATAGCCGAGCCTATTCCAATCCGACTATTCGTCGTATCGACAGTCAGTGCTGTGGTAGTACCCGTACTATTCTGGAGCTTAATAGCTGTCGTGCCGTCTGTCGCAGCGCGTATCGCCGGCGTAATAAACGCCGTGTCTGCCCTGCCAGTGCCTTGTATCCAGAAGTTGGCACTGGTTTGCTGAGCAACGTTTTGGTTTTGGATGCCAGAAGTACTGGTTAAGCAATCCGCATAGCCGAGCGTTTGGTTTGAAGCTGCTACGCTCGCGACTGACACACATTGGCCAGCGACGCCGGTTGCTGTTGGTAAACTGAGAAAATAACTACTTGTTGTTGCTGATGGCTGGATGATAACGGAATTACTATTTGCAGTATTAAAAAGTGACAGTTGACCACGTTTTGATCCCGCAACACCAAGCTCAAGCGAAACATCATTCGAGCCACTATCTCGCACGGTCGCCGCATCAAACCCATTTACATTGAGTGCAATTGCCGTTGAACTATTTTTCAACTTGAGCGTTGTGTTGCTCCCGTCATAGCTAAAGCCGCCTATCTGATTTTCATCAGGGCTTAGCAAAGCAATGGATGGCTGGTGAGCAGTATTGCGTGCGTCAGCAACTAGTATAACGCGAGCGGTGTTCGGCGTATAACTACTCGACGTACAAGTAGCGGTAAGATCGCTCGGATCAGTACAGTTTGACATACCAAGTGCTAGTACGGGCGTATAGGCGGCCATGGCATAATTTGGTATATTGACACGTGTTGCAAGATTGGCACCAAGCGGCGTGGTATATGTCAGGCCTGTATCACTACCGATGGTAATGCCCTTGCTGAAGGTTGCCGCACCCTGAATATGCAGCGTGCTGTCCCATGTGGTTTGGACGGTCTTTGTGTCGTTAAGCACAGTCAATATTCCGGAGCTGTTGTTGTCACGGATCTGAAACGATTGATTACTACCAATATCCCATTGAATGAGACCGGCTGAATTGACACTGAGAGCGGTATGGCTAGTCGATGGATTAACGATGGCAAAGTACGGCGTATTGTTAGTAATGCCAAGACTTCCGCCATTGATCGTCGTCTCGCTGGTGCTATCGGTAGAGCCAATGGTCAATGTCTGTGCAGCAGCGCCGGTGGCAATATTAACTGTATGAGCGGCGGCATTATTCGCAATGTTGACGGTAGTAGCGTTGGTACCGGCGATAGCGAGCGTGCCGGCAGCGGCGGTATCAAGAGAAGGAGTAAGCACAGCTGTGTCAGCGCGTGCGATGCCATCTAGCCAATAATCAGCGTCCTGCGCACCTGCATATTGATTTTGTATATAGTATGCAGAACCTGTCGCGGCGGGACAGTTACTACTTGCACCATTGAACACACAAATTGTCCCAGGGCTTGCAGTGGTTGCAAGATTTGTATCCGGAAGAAGAAAACGCCGATCGGCCGTCAGCGTACTGGTAGATATTGTTGCACTATGCCCCGAATTGGCGTAATAAAGTTCGCCTGAAGAATTTATGCCGGATATTGCAGTGCCGCCACTGTTACGAAACTGTATAAGGTCTGCCGTTTGACTACTTGCAGCCTGCAGCGCGACGGTAATCGTCCCTGCTGCAGCGCTTACGATGTTGATGTTGCCCGTTTGTACGGTCGCAGACTGGTTTTGGATAAAGTAGCCCCCCAATAGTGCACTTGCATTTCCGTCAGTGACAATGTTGTACGTCCCTGCCGCACCTTGATCTTGGAGTACAAAGGTCTGATTGCCACTGGTTGGAGCGGCAATCGACAGCGTTGCAAGGTTTGCACCAGATGATGTTACCAACTCACTCGCTGTCTTCGCATTGAACGCGTATGGGACTGCGGTGAGTTTGAGTCTTGGGTTCATTTCTCCGTCCCAGGTAGGCGTAGCTGTTTGGGTGGTACCACCAACGTTCATGGTGAGGTAGAGCTGTTGATCCCAGGGCATCGTGCCAGGAAATGCTGTTTGAGAACCAAGGTTTACCGTGACGTAGCCATTGGCGACTCTGACACGGTTGTCGTTCCCTGCAGTAACCCCATTGCTGTCGTAGTAGGTTTCAGTCCAGAGAAGTGTGCCGCCAGTGGAGGCGTCGTAGAGCTTGAACTCAAGGTTGTAGTAGCCGTCAGCGGCAATAGCACCGGCACTGGTTTCCAGACGAGCTTGGAAGTTCAGGTTGTCAGAAGTAGCAGCGTAGGCTGTTTGAGTACCAAGACCCAGGCGCGTGAGTGACGCGGGCAGGTATGCGCGCGTATAGGTGAGCAGGGGTAGGCTCAGAAAAGCAAACGCTAGAAACACAAAGCCCCTCGTTCTTAGTCGACCGAGGGTACATGCGAGCAAAGCAAGCTGTATGCGTTTAGGTTTTTGCATTTGGTTTGTTTAAGGTGTTTGTGTTGGTTTCTCTATTTGGTTTTGAGATACCAATCTTTGTTTCGGATTTTGCCTATTTTTTTGTTTTGGCTTGTCCTGCCAAAAAGTATGCGTGAAGAACCTTCGATGTTCAAGAAGGAAAACAAAAAAATGTATGCAAAAAAATCTACTCAATTTTCAATAAAAATCAGATGATTATTATTGTAATAAAAGCTACGTTTTACACATACCCCTGTATCGTCTTGTCATTTTAGTTTAAAGAGCGAACATAAAATATTCATAAATCGTAGCAATATTTACTACGATTGATTATTTTGAGTAAAGTTATCCACAGACACAAAAAACATCCGGCCGAAAAACCGGATGCTTTATAAACCGTCTTGCTGGTTATACGATGCTATCTATCTGAATGACCGTCTGGGCTTGCTTGTGCCCATGTACCTTGTGTACACGCTTTTTTGCCTTGTAGCGTATGGCTGTCACTTTCTCTGCGCGAGCTTCGGCATCAACCACGCTCGCTTTTACGATTGCGCCCTTAATGGTTGGAGCGCCAACGATTGTTTTTTCGCCGTCTACAACGAGCAATGCGTCAAAGTTGACCTTTTTGTCATCACCTTTGAGCCGCTCGATGGAAAGTGTTTGACCTTCGGCTACGACATATTGTTTGCCGCCGGTAGCAATAACTGCTTTTTTCATTCTTTTTCACCTAACATTACTTTGTATACCGTAAGATTGTATCACCACCACCCCTGTTTGTAAAGTTCGTGCCAAGACCGCACCGTTCTATGAATGCTTGGTATACAACTAAGCCGGAATCATCTGATTCTGGGTGCCATTGTACGCCGTACATATTGTCACAGGATATCGCTTCAATAACACCGTCCCTGGCAGACGCTGCAAGTTCAAATCGATCCGGGAGCTCCAAAACTGCTTGGTGGTGCCGAGAAGCAACAGACAAAGTACTCCCCCGCTTGAGCCCCAGGAAGTCCTTCTGAATCGCCACATCGTGGAACGTGCATACATGATTCAGTGTCAATGGATCGTCGGTTGCAATATTCTGGCATAGTTTGCCACCATAGTGCAGCGCGATGAGCTGCATACCGTAGCACACACCCAGCAACGGTTTTCTCCACGCCTCACAAGCATCTACGATCAGCTGCTCCCACATTACCCGCTCAAGCGGCTCTTGAACCGTGTCCAGACGGTCGCCGTCGTACACTTCGGGCGGAATATCTTCACCACCAGATATCACAATGCCGTCACAAAGTTCCATAATGTACCCAAGGGGCATATCTGGGGTTAAGACAACCGGTATAGCACCAAGTTGTGACAATACTTTGGTATATTCACGGCGCAAGTACACAGTAGATTTTGAAGCGGCGAGTTTAATCCCTTCATCAAATGCTGGAGTTATGCCAATAACTGCTCTGCCGTCTTGCGTCATTTAAGCCTTTCTGAGCGCAATTGAAAGTTTGGCGCCATCTATCTCTGTCTGGATAGAGAACGCCTCACCACCGGACTCCTGGAAGCCTTCGACAAGCGTTTCTGCTCCTATAGTCGCACGGTGCTCTCCGATTGCCTGTGCAAGATTTTTGTCTGACGTCGACAGCTTTAAGATTATCCTGTCGTCTACATTCAATCCCGCCTGCTTGCGGGCGTTTTGTACTGCACGAATGATCTCTCGCATCATACCTTCCCTTTTGAGTTCGGGCGTAATGTTCTTGTCAACTGTGGCAGGTGTTTTCACCTGGGAAGCAAAAATAACTTCTCTCACATTCACCTCATCTGCAATAATGGATTCATAAAACTTTCCTAGTCGTTCGTCGCCATGGTAGCTTAGACTGGCCAGCGGTTGGCGAACTTTTACCTGGACTTCGTGTTCAGACTTTAGCATACGAGCAGCAAGACCTTGTTCAATAACAGCGCGCGTTTGCGCCATATCTTTGAGCACGGCTTCATCAACTTCACCCGCTTTGGGCCAATCAAGTAAGTGTACGCTTTCCCCTCCTGTAAGTTTTTGGTAAAGTTCTTCCGTCAGAAACGGCGTGAACGGTGCAAGCAGCATAGATAAACGCACGAGTACATAATGTAGCGTTCGGTAGGCATCTTCCTTGTCGCTGTCATCTTCGCTTTTCCAAAACCGACGGCGACTACGCCGGACGTACCAATTACTTGCATCGTCCAAAAATGGCAATACTTCACTCATAGCTTCTGGCAGATTGTAGTCATCCATATGTCGCGTAACGTGTTGTTGCATCTGATGTAATCGCGACACCACCCAACGATCTAACGGGTTCTCTGACTCCTTGAGCGGATCCTCATGATTGCCGTTCCATTCCCAGCCATCAACCTCGGCATACATTGTAAAAAAGTCATACATATTCCATATCATCGCAAGTTTTCGCTGGACATCTTGAACATCTTTATCCTGTAGACTGAAGTCTTCGCCCGCCAAAACGGGTGAACTGATGAGGAGAAATCGTAGTGCATCTGCGCTATATTCATTCATCAGCTCATTTGGGTCTGTGAAATTACCATAACTCTTACTCATTTTTCTTCCATCGTTACCAGCAAGAGTTCCTGTCACAATGCAGTTTTTAAACGAATTTACCCCAAATAAACCTACCGACACCGCATGTAGATAGTAGAACCATGCGCGAACTTGTCCGACATATTCAGCAATGTAGTCACCCGGAAAGCTTGCCTCAAATTTTTCTTTGTTCTCAAACGGATAATGGAACTGTGCGAACGGCATGCTGCCACTCTCAAACCAGCAGTCCATTACTTTATCGATTCGCTTGTAATGCACCCCGTCTAAGTCAAATTCGATATCATCAACCCAAGGACGATGATAATCATCCAGCTCTACCCCGCTGAGCTTTTTCAATTCAGCGTAGCTGCCAACGACTTTCACCCGCTCCTTACCATCGGTTCCTACACCTTTCCAGACCGGCATAGCGGTTGCCCAAAATCGATCACGACTCAGGTTCCAGTCAGGAGCACTCTCGACTGTTTTGGCAAAACGCCCATGCTTCACATGACCTGGGAACCAGTTTATGTTTTCGTTTTGTTGGAGCATGGTTTCGCGTTGCCCAGCAATATCCATAAACCAGCTTGGGTGCGCGCGATACATCAGTTTTGTACCACATCGATGGCAGTGGGGGTAACTGTGTCGTACGTAGTCTATTTTCCAAACTACGCCCCGCTGGTGAAGGGCTTTGGCGATAGGCTTGTTGGCCTCCCAAACATTTTGACCTTTCCACTCGCCTTCGTTGTAAAACCCATTATCGTCAATGTTGTTGACGAATGGAAAGCCCTTTTCCTTCGAAAGCTGGTAGTCTTCTTCGCCATAAGCAGGAGCAAGGTGAACAATTCCTGTACCCTCTTCTTGGCTGACGTAGTCGGCATGCCAAATTTTGTGAGCGTTTTCGCCACGATTTTCAAATAACGGTACATAGCTCTTCCCCACAAGTTCATTTCCCTTGTAGGTACGTTTCGGTGAGTACTCTACTGCGTTGTGTTTTTCGTCTGTCAATGCTTTCTCGATCAATGTCTTTGCAAGTATCAGAACTTCGCCGTCGACCTCAACTTCGACATATTCTTCGTCTTTATTCACCGCGACGGCTGTGTTTGCTGGCAGAGTCCACGGCGTCGTCGTCCAGGCAAGGACATACTTTTCTTCATCTACAAGTTTGAATTTTACATATACACTCGGGTCGGTGACGTCTTGGTAGCTGTTATCCATAGCCACTTCTGCCTTAGATATTGGAGTAGCGTCACGAGTGCAGTACAGCAGTACCTTTTCACCTTCATAAATTTTGCCTTCGTCATACAGTTTTTTAAACGCCCACCAGACAGACTCCATGAACTCTTTATCCATAGTTTTATACGCACCACGAAAATCGACCCATCGGCCAATACGGTCAATCGTATCTTCCCATAAATTGCCGGTAGCAACCATATTGTCTCGACATGTTGTTATGTAGTCAACAAGACTAACAGAGGTACCGATGTCCCTACGGTCTTTTATGCCAAGTTTTTTTTCGGTAAAGACTTCCGCTGGCAAACCGTGGCAATCCCATCCCCACACTCGTTCAACTCGTCTGCCTTTCATTGTCCAGTAGCGTGGCACCGCGTCTTTTACAATTGAGCTCAAGAGCGTGCCATGATGTGGCACGCCCGTAATAAACGGCGGACCATCATAAAACACATAAGCCCCTTCCCTCGACCGTTGCTCCACCGACTTTTCAAATGTCTTGTGCTCTTTCCAGTACCGCATAATATCCTTCTCGTACTCAATGGCTTTGCGCCGCGTATTTGCCTTGTATTTCATGTTTTACTCCTTAGATTGACATTTCGATTCACATTTGCTATCATAAGTGTAGTGAACCGATGCAGTGATGTAATGCGCAGCATCGGTTCCTTTTTATTATCAATCATTTTATCTCCTCTACGCTATCAGTCTTTGTGATCAGCACTATGCGCAGAATATGCTTTTTAATCGCACCATGATGTCGTAATTGATGACGTATTTTTGCAATATGGAGCTTGCATCTGCGTGCATCGAGAATAACGTGTGAAGCCTGTTTTGAAGCACGCCTCAACTGCGTTTCTATGGTATGTTTACCTCGACCAAGTGGGCTTTTAATCTCCCATTCTGTGCCGTTGATTTCAACATCCGGTGTTTTACCACCCTCTCTCGCTATAAACACCGCATCCGCACCAAGGTACTCGGCAATAATACTGGCGGCTTCAATTTCAAACCGCTCCGGCCTCGGATTAATGTTTGTCGGAATAATAATACGTTGCGTCATGGTATGTTGGTCAACTTATGTCTGATTTTTCTTCGCCACTGCCAAGATTGCAGCTATAAAAACTTGGACTTTGGTCATCTTTAGGTTCGAAACCCTCACCCCATAGTCCATTACTATCATCAAACCAAAATGGATTATATAGTTTCATATGTTGTACTTCCATATAAAAATCACCTCTGTTAAATACCGGATCCCGAGTGAAATCGGGAGGTACCATCCGGTTTCTAAAAGAGATGATCTTTTAGCACTTAGTTGCTCGGTCTGACGGGCCGACCCGTTGGAATCTATTTAGGCTCGTTCTGAGACCTTTTCTCTCCACTGCTTCGCGGCTGATAACCGCTCATCTGCTGAAATCGCAGAGCGCATGTACATACATAATACGAGTCCGCTAGCAAAATCGCAAATACAGTCCGGAGAAACCACGGGTACCATTTCTAGATAACCTTTAGCGAATAGGGTAGCCTTTACTTATTATCTAATGCGATAAAGCCCTTCGAGCTTCCTGTCGGAGTATGGCACGCGTTACCTAACCCCAATCCTAAAATTTTCCAGTCTATCTACATTTCTGTCCCAGCTGGGACAGAAATGTAGATATAATCTAGTTCTACGATTTTGCTTATAATACGAAAGCTATGGTTTATTGTTGAGAGTAGGCAGCAACATCACGCATGAGCGGTAGCTCTTCACCGACCCAGCTCTGTACATAGCTGCCATTATTGTCTGTTATAACGATCGCCGGCGTCGACATCACATCATATATACGAGCCTGCTCTATCCCCTCCCGGCTATCAAAATCGAGAATGCGTAGATTTTCCTGGTCAACATCATGTTGCTTCTGTAGGTCATGCAGAAAAACCTCAACCATGCGAGCATGTTCAGAATTTGGTTTATAAAACACAAGCACTTTCATATCTCTAGTCTAGCACCCTAGAGAATTGCTAGACAAGAAAAATGTATGTAAAGAATCTCCCACGGCCTACCGACCAAAGTATGGCAGGCGTTATCTCATCAAAAATATACTCGAATTTACTTCGAGTATACCTATACAACTCTCATGAGAAAAGCAGCGAAGCGATGAGAAAATCAAGACGCAAGATTCCCATTCAGCACAATTGCTGAATGGGTCGTGCATGTTTGTTACTTTAACTTTTAGCTACAGCCAGTGGTGGAGCCGCAGGAAGTACACACATAACAGCTCCCGCTTCGCTGAGTTTGATTTCCACAGTTGTAGCAGAGTGGTGCTGTATCGTCTTTTATAGCCTGTTTTTTTACAGCCAACTCAGGTGAACCTGGAGCCATGGGCTGGGTTTGCGTTGTCGATCCAGCAACATCCACCTGTTTTGTGACACTCTCGGTTGGTTTTGGCTCACTTACTCCCTCGACCGCCTCAAGAAGGCTGGTCTGCTCTTCTGGCATATCTTCGAAGCTTGCTAGACCAAGCTCGAGCCGGTCATCAAAGCTTAAGTAGTCAAGTGCGAGACGCCGGACGATGTAATCTGTTACCGAGCTGGCCGTACGAATTTCTGGGTCATCAGTGATGCCGAACGGCGCAAAACTGGTTCCGCGGAGCGTTTTAACATAGCTTTTGAGCGGTACACCGTATTGCAAACCATGACTCACGCTAATAGCAAAGGAATCCATGAGACCAGCTAGGGTTGACCCCTGACGGCTTACGCTAATGAAAAGCTCTCCCGGAGTGCCGTCCGGATATTCTCCAACGGTAAAGAAACCTTCCAGGTCGGCCACAACAAAACGGTACGTTCGGCTGCTTCGAATGCGCGGTAGTTTTCGGCGGACGGCACCTTTCAAAACAATTTTACCCTCTTCCGAAACTGCGGCGGCCGATACTTCTTCGCTTTTGTCTTCACCGTCTTTTTTCGCCATACTGAGTGGCTGGGCAACCTTACAGTTGTCACGATAAATAGCGACGGCTTTCAGACCCATTTTCCAGGAATCAATATGGAGCTGTTCAATATCCTCAACAGTAGCAGTTTCCGGCATATTTACTGTCTTGCTAATCGCCCCCGAAAGGAAAGGTTGCACCGCTGACATCATCTTCACGTGACCTAGATAGTGAATAGCGTTGTCGCCCATACTACAAGCAAAGACTGGTTCGTGCTCTTTACTTAGGTGAGGCGCGCCAAGAATTGTTTTTTCGGTGTCGATGTACGCCACAATATCATTTACCTGTTCCTGTGAATAGCCGAGGGCTTTCAGGGCGCGCGGAACCGTTTGGTTGACAATACTCATCGTGCCACCGCCAACAAGCTTTTTGACTTTTACGAGCCCGAGATCAGGTTCAATACCTGTTGTGTCGCAGTCCATCATGAGGCCAATGGTACCGGTAGGTGCAAGCACGCTTGCTTGGCTATTACGCACACCGTACAGCTCGCCAAGCTCAACCGCTTCGTCCCAAGCAGCAACCGCCGCGTCGAGAAGATCCTCTGAAACCATGCTGGCGTCGATATGATTGACGGCTTCTCGATGCATACGCAAAACTTTAAGCATGTTGTCGCGGTCTTTGTGAAAACCAGCAAATGGACCGACCTTGCGAGCCATTTTTGCACTCGTCGCATAACTGTGTCCTGTCAAAATGGCCGTTATTGCTGCCGCCTGTGCCCGCCCTTCTTCACTGTCATACGGAAGACCCTGCGCCATAAGGAGCGCGCCGAGGTTTGCGTAGCCAATACCCAACTCGCGGTAAGCACGGGCGTTTTTAGTGATACGTTCGGTTGGGTACGAACTATAGCCCACCAAAATCTCCTGCGCGGTAAAGATAAGTTCGACGGTATGTTTAAAACTTTCTACATCAAAGCTGAAGTCATCGTTCAGGTAATGGAGCAGGTTGATGCTCGCGAGGTTACAGGCCGAGTTATCGAGGTGCATGTATTCGCTACACGGGTTAGAGCCGTTGATTCTACCAGCATTTGGTGTTGTGTGCCACCTGTTGATAACCGTATCAAACTGCATGCCCGGGTCAGCACAGCGCCACGCCGCTTCTGCAAACTGTCTGAAAAGGTGTCTCGCTTTGACGATACGCACCGTCTTGCCTGTACTAACCGATTTGAGATCCCAATCGCTGTCAGCTTCGACCGCTTTCATAAACTCATCGGTTACGCGCACGGAGTTGTTTGCATTTTGGTACTGAACACTGAAGATGTCTTTGCCGTCTAGACTCATGTCGAAACCGGCCGATTGCAGCGCCCGTGCCTTATCTTCTTCGATAGACTTACACCAGATAAAGTCTTCTATGTCTGGGTGATCTATGTTGAGTATGACCATTTTGGCTGCACGGCGAGTTTTTCCACCGGACTTGATTGCCCCGGCACTTGCGTCAGCACCCCGCATAAAGCTGAGGGGGCCAGAAGCGGTTCCAGCACTTTTGCCTAAAGGCTCAACGCTCGAGCGAATAGGACTAACGTTTACGCCACTCCCTGAACCACCCTTAAAAATCATACCTTCGTCGGTGTACCACTGAAGAATAGCTGGCATGGTGTCTTCGACACCCAAAATGAAACAAGCGCTCGCCTGTTGTGCTCTTTCTGGTGCACCAATGTTAAACCAAACCGGACTGTTAAATGCAGCCCGCTGTGTCGCAAGCACGTACTTGAGCTCTTCGCGAAAAGTTTCTGCGTCATTCGCCAAATCAAAATAGCCTTCCTGCTGGCCTTGACGCACAACCGTGTCAACAACCCTGTCGATAAGCTTCTTCAGCGAGTTTTCCCGCTCTTTTGTTCCGGGCGTACCAGTGAAATACTTTTGCGCGACGATGTTGAGGGCATTCATAGACCAGCTTTGCGGGATTTCCACGTCCTTTTGCGCAAAAACAATCTCACCCGTAAACGGGTTTTTAAGTTCGGAATCACGTTTTACCCACTCAATTGTGTCGTACGCCTTTGAGCGCGGTGCAGTGAACAACCTTTTTACCCCGCTGTCAGTTGTTTGTCCCATGGTTTTTTACCTCTTTCTAGATAACGCCACCTCTGCGTTATCTTATAACGTTGTTTATATATTTTTAGAGAGCCAATCCGTTTAGGTTTCGTCTGAGACGTCAAGCTTTCGTTCACGAATATGTGTCAGTGCTCGCTCAAAACCTGCTATGTCCGTAAAGCGTCTGTAAACACTTGCGAAGCGAACATAGGCAACTTCATCGAGCAGACTCAAGCGATCCATGACCATTTCGCCAACCTTGCCTGAGCTAACTTCGCTGTCAGCGCAAGCGTATAGTTCATGCTCGATGTCTTGCACCAAATGTTCGAGCTGCAAGCTTGTGACAGATGTTTTTTCACAAGCCCTGTACAATCCTGCGAGCAACTTCTGGCGGCTAAAAAGTTGACGCGTGCCATCATTTTTCACCACGATAAGCTGCGGACGCTCTACCCGTTCATAGGTAGTAAACCTGTAACCGCATGTCATGCAGGCACGACGGCGGCGGACTGACTCACCTTCAGCAACATCGCGACTCTCGATAACTTTCGTATCGTCACGCTTGCATTGGCTACATTTCATATCAGCCCTCTCTTTACATTTATAAGGTGCGACCTATAGCAAGTGGCTTGTACTACGACCACCTCTCACTACATATAGCGTTTTACATAACCATCATACCCCCATAAGTGGGGTTCTACAAGGATAATTGCGGTGTAATATTTAGTACAGAAAACGTCAAACGTATCTGTTATTTTTCTATGTCTTCACTGTCGACTTTAGAACGGCGTCGGGCAAGTCGGCGCAAAAATGACGGTTTTTCAAGCTCATCATCGTCGTCATCAGAGATAACCGGTTTATGAAGTTGAATATTACTGTCTTCGATTTTTTCTTTGGTGTTCTCGGCTGCATCTTCATCTTGATTGATGGCCCAAATGTTAGGCATAGGTGATTCATTTTTGAAATCGGCTGCTTGCTCGGTCTGCTCATTTTCAGGCTCAGCAATAGACATGTCTATGGCTTCCATATCCTTTTCGGTTGTTTTCGTAACAGATTCCATAGGCTGATTCACTGTTTGATCATTTGCTGAAGCAGCCGTCAGTTGTGTACTCACCGCTTGGCGATTAGCAAAATACGACGCATCAAAGCCTGTCGCAACTACGGTAATAATAATCTCGCCGTCAAGCTCTGGGCTAATTGTCGCACCAAAAATAATGTTCGCATCTGGGTCGGCAGCAGCAGTAATGGCTTCCGCGGCGGTGTTGATCTCGTGCATTGAAAGATCTTGACCACCAATAACATTGAACAAAATACCCCGCGCTCCGTCGATAGAAACTTCCAGAAGCGGCGATTCAATAGCCTGCTGCGCTGCCTGGATGGCTCTGTTTTCACCACTCGCACGACCAATACCCATCAAGGCTGAGCCGGCGTTGCTCATAACGGCCTTCACGTCTGCGAAGTCGAGGTTTATAAGTCCATGAACAGTAATAAGGTCTGAAATACCTTGAACGCCCTGTCGAAGCACGTCATCTGCAACCTTAAAGGCTTCTAGCAAGGGGGTTGCACGGTCAATTGTCTGAAGTAAACGATCGTTTGGAATGATGATAAGCGTATCAACAGCACCACGTAATCGTTCTATGGCAGTTTCGGCGTTCCGACGTCGTTTGTCACCTTCGAATGCAAAGGGTTTAGTTGCAAAACCAACGACAAGTACACCCATGTCTCTAGCGGTTTGCGCTACTATATGGCCAGCACCGCTACCCGTTCCACCACCAGCGCCGATGGTTACAAACACCATGTCAGCACCTTCAAGAACCTGTTTTATCTCTTCACGTGATTCACTGGCAGCCTGTTCGCCGACCGCAGGGTCAGCGCCAGCACCAAGTCCGCGAGTTGTATCACGTCCGATATGAAGCTTTGTGCCCGCTTTTGAGTTGTGGAGAGCCTGGGCGTCGGTGTTTATGGCTACAAATTCCACACCCTCAACACCCGCATCAATCATGCGATTTATAGCGGCACCGCCAGCACCGCCGACACCGACAACTTTAATACGTGCAAACGTTTCAATCGCTGGATCAACTGCCTGTGCCATAGTTTCGTCCCCTCACCTTAGGTTCACACTTCAGTATAGCGGAGCTTCATAAGGAGTTCAACTGATTCCGGGTACAAAAAGTGGTTTGCTCGTTTTTTGGTGAATACTTTTCACTGTCTAACAAAAAATGTCCGAGTACAGTCGGTGTTCGCTTTGGTTCTGCTATGGCTTAAGGCGTTTAAACAACTTCGCGATACTCGACTGTAAACCGCCGCCAAAAAATTCAGCAGACGTAACTTGATCGTTCATATATGGGGCTAGCAGTATATCAAGCAGCATGAGACCCGTAGCGGTGGTAAAGGAAGGATCGTCTATCGTGTCAACAAGCCCCGCGAGACCGCGTATTTTCCCTATTCGTGCAGGCAACTGTAGACGCTCCTTTGCAAACTCTGTCAGGCCAGGTAAATGTGCCGATCCGCCTACTATGACAACGCCACCAGGAAGTTTCTTTGAGCGGTGAATCTTTTGTAGCTCTTTATCTACATACTCCAAAATTTCTTCTACACGGGCTTCCACGATCATGTTTGTTTCTGCCTGTTCAAATGTGTACCCAGTTCCATCCACAATAATCCGATAGGTTTTATCAGTTGTATCACCAATGTTCACATGTTTCAGCTTCACTTGTTCCGCAACCTCAAGGTCAGTCTTTAATCCTATGGCGAGATCGTTAGTGATATGCGTGCCGCCCATAGGTATAACGGCGATATGTTGTATTTCGCCGTCTTCTATAACAACTATGTTCGTTGTGCCAGCACCAATATCAACGACAGCGGTACCGGCTTCTTTTTGTTTTCGATCCAGTACTGCTTCTGCTGCAGCAAGTGATGAAACAGTGTGGTGCTGTGGGCGTACCTGCGCTTTTTCAAGAGCAAGATCCAGGTTACGTACATTCGGCGTTGTAGCTGTCAAGATATGACAGTCCACCTCAAGTCGTACGCCATGCATGCCAACCGGATCTTTTAAATTGTCCTGGCCGTCCAGCCGATAATTCTTTGCAAACACTTGCAGTATTTCACGGTTAGCCGGTAATTTTACGATGGCTGCGGCTTCTTCTACCCGATCACGGTCATCCGGTGTAATTTCTCGGTTCGGGCTACTGATGGCTACTGTGCCACGAGAGTTCATACCACTAACATGCACGCCATTTACATTCACGGTAGCGCGCTCTATCCGTACACCGGCGATTCGCTCTGCCTCTGTCATAGCCTGCACAATTGACTCGACAGTTTCGTCGACATGCATCACTACTCCCTTACGCATACCTTGATTTTGACACATACCGTGGCCAATAACGGAGATAGCGGTCGGGTCATTCACGTCGCGTGTGCCAACAACACAGCGTACGTGTGATGTCCCTATATCAAGACCCACATAGTATGGAGGAGCTGAACTATCGCGCATATTGACCTCAGTATAGCGCTAATGTTTGCCCATTTGCAACTTTGCTTTGTTGTTTACGCAATAGCTGTATAAAAATAATTAATTATTGTATAATATACATATGCCATCCCCCGAAACAGACCTAGCATTATTTATTCAGCAAGGCTACGGCGCAATTCAAGCATCCTGCAATGATGAATGGGCTGCCATTGAAAGATTGCGTGCAGTCAATGAACTGGCATGGAGAGGAATCTACGATATTGGTTTTCCTGACTCCCCAAACCAACAAACGCCTATGCTGACAGTTTATGGCCTGAACTCACTATGGCTTGAAAACGAACGTCGTACACCAATAATCGGTGGTTTCGTATGTCGATGGACGCGGCTAAGCGAGGACGCCCCACTAGCCTTCCGAGCTCTAGGGCCTGCCGAGCATGAGACTGCTATCACTCGATTACTCTATGCTGCTGCCAACGTATCCTTCCGGACAGGTGCCGAGACCAATGGTTTCTCGATAGGTGATGTAGCACTTAACTATATGATGAATCTTGTATTATTAAGGGAGTTTGGCAGTCAAGCTGCGGACCCGGCAGAATTTTCTAGAGGAACTTTTAGAGTGCTCGGTTTACCCGTACCCCAACAGGCTTCGGACTAGTAGAAAATGCCCTGTTGAATTTTACACTTGTGTCAATATTTCGCAGCCATCTTGGGTGACAAGGAGTGTGTGCTCAAACTGGGCGCTACGGCTCCCATCGACGGTCAAGAGCGTCCAGCCATCGTGTGCACCGAAGATTTTATGGTCACCGAGCGTTGTAATTGGCTCGATTGCTATAGTCATGCCTGCTTTTAGTGTCGGTCCCGTCCCTGCGTGACCGTAGTTAGGGATTTCTGGTGCTTCATGGAGCTCGTGACCAACACCGTGACCAACTAACTCGCGCACAATCCCCAAGTTGTACGACTTCAAGACCTTCTCTATCGTGGCCGAAATATCCCCAACCCGCACGCCTTCTTTCACGGTATCTATTGCTGCATACAGAGCTTCTTCTGTGCCCTTGAGCAGTCTTGCAGCGTCTCCATCTGGCTTGCCCCCGACGCAAACGGTTATACCCGCGTCGGTAATCATACCGTCATACACCACTCCGTAATCAAAGTTCACAACATCACCATTTTTAAACGGTGTGTCATTCGGTATACTGTGCTGTACTTCGTTATTGTTAGATATACATATAATGTCCGGGTAGCCTTCGAAGCCCATAAACGCCGGTTTGCCACCTAAACGCCCAGTTTCAATCTCCGCTAGTGCAGAGACTTGCTTGGGAGTCATGCCTGCTCGGACCTCGCGTCGAATTTTTTCCAGAACATTCGCCAGTATATACCCGCTCTTGCGCATTGCTACGAGTTCACTATCTGTTTTCGGTCGCACGACTCGACAACCCCTTTCCGGTTATAACTACCTAGCTATCAGTCAAATTTATCCGGGATACCCAACGCACTCACAATGTTTTTGTACACTTTGGTTGGTGTACCGTCTGCGCTAACATCAAGGACTTCGACACCGCTATCACGAAACTGCTGTAAAATTGGTTGAGTTTTACTAGCATATAGCTTATAGCGTTCTGTGATAGCCTCTGGGGTGTCATCTGGGCGGCCTCGAAGGCCGAGTCGACGACGTGTTTCCTTCTCACTCACATCCATATGTACAACAATCGGACGGTCGAAACGACCATTTTCTACCTGTTTCATGAGCCAGGCTACTTGTTCTTTTGTACGCGGAAAGCCGTCGAGAATAAATTCGTCTTTGGTGTCAACGATATCAAACACTTTGTCGATTATTTTTATGGTGTCATGGTCATCCATGAGCTTGCCCTCGAGCATTGCTGCGCGACGCTGACCGGTGAGAAATAATCGGAAGATTTCGCCAGTAGATATATATGCGTAGCCGTGTTCATCAGCCAGTTTATGTCCTTGCAAACTTTTTCCGGCTCCTGCTGGGCCCATTAGTAGAATCATGAAAGCTTCTCCTTTACTAGTCTTGCTATGATGCTGCCGTCGGCTTTATTTCCAACCCGTGATTTCACTTGGCCTATCACCTGCCCCATCTGTTGCATGCCTTGTGGCTTCACCTGGGATATTAACTCGTCAATTATTTGGGTCAACTCATCTTCACTCATTTGTTCCGGTAAATACTCTTCGATAATTGCCTTTTCAGCCAGTTCTTTTTCGGCTCGTTCCTGTGAACCTCCCTGAACGTAAAGGTCAGCACTTTCCTGGCGTTTTTTTGCTTCTTTTGCGAGCAGGCCAAGAATTTCGTCGTCACTAAGGCCTGCTTCACGCTTGCCTGCAGCTACTTCTGCATATAAAATTGCACTCTTGAGGCCGCGCAAACATTCAAGGCGCAGAGAATCACCGGCCAGCATGGCCGTCTTCACATCATCTTGGAGACGCTGCTTTATACCACTCATGAGGGGTAAAAACTACTTCAGGCCTAGCTTAATTTTTTTGACCTTTACGGCCTTGCGCTGATTACGTATGATTGCCTTTTTACGACGATCCCGTTTGCTCAGCGGTTTTTCAAAATATTGACCTGATTTTACGGCAATAACCAGCCCGCTCTGCTGCACTCGGCGATTAAACCGACGCACCAGGTTTTCGGCACTTTCTTTCCCGTCTTTACGTGTAACTTCTATCATAACCGTAGGAGTATAACAGAGGAAGAGTTAAGAGGCAAGAGATAAGAGATAAGGAAATGCAATCCGTTCTTCATGAGCAGAATTCGAGCCAAGCCACACAGCAGGCTTTAAGACGATACCAAATCATTTAAACACGAGTTTCGCACCAGCCAGCCTGCAGTTCAGCAAAGCTGGCCGCACCGCTGATCTTTATGAATCTTGCATATTTTTCCTATCCAGTACATCGGCTGCGCCTCTATACTTACTGCTCGGAAAGAAAACATAAATATCTTTTCTTTCCTGTGCTGCTGCGATACCACTCACCGTACTAAAGTATGGCTCCTTCTGTGCTTCTAGGAGAAAAAGCACATGAGTTCAAAGTGCGAAACTCGTGTTGAATTCAGTTCTAGAGGAATCTTGTGCCCTCCAAGGAAAAAGTAGCCCAACAAAAAGTCGAGCCTTTTTGTTGGCGCAACAAGAAACCTTAAAAGGTTGTCTCATTATTTCTAGCTAACGTGTCGTTTTTGCTGAGTACGCTGAGACTTGAGAACGATAGACTGGAGTTCTTTAAAGATGATGAACTGCTTATTTGTATGGTAAATCTTCGTGTTTCCCTGCTTTTCACTCACGAGAAAGCCAGCTTTCTCTAGGCGCTTCAGCTCACGCTGAATGTTACCAGCATCTTCCTTGATAAGTTTGGCCAGTCCTCGGACATGGGTTTTAAAGTCTGGATATTTTGCATAAATAACAATAATCTTGCGGCGAACTCGGCTGGTGATGAAAACGTCTAGCATGATTGTTACCCTTACCTTTTTACTATAAGCCTTTTATTGTCGTTCCGACAACGTAGTACATCTATAGTAACAACACTTGCCGGGCATTTCAACCCTTTTTTGACGGTAGAATATCGGAGTTAGAAGGTAGGAGATATATGAGGCTATTTACGCATAATGACTGCACTCTACCCTCTACTCCCTATATTCCGTGCTTTATACTAAGACTATGTTCTACTACGAGGTACTGGTTGGAGACCTGCAGTATCATGGCAAAAGTGCCCTGACGTATGCTTCTGATGTGAAACTTATGCCTGGTTCCGTTGTGAGAATTGCGTTACGAAACCGTTCAGTACTCGGCATAATTTCGCGTGAAGTCGGCGAACCGAGTTTTGCCGCAAAACCTATCAGTGCATCTGCTCCAGTCAAAGTCCTACCTCCGGAATCGCTCCAGCTTATTGACTGGCTGTACCGTTACTACCCAGCGCCGTTCGGTGCCGTCATAAGACAGTTTCTGCCTCCCACTACAGCATTTCCAAAAAATCGAATTTCGACACTACCGTCAAACGTCAAACCCGCAAAGTCCACTACTCTGCCCCCTTTAACTGACGAGCAATCTCGGGCAATTAACGCCATAAAACCAACAGGGTACCACCTTTTGCGCGGTGTAACCGGTAGCGGGAAAACGAGAATCTACGTGGAGCTTGCAAGACGTTCGATAAACACCGGCAAGTCCGCAATTGTGCTCACGCCTGAAATAGGGCTTACGGCTCAACTTTTTGATACGTTTAAGTTATCGTTCCCGAACACCGTATACATCATTCATTCCCGCCAAACGACTGCCGAACGGCGAGATATCTGGTACAACATAGTGAATGCTACGAGCCCTATTTTACTAGTAGGGCCGCGCTCTGCACTGTTTGCACCTGTTCAAAACCTTGGACTGATTGTAATGGATGAGTCGCACGACCAAGCCTACAAGAGTGAATCTGCGCCACACTACCGTACCGAACGCGTTGCCGCTAAGCTTGCGCAGCTTCACAATGCTTGCTTCTTAAGCGCTTCTGCGACACCAAATGTAGAAGAATATTTTGTGGCAGCAGCAAAAAAACGACCAATTATCGAGCTCAATCGACTCGCGGTAGGAACGAGCGAGTCTTTGACTCAGTTTCACCTTGTTGACCTCCGCGATAGAAGTCAACTCACACGTAGCCCCATACTTTCCACGCAACTCATAAGTGCAATGGCCGCAGCTCAAGGGACTGGCGAACAGAGTATGCTTTTCCTTAACCGCCGAGGAACAGCCGGCGCTGTGCTGTGTGTAAGTTGTGGTTGGCGAGCAATGTGTAACCAGTGTGACTTGAGCCTCACATACCACGGCGACACACATACTACACGCTGCCATGTCTGTGGACGCTCATGGCCGCTCCCGGCTAGTTGCCCCGAATGTGGCGAGTCCGACATTGTTTTAAAGACTATCGGGACTAAAGCTGTGGTAGACGAAGTTCGCCGAATTTTTCCGCACGCACGAATAGCCCGATTCGACGCAGACACAATCAAAAGCGAGCAGCTCGAGTCGCAGCTGTACACGCTTCAAAGTGGAGAGGTCGACATTATCATTGGGACTCAAATGATTACTAAGGGTTTAGACCTTCCCAAGCTCTCTGTGCTCGGTGTACTCAATGCCGATGCAAGTCTACTCATACCCGACTATACGGCTACCGAACGCACCTTTCAGCTTCTTACCCAGGTCGTCGGTCGTACTGGACGCGGCCATCGTGCTGGAAGTGTTTATGTGCAAACATACAGCCCTGAACACCCAATTATTCGTGCTGCGCTTCTTAAGGACTGGTCGCGATTCTACGAAACAGAGCTTGCTGAGCGCCGCCAGTTTGGCTTTCCTCCATTTGTATATATGCTCAAACTTACCTGCTTGCGTGCGAGCGCAGCTTCTGCTGAAAAAACTGCAATGAAGTTAAGACGACAGATACAAAAAGACCATCCCGGGTTAAATATTGTGGGCCCCTCGGCAGCATTTCACCCTCGCGAAAGTGGCAAATATAAATGGCAGCTCATCGTGAAATCTGCTTCCCGTAAAAGCCTATTGGATCTCGTTGCAAATCTACCGAGCGGATGGTCGCACGACCTTGACCCGGTTAACTTACTCTAATTTTTTGTTGGTCTGATATACTATGGCGCATGAGCAATTCTCTGATAACTTTGCCAAATTCTCACCTACGACAACGTTCGAAGAAAATTGGGTTCGTAGGAGATGAGATCAAGCAATTGATTGCAGACATGGAAAATGCAACGCTCGCGTGGGAAGATAGCCGCGACCACGAGGTGGGTGTGGCACTCGCAGCAGTGCAAATAGATGAACTGTGGCGGGTTGTGGTTATTCGCAATAACTTCGAAGATAAAACCGATCGCACCTTCCGTGTCTTTATTAATCCTGAGATCACGAAATACGAAGGCGATATTGTCAGTGACTACGAAGGCTGCCTCAGTATAAAAAATGTGTACGGTTTAGTGCCCCGCCATAACAAAGTTCGTGTGAAGACGCTTGGGCTTGACGGACGCGAAATTCGTTTGACAGCAGAGGGCTTTCTGGCTCGAGTATTTCAACATGAAATAGACCATACCAACGGTGTTGTCTTTATCGATCACATCAAAGATGACGAAAGCGCGTTTTTTACCCTCACCGCGGAAGGCAAACTGGAGCCAAAAGATTATGAACGAGACATCAAGAGCAACACAGACCTCTGGAATTGAGATAGTCTTTTTTGGGACCGGACCAGTCGCCGCAGAGTCGCTTCGATTCCTCAGTGAGCACTTTATTATCGAGGCTGTCGTCACCAAACCTCGCCCTATACATCATCGGGGTGACTACCCGGTGATAGACATCGCGAATAAACTCGGAGCGCCCATTGTTGCCGTAGGTAGTGCTGAAGAAACTTCGCGAGAGGTTACCAAAGTGTCATTTAAGAGCAAAGTTGCAGTGTTAATAGACTTTGGTATTATCGTACGGCAAGATGTCATAGATTGTTTCCCCTTAGGGATCATAAATAGCCATTTTAGTTTGCTGCCTGAGTGGCGCGGTGCCGACCCGATTACCTTCTCTATACTCAGTGGACAAAAACAAACCGGCGTCAGTTTGATGGATGTTGTTGTGAAGCTGGATGAAGGAGACGTGTACACCGTCGGCATCATTGACTTGAAGGGTAGTGAAACCAATCCATCGTTAACTACAGATTTAATCAAGTTAAGCTCTGCTCTATTGCAAGAAAGCATTCCAAAGCTTGCAGAATTGAAGCCCATCTCACAGGACAGACTTGCCGATATCATTTCAAATACAAGCTATCCGCGCGTGCCGAGCTATTCACATAAAATAACCAAACAAGATGGTGTTATTGACCTCTCGAAACCTGCTATACAGCTAGAGCGAGAGGTGCGCGCCTACCTAGGCTGGCCCGGAAGCCGCATGGAAATAGCTGGCAAAGATGTCGTTATTACAGCTACACATGTCGCTCATATCAGCTTTGAGAACGTAGACGAAAAAACAATATTTGTTGCCAACAAGCAACTCTGTCTACAAACCGCCGACGGAATACTCGTCATTGACGAGCTCAAACCCGCCGGCCGGCCCGCCATGCCCGCTACCGCCTTCCTCGCCGGATATAGCCAATTTTTATAAATTTATCGTGGAAGTGTACTATAGGTGGGTAAGGGGGGTATTCGCTCAGTTGGCTAGAGTGCGGCATTCGCATTGCCGAGGTCGGCGGTTCGACTCCGCCATACTCCACCATATGGAAATTGCATGACTTACCCGTTATATACAAGCTACGCTCGTAAGGATTTCTTAGACTGGTTTATATGTGGGGTCGTCGTCTAGGGGGGCGCGGGAGCGCAAGAGACGTTGGCCGGAGGCGTCTATTACCATGGCGACGTCTTTGTAGCCGTTATCGAGATACAGCTGGAGCTTTTGCTGTTCTTCAGTTGTAGGCTCTACAACAGTGTAGCTTTGAGCCGCTGCGACGGGCTGAGGTACTTGAGCGACTTGGGGCTGCTGATACGGCTGTGCGTACGTTTGCTGCGAAGAATCCTGCGGCTGCGCGACGGCGGGCGCTTGAGCGGCGCTGGCTACAATTTGCGGAGCCATACCTTTTATTTCAACTTTCAGTGCTTCGAACACCTCGTTGACTACTTGCTTGTAGTTTGGCAGGTTTGTTTCGAGCCACTGGAGTGCCTGGGCTTGGTTCTGATCACCCCCAGCGTCAATGAAGCGCTCGAACTCCTCAAGCTGCTTGTCGGTCATCTGATTTGCAAGCTGCGTACCAACACGAAGTTCAAGTGTTTCGTAAATGTGTTGCAACATGGCCTTTTTCTGGTCTTCCGGCAGACTGCCCAGCCCAAGTTCCGCCAACAGATTGTTATCTAGCTTTAACATAACCGTATTATAGCGTCCTTTCCTTCGTCTCGACAACGTAAAATTCAAGCTTATCCCCTAATTGTAACTCTATACGTGATGCTGTTTCGAGCTCAAGTCCACCAAGCTCACCTTCTACCAAGTCATTGGCTGCATTGGGACCACGCTTTAACCCCGTCAATTTCGCTGAACCAATCTGTTCCTTGCCTCGTTTGACGCGCACAAGTGCGGGCGTCGTAAGCTTACCGCTTAGCACTTCGCCGCCACAAATAACTTCAGTTTTTGTAGTTTTAAAAACGCCCTTTACTTCCAGCGCGCCGATCTCTTTCTCGGTTATTTCTGGAGCCAGTAACTTGCTCAGTTCGCTCTTGACGTCATCGATTAGCTCATATATCACGTTATACAAGCGGATTGAAACCTTGTCACGGCTCGCAAGGCGTTTGATATTGGTTGCAACGGATGAGTTAAACCCATAGATAATTGCACCGGTGCTCTTTGCCAAATGGATATCATTCTCGTTCACGACACCCACGCTTGAACTTGCCACGCGCACTGCAACTTCATCTGTGCCTATACTTTTTAAACTATCCGCCACAGAGGTTAAGGAACCTTGTACGTCAGCTTTGATAATAATCGACAACTCTTGTAGCTTGTCGCTTCGACTCATAATCCGCAGTAGTTCACTACTACTCATATCGCTACGATTCGCGCCGTGTGCTCGTTCTGTCGCGACAACCGTTGAGAGTTCACGCGCTTCACGCTCATTTTTTACGACTTCAAACTGATCACCAAACTCAGGAAGAGTTTTAAAACCACTTATAACCACTGGCGTAGACGGTCCGGCCAACGTAATTGGGCTTCCGGTTGTTGATTCTAGGTTCCGTATTTTGGCATAGGTTCCACCGGCCAGCACGAACTGTCCTACTTTTAGCGTACCTTCTTCTACTAAAGCATGGGCAATCGGCCCGCGTCCGTGTTCGACATGTGCTTCGATTATCAGCCCCCGTGGTGTGACGGTAGGATCGGCTTTGAGTTCGTCTATATCTGCCACGAGCAGGACTGTGTCGAGTAAGTTTGGTAGTCCGTCGCCTGTTTTTGCGCTAACTTCGACCATCGGAACATCACCGCCCCATGCTTTGTCATCTGCTACCACACCTTGCTCTGCCAACTGACCCATTACTAAGCCTGGATTTGCGCCCTCTTTGTCCATTTTATTGATAGCAACGACAATTTTAGTTCCGGCATTTTTTGCATAACGAATAGCCTCAACCGTTTGCGGTTTGACACCGTCGTCTGCCGCCACCACAATTATCACGATGTCTGTCAGATCTGCACCGTGCTGACGAATCGCTGCAAAAGCTTCATGACCTGGAGTATCCAAAAAAGTAATGGCGCGTTTTTTATGTTCAATTTGATAGGCAGAAATGTGTTGGGTTATGCCACCAGCTTCTCCTTTGGCAACTTGAGCACTACGGATAGCGTCGAGCAGGCTGGTTTTTCCATGATCGACATGACCCATTACCGCAACAACCGGCGGGCGATCGACCGAATTTTCTGATGGCGCAAATTTCTTACGGGTAAGCATTTCGGCCTCTGCGACCTTACGGACCAGTTCAACGTCAAGCTCTAGTTCTCCCACAATAATCTGCGCTGTGTCAAAGTCAAGTCGTTCGTTTATGGTAGCTACGACACCGTTCTTAAACAATTCTCCAATAAGCCGTGTTGCGGGCAATTGGAGCACTTCCGCCAGCTCACCGACGGTTACATGGTCTGGCACTTCGATTTGTGCTGCCATTTATCGCTCCTTCCTGCCCGCTTACCTGTTGGCTTGCAGACTTATTTAACGCTTTTGAGACTCAGCGAGATTTTACGTGCTTCGGTGTCGATATCGAGAACCTTAAACGTTTTTTTCTCATTGAGCTGAAAAATCTTCTCTGGGTCGACACTGTCATCGTCGCCCATTTCACTTACGTGTACAAGCGCTTCAACGCTTGAGCTTAGCTGTACAAATGCACCAAATGGTGTAATACGAGTAATCTTACCCTCGACCTTTTCACCCTTCTTAAATGCTTTTACTTCTTTGAGCCAAGGATCTTCGCTCATTTGTTTCAGACTTAACGACAGCCGGTCTTTGTCTATGGCAATAATTTTTGCCTTGGCCGTTTCGCCAACCTTCACATAATCTCGCGGGTTTTCCACGCGCTCCCAGCTAATTTCACTGATGTGTATGAGACCCTCAATACCGTCGACGTTTACAAATGCGCCGAAGTCAATAACACCTGTCACGATACCTTCGACCTCATCGCCAACCTTAAGCTCCGAAAAACGAGCCTGCATGTCATCTTTTACAGCCTCTTTTTCAGAAAAGATAAGCTTGTTGTCTTTACGGCTAACGTCCAAGATGCGTACACGCAGCGGCTTTGCAGTCAATGCGTTGAGCTTCTGGAGTATTTCATCCTTATCAGCGCCACTTACGCGTGGGTAGTGACCAGCAGCAAGTTGTGAGACGGGCAAGAAGCCTCGTATACCCTCGAGCTCTACCAGTAAGCCACCACGGTTTGCGTCGTATGCTTGGATTTCAATAATTTCACCTGCCTCAAAGACTCGTTGCAGTTCATCCCAACCGCGGTCCTTTGCTGCCCGGCGCATACTGAGCAGTGCGTATCCTTCGTCCATCTCTGGATCTATGACACTGACCGTCACCGGCGCGCCTTCTTCGAGCGATTGGCCATGACCGACTTCTCGGCGCATGACAATCCCAACACCGCGCGGCCCCAAATCTATCCAGACTTGGTGCTTCCGTACGGAGCTAATGGTTCCTTCGACGACATCCCCGGTTTCGAGCTGTTTCAGCTCAGAACCAGCCAGGAGTTCGTCCATTGTTACGTTTATAGTTGATTTTGGCATATCTTACATGCCTCCTTTGTAGTGTATTTCTTCAGATAGCAGTAACAACGAGCAGAAGCTTGCAGCACCTCAATCTGTAAGATTACGTTTATTATACCTGTTCTTCGGCAGCAGGTAAAGAGGGGTGATCGATTTGAGCCTGAGCATAGGCTCATGAGAGCCGCGTTCGGTTCTCCATTCTTTATAAACTGATGTAGCTGCTACGCAGCCCAACACAACAACTACGGCTGGCTTCAAGATTCTGGGAAGCTGATCCCAGCGCTGCGAGACCACCGCTACGTCATGTCTTAAACGTGCAAAGTTCATGTCTGCACAGAATAAACCATGCTACACTGGAAGCAAGAAAACGGAGGATCGTAGTGTATATCTGTATCGATATTGGGGGCACAAAAACACTGGTAGCGAGCATCACAAAGGAGGGTGTCATACAAGAGCAGGCCAAATTCCCGACTCCAGAAAAATATGAGGATTTTTTATCACAGCTTGTCGCAACCGTAGAGAATATTACTACAAGAGATTATCGTGCAGGAACGATCGCTATTCCGGGAACAATTGACCGCAAACGCGGCGTCGTGATTCAGCTGGGTAACCGCAAGCACTGGCAAAACCTCCCTGTTTTACGCGATGTTGAACGCATCACAAACTGCCCAATGCTCATCGAAAACGACGCAAAACTTGCCGCACTGAGCGAAGCAATATTGTTAAAAAAAGACTACTCGAGAGTGCTTTATATCACCATTAGCACTGGCATCGGCATTGGCCTGGTGTTCGAGGGAAAGGTTGATTCTTCGATTGGTGATGGTGGCGGGCGTACCATGCTGCTCTCATACCGCGGCAAACTTACGCCATGGGAGGACTTTGCTTCGGGAAGCGCAATTGTACGAAGATATGGCAAGATGGCATCCGAGCTTGAGGATCCAAAAGCCTGGGCGCAAATCGCTCGTAACCTTGCTCCAGGGCTACTAGAGCTTACTGCCGTACTGAATCCAGAAGTTATCGTCATTGGTGGCGGTGCAGGACATTACCTGCACAAATTCCACGGCGAGTTACTGGCCGAGCTAAGACGGTACGAAACCCCGATGCTCGTGATACCCCCGATTCTTCCGGCTCAACGACCCGATGAAGCGGTTATATACGGATGCTACGACTATGCCAGACAGCATCATGCTTGAATCGCCCGAGCTATTGGCTAAACTCCAAAATGACTACCCAGAATTTTCATTTGAGGAGTCGGCACGTTTTTCGTGGCATGCTGGTAAACGGGTCGTTTCCTACAGGAAAGAAGCCCTCAGAACTAAAAATGGCGCTTGGGCTCTTTTGCACGAACTAGGACATGCCCTATTTGATCATACTGACTATACAAATGACATTGAGCTCCTTCAAATGGAGGTAGCAGCTTGGGAAAAAGCTCGTGAACTTTGTACGTATTACGGATTACCTATCGACGAAGACTACGTCCAAGATTGTCTTGATAGTTACCGAGACTGGCTGCATACACGCGCAACCTGCCCGACTTGTTTCATCCGCTGCCTCCAAAAGGACACCCACTCGTACCTTTGTCACAACTGTGGCACCAGCTGGCGCGTCACTCGAAGCCGTCACTGCCGTCCATATCGCAGAAAAAACTAACTCATCCCCTGGTGTACACTGAGGATTTTTCCATGTTCACGAAAGAAACCAGAGCGAGGTACGCGTGTGTAATCAGATACATGCCAAAGACCGTGTTCCGGCGCCACAAAAAGGCCTGGTGAACTCAATTCACCAGGCCTGACAATGAGAGCGAGAGCCCCTGTTATTTACTTTTTGTGCGGCGTGAAATACGACCGCCAATGGCACCATATACTCGGGCGCGTTCGCGGCCAGCATCGCCAGCAGCAAAACCGCCAGTTTTACCATTCTTGCCACCTTTGGCACCGATTTTTGCGTAAAAATCACTACCGTACTTTTTCTTGTTCGTTGCAGCAGCCGCTTGGCCGCCAGCTTTTGTTCCAGCCATAGGAACACCTCCTAAAATTATATTGCTCCGATAGAAAAAGGGCCTCGCGCCACCTCACAGGAAGTACGAAACCCTCTTATCCTTTCGAATTACGCTTATAGTATCAAATAATATTGCTTATGTCAACAATATATTACATTAAATATAGAATACTCCTCGGTTATGTGATTCTACTCACCGAACGGATTATGCTGATGTTTGTACCACCACTCGGGCTCAGGTATACCCCTGCGTTCATGCGCCCAGCTCTGCAAGGTTAGCAGAAGCCCGCCAACAGCAAAAGATAGTAGCAGCGTGGTTGCTATAGCTGCGTTCCGTATATCATTTTCATGTTCGACTAGTTCCTGCTGTGAAGGAAACCTTACTCGCACGACAACACTACCGTCTAAATTGTTCTGCATGTAGGTCAGGATGATATCTGGGGTGTTGCCGTAGGCTAGTTGGATTCGACTTGTTTCACCGAGTGCTATCGTGACCTCAGTATCTTCCGGCAAGAAGTGTATTGTTATTGAATGTGCATCTCGGTACTTTAGCTCAAATGTTCGATCGTGTAACAAGGTCGACTCGCCCGTTAGTCTGAAAGTATACTTAATGTCTTTATACATCACGAGAACATAGCCGGCATCTGGTTGCTGCAGGGGGTCGGTTTCAAGATATATTGATTTTGTACGAGAAAACAACTTAGCTGCCTCACCTTCTGGGGCTAAGGCAAGTTCTAAATTCGTTTGAGGGTACAGCAACGGTTGCCTGCCGGGCAGGCGCGGAACCACTAGCTTTCCACAATTGGGCTGAAGCGCATAGCTCAAAAAGCCATCTTCATGCACTATCGTCGTGAGTACACAGTGTAATTCAGCAATTTGTTGGTTCACTGCAAACCAGGGCACCGCCTGAACATTTTTTAGTGTAAAAAACATATATATCGCCACGAGGAGTTGCGCGAATATCACTCTCTTTTTCATAAAGCGAGGATTGTAACCGTCAGGCCGATGTTATACGTTCCGGGCAATTGCTCTGCCGGTATCGTTTGGCGTAAGCCAACTCCAGTTATGTCCCAATAGCACTCCGTGTTAGAACCAGCTGCAGCCGTTACAAGATTAACCGAGTTTACGACACCCTCATCAAAGTCTTGGTTACTACCTAAACTGACATTTGAGGTGGAACAACCCGCTTGGGGTGACACCGAGGCTGAAGTGGGCTCTACGCTCAGTTGACCTATGTGCAAGTCACTGTCGCCGCCATCAGCACAACCTGGCTGACTTCCAGCAGTGTCATTGAAATCATAGAATGCTGTGTTGCCTACATTACTCCAATCTGATGTTGGCCCTGCCGTAGGTGCGACCGAAAGCACCCAGCTGGCGTTAGCTGACATGTTTGTTACCCGTACTTTTTGAGCTGAAACGCCCAGTGTTGCAGTATTCTCCGTACAATTGAAAAGCAGACCGAGATCACCGAAGCCAACCGAAGGCGACCCTACAGAAGTACCACCACTATCAACTATGTCAACGCTGAGCCCACCAGTTGGTGGTATACGCCAGGCCGCATATCGATACGTACCGCCATTTGTGTTAACGGCTGTGTTTGTGCCAACAGTAAACCCACTAGCGTTTATCCCAGTTACAGCGGTGGTTGTGTTGGCTGTATTTGGAAAAAATTGACTAGCAGTACCGTTAAGAGTCGATGGTTTCTGCACGCCCGCAACAGCTGTTGAGCGCTTTATCCAAATTGAGTCGGACCAAAATGGCGCAGCAACTTGTAGCCCATTTACACCATTGCCCGTATAAGTGCCAACGTCAAAATTTGCACCATTTTTGAACGCAAACCATCGATAAAGCGACCCAGAGGTATTTACGGCAACATTTGTTCCCACTTGAAATAAATTTACGTCAAGCGCCTCGACTACGTTTGCCGTTTCTGCTGTCGCTGCAAAAAAACTGCTTATATCACCGCTGTACGCACTCGTCCGAAATGTTGCTGCCGTTGTTCCACTTCGCTTAATCGTCACGAGGTCAGGCTGGAAGGGCATGTCTATAATCTGACGGACATCTACGCCGTTGCCGTAGTATACCCCTGTTGCGAAATCTGTTGCACCACTATTGCTATCCGGGTTGTAGGCGTTACCAAACGCCTGCCAATGATATGTATTGCCGTTGGTATTTGAAATGGTGCTCGTCCCAAGACTAAATCCATCTGCTCCAAGAGCCGTTATACCACCGGTAAAATCTGCCGTCGCGGAAGCAAAATACGCAGTCGAATCACCAGCCATTTGGCGAATCCTGAAAACTGCAAAGTTTGCAGCGTTATCTTTTATTATGACAAGGTCGGGCGCAAAACCGAGGCCGGAAATTGAGCGCGCCGCGCCGTTCCCGGTGTATGAGCCTTGTGCCATATCAAAACTTCCACTACCCGTTGGGTTAGGCACTCCACCAAACGCGAACCAGTACACCGTCACTCCTGTTTGGTTGACATTCAGCCCAGCTCCAACCTGGAACCCATCGCTTTGCATTGCTTGAACCATATTTACCGAATCAGCTACCGCGTCGCTGGCGTAGCTTGAAAGGTCTCCAAAATGCTTATCACCAGACATTATCGAGCGTCGATTGTTGGCAGTAGTACTCGTACTGTTTTTTAACACTACAAGATTTGGCTGAAAACCGATACCAGTGACATTTCGGTTATCAGTGGCATTTCCCGTATATGTTCCTTGCGCGAAAGAACCTGCTCCAGTCCGAAATGCATAAAAATTGTAAACTCCCGCGTTTACATTATCCGTTGCGCCCACATTGAAAGCAGTCGGAGTAAAACTAGCAACATAGCTGCCTGTAGTATTTGCGGCGGTGGTCGTAAAGAACTCCGTGCGATTTGCTGCCATAGCGGCTGTCCTGAAATGCGCACCAACAGCCGTTGAACGCTTCACCGTCACCATGTCAGGCTGAAAACCAGTTGTGACTGCTTGGCTTGCCGCGCCGTTGCCAGTGTATGCCCCCACGCAAAAATACCCTGTGCTGCTACAGTCAGAGCCAGCAAAAGCATACCAACGGTATAATACATTCGCCGTGTTTACGTTTGCGAGCGTGCCAACCGAAAAACCATCACTGGTAAATGTGATACTCGTGGCAGTATCATCCGCAGCAGCGTTTAGGTACGCTGTATTCGTAGTCGCCATACTGCTTGTCTTAAAAACACCTACGCCAGCAGCCGTAGAAGCACGCACAATCACTAGTTGCGGCTGAAAACCAAGCCCCGAAATAGTTTTAGATGAACCGGTACCCAGGTAATAGCCGAGCTTCATGCTAAAGTTTGCCGCATGAGCGGGCCTAACCTGAAAAACTGGAAAAAGTACCGTTAGGAGCAGCAAGCCGGCCGCAGAGTAAGCGGAAACCCTGGTCTGTCGAATAGTATTTACTTTAGAATATGCAGAGATTGCCATCGCTATTCGTTTCTACGCGCTTATCACGTGTTATTCGCAGAAATACATCCGTGCACCTACACGCTTTGTTATTTTCGTGATCATTTCGCCGAATCACTTTTCTTGGCCTTTTTGGTCACTGTTTTTTTCTTGCCGCTTGTAGTTTTACGCACACTGCGTGAACTGGCTGGCGCAGCCTGCAACGGTGACCAGTCGGTGCTAGGTGAAGCCCACGAATATCGTTTACTCTTTTTGGTGGACTTTTTCGACTTTGCCCGAGCCTGCACCATAATAACTCTCGGCTGTGACGGAACCACAGGCTTTGGTTCGGGTTGAGAGGCTTGAAGATCTATTGTGCTTACCGGAACCGCCCAATCTTGCATTTTCGTTGGCTCAGTAGGTATGGGTAGCTGTGCGACTGGCTGGAGCTGATTTGTTTCGATATTTTTGAGCGGAACGTCAGTAACATCCTCCCAGCTGGAGCGTTTCTTCCGTTTTTTTGAAGTGGTTTTTGGTACATAGACGGTCTGACCTACTCGTAGCATATACGGCGCCTTCAGACCGTTTAGTTTTGCTAACCGTTTCCATTTGCAATTGTATGCAGAGGCAATTGACGTGATGGTGTCTCCGGACTGTACGGCATAACCTAAGAGACGCTTATGAGCTGTGCGGCGCGCTCGACGGCGACGAAGCACAGTAAACAGTACAGCGAGTCCGAACAAGGGCGCACCAAGTTCAACGGCGAGCGCTTGTGGCTTTGGCATCATAAAGAAATACCTGGTGTCGAGACGAACTTTTTTTTCTTGAGTGTTTGCCTGCTCGCCTAAACCAACTGATGGATCCGCATTGTACGTCAGGGATGTATACGCTCGATAAAAACCGCCCCAAAACGGCTGCTTAAACTCAAACGCCCAACCGGTGGTGGTTCCTGCGATTATAGGGTAATCAGCGCTCTTTACCTCTGTTTCCTGACCAAAGAAGCTCCGCAGTTGCACGCGAGCTTTTACGTCCAGTGAAACGTTACCATTGTTTTTTGATATTGGTGAAACAGTGTAGTTGCCCTTTTCATTCCGAGCAACGTCAACCTTTTCAATACTGAGGTCTTTGACAATTTTACCAGGCACGGTAATGGCTACACGTATGGCATTTCGAAAGCCAAGGAGAACCCCTGCTCCGCTTTTAGCGGCTACATTTTTTGTATCTTGGGCAGTAATACACGCACCATGTTCTCCCGGCCCAACAGAATTCGGCGCAGTTACCGTAAATTTTACCAGCTCGTTGGATTTTGGCTGGACAATAACTTCTTTGGATTCAAGCTTCATCCAAGCTCCAACGGCTGTTTTTTTCTCGCTATTCTGTTTACAAGAAAACGAACCGTCCGTTGCTGAGATTGAATCAACCGCGTCTACCAGAACCGTACGAGGCTCATTGGTGTAGTTGTAGACCCTTACTCCATCCTCTATGACATCCCCGGCTTTGAGCGTCAGGATAAAAATACTTCGACTGCGCGCATTATTGGGTTTCGGAAATGCGGGCGCTATACCTATAGAGCCTGTTTCCGCGAAAGTTTGCGGCGCGTACGTAAAGAGCAGGAGAGCTACAACCAGCAAGAGTCCCATTTTTTGCAGTTGTTTTTTCATCTTGCTCTTTACTGTACATGGTTTGCGCCTTTTTGACTAGAACCTGCTTAAGGTTTTTACTGCGATATAGCAGAAATAACCATGCTTAAACTATATGTACCATCAGCTTGTTCAGCAGGAATTTTTTGGCTCAAAGTGTAGCCAGTAAGTTCGCCTTCCCAAGCAGTCGTACTCGTGTTGTTCATGAGCGTAACCGGAGAAGTGCTAGAGAAAGCACCACCAGGAAGCGTGTAGGTAGGCGCGTTTGCACCAGCAGTCTGAGTAAAGCTACCACCGCTTACGGTCATCTGACCATTTGTACAACCAGAACCAGCAGCATCTTTGTAGCTATAGTTTGTTGTGCCCGTTGTCCAGTTGTCTGTCGCTGGTGTAACAGCGTTAATATCAAGCTTCACACCACTTAAAATAGGGTTGCTGATTTTAACTTTCTGACTCGCAGTACCAAACGTTGCATTCTGTGTTTGGCACGAGAAACTGAACGTTGTTGCCGGGAAAGCCACACTAGGGCTTGCCACGGGAGAACCGGCGCCGTCGACGATATCGTACGTCAGGGTGCCCGGATTGATCACCTGTGAAAGACTCGTATTTGTCGCAGCAGACACCGCTACAGGTAGTAACAGTCCGGCCACAGCAAACAGAGCTACAAGTGCACTAAGCTTTTTACGCATATGCGTAACTCCTTTTTTATTATATTTTTTTGTTTTTGTAAGAACCTATGGGACTAGGCCTGTACAACTCCATAATAGGCGGAGCCTGGCATTTTATCAATGGTGTAGTGAGTTGTTTAAAGTATTATTTACAACTCAATTTTTGTATAGATATATCTGTAAAAATTATTTTTTACAACGCATATTACGGCTTTGTGATAACTTCGCGCCAGTTGAGTATGTCATAGCCACCAGTGATTGGGTAGCTGGGTGGCGGCGCATAGTATAAGTTGTAGTCATACGTTGTCGCAGTGTTTTTAACTCCTGAAACATACCCGTTTTGGGCACCATCATATGCCGCGTCCCCGCAAGCACTGCCACGAGTGTAATTCCAGGTCCAATATTGCCGTGTTGCTACTGAGCCATAGTAGACAAACTGTTGCGCTGGACTTGTCCACCCTCGCGTGCATCGTCCTGTGTTTACTTTATACGTATCGGGGAATGTAACCGAGCCGCTTTGCGCAAGAGTTGCAGCGTCTATTTCAAAGGTAAATGAACCCGTTCGCGGAATAGCGTACGGGCTGATGAGCACATCATTTTCGGCCACCAAACCAATGGTGTCTTGGCCGTTTTTTGTGCTATACAAAATATCTCCGACAATGTTGATGTCTGCGGCATTCGTATCATTACCCAGCCGCCCCGAAGCGATAGTAACGCGTCCCGCATATGTACTAGTCGTGCGAACCCAGACGTTATCTTCGACGAATATTACCCCCGAGCTCGGAATAGGGACGCCTGTTTGTACGACTGTCCGAGTCAATGCTAGGTTGTAGTCCGCCTGTGTGTCGTCTTCGTTACTGACGCGGTACAGATCGTAAGTAATATTGGAATTAAGCTGTATGTAGTAGCCTCTTCGAATACTGAATGAGTTGGTACTATAGCGAGGGATATAAGCCGCTGAGCGTACCGCAGGTGTTAAGTTGCAAGCATCACTCCGTGTCGCAAACGCAGCCGTAGCATTATCGTTTGCAAACGCCACTTTTTTCATGACGCACAAAGCGCCGGTTACTTGATTGAAATCTATGCTTGATCGCGGATACAACCAGTTTGAAGTGTCACGTGTCAGACAGTTCGGATTTATCACCGAGAGTGAGCACCAGACGCCATTTTTTGTCGTGCCGTCTCCACCATAGGAGTTTTTTGGTACATAAGTGGCATTTGCGCTACCGACGGTGTCAGTATTTGGGCCATCCATGTGAATGCCCTGGTTTGAAAAGACTGGGCCGTTGGCGGCTTCTGAAGAGCCAAACCAGAACTCTACGTCAGAGAGCAAACCATAGCTGGCAAATGACGCTGCCCCTATGCGGGCTTCTAACGTACGTGATACCCCATCCTTTGTTGTACCCGTTGAACGAATGGTCGCCACCGTAGAACCGCTTCCCTGCGGCTTTATCCAGAGCCTATACGTACCTTTTTTCTGGGCGTTAGCATCGACATAGTCATGCGTGTACGGGCCATATCCGAGCTCTGGATCAGGTGCTGCTGGCGTAGAGTTGCCGTCTTTGTAGTCGGTTGCATTGTGCGCCATGTGCCAAAGATAGTAGTTCACGCCAGCTTCAGCGATATGCATTGCCTGCTGACGGGCAATGACCGCACCACTTGAAAGAAGATTACCAATTACGACGGTCATAACTGTGGTCGTTATGATACCCATGGCTATGATAAACGATAGGACTGTTGGCAGAGTGAATCCTTGTTCTAATTTTTGTTCTGACTGATTGGCTTGACTGTGCTGTCTCATAGATTGTTCTTCTTGTTTCTTAACAGTATTTGGACATCAATATCCTGGACGCCGCCATTATCAACTTCGGTAGAGAGACTTATTTGAACTGTCTTCACCACTGCCAAGTCCGAGACGGGAGTCGTAATGAGTGCACCATTTGCATTTAAGTACGCAAAAAGCTTCTTCCCTGTTGATTGGTAGAAGTTATCTATGAGAAGCAGGCTTTTCTTTTTAGCTGTTTCTAGCGTACCCAGCGGCGGATTTGCTGTCATAGGAGTTAGGTCGGCATAGAGCCGTTTTACGCCATTGCTTGTTGTCACGTAGTAACGAACCTGGGAGACAAAAGCGTCGGAAGGATAAAAATAGGCGTACACCGTTAGATCATTGTCTCCTGCCGCTTCAATGCTAGTCGCACCTCGAAGTACATTTGCAATCCTATCAGCCTGAGCGCTCATTTGCCCAAAGCTTGTTGCCTGTTTTTGCAACCCAAGGTAATTAAAGATAGTACTCTTAAAAACCACAAGGAAGATTGTCGAGAGCATGCCTATCAGAGTAATCACAATCACGAGCTCCAAAATAGTGAAGCCCTTCTGGTTCGTCAACTTATGGCAAAACACGGAAGCCTCCAAGCGGAGTGGTCGGTAAGACAAGCGAACCGCTTGCGTTTTGCACCGTAACTTGTACGTCTCCGGCGACGACGGTGCTCAGGTTATAGTTACAGGTCAGTTGGGTCGTATTGCCTACGCAGTTGTTGTCCGTATACGTGTTTGCTCCCTGGGTGAGCGTTGCGCTCGCGGTTTGTAAGTTATACCCAGTAAAAACGATTTTGACGTTCTGGAGGTTGTCTGCGAGGCTGGTGTTGTCTGGGCTCATGCTAAAAACTCGCGGGAAGCTACTGCTCGTTGTCAGCATTAGCCTGACTTTTTGAGCATACTCAAGCCCTCCATAGGAGAACGAAGGAGCTGCTGTGTCGGTAGAGAGCGGGATTGCAATTGGGGCTAAGCTATTTGCTCCCCCATAGGGGATTGCGGCAGCCAGATAATACGTCGTACCGCCGACCGCACAGCCGCCCGCTCCATTCGTACCACAAAATGTGTAGCTGTTTATGGGCGGCAAGGCAGTCTGCGTTGCTATACCGTCTGCACCAGTTGTCGGACGCACATCTGACGGAGAAAGATTATCATAGTAGTATGACGTGTCCGTCACAAGAGTGTACTTCTTGTAGCCTCCTTTTACCTGAACCTTTACGTTTGGCAGTGCAGCCCCTGATATGTTTACCGTTTCTAGCACAAGGCTATTTTGATGCATAGGAGCAATCACAAGCGCCAGATATGACGACTGCTGTGAAAGGATCTTCTGACTCGCGTAGGTTGGCTGCAGAGAGCCTGAGGGCTTGATAGTCTGAACAGATGAGTAACCATTTTTTTCTATGGTAATCGTATAATCTTGCCCGCTATCGGGGGGTAGTCCGTAAAAGATTGCTATACCATTGGTATCCGTGCTGTCTGCGATATTCACTGAAGGCGTTAGAGTCGTGTTTGCTACCTTAACCGTTGCCTCAGAAACAGCATTTCCGCCCGGGTCAGTGACCGTAATGAAAAGAGCTCCCGTTGTGCTGGCAGTTTCCGCAACACGAGCAGCGATTTGGCTGTCCATAACTGCAAGCCTTGTGCCACCCAGCGTGGAAACAACAACATGAGCAATCTTGTAGTCCGCCGGGTTTGTATCGGCATTGTTACCATTTCCACCGCTGTTGCCGGGAGCAGAAAAATTCCGGCAATAGAGCTTTTTTAGGTCCAGATTAGGGTACGGACCACAGCCATCATAAGCATCGTCTATATAGCTAATACTTGTCGTAATCTTGTACGATACACCGCTAATCTTTTTCGTTACTTGAGATGGTATGTAGGAAGGCGCAATAATGCTACCGCCGCTCACCGCAAGGCTATCATAGGGTAGCGACCGGAGATATTCCATTTGATTGTTTGCCAGCGTACCCCCTACCGAACGCTGTTTTGCGAGCGTCGTGCTGCTAATAAGCGCCGTAAAAAGATTGAAGAGTCCAAGACTAATGACACCAATTACTACCATCGAAACAAGTAGCTCAAGCAAGGTAAATCCGCACTCTTCACGTCGACATTGTGATTTCATCTTATATAAGCTTAACAGTTTTAAGGATAAGCGAGAAGATTTCCTGGGAAAATAGCACTATGCATACTCATTTCATATAGAAAAAGCCTCCCGTAAGGGAGGCTTTTTCATAAAACGGCACCGTGCTATTTTCCCGGGGCTAGAAGACCCAAGTATTGTAACCGCTGAGAGGCTTAACTGCTGTGTTCGGT
>CAYROK010000006.1:0-52616 GCA_964425975.1 uncultured Candidatus Saccharibacteria bacterium
CTTACGCCGCTTCACTCAAGCGAGACAAGGTGTTCGGGAAAAGGGGAGGTTGACAAGCATCTATTTTTACTGATTTATCGGTTGCCACGAGTGTTTCAGGTTGACTTTAGCAAGCAGCGCAAACCGTCGCGCATCAACACTAGAAATACCGGTTCGCGAGACCCTTAAAGCCAGCGGCCATCATAAGATGGATGCAGCTATAGAATCTTGGATGCTTGCACTGCGCGATAGGAGAGGAGAGCTAGGCGACTTCGAGGAGCATTCTTTCCAGCATACAGGAGATCAGATGGCTTTGGCATTAGTGCGGACAAAATAGCTGATGCCGTAAAGAAGATTCGCGCCAATCAAACTGCCGCATAGAGAAGATGCATATTTTTAAAGAATAAGGTATCTAAACCTAAGGCGTAATTAATTGGCTGTATAAGCCGAAGTTGCCAAAAAAATCAAAGGTTTGACCTATCAGGTGGCGGCTCATCTAATTACTCTACGGTTACTTCGGTGCGGCGAACGGAACGGCCGGAGAAGGTGCGGACTTTGCGGCTGGCCATCTTGACAGTGCCGTCTTTGGCAGCGTGGATGGTGAAGTTGCGGCTCATGGTCGTGCCTTCGCCTGCACGCTTGGTAGCGCCGACCTGGCGGACAATAACTTCACCGTTTTTTACGACCTGACCACCGAAGCGTTTGACGCCCAGGCGCTGACCGACTGAGTCTCGAGTGTTTTTACTTGTACCACCGGCTTTGACGTGTGACATAAAATCTCCTGGATGTGCGGTCGACCACAGACGGCACATTGCTGCGTTGCCGGGTGGTAGTGCTCGCTCACCGTACTTTAGTACGGCTCGCTGCGCGCTTCACCTCGGCGCCTTGCACTGCACTCGTCTGTGGCCAGACCTTAACAGTGGAATGCGGACGCATGTTATGATTGTTAAAAATAAGGTCGGAGCGGTGCTCCAAACCTCAATTCAAGGGTATTATATGCGAAACCACCCCTGAAAGTCAATGGCTAGCGGGACTTGTCTGTACGCAGGTAACGGACACCAGCGTAGACGAGGGGAGTAGCGAGCGCGGACATGAGACATTTGAGTAGCCAGTAGGGGATAAGCAGGCTTATGATGAATGAATAATTAGAGCCGACAGAGTGATTGAGCGCATAAAATGCAATGGTGAGGAACACCGCTGAGTCGACGAATTGCGAAATGAAGTTAGAAACATTGTTACGGAACCATAGGGCTTTTTTGTGCATACGCTGGCGAAGTTTTGCAAAAACTGCAATGTCGAGAAAAGCAGACGAGGCGAAGGCTATAAGGCTAGCGATGGATATTCGTATGGAATTGTGAAAAACGCTGTCGTAGGCAGCTTCGTTGCCAGCCGAACGGGCTGAGGGTGGAAGCGTGGTTGCGAGGATCGTATAGAACACGAGCAGAACGATAACAAAAAGCCCCGAAAACACCATGCTGCGAGCCCGTTCGCGGCCTTTCACCTCCGTTACTACGTCCGTAAGTGTAAAAAGCAGGGGCATGAGGAAAATGGCCACACTCGCGCGAAGTGTATAGTCGCCAAGGTTGCCAATGACAAACGTTTTAGCGCCCATTAGTTCGGCTGACATTATGCCAAAAACGTAAAGCGCGACAATCAAATCGGCCGGGCGAATCAAGTTTTTCACCTCTGTTAGTTTCATCATAAGGCCTATAGTGTAGCTTACTTTCGTACCAATGTCACGAGTTCGCGACCAACAATTTGTCCTTCTCGGTGGTATATGAGATCTTCCGTATCAGCGTGAGCGAACCGTACTCGTTCATAGCCGAGGTTTACGAGGGTGTCAAGAACGGGTAAATGACGGACTGACGTACCGTAAAACCACGCTGGCATGGCTACGCACAGGCGCGAGCCTGGTGCGAGCTGGCCATGTATATTTGTCAGGAATTTTTTGAGGATGTTATTTACATCTGATACCGTCTGCTCGAGTACGTCTCGACTCGGCCGGTCGGTAAATGGTCGCCCTAGGTATGTTTCACAGGCAACGGAATAAATAGTTTGCCTCTCGTCTGCGCTGAGTTGGATTGTCGTGGCGTCAGCAGTTCTGAGGTGGTATTCCCAGCTGACTTGGCCTTCAAACATGCCGAGCTTCTCAGTTTGTTGCTTAAGCCACTCTAGGTTTTGCTCAGTATACTCGATCATCCGTGGTTCAAGATCGGTGCCATATACTCTGATGCCTTGCAGTAAGGCTTCCTGTAAAAGAACCCCAGTACCACAAAAAGGATCCCAGAGTGGTCCGTCGCGTTTTGTTGCATAGTTTGCAGCTAGGTTGATGATGATTTGGGCGAGTTTGGGTGGAAGCATACCCACACGTGCGTCACGTTTTGGGCGACCCCGGTCACGCAAGGCATAACTGTCGATATCTTGGACGGCGACAGTACAGGCGATGAGCGTGTGGTTATTGTCCGTCCGAATGAGTAGCAGCTCAGCGCCATTCTCGTCTACGAGATGACTATGAAAGACCTGGGCCGTATTGAGCTCCGCTTCATTGTTTGGCACGACGCGCACCGATACACCGCGTGCGCGAATAATTTTTTTGAGCGTCAAAGCGGCAGCATTCATTTTTCCGGTCGATAGGCCGAGACCGTACGCAGACAATCCCAGGTGAAACTTACCAGAGGCGGGGACGTCAAATGCGGTGGAGCGGACAAGTTTATGTAGCTCTTTTTCTATTAATTTCCAATCGGTTGATGCCATTTCGTTCAGAACCACAGCGAGCCGGGTGCTGCCACCGAGACGTGCGAAATCTATTGCGCTTGACGTGAGTGTGAGCCCGGCAACGCCAGAAGCGACTGCAGCGACGGCTGCGGCGCCATACAAACTTTCGAGTTCGGCGAGCCCAAGTGCCGGTTGGCGTCCCAAGATACAGACTGATTGCAACATATACCTGTATAATACCATCTAGTTTATGAACCATCCCTCATTCTTTCGGCGAAACTGGAAAATATTGCTCAATCTTGTGACAATACTGGCGCTAATCGTCCTCGTTCTAGCCATCCGAGATCAGTTCAAGACTACTTTCGAAAATTTGTTCAAAGTACATATATGGGCGCTTTTACTCATACCGTTCATACAGGCGCTTAATTACGATGCGCAGACCCGGCTATACAAGGATCTTTTCGCTATAGTAGGCAATAAGCTTTCTTATAAAGAACTCTACAAAAGCGCCCTCGCGCTCAACTATGTAAATACCGTTTTTCCCAGCGGTGGAGTAAGTGGTATTTCGTATTTTGGGGCGCGCATGAAAGGTACGGACATCACGGGTCCAAAGGCTTCGGCCGTACAACTTTTTAAGTTGATTTTGTATTTTTTAAGTTTCGAAGGGCTCATTGTTATCGGCGTGTTTGCGCTGGCAGTTCAGGGGCAAATGAATAGTCTCATACTATTGCTCGCAGGCACCATCGCAACGGTAGTTGTCATTGCGACTGCGGCAATGGGTTTTATAATCAGCAGTAAGCAGCGCATTTCAGGATTTTTTGCCTATATGACAGGCCTACTCAATCGGCTGATCCGCACAATTCGCCCCAAACACACTGAGGCAATCAAAACAGATCGTGTTCGTCACGTTTTTGACGACTTGCACGAAAACTATATGGTGATGACGCGCGACTGGCGTAAGCTAAAACGGCCATTTTTCTTCGCTATGCTCGCCAGCTTCTGGGAAGTAATGACTATTTATGTGGTGTATGTTGCCTTTGGCGAATGGATAAATATTGGGGCGGTTATCCTCGCGTACGCTATTGCAAATTTTGCCGGACTCATCAGTGTTTTGCCCGGCGGAATTGGTGTATACGAAGGTCTTATGACACTGACACTTACGGCTACAGGTGTGCCGTCCCGGCTGAGTTTGCCGGTCACAATCATGTACCGCATACTGGCCATTTCGGCACAACTTATTCCTGGCGCGTATTTTTACCATGAACATTTGGGGCAAAAAGAACCGCCTTCGGTGGAAATAAAAACGGATTAACTTGTTACCGTGACGTGTCACCTAGAATTAACCTGTAAGATGTTACATTTTTACGACTATAATAGTTATATGCGTAATGGTAATCCATCGTGACAGGCGACAAGGTAACGGCAAATCCTGTATTCCGCGTCAGCGATTTTGTCGCTGCACTAAACCAAACCCTTGAGTTTGCCTACCCATACATTGAAATTGAAGGAGAGCTAAGCAACTTCCATGTTAGTAAAAACAAATGGGTTTACTTTGATCTTAAAGACGAAACGGCGAGCCTAAAATGTTTCGCGACGATTTTTTCACTTCCTGGACCGCTCGAGGACGGCATGATTGTTCGGGCTACCGGCAACCCGCGTTTGCATCCGCTTTATAACTTTAGTTTTCAAGTACAAGCAGTTCAGCCGGTGGGTGAAGGCGCATTGAAGCGCGCCGCCAACCTCCTTGCGGCAAAACTTGAGAAAGAGGGGTTGTTTGACCCGTCTCGTAAACGGCCGTTACCGTACCCACCTCGCCGTGTTGCACTCATTACGGCCGGAGATTCAGCCGCTTATGCCGACTTTGTGAAGATTACCAACGCTCGGTGGGGTGGTATGGTTATAACTCATTACAATGTACTCGTCCAAGGTGAGAAAGCGCCTGGCGAAATTGTTTCAGCGCTAAAACAAGCAAACGAGACAGAACAGTTAGCTGAAGTTATTGTGTTGATTCGCGGAGGGGGCAGCGCGGAAGACTTAGCTGCCTGGAACGACGAACGAGTAGTTCGGGCAGTAGCGGCTTCTCGGGTACCAACGCTGGTAGCGATCGGTCATGAAGTAGACGTTTCGCTCGCGGAATTAGCCGCTGATCGTCGAGCAAGTACGCCCAGTAATGCCGCAGAATTGCTTGTGCCTGACAAACGAGAAGAACTTCGCCATTTGCGTGCATATGAACGCCGGCTCAATGAGCAGTTATCACACGTCATCATGCGTAGAAGAACGGGCTTAGTGATGCTCGCTGAGCGTTTAGATGAAGAGCTGCAAGTCGCGGCTCAACATGCGCGCGTACGGTTAGATGCAGCACGGAAACTTATGCTGGCATTTGATCCGCATCGTCCCTTGCGCCAAGGATATTCTTTGACATATGCTGGCACTGAACTTGTGACTCGGGCCGCGCAGTTACAGGCCGGTTTTGAAATTGAGGTGAAGTTTACAGATGGAAAAGTATCATCCCAGGTAAAATCAGCACAACTAGTAAAGGAGGAAATGTGAGTAATAAATTTGCACAGTTTGACTATGCGGCAAAAACAGAGCAGCTAGAAGGAATTTTAGCGCATTTGCAAGCAGAAGATATTTCGCTGGACGAAGCACTGAAGCTACATGCGGCGGGCAAGGTTCTGACGGCAGAAATTGAAGATTACTTAAAACATGCTGAAAACGAAGTTAAAAAACAACTCAGTAAAGGTTAGTACGTGGAGCTAGCAATTCTATTGGGCGTTGGGGTTTTTTTGCTATTCGCTTTCGTAGTGTTTTATGGGGCACCGTATTTGCCAACGCTTAAACCACAGATTGACGCCGCTTTTGAGCTCCTTAAACTTAAACCTGGAAAAACACTGCTAGAACTTGGCAGCGGCGACGGCAAAGTACTGCTGGCTGCTGCGCAAGCAGGTTATTGCGCGGTTGGTATAGAGCTAAACCCTATTCTTGTGCTCATTTCTCTTTGGCGCACGAGAAAGCACCGGAAACAGGTCAAGGTGATCTGGGGAAATTTCTGGCGTGTGGCATGGCCCCAAGCAGATGCGGTCTTTGTTTTCCTGCTCGACCGTTACATGCCGAAACTCGATGAGCAAATGCATACTTACGGCGGGCCGCTCGCCAGCGTCGCGTTTAAAGTACCCCATCAACAAATTGCGAATGAGAAGCAGGGTGTCTACCTCTATTATTACAAACAGTCCCACAAGTATTAACGATTACTATTTATGACGATCGAGACAATAGGTAAGTAATTTGTGTTTATTCGTTCAAACCCCCAGGAGTACTTGCGCAAGATATAAAGAGTGCGTTACCATGAGCAGTATGAAACGTATCGATAGCTCAGATGGTTCAATCGCTAGCATAGTGGCAATTGTACTACTCGGACTTGGGTTCGCCGGGGCATTAGGGTTTGGCGTATGGGCATTTGGCGGCAGACAGGATTACAAAAACAATGTTGACGCAAAAATAAAAACAGCCGTCCAAGCAAATACAAAAACAGTTCAGGCACAAGACGCAAAAGATTACGCAGAGGCTGCGAAAAATCCGCTCAAAACCTACACTGGTCCAGAGGCATACGGCAGCGTCTCACTACAGTACCCAAGAACATGGAGTGGATATGTTGTCACGGGCAGCGGTCAGCCGCTTGATGCATATTTTAATCCAGACGTAGTCCCTTCGGTGTCTGACCAAAAATCGGTTTTTGGGTTGCGTGTCCAGGTGGTCGCTTCAAGCTACAGCCAGTCGGTTACGCAGTTCCAGAGCTTGCAAAAACAAGGCAAAGTTACCGTAACACCGTATGCACTTCCAAAAGTACCTGGTACAGTCGGGGTACGAATAGATGGCCAAATAACTCCTACTAAACAAGGGAGCGTAGTGGTCTTGCCCGTACGTGATAAAACGCTTAAGTTATGGATTGAGTCAAATCAATTTGCGGCAGATTTCAACAATATTATCTTACCGAACGCTAGTTTTTCTCCATAATTTTCACAATATGCAGCAGGCAAGAGCTCCAGTATACTACTGGATATAACGGCGCGTCGGTGCGGGACGTAGAACAGGGGTACGTGGGGTGCAACAGAGTAAACGCACTAATTTTACTGGCCAAGAGAAGCTCTTCGTAAGCATGGCTGACGGCGTTTCGCATACCTTGCTTCAACTGACACGCCTCAGTGAATCGGCACAAATTCTTCCGGCGCATCGCCAGCAGGAACATTGGGCTGCCATTCACGACATTACAAACAGCTCACTCCAGCTATTAGAAAGCTACACCCATTTACTGCGCTTGCATGGTGGAACTGCCGAGCCACAGCTTGAGCCCGTGGCTATTACGAGCCTTCTGCAAGAAACCATGCACGCGCTCGGTTCTTTTGCTCATCAACTGCAAGTGGAAATCGTGCTGGATATGCCGAATCGCCTTGAACCGGTTTTTAGCGATCGGGCGATTTTACAATCGGCTCTCGTTAGTCTAGGCCAGGTCTTTTTAACAGCGCAAGCTGAAACAGATGATAAAAGCGTCCTTCGACTTAGCGCCCACCGCGGTAGATCGGGAATCGTTGCTGGATGGTATGGCCACGGTTACGAACTGAGCAACAGGGCATTGCGCCGCGCCCGCCGCATGTATGGTGCGGTTCAGCAGCCGTTGCATGAACTAACAAGCAGTGCGGCGAGTGGTGTTTTCATAGCCGATGGGCTTCTTGAAGCAGTATCTTCAAGCTTGCATGTTGCACGGTATCATAACGCACACGGTCTTGCCGCTACACTGCCGATGTGTCGGCAGCTGCAACTGGTGTAATCATGAAAGTACTCGTCGTTGAACCAGATCGCATCTTGGCACGAACGTATGTTACCGCGCTTGAATCAGCCGGACACCATGTTTCACATGTTGTGAGCGCACAAGCTGCGGTGCGAGCCGCCGATGCTGGCGTGCCAGACGTAGCGGTTGTATCACTTGGCATTGCCCGCCACAATGCCGCAGAATTTCTTTACGAGTTTAAAAGCTACCCAGAATGGCAATCAGTACCGGTTGTGTTGATCACGCCGCGACTGGATTATGAACTCGGTGATCAGTCCATTTTACAAAATCAGCTTGGCGTACGAGCGGTGTCGGTACGTTCGCAAATCACCCTAACACAGCTGTGCGATGTTGTAGCCAAGGTGTCCGCGGAGCAAGCCGACGAATGAATCAGCTCCGAACGACAGCAATTGTGCTCGCACGAGTTGATTATGCTGAGGCTGACCGTATTTTGACCGTTCTTACGCCTAACGCAGGAAAGCTCAGCCTAATGGCAAAAGGTGTGAGGCGTGTCAAAAGTAAGTTAGCCGGAGGGATAGAACTTTTTAGCACCAGCGAGATTTCCTATATCACTGGTCGTGGCAGTGTCGGCACGCTCGTTTCGTCACGGTTAGTGCGGCACTACGGTCACATCGTTTCGGATATAGACCGGACGATGCTTGGCTATGAGCTGATAAAACTACTCCACAAAATCACCGAGGACGAGCCAGAGACAGCTTACTACGAGCTGCTCGAGTATGCATTTTCCGTCCTGGATGACAAAAACGTATCTGTGGATTTCATCCGGGTGTGGTTTAGCGCACAGCTCTTGCGACTGGCTGGGCATATGCCAAATTTGCAAACCGATGTCGCTGGGGTAAAGCTAGCGGCAGAGCAGCACTACACATTTGACTACGATGCGACTGCGTTTCGTGCTTGCGATGAAGGAATGTTCGGCGTTAGGGAAATTAAATTTTTACGGCTTCTTTTTAGCCAAAATGACCCGGCCACTATTGCCAAAATAACAGGTATGATTATGTTAACCAGAGCTTCAGGTTCAGTTGTTCAAGCACTTCGACAGCTTCATTTGCGAACCTAACTCGCTAGTAAGGAACGGCGCCTTAGCTGACTAGACGTAGCATCACGCATGTATGCTGATTTTCTTATTTTATGCTATCGCACAATTTAAGAAAATTTTGTTTGGGGATATTTCTTCTGGAAGCGCTGAATGAGTGGTTTCGCATTGTCGAGGTTGATGGCCTCGAAGTAAGTGACAAATGGGTCTACGTGAAAATGTGCAGTAATGGTTTCAATATCATGACGGCATGGGAAAGGAGTAATCCAAGTGCTTTTTTGGAGCTGGAAGCAACCGTAGTGACGTAATTTTGCTGTCAGAGCGTTGCGCGCTAGTTTATGCTCCTCAGGGATGTCATAGATAACTATTCGCCATAATTTGTCCCAGTGTGGCTGCGTCTTTGCGGTAAGTGCGTCAAATTTTACACGAGCCAGCCGTTTTCTGGCCTTTTCAGTTAGCTGTAAGCCATGCTCATATTCACCCGACAAATAACCACGAGCTTTGAGGCTGTATATGACTCGTCTCAGTTCGCGCTCCCTAGCGCGTTCATCCATGTGTTTCCAGAATTTGCGCAGTGGTTTATCCAGACTGACCAGCAGGTTTGGTAGGAGTAACCCGCTAACGACAGCAGTGCCAGTCACGCCAAAAAGTAAAATTTCATCAATGATTTTACTAGTTCGAAGGTCTTTACTCATTTTCTTATTTTATGCTATCGCACAATTTAAGAAAATGCGAGTGGATTTTAGAGGGGTGAAAGGGTATAGTTGTGGTATGGATGAGCAAAAAAATGAGGTTGAATCAACAGAGGGCAAACCGGCAAATGAGGTGAAACTTGAGGATATTGTGAGTCTCGCCAAGCGGCGTGGCTTTATTTTCCCTGGTTCAGATGTGTACGGCGGCTTGGCTGGTACTTGGGATTATGGCCCTCTTGGAGTGGAGCTGAAGCGCAATATCATGAACTTGTGGTGGAAGATGTTTGTTACAGACCGAGGCGACATGTACGGTGTAGACGCCGCCATACTCATGAACCAAAAAGTCTGGCAGGCCAGCGGCCATGTCGATACTTTCACTGACCCACTTGTGGAATGCTCGAACTGTAAGGGGCGATTTCGTGCCAACAAACTCGAAAAGCCTGATACGTGCCCGACCTGTGGTCAGAAAAACACCTTCGGACCAGAGCGCCAATTTAACATGATGTTGCGTACGATGGTTGGGCCGTCCGAAGGAACGCCTACGGTTGTAGCTACGGATGAACGAGTCATTGAGATTGAGGCTGGAGACTATAGAGTCAAACTCGACAAAGAGTTCGAGGAGATCCGAGCAGGTGCATTTATTCTCAACCCCGCAACATCATTTTTAAGACCGGAGACGGCACAGGGGATTTTTACGAATTTCAAAAACGTAGTAGACACCATTTATCCAGATGTGCCATTCGGGATAGCACAGCAGGGCAAGGCCTTTCGCAATGAAATCTCCCCACGCGACTTCATATTTCGCAGCCGCGAGTTTGAGCAGATGGAGATTGAGTATTTCGTGCATCCAGAGCAGTGGGAAGGCGAGTTTGAAAAATGGGTCGCCGCTTGCAAAGCATGGTTTACGGCACTCGGCCTACCGGACGGCAGCGTGCACGAGCTGGAAGTAACAGAAGCAGACCGTGCGCACTACAGCAAACGCACGATAGACTTTGAGTTTGACTACCCCATTGGCCGCGAAGAGCTCATGGGCCTGGCATACCGCACAAGTTTTGACCTTGATAACATCGCAAAAGCAAGCGGCAAGGGCATGGAATACCGCCCGAAAGATGGCAGCGCGCCATATGTGCCGCATGTCATAGAGCCAAGCTTCGGTGTGGAGCGCGCTGTGATGGCGGTGCTGTGCAGCGCATACTGGCACGACACCGAAAACGACCGCGTGGTTTTGCGCCTGCCGTACGAACTCGCTCCGGTGAAAGTAGCGGTCTGTCCGCTGGCGAAAAACAACCCAGAGCTTGTCGCGAAAGCTCGCGAGATATACGCGCAGCTGAAAAAAGACATCGGCGCGGTGATGTGGATAGACAGCGGTAACATCGGTAAAAACTACCGCAAAATGGACGAAATAGGTGTACCGTACGTCGTGACGGTAGACTTCGACACACTAGAGGGCGACACCAAAGACACCGTCACCGTCCGCTCCCGCAACACCCTCAAACAAGAACGCCACAAGACAGCGGATCTCGTTTCTTTATTAAGCAATGCAAAATGATATGACTATGGACAATGTGGAGAGAACGATTTTGCGGAACTACGCGTTTATAGACGGACAGAATTTACATTTGGGTACAAAAAATGCGGAAGAGCCGTGGAAGATTAGCCTAGAACGTTTTCGAAAATATCTTGACGCAAAATACAATGTTGAAAAAGCATTCTACTATCTTGGGTATGTCCAAGAGGGAGAAGATATACAGCGATTATACGAACACATTCAATCCGCAGGTTTTGTACTGGTATTTCGACAGCACAATGCGGCCATGCTCGGCAAGAAAAAAGGTAATGTTGATTCTGACATAATCTTCAGTATTATGAAGCGACTGTACACACAAGAAGCATTCAATAAAGTAGTGCTTGTATCTGGCGATGGGGATTATAAAATGCTTGTCGATTTCCTTATTTCCGAGAATAGGTTTGAAAAGATATTATTTCCAAACTCAGAGTATAGATCTTCTTTATATAAAGAAATATCGTCTACTTTCTACGCCTCGCTCGACGAGCCAAGCACTAAAAAAAAGATTGAATACAGAGATATATCATAAAAGAAAAAGGATCCTTAGGTAATTAGCCGTTCGGAGCCTTTTCGTCTTAATACATGTATAGTGTAGCAAAAACAAATACAATAATCAATACTAATTGTCAATAGCTTATCTGTTATTTATAGCAAAAAATACAACAGCAAAAATATATTTCTCCTTAAGGAGAAATATATTTCGAGTCTATCATAATTCATTGGTTTAGTCAAAGTTATACGTATCTAAGGCGTTGCTGCTATGATTTATGGGTGAACACGTATTATATAGATGGGAGTGCGAGTCCGAACCCGGGGCAGGGGGGATTTGCCGTGGTGTTGGGCGGGCAGCCGGTCGTGCTCGGCAGTGAGCCGGGCGGGGGCGATACGACGAACATACGTATGGAAGGCTACGCCATCATGGCGGCGCTGAAAGATGCCGGTGGTCAGCCATGTCAAATACACACTGATAGTGAATTCTGGATAAATGTCATCACCAAATGGTCGCTCGGCTGGGAAAAAAACGGCTGGAAGAAAAAAGGTGGCGAGATCAAAAATCTCGATATCGTGCGTGAAGTGTGCCAACTGTACCAGGGGAGCCAGGCCGAGCTCGTCTGGGTGCGTGGCCACGTCGGCCATGAGGGCAATGAGCTGGCCGACCACTGGGCAAACAAAGCCCGCGAAGGCATAAGGATATAAATGCCACAGAAACCCGTGCAGGAGATAGCCCTCTGGCTCAAAAAGCACAGCACCTCAAACTAACGGTAGCTCCTCCGCGAGTACACCGAGTGCATTAGCCAGGCGGTCGAGCTGTTGGAATTTGCCGTATTTTATGTATGAGCCGTCTGCATGGCAGAGGCGGTAGTAGTGGTCGTAATGCCTGATCTCACCGCGAAATGTCTGTGCTGTAGTAGGATCGTCTATACGGCGAATATACCAACCGGGCGGCTCGCCCTCGAGCAGGCGTTTAAGTTTGGCATAGTGATTAAAGCCAGGCATCTTAGCTATTATATGCTACTCCATTTATACTGAGAGTATGATCAATGAAAACTGGGCATACGTTGCTGCGGTTATAAATGTGCTGGGTACCATTACGTACATAATTGACGTGTTTCGAGGCAAGGCTCGACCAAATAGAGTGACGTGGGGAATCCTTACTATTGCACCAACGATTGCATTTTCTTCGATGCTTTCTCAGGGTGTAAGTCTAGCGCAGAGTATCATGACATTTAGCGTTGGCTTTTCGCCATTTCTGATTTTTGTGTCGAGTTTTGTGGTGAAATATCCAGCATGGAAACTGAAAAAATTTGATATAACCTGCGGGATGCTATCGATATTTGGCCTGCTACTCTGGTGGATAACTGGCGAGGGAAATATAGCAATAGTATTTAGCATACTCGCTGATGCTTTAGCATTCTTACCAACGCTGGTGAAATCATATTTTCATCCTGAAACAGAAAGCCCATGGACATTCATGGCAAGCGAAATCGCGACTATCATGGGGCTTATGACAGTGACGACGTGGAATTTCGAGCACGTTGGGTTCCAGCTCTATATCCTCGTCGCGAACATTGTCGCGATACTGCTCATATACTTTAAACTGGGTCTCAAGCTAGTTGCGACTGGAAAATCACAGAAATGAAGTCAATTGTGCTTGGGGCGGGATGTTTTTGGTGCAGCGAGGCAGTGTTTCAGCGGGTTGAGGGTGTGACCAAGGTTGTGCCGGGTTATGCAGGCGGGGATGCGACCGATCCAACGTATGAGGAAGTTTGTAGCGGTCGCACAGGCCACGCGGAGGTGGTGCGTGTGGAATATAATGAGGCAAAAACAAGCCTAGAGCAACTACTCAAAATATTCTTCGCTACGCACGACCCGACAACGCCAAACAGGCAGGGTGCGGATGTGGGCACGCAGTATCGGTCAATCATTTTATACAGCGACGAGGCCGATAGGGAAAAAGCCCGATCTGTTATAGAAGCCGTCCAAGGTGAAATTGATACTCCCATCGTGACAGAAGTCGAAGGGCTAGATGTTTTCTACGAAGCTGAGGCGTATCACCATAATTATTTTGAGGAGCATCCAGAGCAAGCCTATTGCCAGATCGTTATAAACCCCAAACTTGATAAGCTAAAGGCCTATTTGCGGTCACAGAAGGTCTGAGCCTAGCATTTCTATAGCCCTCATGGTATACTTAGCGCATCGAAGCCGTCCCGAACAAGGTATGGGGTATGCTCCCAGAGACGACTTCAGTCTTCGACCGGCTCAGCAACAGCTAGTCACAAAATCGCTGAAACTTTAGCAGCGAAAGACAGACACATTACTACATAAAACTCTGCGGCCCCATGCCACATGCGTATTTTCGCTTGGCTTTTGGCTGCCGAGGACAGAAAGGAAAACAAATGATAAAAATGCTGATTATCATCGGTACGCTACTGACAACTATCAGTTTTGTGCCATATCTCCGCGACATTATCCGACATGGGGCACGTCCGAGGCTTGTTTCCTGGGTGATATGGACAGTATTGCTTGGGCTTATGGCGAGCGTATCGTTTCAGGAGCACCAACTTGCCAGTGCAATAGTCTCTACAGTATCGATGTTCGGGTGTTTTTCGGTGGTCGTGCTTGGCTGGCGCTATGCATCGCGCAGTATCACGCAGCTGGAAAAGGTAACGCTCGTTGCAGCTGGCTTGGCTATCGGGCTGTGGTTTATATTTGACCAGCCACTTCTGGCACTTGTGGCTGCGCTCGCCGCTGATTGCGTAGCATACATCCCGACGCTCATCCACGGCTGGACAGAACCAGATGAAGAATCATGGCAAGCCTACGCCATCGGCGCAGTGGGTGAGCTGCTTGTACTCGTGGCTGCATTTGCCGGGCACGCAACACTAGTCGGATTTTTATACCCACTCTATGCGGGTCTTTTTGGGCTTGGTATGGTTGGGGTCATACATTTTTCGCGGTGGTGGCACGGTGGCGGCGTGGATGTTGCTGCCGAAACATATTAGGGTGCAGCTATGCGCTATACTAAGTATATAAAGTAGGAGTATGGCAATGAAAGCAGTATGGAATGACACCGTTATCGCAGAAGCAGATAAAGATGACCTTATATATATCGAGGGAAACTGGTATTTTCCCCCTGCCAGCGTGAAATTTGATCTGCTCGAAAAAAGTCCTACACCCTACACCTGCCCATGGAAAGGCGAGTGCCAGTACTACCATGTAGTTGTAGAGGGCGCAAAAGATGCCGATGCAGCCTTCAGCTACCCGGAGCCAAAACCGTCAGCCATCGAACGGATGCACAAAGATTTCAGCGGCTATGTCGCTTTCTGGCGTAATGTTAAGGTGAGCGGATGAGCGAGTGGGATCTAGAAGGACTTCGCAAAATTGCAGCGGAGCGCGGTACGCCATGTTTCGTATATTCGCGGGCTATGCTTGAAAATCGAGCACATAAATTGATCAATATCGAAATGCCTTACGGTCTAACCGTGCGGTATGCCGTGAAAGCAAATAATCACCCTGAAGTAATAAAACTGTTTTATGGAAGTGGGCTCGATTTTGACGCTAGCTCGAGCTATGAAGCGCAGGAAATCCTTGACCTCGGCGTCCCTGGTGAAAAAATTAGCCTTTCAAGCCAGCAGCCAGCGCATAACCTTGCGGAGCTAATCAAGGCAGGCGTTCGGTACGTGGCGACATCGCTGCATCAGCTAGAACTATTTTTGCAGACGGATGGACGGCCAAATACGGTTGGACTCCGTGTCAACCCAGGCGTAGGAGCAGGGCACAATAACCGGCTTACGACGGGCGGGGCGAATAGTAGTTTTGGGCTGTGGAATGCCTATGTGCCGCAAGCGATAGAGTTAGCAGAGCAGGCTGGTGTGAAGATTGATCGGCTCCATGTGCACATTGGCTCAGGCGCCGACACAGACATGTGGGGGAAGATGATAGCAACGGCTCTTGAGATTGCCGAAACGATGCCCGATGTAACAACTTTGGATATGGGCGGTGGATATAAAATTCATCGTTATGGCGACGAGCATGAAGCAGATATGGTTGCGATTGGGGCGGAATTTGCCCGACAACTGCAGGGATTTGCCGAAAAAACAGGGAGGACACTGCACCTAGAAATTGAACCAGGCACGTGGCTGGTAGGTCATGCAGGAGTTCTATTGGCGGAAATTGTCGATATTGTGGACACCGGAAATGATGGGCATACCTACTTAAAACTCAACACCGGCATGAATGATTTTGCTCGGCCAGGTATGTACGGAGCGCAGCATGCTGTAGAAGTGATAAATGACGCAACAGAGACTGCAGAATATGTTGTGGTAGGGCATAATTGTGAAACAGGCGATATTTTGACACCTGCGCCAGGAGACCCAGAAGGGCTGGAATCACGAGAGTTGCGCCAGGCCAGCTACGGCGATGTACTTGCTGTATATGATACGGGTGCCTACTGCCGGAGTATGAGCCATAAAGGCTACAATAGTTATCCAAACGCAGCCGAATACTTGGTATAGTCTCTTTAAGGTATACTAAAGTTATGAAACCACGACTCATCTTTGAACAGAAAATAACGGCTTTTGTAAATAAATATACAGTCTTTGGCGCTGACGAAAATGGTAAGGCTGCTCAACCGCTCTACTATGTGCAACAAAAGCGTTTGGCCTTCAAAGAAAAGGTAACATTTTATAGCGACGAGGCGCATACAAGTGTAGCGTTTACCTTTCGGGCAGAAAAGGCAATAGATGTGCATGGAAGATATTTCGTCGAGGATGCCGCAGGCAATGTCACCGGTATATTTAAAAAAGATTTTGGTGCTTCGCTTACAAATAGTACGTGGCAGATTTTTGATACAAGTGGGGAAGCCCCGCTATACGAAATAAAAGAAAGTAGCCAAACTTTGGCGCTTTTGCGACGCTTTGCGGACTTTATCCCAATAGTTGGCGAACTGGTAGATATTCTAGTTGCTTTTTTTCGTTACCATTTTGTTTTCAACGACGTGTCGACGGGCGAGGTTGTCGGCAAACACGAGAAAACAGCGCTATTTTATGATAAATATCTCTTGTCACTGACAGATGAAGCATACGAGAAAATCGGCCAACAAACGTTAGCTGCTTTTAGTGTTGCGCTCGATGCGTTGCAGAGTAGGTAGTAACTACTTAAAAAACTTATTTTTAAGACTTGTCAGGGTGTCGCCTAGGTTGTCGCCTATATCTTGCAGATCGCCCAGGTTGAGCTTTCCATCGCCGTTTGCATCTGCCTTTTGCTGAAGCGTTTCAAACACGCTGCCTTCTCCAGCATACTTCTCTTTGAGAGCGTTCAGATCTTCGGTACTAACTTTGCCGTCACCGCTCGCGTCGGCCTTAGCTTTTAGTTCATCTAATAAACCCATGGTGCCTCCTTTGTTGTGCTTTTAGTGTACTCAAAACAAAATTACAAATATGTAAGCTAGCTTACACCAACCAGAAAAAAATCTGTCATACTGACGAGTATAAAGAGGAGGGTTAGATGGACGTACAGGTCAATTATCTTGCGGTGTTTCTGGCTGGTGCATCGAGTATGGTCGTAGGAAGCATCTGGTACGCGCGGAGCGTGTTTGGCGATCGGTGGGCAAAATTGGCGCGGGTCGACATGAACAAAAAAGTGAACAATAACGAAATGGCCACTATGATGGGACTGACGTTTCTCGCTTCGCTCGTGACCGCCTTCGTTTTAGCGCATGTTACCTACCTGAGTAACCACTTTTTCAGCGGAAGTTATCTAACAAGCGCGTTACAAACGGCGTTTTGGCTATGGCTCGGTTTTACGGCAGCCAGAATTTTGACACACGATTTGTTTGAACAACGCCCGCGCGCTTTATCGCTGCTTACTTTTGGTAACGAACTTCTGACGGTACTTGTTATGGCGCTCGTCATAGGTGTTTTGAAACCCTAAGACCTACCCACATCTATTCTGTCACCTAAAAACAAAAGGTCACTCACATGACATCGTTCATACTGAGCAGAGTTCGTAGCTACTGCTACGGCCACAGTCCAAAATAACACGAATTTCGCACCTGCCAGCCTGCCGTCCAGCAAAGTTGGCTGATCCGAAGCTCTTGAATAACAGATTTAAAATCATGAATGCTGCTTTTGTTACGCTCTGACTGATAGACGTAGATAAGCGCAAAAGCATACCAAGTAAAAACACTTTATCTATAACAGATACAAAATATTAATTTTGAATAATCCCAGGTGAAATGAGTCATTGATTTCTGATGGCAAAGCACCGTATTTTGGCATATGAAATGTATGCTTGTCGGGGTACAATTAGAGAAGTTATAACGAGGGGAGAAACAATATGGTGCGAACGGCTCGAAATTCTAAAGTAAAAAAAACAGTGCTGCGACCCCTGCAAAGGCTGGCACTCTTTTTCTTCGACAGGCCACGACTGACTGCAATACTTGCGCTCGGGATTACACTGTTCGGTGTAGCCAGTTATACAACGCTCCTTAAGCGGGAGGGTTTTCCGCCCATCAATGTGCCGTATGCCATAGGCCAGGGAACGTACTTCGTAAATGATGCGCGTAAGGTTGACGCGGAAGTAGCAAAGCCGCTTAGTGAATTGATATTGAAAGAGGCTGGAGTAAAAAATATCCAGACAAATAGCCTCGGAAACTTTGTGTCTTTCTTTGTGCAGTACGAAGAAAAAACTGACGCAGTTGGAAAGAGCAAGGCAATCCAAACGAAATTAGCAACGGTACTACCGGCTGGCGCAAGTGTAAAACTAGAAGCTGCACGATTTGGCTACACTGAAAGGGGAGATGATGCTGTCGTTTCCTTCTTCTCGACAAAAAACCCGACCGCACCAGAAGGTGAGCTTGTTCCAGAAGCGACAGCGGCGGCTGCGTTCTTGCGGTCACAAGGTATTGCGCAATTGAAAGACGCGTCAATCATTAACCCTCTTCAGGAAGCGCAAAGTCCGTTGACTGGTCAAGTTGAAACAGTTCAGAGCAAATTTGAGCGCTATGGTGAACGTACGGACGGCGAAACAAAGTTCTACAGCTCAGTGCCGATAGGAGTGACAATACAGAAAGGTACAGACGTAGTAGCGTTCGATGACGAATTACGCTCGGCGGTCGATAATTATAACGAAAAGAATGCGAGCAGAGGCTATGCTGCTCGGATAAGTGCAAGCTTTGCGCCTAGCATTCGTCAGCAGATTTCTGAGCTCCAAAAAACGTTACTTGAAGGGTTGTTGGCTGTCCTGGTGATTGGCTCGATAGTTATTGCGGTGCGAGCCTCGTTTATTACCGTACTTTCGATGGTCACCGTTATTTTCGCAACGCTCGGCTTACTCGAGTTAATAGGTTATACGCTAAACACAATTACGCTTTTTTCACTGGTTTTGGCTCTTTCACTGGTGGTAGATGACACAATTATTATGGTTGAGGCACTGGACGCACAGCGAAAGCGTAAAACCGATCCAGAGGATATTGTGCAAACAGCTGTGGGTAAAGTAGGTCGCGCTATGATTGCGGCGACTTCTACGGCGGCACTCAGCTTTACTCCACTACTATTTGTGGGGGGTATACTCGGGGGGTTCATACGAGCTGTACCAGTTACAATTATCTCTGCATTGGTAATAAGTTTGATTGTTGCACTTGTGTTTATACCGTTTTTTGCTCGGTTTATTTTGCTCGGCAAAAAACACACTGGCAAGAAGGCGGAGCATGAGCTAGCAGCCGATTTTGAAGCGCGCGTGGCGCGGTGGCTTTCGACGCCGATGCTCTGGGCGCAACATAGCAAGAAAAAAATTGCTCTTGTGAGCACTGGCGCGCTACTTTTGAGCGCTCTGTTCATTGGCGGGGCAGGCTATCTTTTTCAAAAAGTGACTTTCAACATATTTCCTCCTTCAAAAGACACGAATCAACTGGCAATGACCCTGCGTTTTCCAGCCGGCACGACAATACCCCAAGCAGAAGAAGCTACTGACGGCGCTTTACAAAAGACTCAGAAAATTTTGGGCGAAGATTTTGCGTTCGGCGCAAACTATGGCGTGGCCGATGCACAAACAGCACAGTATTTTATAGAGCTGACCGACTACAACAAACGTAAAATTACCGCACCTCAGTATATTGATCGGCTGAAAAAAGTGTTTGCCAACTATTCGGCAGCGCAAGTTTCATTTTCGGGCATAGACGCTGGTCCGCCAGCAGCTGACTTTACGGCAAGGATTAAGTCTGACGAGAACAGGGCCGGTGCAGAAAAAATGGCAGCCGACATGGTTGTGTTTCTTCAAAAAGCCAATATTACCCGCCTGGATGGTAGCAAGGTGAAAATAGAGACCGTACGTGCCGATAATAGCGATCAGTACATTCGGGCAGATGCAAAAGCTTTTATTGGGGTAACAGCGAAGTTTGTTGACACTGACACAACTGCACTCGTGACGCTAACAAAGGGTGCTGTAGAGAAGGAATTTACGCCCGAGCGTGTTGCCAGCTATGGACTCGTCAAAGATGCGTTGACATTTAACTTCGGTCAAGAAGATGAAAATCAAGAGAGTTTCAAAACCCTTGCCATTGCTTTCCCGGCAGTGCTAGCGGTCATCTATCTGGTGCTTGCAGTGCAATTCCGTAGCTTATTGCAGCCGCTACTAATCTTCATGGCAATACCATTTAGTTTGTTCGGTATTACGCTTGGGCTATGGCTGACCGACAATGCCTTTAGCTTCTTTGCCATGCTTGGATTCTTTGCGCTCCTCGGTCTGAGTATAAAAAATACAATTTTGCTAACGGACTATGCAAACCAAGCACGGCGTGCAGGCATGAACCCTGTTGATGCTGCTCACGAAGCGTTGGCGGAACGGTTCCGTCCACTCGTGGCCACAAGCCTGACCGCGGTTGTGTCGTTGATTCCTCTTGCCTTGACCAGTCCATTTTGGCAAGGCCTCACCGTCGTTCTTATTGGAGGCTTGCTGTCGAGCACAATTATGGTTGTAACTGTTTTCCCATACTATTACCTGGCTGGCGAATTCCTGCGGGGCGTTTTCCGGCGGCGTATCTCTCGTCCGATCAAACGACGCTTGCGCCGAGTTTAGAACATGCTTCTTTGTTCATAAAGTGTGGTAGAGTGATGGTATAAGTAGGGAGGTAACCATGTCCGAGCATAAAACAAAGCAGACGAAGGTCGACACAACCGATTACAGTGCAACAACCACTGATACGCGTGTTCTCAAAGAGCGAGACCGCAACGCAAAACCGGGTTTTTTCCTGAGGAGCGCAAACTGGATTTTATCGCGATTTTTCCTCACGAGGAACAATTATCAGAACTGGACCGCTTCGAGGCGTGTGCTCGTTGGTTGGTTTCTATGGATAATTCTTTTACCCATTATTCCCCTAATTGCGATTGTGTTGTGGTATATCAATGACCCGGAAGGCTTCAAAAAAAGTCCATGGGCGAAAGCACTTATCGCAGTGTTTGTTGCGTGGGCGTATGGATTTGGGGTGGTCGCCACCAACCCATCGCAACTTGACGTAAATGGCAAATATTCGCCTCGTCAAACCGCCCCCAACGGCGAAATCAGTGGTAAGGCAGATGCATTGAATACGGCAAGCGAAACGGCGAAACAGAAAGTCGCTGCCCAAAAGGAAAGTAAAGACAGCGGTGGACGTAAGTTCGAGAATTGTACGGCTGCCTTTGAAGCGGGCATCTTTGACATAAAGCGATCAAATGCAAGCTACGAAAGCCGACTTGATCGTGATAACGACGGCATAGCGTGTGAGAAATAAAGATGGATATTAAACAGGTTTTACTCGAACAAATTTCTGGGGCGGCAGCCGACAAACTGGGCTCTCGAAATGGACTGGATGGTGAGCAAACAACCTCAGCCGTGGATTCTGCACTGACGGCCATTTTGAGCGGCCTTCAGGGAGAGGCTGGCAATAAAAAGCAAGCCGAAAAACTCGATGCAGCTCTAAAAAAAGATCACGACGGTTCCATACTGAACGATTTGGTTGGCGCCGTAGGAAACGATAGTACAAAACTTGATGGTGGAAAAATTCTCGAACATATTTTTGGGAGCAACGGCGGCAAAGTGACCGATAGTGTGGCGAAAAATTCTGGGGTGAGCTCGTCTGCAGCTGGCGATATCTTGCAAACGCTCGCACCAATAGTTTTAGGGCAGCTAGGCAAACAAAAACAGTCTGAAGGATTTGATGCCGGCGGACTCATTAGTATTTTGCTCAACCAAAAATCTGGCAAAGGCGATGGTGGGCTGGGAGACATAGTGTCTGGCATGTTCAACAAAAAGAACGCCAGCATCTTTGCTCTACTGCTCGGACTTTTCAAGCTATTTATGCGTAAAAAGTAACGCAGAGGAAATGACGATTACACAACAGCGAGTGAGTCACTTCGGTGATACAATTTTGGTATGGACGATAACAAAGGCATAGAGCAACAACTGCAAAGTGAGCGAGATAACTACAAAGAAACGGATGTCTTTGCTTGGGCGAATAATCTTGTACAGTACAAAGACGAACTGAAAATTGAACTCTTTTTTATTTCGAAAAACTATGTGCTATACAAAACTGCGCTGTCGGAAGGGCTCAAGAAGCAGCTCGAGCCGATTTTTATCGACGAGGTGCTTGACTACGTTCTCGAGGGTGCCGACCAAGGTTTGATAGTGCGGGGTTTTGAAGAAGCCGAGGCTGAAATGGGCGTTCTGCAACGCACACAAGTTTTTAAGGTAGAAAAACTACGCGAAACACTTGGCTGGCTCAAGACGCAAGAGCGCGAAATTGTGCTTTTCAAAGACGACGAGCACGACATTAATCATATGAAAGGCCTTCTCGCACGAGTTAGCCATGCCGAGATGGACAAGCCATTTTATTTGGCAAAAGTATTGCCAAAGTCGCAAGTGATGAAAGGAAAACAGGGTTGGATGCTCCGTTCGGATAAATTCGTCCCATTTGACGCCGAAGCGGCGCTGCGCTTACCGACTGACCCACAAATCCTCGTACTCGACCAAGATGTGTATGTGTTCAGTCAGTCAAAGCTGAAGACACTATTTGGCTATGACGCAAAGGAAGCGGCCATCGCCGAAAACAAAGTACGAGAAATTATGGAAACGTATGGCCTCAGTTTTCCTGAGGGCGTGGGGCTAAATGCACTCCTAAAAGGCAAAAAGCAGCTCATTCAGAAGCTGCAGAAGCTTGAAGTAGGCAAGGTGACGCAAGAAAAAGCGCTTGAATACGCCGAAGATATGGATCTCGAGCTCATGCCAGACGACCAAGGGAAGATAATAATCATGGACGAAAAGAGCTTAACAACGTTTGTGAACATCATAAACGAAGACTATTGGGAGTCGCCGTTGACAGGCGAGCGCTACGAAATCATCAAAAAACGACCGCTTAAAGTCAACTCTGACGAAGCAGTATAGTCGACAGTCAACGATAAGGTGGGTTTTTGTCTTAAGTGCGTCATTTTTTGTCATATAAAATAATGACAAATATATTGTCACAAAGAGTTTTGACAAGACAAATGCTGGCGATGAGGGTAGGTGAGATATACTATTAGGAAGCAATGTTCGACTAGAGGAGGCAAATTTCGTGAGGCAACTACAGGCTTTAAGGCTTATGATGGACGGCACGTCCATTTTTTTGACGGGCGCTCCTGGTGCGGGGAAAACCTATGTCCTAAACGAGTTTATTCGGCTAGCGAAGAACAGGGGTAAAAATGTCGCGGTTACCGCTAGTACTGGAATAGCTGCGACACATATCGGGGGTACTACTATACATAGCTGGTCGGGGCTTGGCATACAGGAGTACGTGAGTGAACACGATCTCGCGAGGCTCAGTACGAAGGATAAGCTTGTAAAACGCTACAATGCCACCGATGTACTTGTTATAGATGAAATCTCCATGCTTCATGGCCGTCGGTTAGACGCTGTTAATCAGGTTGCGAAAAAACTACGGAAGTCGGAGAGCCCTTTTGGTGGTATGCAAGTGATCCTTGTCGGTGATTTGTTCCAGCTTCCTCCGGTAGAGCGGGAGCGAATGCATCCGGATTTTGCGCACCTCAGTGATGCCTGGGCTGAGCTTGATCCCGTTATTTGCTATTTGACAGAGCAATATCGCCAAGCAGCAGGGGATTCGCTACTTGATTTGCTCTCTGCCATGCGCCTGGGCGACGTAAACGAATTTCACGAACTGGCACTTCGTGGTCGGCTGGGTGCCAAACCGAGCGGTGACGGTACCACGGTGACACGTCTGTATGCACACAACGTTGATGTCGACCGAATAAATGACCAACAGTTGCAGCGTATTTCGGCGGAGCCGAAGGTTTTTGAGATGCAAGCGACTGGCACTGCCGTAAAACGCGAACAATTGATAAAAAGCGTACTTGCTCCCGAGAAGCTGCTTCTCAAACGTGGTGCCGAAGTGATGTTTGTTGCAAACAACTTTGGCAAGGGGTTTGTAAACGGTACGCGCGCTACGGTGATGGACTTTGATGGCAGAACGCCAATCGTGGTAATTGCTGGAGGCAAAGAAGTGCGGGTTGAGCCACACAGCTGGTCTCTCGAGGAAGACGGCAGGGTGCGGGCGGAAGTCACACAGCTTCCGCTGCGCCTCGCTTGGGCCATTACCATTCATAAAAGCCAAGGCATGAGCCTTGACGCCGCAGAAGTTGACCTAAGCCGAAGCTTTACTCCCGGTATGGGCTACGTAGCGCTCTCTCGTGTGCGTACTATGGACGGCCTTTACTTACGTGGAATAAACCAGGTTGCCTTGCAGCTGCACCCACTTATTTTTGAGTATGACCATGAGCTGCGTGAGCGTTCAAACAGAATGGGGTTAAAAACCGACGATTTTACCGAAGAAGATGCGCAAGATGAAGTTAAAACGGCACTCTATGAAGGGCTTTTCACTGAGCTAAAGAAATGGCGGACACAGCAGGCTGCCGCACAAAAAATTGCGCCGTACATGGTCTTTCACGACACGACACTGCGTGAGCTTGCCACCCGTCGCCCTCAAACTGAGCAAGCGCTCCTAGCTGTGAAGGGCATGGGCAAAATGAAACTCGAAAAATATGCTGCCGATTTACTAAAGATTCTTTCGGAGTGAATATGCGGACTTTTGTGCCCACTTTCCGCTAGCTAGGAAAGTTCTTTTCGACCTGCAACTGTCAACTCTCACGCTTGGTGTTTACTCTGAACTACAGCCAAAAGATGTGCAGAAAGCCTTGGCCAATGGCTGCAGCCAAATATTTCTTAACTCTTACCCCATAACTCTGTATACTATTGGCATGAGTGAAAACAAAAAAACGGCGCAAGGCGGCAGGCCGTGGTGGCGGAAGAAGAAGGGGGCAGCAGCTCAAGTTCCGGCAAAATCCAAGGGAAACTATGCGTTTATCGACAGCCAAAACCTCAATCTAGGCGTTCAGAAAATTGGGTGGAAAATGGACTGGCGGAAGTTTCGGGAATGGCTGAAAAGTGAATATAACATCGAGAAAGCTTTTATGTTCATCGGCTATATGCCTGACAATGAGTCGTTGTACGAGCAAATGTACGCGCATGGCTTTTTGGTGGTGCTCAAGCCGACACTGGAGATACGGCAGGTGAAGCCGCAAGAGCTGAAAGAAGATTCTTCGCATTCGCTCAGAATGACGCCTGTGGTAAACCGGGGTGAAAATGGGGGTGGAAAAACAGATGAGGCGGAAAAATCCCAGGTGAAAGGGAATATTGATGCTGACCTTGTGCTGTATGCCATGAAGGAGCTTCCAAATTATGACAAAGCGGTGATTGTGAGTGGTGATGGTGACTTCTTTAGCCTTGTGGAATATCTGGCACAGGAGAAAAAGCTCCTGAAACTACTGGCTCCGAACCGACGGTTTTCGACGCTCTTCGCGGATTTTGATGCGTACATCGAGGGAATTGACCAACACAGGGCCGAGCTTGCGTACCGCGATTTCCGACGCAAGAAACCTAGCCACCTGAAGCAGAAGTGAGAGGCTCGCCTCTATAATCGATACGAAATGCGGGCTTTCGCGCCCGCTGACAACTTCCTCTTTTGCCGGAAAAGAGGAAGCGAGAAACCTCGGCACGCTTTCATCATCTTGGCAAACTGCCGTCGTCGACACAATCGCCACTCGAGAGAACGCGAGATGGCTTAATAGATTGTGTAGCCCGACAACAGTTCGGCCAGGATGATTCCAGAGTGCCAACACTGACTATATCCTGCTGAGGCAGGATAGTCTCTAGCGGCCTTATGGCAGCTTCTTCCGTCTTCTCTCTTTCTTCGCGTCTCTGCTATGATGAGAGTATGAAGGTGACCAAGTTCGGACATAGTTGTGTGCTGGTGGAGGTCGAAGAGCGTGGTAAATACCGGGTGGCGTTGTTTGATCCGGGCGGCTGGAGCGAACTGCCGCTAGACGATATCGAGTGGATAGACGATGTATTTATTTCGCATATCCACGGAGATCACTGCGACCCTGAGAAAGTGCGCAAGATTGTATCGAAGTTCCCAGATGTGCGCATCACAGCTCCTACAGAAGTTGTGGCAATGTTGCGACAACAAGGCTTTCACCAGGCAGCGGATATTATGCCTGATGAAACGGTGGCTTTTGCTAGCCCGCACGAAGAGGTGCGCCCGTTTGGCTCGGTTGTGCCAGAAGAGCTTGGAGTGCATTTCCTGGGCGTGTACACACATCCAGGCGACAGTCATTCATTTAACGAAACTATGCCCATACTCGCTCTGCCAGTGGTAGCGCCTTGGGGATCGACCAGACGTGCAGTCGAGCTTGCGCTCGAGCTCAAGCCGAAGTTCGTGCTGCCAGTCCATGATTGGTTTCTTTCTGCTGAGGCGCGGGAGTGGACCTATCAAGGGATGGAGCAGGTGCTCGCTGGGGCGGGTATCACGATGCTGAAACCGGTACTTGGGATTCCGATTGAACCCGAACTTTAGACTAGCTATGTTTATAATCCCAGTGCCATCCTCGTCATCCTGAGGTAAAGCCGAAGGATCTCCTGTGTTAGCTGGAAATCTTTTCCTGCGCGGTTCCGCCCGCGCTCGGCAGCCAGCTTTGGGTGGCCAAAGCTGGGCAAAGCCACTGGGGAGAAGCAAACGACCGGCTTACTTGCATGTTTACTCACTCTGTTTGGCTCCTGCGGAACTCGCCTACGACTCAAGCATCCTCGTCGCACCAGCAGTCTGAGCAAACATGCAAATCAGTCGTTATGTATCCCCGGCTCTGGCGGCGACCCAATGATTTACTGCTTCGAGGGGAATGCCTACGATGCGAAGAGGATATATTTCTGACCGTTTACGTTTGATGGAACCTTAGGATAATATAACAATATTGACAAAATGGTTATGTTTTGCTATTATAGTGTTGTTCTCGTAAAAATAAAAAAATATGTCAAAAACAAAAAAGAAGCAAAACTGGTTACGTGTGCACCCCGTACATTTTCACATTGGGATGTACGTGGCGATTGCCGCGCTGCTTATAACTGCTATGAAGAGCAGTCAGGGCATGATTGCGGCGGTGTATAACAATCCAGCGCACGCGAGTGGCGAGTCGCTGAGCCACACTCACTTGCGCGAAGCGGAAACACACATCGGCCACGCCCAACTCAGTTTTGCCCGACTCGCTCGAGTAAGCGGCACATAAGGAGTATTCAATATGAGTGTTAATCCAAAATTCGACAACGGTAATGTCATTGAAGGGGAAGTAATTTCTGGCGGAAAAGGTATGCATGGCAAAAAAAACGGAGGGCGGACGTTGAAAGGTGACATTCACAGCGTTATGGAGAGCGCCAAGAAACATCCACGCGTAACCTCTTTGGTAGCCGCAGGCGCAATTGCTCTGGGAGTCAATGTTGTGAATCATAATACCGCTCCAGATTCACCAATTGTTTGCGTAGAACCTAATACGAGCGTAAAAGGTACAGACTTCGGGGGCACAGTGAGCGGACTCGCTGCTAGCCAGTTGAATGCTGCTGTAAAGAAGGGGCGTGACGCAGGTGCTCTTTCACCCGCAGCTATCCCAAACTTCGATGCCGCTCTATTAGGGCTGACGGAAAATACGGCGGCTGATATCGGAACTCGGAACCTAGCTTCTGATGGTACGTATGCTATGTCTCAACAAACGTGTGTTATTCAAGATCCGCTAACTAGGCATATATCTGTAACCTCGCCCGAGATGGAGGGCAAGTAGCTGCGCCTTAGAATAATCAAACGGGAAAGTGGTGTGAAAATCACCACCTTTTTTGCATTATGTGTATTGTAGTGGGTGAAAGTGGGTAGTAAACTGTTGGCAGTGGGTAAAAGTAGGTAGCCCGCTTCAAACAAAGGCGAACTGCCTCTCAAGTCGCCGTAAAGATCTCTCAAGAACCTTTCGGCAAAAAACAAAAAACTCACCGCACACTAAAAAGAAAGCCATATGACACAGGTGGATTACTTCCAGCGCAAACTTGACGATAAACGGCGGTTAACCATACCGACCGAGCTTCGCGAAGTTTTTGCGAGCGGGGCAGTCATAACTCGTGGCTTTGGCAAATATCTGCACCTCTACCCAAAGGATGTCTGGAATAATATGGTTGAGCCTCGGCTCGCCGGTGACATACTGGACGAGCGCATAGCAGACCTGAACGTGCAATTCCGCATGGGTAAGGTAGAGCAATCGCTCGATGGTAAGCAGGGGCGGATAACAGTGGAACAGCACTTACTGGACTACGCGGGCATAACGCGTGAGGTTACGGCGGTAAGTGTGGGCAATTATTGGCGTTTACTAGCGGCTGAACAGGCATAGCGTCCTGGTACAGCAATGATATAACCTTAACAATTCGGCAAAAGCATGGAACATGAATCATGAATCATGAATAGTGAATCATGAATCATGCAAAATCGAATGTAGCCCAATATGAGTACTTGATTCATTATTCATGATTCAGGATTCAATGTATTGGGGTCACCTATTCGGCAGTCAACAAGTGGATTTTAAAGGATAACCACTATAAAACCTTCGTTCTTTCCATAAAACACCTCCCAAAACTCCACCTCACACATAAGTCTCTCACTTTGTTTCCGGGAAGTCGGAAGCCTTACAAGATTTTTGAAATCTTACTTAAACATTTGCTTCCTTACATACGGACTGGAAACACCAACAAAAACAAAAACTACAGAAAAAACAAACAGTTGACTGCTGAATAGGTGATAACCAAAAATAAAAAATCACCAAAACAAACACAAACATAAAAAGAGATGCGACATGCACTATGTCACAAACCATACACAAGCCCGTACTGCTCGAGGCGGTGCTCACGTACCTTCAGCCAGAGAGAGGTCTTTCGTACCTCGACCTGACAGCTGGTTACGGGGGTCACGCGACGGCAGTTCTGAACCGCACACAGGCGGCGAACGCGACGACTTTGGTCGATCGCGACGCGACTGCGATAGCTGCGTTACAGAAGCTTCAGAGTAAGGGTACGACTGTGGTTCATGCCAGTTTCGAAGAGGCCTCGAAAACTCTGCGCGAGCAGGGCGCGAGCTTCGACATGATACTGGCGGACTTGGGTGTTTCGTCGCTGCACCTTGACACGTCGTCACGCGGTTTTGCGTTTCGGTTTGAAGGTCCACTCGATATGCGAATGGATCAAAGGATCGAACTCACAGCCGAGGTTATCGTGAATAGCTATGACCAAGCAAGCTTAGAGCGGATACTCCGAAATTTTGGAGAAGAACCTCGTGCAAAGCGGGTGGCTGCGGCAATTTTAGCCGCGCGGCCGCTAAGCACAACAAGTGAGCTGGCAGATGTGATTGCAAAAGCCCTGGGTCGCAGTGGAAAGCTCCACCCGGCAACCAGAAGCTTTCAAGCACTTCGCATCGCCGTCAATGATGAGTTGGGTCAACTGGAGCGGAGCTTACCGGTCTGGTTGGGGCTACTGAAACCTGGCGGAAGGCTAGCTGTCATTAGTTTCCATAGCCTTGAAGATCGTATAGTAAAGAATGCCTTCGCAGCAGTATCTGGCAACACATACGATGCTGACTATCGTTTACTAACGAAGCACCCAGTCACGGCCGACGACACCGAATTAGTTACTAATCCGCGGTCACGTAGCGCAAAACTACGCGTACTGCAGCGAAAATAAACAAAAAAGAAAGGGAACTCTATATGCCTATACGGGTCAAAAGCAGCTCCCGTGCCTACAAAGTCCACGTTAAAGTGGGTCGATAAGGCAAGTGGCGCCGGCGGGGCGTAATGCTCCGCCGGTCACCAAGAACAGAGGATTAACCTCTGAGAGAAAAACAAACATATATGACATATTCATCAACAATGGCGCTCGGACGTCAGCAGCTTGCGGTTCGCGGGCAAAATTCAGTGAGCTTTCGACCGGCGAGCAAGCGCCTCGGACCGGTTAGCAATACGATTGTCCTCATCGTACTGGCATGCCTACTGGGGCTTCTGTATCTCACGCAGGTGACAAAAACCAACGCCTACGGTTATGCAATCAATAACCTACAACATGAACACGCGGCGCTCCAGAACGAGCGCGACGATTTGGCGGCTACTTCTGCACGTCTCCAATCGCTCGATAGCGTTAAAGATTCACCGGAAGCAAAAAAACTTGTTGCTGTAGCGCCAAGCGGCAGCGTTCGGTAGTATAGCGAACGAGACAAGCCAATGGAATCATCCCGTGCAATACAATCTGACCCTGTTCAACGTACAAGGCTTTGGTACGCATTTATTCTAATTATTTTTTCAATATTCGCCATTCGACTGTTTTATACACAAGTTATTCGTTATGACCACTATAAGTCGATGGCGCTCAGCGATCAGATTCGTGAGTACGACGTTTTGCCGGAGCGCGGGACAATATACGCACAGTTGAACGGTGAAACGATCCCGCTGGTCTTAAATCAAAAACTTTACACGGTTTTTGCCGATCCCAGTATTGTGAAGGATGCTGCTAAAACTGCTCAAGCAATTGGGCCGATTCTTGGGCTTGAAGCAAAGGAACTGGAAGAAAAACTAAAGAGCAATGACACAAAGTATGTTGTGCTACAGCGTCGAGTGAGTGGCGAAACAAACACAAAACTACTCGCGCTCAAATATCCAGGGGTTGCGTCACAGCAAATGAACTATCGGGTATATCCGCAAGGAACCATGGCATCGCAGTTACTGGGTTTTGTGAATAATGACGGTGAGGGCAAATATGGGCTTGAGGAGGCGCTCGACACGACTCTGACAGGGAAAAAAGGCAAGCTAAAGGCGATAACGGATGTCAACGGAGTGCCCTTAGCTGCAAGTAGCGAAAACCTGCTCGTACAGCCAGAGGCAGGTGAGGATGTAACCCTAACAATTGACATGGGTATGCAAGCCCAGGTTGAGAACATCGTCAAGTCCGCCCAAGAAAAATTCCGTTCAAAAAATGTTAGTGCAATCGTGATGGAAACCAACACTGGAGCCGTGAAGGCAATGGCGAACTATCCGACCTATGATCCTGCTCAGTATCAAAAAGTCGAAGACGGTAAATTGTTCCAAAACTATAGCGTCGCTAGTCCAATCGAGCCCGGCTCTATCACAAAGGTACTTACGGTTGCCGCCGCTATTGACTCTGGAGCTATCACTCCAACAACGTCTTATTATGACCCAGGGAAGTGGACAATCGATGGCGCAAAAATACTAAATGTTGCAGAAGGAACAGGGACAGGCACCCAAAACATCAAAAGCCTGCTGAATTTGTCCTTAAACACGGGAGCCGCGTGGACGCTTATGCAGATGGGCGGCGGGAAATTGAATGAGACGGGCAGAACAAAACTGCATGATTATTTTGTTAATAACTATCGCCTAACAAAGGCAACTGGCATAGAGCAGGGTTATGAAGGAACTGGTTTCGTGCCGGATCCGAAAGACAAAGATAATGGAATCAATATTACCTATGCCAACATGTCATTCGGCCAGGCGTATTCGGCCTCTGCGTTGCAAATGGGTTCAGCACTGAGCGCAATTATCAACGGCGGAACATATTATCAGCCGCGCTTAGTAGATAGTCTGCGGGATAAAGATGGTAATGAGACGAGCAAGGCTCCTGTGGTTTTGCGCAATAATGTTGTTTCTGAGAAAACGAGTAAGGGTATGATAGAGCTGCTTGATTATGTGACGGAAGCACACGTACTGGGGTTCCCCTATATGAACTTTGGCGAGAAATACAGTGTGGGCGGAAAAACTGGAACCGCACAGATAACCGACGAGAATACCGGTCTATACCGTGAGGATGTTTTTAACGGTACATTTATGGGGTATGTTGGTGGTGATAAGCCACAGTATACCGTGGTGGTCTATAATATTGAGCCGCGAGGTTACGGTGGTTTTGCTGGCGCTCAGACCGGTCAACCGGTCTTCGCGGATATAGCCCATATGCTGATAAACAACTACGACGTGACACCAAAGAAAACATGATGAAATACAATCGAAAACGCGCTATACTAACCCAAACTCGACGTAAGACGTCGAGTTCTCAGGGAAGGGCTCGCCCTTCCCGTTCGTATTACCAGAATAAATCTGGTAATACGAACTCCCAACCTCTAAAGGCTGCGCTATCGCTTGCTAGTCGCCTTCGGCTCCTGACAGTGGTGCTTATTTCGAATTGGGGTTATACTAAAGAGCGGCTTTAGAAAAGGAAACACATGACGAGTGATTTACTAACGGTCACACTGCAGGGCTCAAGTTTATTGAAATTGGTTTTGCTCGGCGTGGGCGGTTTTTTGCTTTCCATGGCACTGACTCCACTGTATACAACAGTGGCCTACCGCTGGAAACTCTGGAAAAAACCACGCACCGAGACGGTGACAGGCGCAAAGGCTACGGAGTTTATGAAACTGCATGGCGAAAAGCATAAACGTCATATTCCAACTATGGCTGGTGTGATTTTCATTGCGTCCGTTACCATTTTGACACTCAGTGCAAACTGGTCTCGGGGGGAAACTTGGCTTCCTTTGGCCGCTTTTGTTGGTGCTGCGCTTGTTGGGTTTCTTGATGATGTTATCAATTTGCGTGGCAATGGAACCGGTAAAGCAGGCTTGCCTTCACGCTTAAAATTTCTGCTCATAACTGGGGTAGCTGCGGCGGGCGGTTGGTATTTTTACTATAAACTTGGTTTTAACAGCATACAACTTCCAGGACTGGATCATTCTCTTGAAATCGGGTGGTGGATTATACCGTTGTTCACTTTAGTGGTGGTAGCAACAGCAAACGCGGTAAACATCAGTGACGGCTTAGACGGACTTGCAGGGGGCCTAACGACCATTGCGTTTGCAACTTACACGGTCATTGCAGTACTTGAGGGTAAATATGGTGTTGCTGGTTTCTGTGCGGCGATGGTAGGGGCTCTGATGAGCTATACTTGGTTCAATGTGTTCCCAGCGCGGTTTTTTATGGGGGATGTGGGCTCTTTTGCCCTTGGCACGGCGCTTGGAGTAGTGGCAATGTACACTGACACAGTCTTGTTGCTGCCACTCATCGGACTTGTTTTTGTGGCAGAGGCGGGCTCGGTAATTTTACAGATTGCATCGAAAAAACTGAGAAATGGTAAGAAAATTTTTCGTATTTCGCCCATTCACCATCATTTTGAAGCGATAGGGTGGCCCGAAGCTAAGGTCACTATGCGCTTCTGGGTTATTGGACAAGTTGCGGCGCTCATTGGCCTTGCGCTGTTTGTCATGGGGCGGTACGGATAAAACAGCTCATATTAATCGGCTTTGGATGACCAAAATACAAAAATCATGAAAGAAAGAATTACCCGCACAAACGTTATTACCAGCGCAATCGATGCGCAGCTTGCTGCTGTAGTACCTTCGACGGAGATAGGTTGTGGTTGAGCGTTCGTTTACCCGAGAGCGTTTTGGTCGTCCGTCCGAACCAATTCGGAAACATCGACCAGACTATTGGCTGATTGTCATTGTAGCGTGCTTGCTCGCAATTGGCCTGGTGGTTGTTTTTTCGATTAGCCCTGCGCTTCAAGAGCTACGGGGTGGAAATTATTTTGAACACCAGGTAATCGCCATTTTACTGAGTGTCGTGGCTTTTTTTGTAACAGCTCGGATACCGCTTACTGTGTGGCAGCGATGGCGCTGGTGGTTACTTGGCGCGGCGGCGCTCGGAACCCTTATTGCCCTTATTATCCCACCAATTCCAGCATATCCGCAGCATCGTTGGATTCGAGTGGGGAGCTTTTCTCTGCAGTCGGTTGAAGTACTGAAATTTGCATTACTCATTGCCATCAGCGGATATTTGGCGGCAAGGGTAAGGGAAGGTGCCATCGATGACTATCGGAGTACCTTGAAGCCGCTTGCTATTGCACTCGGCGTTATAGGGTTTGTTGTTGCATTTGTACAGAGTGACCTAGGCTCGGCTGGCGTGATTGTAGCAATGGCGACGATTATGGGTTTTGTGGCAGGTATGCCTATGCGTCGTATTTTGGCCATATCGGCCGTGATTGCTTTCGGTACATTCTTGGCTGTTTCCTCAACCCCATACCGTCGTGAACGGTTGAACACTTTTCTGCATCCTGAAGCAAACTGCTCGACTGACGCGGGTCATCAAGCATGCCAGGCGCTCATTGCAGTAGGTTCTGGTGGTTTGGTAGGCTTAGGGCTTGGGAAGAGCGTGCAGGCATATGGATACCTTCCAGAGGCGCAAAACGACTCAATTTTTGCCATTTACGCTGAGAAATTTGGTTTTATTGGCTCGATGGTCTTGCTCGTGTTATTTATGGCTCTTTTTGCTCGACTGAGGCTCATTATCGAGCGAGCTCCGGATATCTTTAGTCGTCTGGTTGTGACAGGTGTGCTGGCATGGATTAGCACGCAGGCAATTATCAACATTGGTGCTATGATAGGACTGTTGCCTTTGAAAGGCATCACGCTCCCGCTTATAAGTTATGGCGGTACTAGCGTGCTTTTTGTCGGTGCCGCGCTTGGACTAGCGTTTCAAGTTTCACACTACACCAGTTTTAACGCAAGAAGAACAGTAACAAATGCACAAAGAGAAAGACATGAAAATAGTCGTGACGGGCGGGGGCTCCGGGGGGCATATCGCACCAGTGCTCGCAGTCGCTCATGAGATAAAGCTGCTTGAGCCTGGAAGCAATATCACCTATGTTGGTCAGCGTGGCGATGATTTGCTAGACGTTGTACATGCTCACCAGGCGATTGATGCAGTCGCAACCATCTCTGCCGGAAAGCTACGACGTTACAGTGGGGAGGGTATGCGCCAGCTTTTAGACATAAAAACCCAGGTGCTGAATGTGCGTGACGTGTTTCGTACCATTCGTGGAACGTTCCAGAGCTATCGGTTGTTGGGTAAACTACAGCCAGATGTTTTGTTTACCAGAGGAAGTTTCCTGAGTGTACCAGTTGCGGTGGCGGCTCGATTACGGCGGATTCCCTACATTACCCATGATGCAGATAGTGTTCCGAGCCTTGCCAACCGGCTGATTGCTGGGGGGGCATCGCTACATGCGGTGGCCATGCCTGTCGAGCTTTACCCATACCCACCGGACAAAACTGTAATGGTAGGCATGCCCGTGAGCGAACACCATCGGTTTGTTACGACTCAGGATCAAATCGCCCACAAAGCAGCACTCGGACTACAGGAATACAAGGAAGTACTTCTTGTGACCGGTGGAGGTAATGGTGCACGTATGTTGAACAAAACGGCAGCACAAAATGCACGCTATCTTCTGGCCACTTTCCCTCACTTGGTGATATTACACGTAAGTGGTCGTTCACTCGAACGAGAAACCAAGGCGCTTTATGACAGCCAGGCGCTGGGTAAGGCGCGCAGTCGGGTAAAGGTACTCGGGTTTAGTAAGGAATTTTATCGGCTTACTGGAGCGGCAGATGTCGTGGTTGGTCGAGGCGGTATGGGCAGTATTGCAGAATTGGCCGTGCAACAGAAAGCCTGTGTGCTCGTACCATCAAAACAGCTAAGTTGGAACGTAAAAAACAGTCTCGCGCTTGCAGGGCAGGGGGCAGTTGTAGAACTTACAGAAGCACAAGCCGAACAGCCTGAACGTCTTGGGCGAACGGTGGCAGAACTACTCAATGATCCCCAAAAAAGACAATCGCTCGCCGAAAGGCTAGGAAAGTTTGCACATCCTCATGCAAGCCGCGAACTCGCAGAGCTAGTGGTAAAAACAGGAGAGAGACAACTTTAGGTGGGGTGGAAAAGAAATAAAAAACCAGCACTTGTGGCGGGTCGCGACAGACCTCCGTCAGACACCTCACGGCCAACATACTCATACTACCAGTCTCGTAGCAGCAAAACGCAAACAGAACGGGGGAGGACGGATTCACCAGCTAATTTTACCGCCAAATCTCGGTGGACTTTTTCGCTTCATTCGCTGCTTTTTGTAGCCTGTGTCGTGGTCGCAACTGTCAGTGCCGGAAAGATTGTGCTACTCACACCGAATAGTAAGATTGTGGTGAGCGATATTCGCCAAGATATTAAATTACCGGTTGCTGAGTACGCTGAACGCGCCAATACACTCGTAAAAAGCAGTATTCTTAACACAAACAAGATTACGCTCAATGCAAACGGTATTGCGCGGAGCATAAAACAGGACTACCCAGAGCTTACCAGTGTTGTTGTGACCGTGCCAATGATAGGAAACCGACCAATCGTGTATGTTACGCCTTCGCGAGCAGCATTTATGCTTGAGTCACCGAGCGGTGCATATACCATTGCAGATAATGGTTATGTTTTGGCGCGACTTGAGGCACCAGAAAAAACACTTGTAACTCTTGCTGAAACGAGTACTCGTCAGCCTATTCCTGGTAAGCAGTTTTTACCAGCTTCTAGTATGACGTTCGCGTCCACAGTTGCGTATCAGTTGCAAAAGGCGGGATATACCATTTCACGAATGGAACTGCCGGGCAGCGCCCCGTATGAGCTTCAGGTACGTATACTAGGTAAACCGTATATGCTTCGGTTTAACATTCAGGCAAGTGCACAGTTGCAGAGCGGGGCAGCAATCGCGACGCTCCAGCAACCGGGAAGCGAGCAGCCGAATGAATATTTAGATGTACGTGTGCCAGGAAAAGTCTACTATAAGTAAAGGTGCTCCCCCTATTGCTCCACTTCTCTGCGTTCGCAAAATGTTCGCTCTAAACTATTATAAAAAATACAAAAAACATATAAACATAGCAGAGTAGGGAAAAGTCAAATAATTATAGAGCAGGAGGGAAAAACAGGGGAAAGTAATATAAAAAAGTCAAATACGTGAAAATGCAAATGTTTTCACAACAGGACTGTGGAAAAGTCAAAAAACTATACAAAAATAGCGTCCAAACAAAAAAGCAAACACTAGGCATAACGTACACGTTTCACGAGAAGTTACTTAAACCAAGTGAAACTAACAGATAGGAAAAAGTAATCCCAGACGAAACGTGGTAACAGAAACACTGCGCAAATGTACCATGCCCATCGAAACTCCCCCGTTTAAAGGGGTATGACGGATCAACTCTGAAACATATATCCACGTCGCAAAATATACATTGTGCGACATTTTGTCACAGTTCGTTTTTTATTCTCCCTCACCCGCTCGTCGTCTGAAAAATTTCGATTGCTCACACTTTTAACATACCTGCCATGCATTAGTCTACTACTGAATTGTCTTTGCTTATTGTTAGTACACTTTCAGGGTTTGTTTGTATACTTTCATACAGTTCGCTTTTTGTTTGGCTTTTTGGTTAAAACTGCCGTGCACATGCGGCCGACTTATGAGTATAGAATACCGGCCGTACTATATGGAGTGTTCGTAAAATGTACACTATTCAATGTAATGATCAATGTCGGTAAAATAGGCTCCCTCTTCCCCCATTACGGTTCCGATAGTGACCTGCGATAGAATTGCCAGGCGAGGGTCCGATAGTGAGTTATCATGAGTATCCAGCCAACGTGAAGAGCCAGTATGTATAGCGTCACGAATATACCTTTCAACGCCTAGTACCATCTGCTGGGCTTCAAGTGACTCGGGCAAGCGATGTTTGGCATCTGCTACCAATGTCACATCTGCAACAAGAGCCATTTCGCTAGGCAATATTTCATGCGTCACAACGCGTCGTTCTAAGGCTGATAGTTCAGCTGGGGGTATTGACGCAAAGCCAAGTTTGTATGGGATGACGGTGGCTCCAATGTAATTAGCAACCCTTCTAAACTCAGTACGAGCAGCCCGAGTCAGCGCGTAGAGAGAGTCAAATGGTGTGTTGGGAGCAATACGCACGACACGAAGAAAAGAGTCAGAGTCAGTTTTCGCAGCTTCTTTGATGCTCCATGTATGCCAGGCTACTTTCTCAGAGTCAAATACAGGATAGGCTATGCCTTCGTGTGGTAGCGTTTGGCCTATCGATAGTGTCATGTAAGTAGAAGTCTTTTAACAAGCTCTCATCAGGCTCTATTCGCTGAGTTCGTAGGTGGCTTTTGCGACGCGCTTGAACTGTGGCTTGCTCTGCAGGTTTAGCAGGATTGTTGTTTCCTTGACGAAACGGCTCTTGAGGACGCGTTGGACGATTTCGTCGCGGTGGAGGGGTTGTTTAGCCTCTCGGAGCACTTCGGAAATGATGTCTGCGACCGTGCCCTTTTCGTAGCCCCATTCCTTGAGCGCGTAAATACCCCGCCCTATGAGTACAAAGCGCTTATCTTTGATAAGCTCGTTGTGTATAGCCTGTGTAGTGACGTCCTTGCGCTTGAAGTCACTGGCTTTGATGGCTTTGGCAATTTCGTTGAAGTGCATGTGCTTCTTGTTTTCGCTAAGGATAACGTAAATTTTGTCGCGAATATTTTTGGGGTTTACGGTCGGCCATTTTACGAGACCCCAGCGACCATTTAGCGTGGCAAGTTGCTTGCTGACGCTTGCGAGAGCTGCGGCGTATGCTTCACTTTCCATGCCACTGAGCTTCGCAATATCTTTTACAGAAACAGGTTTGCCTGACTTCTTGATTGCTTCAACAAGACTCATGACTTCTTTTTTGATACTCAGTGTGTCATGAACTTTGCTATTTCCTGCTGCCTGGAAGTATGTGTCGTCTTCTGAAACGACCGATACATTTGGACATAATTCGGTAAGAAACGCCAAGCGGGACTGATCAGTTCGCGTGTTCTCGGCCGTCAGTTTTCCTGCGAGCGCTGTAATACGCGCGGCCTCCCCTACTTCTGCCATCAAAGAAAGAATTGATGTCTCAACTTCAGAGATATGGGGTAGTTCAGCACTGGTCTGGCGCAATTTTGTCATAACAGACTTTTCAAGTTGGCGGACACGTTCTCGAGTAATGCCAAGTAGCTCGCCTATTTGCTCGAGCGTTTCTTTGCGGTCAAACAAACCGTAGCGTCGGGCAATTATTTCCCGTTCCCTTTCACGGTCAATGCTGTTCAAAATATCCTGAACAATAACTTCTGTGTTGAGAACGGCTCGTTTTTCTGACATAATTACCTCTACTATAAAACTTTTAATGTATAAAGTCAACGACTTTTTGTATAATCCACCACCTTTTTGTTGCCCATCTGATAATGTGCGCTAGCAAACTTATTGTAGCACATAAATTGACGTTTTTATGCCTAGTGTGTTGTAAAAGTTAATAAGCTCATGGTTTGCTTGTGGACAAAGTTAGTAGCTAGTAACCCGAGTTCAACACAGCTGCCTATCTCTACAGGGGCGGGCTCGTCCGCTATCGCCTTCAGCTCTAACAGTGGTACTTACTCGACTAACACAAGACTCCCATTGCCCCGGTCTAGCCAGGAGTTTCTGGGTACTCCTGGACGAGCCTGAAGATAGCACGATTTTGCGTAAGTCGAGTATATGTCGAACTGAGCATAGTGCTAAATCACACATAAGCCCATCAATAGTTTCAGCCGAACGGATTAAGAGCGTTTTTTGCGGCGGAATGGCGGACTTTTTTTAGATGTATTTGGAGCTTCTTTCAAAAGCAAAATTGCTTGTTCGTGGGAAATTGTAGATGGATCGATGTTTTTATCGATTATTGCGTTCTTTTTCCCGTCTGTAACGTACGGACCCCACCTGCCTTTTAGTACTTTTACGCCATCACCAAAGTCTGCAATGTTTTTCTCTGCCTCAGCAATAAGTTTTGCTGCGTAAAGTTCGCGAGCGGTCGAAAGGTCAATGTCGTGTGGATCGTGTGGCTTGATGCTGACGAAAAGTTTCCCTACCTGGACGTAGGGACCAAACCGGCCAATGTTTGCCTTTATCTCCTGACCGTCCTCTGTTTGTCCCACCAATCGTGGTAGCTCAAAAGCCTTAAGTGCTTGTTCAAGAGTGATCGATTCGATGCTCATCCCTTTTGGCAGTGGTGCGTTTTGTGGCTTTTCAGCCCCCTCGCCACCTTCGCCAAGTTGTAGGTATGGTCCGAATCGGCCAAATTTGGCAATAATTGGTTTTTTACTTTTGGGGTCAATGCCTACTTCCCTTGCTTGCGCAACACTTGCTCGGTCAATATTTCCACTTTGTGCAACAAGCGCGTGAAAGGGCTCATAGAAATGCGCGAGCATGGTGTTACGAGGAAGTTTTGCTTCTGCGATGTCGTCAAACTCTTCTTCGACTTTTGCGGTAAAACCGTAGTCAATAACCGGTTCAAAGTGCTCGCTCAGGAAATCGGCGATAAGCTGTCCGCTTGGTGTCGGCACGAGCTTTCCTTTTGTTGAGCCTGTATTTTCGGTAACGATTTGCCGTTCGACCTGGAAAGTTCGCGGCTGGAAGGTTAAGACTACAACGTCCCGTGGGATTCCGTCGCTGTCGCCACGTTCCACATATCCGCGAGTTTGAATGGTACCAATGATGGTCGCGTAGGTACTCGGCCGGCCAATGCCGAGTTCTTCCAGCTTCTTTACGAGAGAGCCTTCTGTGTACCGGGCTGGAGGCCGTGCGAATATTTGTCGTGCGTTTGCGGAAGTTAATTTTACTTCGTCACCACTAGCCAACAGAGGTAGAACGGAGTCTTCTTTACTTCGTCCGTAGACTTTCAGAAAACCGTCGAAGGTAATCACCTCGCCTTTAACTTCAAAATCAGCTGTTTTACGATGCACATCAGCCATCGCGGTGTTCGTAATGGTTATAACGGTGCGCTCGAGCTTGGCGGGAGCCATTTGGGTGGCAAGGGTGCGCTTGCGAATGAGTTCGTAGAGTTTCTGGTCATAGGGGTCGTTACTGGCAACTTCAAGTGCCATGTTGGTTGGGCGAATTGCCTCATGCGCTTCCTGTGCTCCTTTGGTTTTTGTGGAGAACGTACGAGGTTGTACATAATTTTTGCCATAGGTTTTTTCTATATAGCTCGCGGCTGATGCAGTAGCTTGCTTGCTCAAACTTACCGAATCGGTACGCATATAAGTGATTTTACCTGCTTGGTAAAGCTTTTGGGCAGCAGTCATGGTTGCGCGCGAGCCAAAACCAAGTTTTGCGTTTGCTTCTTGTTGCAGGGTGCTTGTAGTAAAAGGCGCTCCAGGGTTTCGCGTACCGGGGGAAGTTGCGACATCTGAAACCAAAAATGTGCTATTTGCAAGATTAGCGAGGAAGTCGTGTGCTTCTTGCTCGTTGGTGAATCGTTCGGGCACTTCGGCACTAAAGGTGTCCTTTCCGTGGCTGAATTCTGCGGTTACTTTAAACTGCGGAGCACTTTCAAAAGCTTGTATCTCACGCTCACGTTCTACGAGTAGTTTTACAGCGGGGCTTTGGACTCGCCCAGCGCTTTTGCCGCCGGGAACTTTTTGCCAAACGACAGGACTGAGTTCAAACCCTACTATACGGTCGAGGATCTGCCGAGCCTGCTGTGCTTCGACGAGCTGCATGTCAACAGTACGGGGGTGCTTAATCGCCTCGGTAATCGCATCTTTCGTAATTTCATGAAACACGATTCGGTTCGTTTTGGTGGGGTCAAGCGCCAGAACTTCGCATAGGTGCCAGGCAATAGCCTCCCCTTCGCGATCTTCATCGGTTGCAAGCCAGACGGTTTCGGCGGCTTTTACTGCTTTCTTTAGTTCGGCAATGACCTTTTTCTTCTCAGGATCAACTTCGTACTGGGTCTTGAATCCGTTTTGAATATCAATGACTGGCGTGCCATCTTGCGATTTTTTTGGAATAGCGCGTATGTGGCCAATAGAGCTCAAGACTTGAAAATCACCACCGAGGTACTTCTCGATGGTTTTTGCTTTTGCTGGGCTCTCGACGATAACAAGGTTTTTTGTCATATGTGCTTAAGTATACACGGTTCTCCTGATGTCACCGCGCGATTGCCCAGCATACAGCCTCACTGACTAGGAAGTCAAGTTTTAACGTCTGCAACTGCCCTTACGCTGCTTCTTGAATTCCCCGTATGTTAGAAGCCAGGAGCTCTCGTTGTTCATCGCTTGTAAGACGGTTATACGCATCACTGAAAGCATATAAAGGGTCGGTATTGTTATGCGGATAGGCCTTGCGGAACAATGCGCCAAGCATTTTTTCCACCATCCGACGATGTTTTTCATCGGGTTTTTCAGCTAACGCTTTGTACAACAGCTCAACTTCAATTTGGCTCAAACCTATGAGCTCACGTTCGCCATCGTATGTTGAAGAGGCGGGTTGGGCGGATGGGTGTACGTCGGCGCGCTTAATCGGGCTAATAACCTCTGGTCTGTGTAGGGCTTTGCCTGCTGTCACAATGCCCGAATGCGCGATAAGCGCTTGGTCAAGCCATCTCAAGGGAGGTTTACCCGGATCTGCAAAGCTAAAACCTCTTTGCTCGCCGATTAAAGCTGTAGTGACGTCAGCCCAAACTCCGAGCCGTTCAAATCTCTCCCCTACGCCAGATAAATCTGTAGTGTCATCGTACATATTCGCAATGTATATGCGGTGGTCGTATTTATCCAAATCACCACGAAGGCTTAAACCGGTTACGCCCAGGCGTGTGACTGCAAAGACGTCCATGGGACGAAAAGTACGGCATCTGTGGGGGACTTCATCGAGCCATTCAGCTATCTCGGTGGGTATAACAGCCCCTGCGACCAAAAGGCCCACACGTCCTTTTGTCAGCTCTCTTAGTCTGGGTGTATCGACTTTCAGTTTATCGGCGACGTCTTTATAACGCTCAGCGTTCCAGTGGCCAAGTGCTAATACTTCTTCGAGCGCACCTCTAATGATACTGCTAACGGCAAATGGTGCATCGGGCGGCATTGAGTGATCTCTTTTATAAACCGCGGCATCTACTGCTTCAAAAAGCTTATCCCACAGCGGAGGTCTATCCGGGTGGTCTGTTAGGTCGAATGGAAGTTCTTGCGCGTAACCCCACTTATCACCTTTTGGGTAAGCACCTGGTATGCTAGTTAAGCTAGCTCCAAAGACAAATTCATTTCTTGCATCTATCATAATATAAAACTACAACAATACGCCATCATTTGCAAATATATTTCTTAGCTTTATAGGTAGTTTCGGTACAGTTTGTAGACGAGCCAGATGCAGGCAAAACTCCGATGGTGGTTGCAATTATGTCTCAGGTGGGGTTTCTTATCCCTTATAGAGTGACCCGCTCATGCTCATGCCTAGCCCTTGGCCCCCAGGTACTATCACCAAGGGGTGGATTTTGCTGGGCTCTCGACGATAACCAGGTTTTTTGCCATAAACTTTATACAGTATATACGCTTTACTAAATATAGCTAGATAACGGATGGAAAGCATACACGACCGATTACGGTGTAGTCAAGAGCGAAACGTTACGAACCCCTCCTTTTACACTGGCACTAGCTACACGAGTGCGTTGCACGAGCTTTAGGGGGAGGAGAACATATCCGAATTTATTTCGGATATATGAGGAGGGGTTAGCCCCTCCTTGGCGGAGCGCACCGCTGCGTAAGCGGCGGCTTTAGAGGGAGGAGAATATATCCGAATTTATTTCGGATATATGAGGAGGGGTTAGCCCCTCCTTAATTTGGAGCCCAATGATTATTGCCAAGCGGGTGAATTTTGCCGGTGAGTTCAAGCATAGTGAGGGTCTGGGTAAATTCACCAAGCGCAAGGTTGCTTAGTGTGAGGAGTTCATGTGCATCGCTTGTTCCGTTATAGAGCAAATCAAGTATGGTTTGCTCTGCGATATTGTCACCCTTATGAATGTACGAGGTCGTGACGAGATTTTTTGCGCCAAGTGAATACAGTATGTCTTCGACCGATGTAACAGGCTGGGCACCGGACTTGATGAGGTTGTTGCACCCGGTGCTATTTGGACTGGTAATGTTGCCCGGCACGACCAGGACGTCCCTACCCTGCTCCATGGCGAAGCGCGCGGTGTGTAGTGTGCCGCTTTTTTCGGTCGCTTCAGTGATAAGCAGTGCGTTGCATAGACCAGCGACAATACGGTTCCGTGCTACAAAGTTCTGCTTGAGACTAGGCATGCCCTCTGGATATTCCGAAATGATGACGCCACCGCATGCGAGGATTTGTCGAGCGAGTTGCGTGTTGCTGGCGGGATAGATTCGATCTAGGCCGTTTGCAAGCACTACGATGTGAATCCCGCCAACCTTTATGGCGGCTTCGTGTGCGCAGGCATCAACACCAAGCGCAAGGCCGCTAACAATGGTTACGTCGCGCGCCGCTAGGTCGCCTGCCAACTGGGCTGTAACTACTTTTCCGTAAGGAGTTATGCTTCGACTACCCACAACAGCCACGCGTGGCCTTTTGAGCCACTCGGTAGGTTCTGCGCCCAAGTAGTAAAGTTCTTTCGGTGGCGATGGAATATTCCGAAGCACTTCCGGATACGAACTATCGTCTAAGGTAATCTTCTTTACTTTCATACGAAAAAATGAATCAGTATTGACAATATGTCACTTTTTTGCTAAAATGGCAACTCATAAGCGTCGTGCGTGTTTTACCACGACTCTTTTGCACCTTATATCCCCCATTCTAACGCTCGTAGCAGTTATATGCTAGGAGTAATGTTAGATTGTTTTAGAACGTGCCATTTCGCTTTTTTGGCGAAGGCAAAAGTTGTTACCCTCCACTTTTCTCTTTGAGCGGCACTTGCCGTCTAAGACGTTCTAAAACATACTAACCCCTTTAACTGGACTTTTGTAGTAATACGAAAGCCCCCTGAAGGAATAGGCGAGTCTAAATGATTTCTGGTTGCTCTGGCGGCTAGGAGACACGGTGCACACTACGTTCGCACGCGATGTTTCGCTCCTATCAAGGTGGGTTGAAGGGTGGAGGGAGATCAGCTTGCTGGTCTCCATAAAAAGCCATCGAGCGGTGCCCACCCCCTCTCGGTGGCTTTTTATAAAAGTAAATGCTAGGTTAGTAAGTATATGGCCGACTGGGTAAATACGCAAATGAAAGATTTCTTTCGTTCTGTGCGACTGAGCGAGGCCGAAGCATGGAACCGCCCGATGAAGGTGATAGGCTTATCATTGCAATTGAGCGACTTGGTAGCGGTCTTGTAACGCTACCGTATTCGGGTGCAGAGAAAGTTGTCTTAGAGCACGCGCGATCGCGCGTAGGCGACGCACTCCAGACCCCAACGCATGGCGATGTATCAAACTTTATTGAAGCTTCATTGAAGGAAGTATTGCATGAGCAGCAGTTGCTCAGTAACCATGTCACGCTGGTTGGGCATGCTCAAAGAGTAGATCGCCAAGATGGACCTGTGTACCGGCTAAATACATATTTACAATATAAGTCAGCAGTAGATACGCTTAACGGACATGGATATGCAGGTGGGTTGGCATTGACAGGGGCGCTGGAAGAGACGGTAGACCGGCTAAATGGAACATGCGAAGTACTTATTACTGATGCAGACCCCCAACTAACTATTAGAAAAGTAAGTGCTGTATGAAAACCGAGTTGTTTTTGAAGGGTGGAGGGAGATCAGCTTGCTGGTCTCCATAAAAAGCCATCGAGCGGTGCCCACCCCCGCCTACAGGCTATTTTTGTATAAAAAAATAATATTCCAATACTTGCAATTTGCTGCTGCTGCTAGTATCTGTTCATGAGTAAACCAATCCAACCTCCAAAAGGGGCGCCAGCGCATATTTGCGTGACGCTTGTCAACGAGATAGATCGAGAGGAGCGCAATGAAACGGCGTATTTAGATGAATTACAACGTAAAATCGATACGGGAGAAATTACCCAAGGAGATGCGGATCGTAATTTGTCTGATTCTCCGGCAAGCGCGAAGGACGAACTACTTGGTTACTGTGCTCAAAACTGTGGAGCCGGAACCTGTGCGCTGAAAGGATTTGGCGTAGAGCTTGTTGGAGCTGACTACGATACGTTGAGTCCAGCAGATAAAGAAAGGTTTGATTTTTACCGCACGATTGATGCGAATCGGTACCTATCAGAAGTTGCGCTCGGCATTAATCTTTTTTAGAGTGCTACAAAAAGCTGCGGGTTTCGGCGGTGAGCGGTGAGCCGTAGGCGAGTTCGCTCAGGATAGCATTCATCTCACGGGCGAGCTTAGGGAACCCCGCCTGCTCTTTCTCATTGAACTTCTGTAAGACGAAATCGGCGGAATCAATCTGAGCCGGTTCTTTGGGACCAATCCCCACACGCACTCGGCTGTATTCATCACTACCAAGCATTTTCGTGACGCTTTTTATGCCATTATGCCCAGCGCTGCTACCACCACGACGCAAGCGTATTTGGCCAAAATCGACATCTATTTCGTCATGTACCACTATGACTTGGTCGAGACTAAGCTTATAAAAATGAAAGATAGCTTGTACTGCTTCCCCGCTGAGGTTCATGAACGTCTGTGGCTTGCACAGAATTACTCGGGTATCGCCCACTGTTTTCACCGCGGTCAGGCATTTCATATCTGTTTTGTTCACCCAGGATGGAAATTCATTCTTTTTTGCAAACTCGTCTAGGCACATGAAACCGACATTATGGCGTGTGTTTTCATATTCTTTTCCTGGGTTCCCAAGTCCAACCAAAAGCAGTGATTTGTTCATGCCGTAAGTGGTAAAACTGAGTCGACTACCAATTTCTGGTCGTTTCACAAACAGCGCCATATACTATGCGACCTCCGGTCGCAGAATTACGAATGATGAATAATGAATGACGAACGGAGTAATGCTGCATCTGCATGATTCATGATTCATGATTCATGATTCCTTCCGTTTGCGTGCTTTGTTTTTAATAATCTTCCGTTGGGTGTCGCTACGCTCTGGCTTGGTGGGGCTATTGCCGTGTTTATGACGACCACTTTTTTCGATGAACCAAAATTGGACAGCCGTGCCGTCGAAGTTCCACTCCTGACGGAGCTCACGTTCCATAAAACGTTTATAACTCCAATGGACAAACTTGGTATGGGCGCCAAAAATTTTGAACGCGGGCGTGGGATTGTCGTCCTCCTGGATCATATAATTGAGTTTTGGAGCGCGGTTCTTAAGCCCTGCTGGTGGGTGTTTGGCAGTGACGCCTGCGAGCCAATTGTTGAGTTGAGTCGTTGGTATGCGCGTTTTGCGGTGTTCAGCGACCTGCAGGACGAGGTCAAAGATTTTCGTGACATTTTGACCCGTGACGCTGCTTGTAAAGATGAGCGGTGCCCAGGCAACGAACTGAAAAGCGGCGGCAATTTCTGGGGCGAGTGCATCTCGGGTATAGGCGTCCTTGCCTTCGACGCTGTCCCATTTACTGACAATGATAATCAGCCCCTTGCCCGCTTCGGAAATCATGCCGGCTATTTTCTGATCAAGTCCAGTATTGAGCTCGTTTACGTCCATAAGAAGTAAACAAACATCGGCTTGTTCAATTGCTGCCAGAGAACGAATGACACTAAAGTGCTCTATGCCTACGCCAATCTTGCCGCTTCTGCGGATGCCTGCGGTGTCCATGAGCTCAATTTCCTGCCCGTTGTATTTCACGCTTGCGCGGTTGACGTCGCGAGTTGTGCCGGCGCGGTCCGCCACGATTGCCTGCTGTTTTTTTGCAAGAGTGTTAAAAAGCGCGCTTTTACCAACATTTGGGCGTCCTAGCAAGGCGAGACGAATCCGGTCAGTACTGTCTGCAAGCGTGGCTTTCGGAATATGCTGGAGAAGACTGTCTAGCAGCTCAACTATTCCACGGCGCTGCGTGGCGCTGGTCGGAAAAATAGGCTTTATACCGAGCCGTTCAAAGCCAAGCAGATCGTTACCTCGGGCACGGTCAACTTTGTTGATAAGCAGAAAAACAGGCTTTTTACTTTTCAGTGCCAGTTTTGCAACGCGTCGGTCTTCTTCGCTGACTGGCACATTCGCTTCTACGACTACCCAAATGACATCGGCGCTGTCGGCTGCCTGGGTTATTTGTTCCTGAATGGTGAACTCAAAGTCATCGGCTGCATCTTTCATGCCCGCGGTATCAACCAGCCAAAAATTCTGTCCTTGCCATTCAGCTTTGGCGGTTATGCTGTCGCGAGTAGTACCCGCTTCGTGTGCGACTATGGCTTCGCGCCGGTCAAGAATGGCGTTAAACAGGCTGCTTTTGCCCACATTTGCCCGCCCTACGATGGCCACGATCGGTAGTTTTTTGATCATTAGCTATAGTATAACAGAGGTAAGAACATTTGACAAAGTACGATATTAAAGTTTATGATAAGCAAATGATACAAAATCTCGCAGAACGCAGTCTGGATTTGACGCAATTTAGCCCCGGATACCGTCCAGAATATTTCGTCCTAGACCCCGAAACGGGTTTTCTCACACTTTCTGAGGCAAGAACTCACGTTCCGGAAGACAGCACGTGCTTTCTTGGTTTTGTTGGTCTCGGGAGAGGCTGTACTGCGCTCAAGGACGGTGCGGAACAAGATAAACTGCTTCCTTTGACGCACTTTGCTGACATTGAATCACGGCATCAAACCATTAACCTACAGGGTAAGGGCGTCGGTCCCCGCGTATGGAATCTCCCGCACGGAACACTCGGTATGCCGGAGGTGCCGGAAGAGATTGCAGCGGTCACTTTCGATGTTTCCAAAGATGAATTATTGGATAGACGGAACGCACGATTGCTAGATCCCGTAGAGGTTCTAAGGCAGATAATTAAACATGCCGCTGTTCGTTCTGGCCGCAAGACAGTCGAGGAGGTCGTAGAAGAGATACACCGTGGATATGGTAATGCGGGGGTAGTTCTGCGCAGTATTCCGCCGCAAGCTAGACATCGTGTACAAGAAAGGCTAATCGGCCGTGCCGGTAGGCCATCTTTTGCGCTTATTCGGGATGGTGAGATTCTGCTGCTGCCAGTTGGTCGGGTTCCTATAGATAAACTGACTCTGGCTCGTCGGTAAACCAAGGTAGCCCCTTATGAGAGTAGCATCCAATGCTTGGGGGCTAGATGATTTAGTGTATATGCGCCGAAGTGGGTGCGTTGGAGGGTTGTGACAGTATAGCCGAGAGCGGCGAAGGTGCGGCGGATTTGGCGGTTACGGCCTTCTTGCATGGTGATTTGGTAGATATCACCAAGCCCAATCATTGATTGAGGAGGGGCTTGCCCCTCCTCGGGCGACACATCGCTTTGCTCGTGTCGGCCCTGCTCCTCCCCCGGCTCACTTCGTTCGCCGCTCGCGCTGTGCGCTCGTGAGTCAATTTTTGTGACCAAAAATTGACTCTTTCCGTCCTCGAGGGTGATGCCCGTGTCAGTAATTATTTGCTGGTCGAGTGGCGCGAGGGGTTTGTCGAGCGTTACTTCATAAACCTTGATTTTGGCGTAGCGTGGATGCGTGAGCTTATTTGCCAACTCACCGTCGTCAGTCAGTAGTAATAAACCAGACGAATCTTTGTCGAGACGGCCTACGGACTGCAAGTGCTGGAGTGCGGGGGGCAATAGTTCAAAAACAGTACGACTTCCCTGTCCGTTACGCGAGCATACGTAGCCCACCGGCTTGTTGAGCATGATGGTTGTGTGGGCTTCTGGAAGAGTCAACTTCACCCCGTTTAGGCAAATTACATCTGTGGATTTCACCTGGGATCCATTTGAAGCCAGTTGGGAATTTATCGTTACCTTGCCCTCGGCGATTGCCGCATCGGCTGCGCGGCGGCTGAGTGGTGTGCATGCCGCAATGAACTTATTGAGTCTCATGCGTTTTAGTATACGGCAGATTTCAGAGCGCGATACTATTTGGATCTATGGTCTGTGTAGGTGCGGTTGCAGTAGCCACAGGATTGATTGGCGTAGCGGGAGCGGCCGGAGCTGCTGGTTGCGGTTCCTCGCCTACCACGGCGCCACGAAGGTCAGTGTTGGCTTGTTCTTTTTCGACTTCTTTTGCAAGTAGCTCGTTTAGGTTTGGTCCGTGCGTGATGTCGTTGATAGGCTGAATAACTTTCTTGCCGGCGACGTTGACTTGGTCGTTCTCTGCAGCTTGTTCTCCTTGAGGAGTTGGTCCAGTTGTTTCTTTGGCTGCGGTAGTCTCACTCGGAACAGATACTGATGATTCTGGCACGGTTATACCTAAAGGCTGTGGGCTGGAAGCCACTGGCGTAACAACTTGAGCCGTAGGCGGTATGTCTGGAGTAGCTGATGGGCTTTGTTGCTGGTTCACAACAGCGTCAACTGGCAGTGGTTTCTGACTTGGGGGGAGGGCTTCTACGGGTGGTTCGTTTACCGCATCTGCCAGCCCTTGTACGGCTTCATTCAAGGTTTGTTCGTTTAAGGTGGCTGTTGCGTCAGAAGCAGATGCGGGTACGGATTTATCCTGAGGTGTTGTCGTTGGATTCTGACTATTCGCGAAGGCCGCAATCTGAGATTCGATAGCGGCTCCTTCGCTGGCAAGACTCTGAGGAACAATGTTTTGTTCTGGGGTCGTTTTGGTACTTGCATCGAACAAACTCGTCGGTTGTGGCAGGCTGGCTTCTACGGGATTAACTTCTGCTGAAGGCTCATTTTCCTGAACCATGCTGCTACCGTGTCTGACAATTGGCGGCAGATCATTGTCTGAATCGAGCTGAGGTGTGGCATTAGCCACAGGAGCGGTAATTGGGTCTGGGTCTGCTACGGAGGTCAAAACCGGCGCAATAGGATCCGCCGGGGAACTCACGGGTAGGCCGTTGTCTACGGCTTGTGTCGAAATTCCTGCGGCCGTCGGGTCTGCCGGTGGTGTTGGCGCCGGTACTGGATCTGGCTGAGGAGTCTCTACCGGTGAAGGCGCTGTCGCGGGTTCCTGGGACGTTGAATCAGTCGTAGATGCCAAAGGAACCGAAGGCACAGGAGAGACGGGCGTCGTTGCAGTCGCTGGTACGTCTGCGGGAGTGGCTGGCTGGGCGGCTTCTGGCGTAACGACGGTGGTGCCATCGAGAAGGTCTTTTGCGCAATTGACGATATCTTCAAGTGTTACCTGTGACTTTACGAGGTATTTATCGGCGCCAAGTTTCCCTGCTCGTGCCTGGTCTTCTGCCTGGCCAAGTGCGGTGAGCATAATAACTTTTGTACTCGCCAGCTCAGGAGTTGCGCGTAAAATATCGAGCATTTCAAAACCACTTATGCGCGGCATCATCACGTCAGATATTATGAGGTCAGGACGAGCCTGTTTTGCAACTGAAAGGGCTTCTTCGCCATTTTGGGCTGCAACAATTTCATAGCCTTCGGCGCTCAATCGAGCCTGATATATTTCTCGTAAATTGTTGTCGTCTTCGACGAGGAGAAGTTTTGCCACTGTTGGTGCCCTTTATCGTGTAATACACTTATGGTTTATATGTGAAAGTATATCATGCCGAAGGTTTTGTCGATACCGGAGATACGGCTGGAGTGACGGTGGCCGTGCCGAGCGGATTTGCAACTTCGGCGGCCATAAGTTGTTCGGCTTTCTGCGAGGTGAGTCGAGGGATGTTTATATAAAATGTGCTGCCCTTTCCTAGTTCACTTTCTACCCAAATGCGTCCTTTGTATAATTCAACAATTTTGCGGCAGATGAACAACCCAAGCCCGGTTCCGCCTATGGTGCGGGTTGCACTGTTATCTACCCGATAAAACTTTTGGAACAAGTGACCGATATCTTCTGGGGGTATGCCGGCGCCAGTGTCTTTTACGTATACTTGAACCACTCCATCATTGCCCGTTAGCCCTAAACTTACTTTACCTTCTTCGGTGTATTTGCAGCCATTGTCAAAGATATTTGTAATTACTTCTCGTATTCGGTCAGGGTCAACCTGCACATAATACAGTGGCCGCACTACTTTGTTCATGTCTCGAACTTCACCGGTTTCGCCGCTAGCATCCTTGACGCTAGAGTTGCCAAACAAAAACTCCATAAATAGGCCTTTTTTTTCGGCTGAAAAACGTAAATCTTGAGCAAGCTGTTCGAGAAAAGCGCCCATTTCTACGACTTTGGGGTGATTTGTCAAACGCCCATCTTCAGCCTTTGCACTCGTGAGGAGATCCTGGAAAAGCTGGCCAAGATGCTTGGTACTGCTATGAGCCTTTTCTAAATAATCTCGGGCTCTGTTATCGACGGTTGCAACTTTCTCGTTGAGTGCGAGGCTTAGATAACCTTCTATGGCAGCCACAGGAGTACGCATTTCGTGGCTGGCTGTGCTAATAAACTCGGCACGCTGGTTTTCTTCGGCACGTTCTTCGCTCACGTCACGGAATATCGCGACGAGGCCGGTCGTGTGTTTACTATCATCGAGCAGTGGAGACACACTGAAAGTTGTCGCTACATTCGTACCAGCTTTGGTGGTAATGCTGACTGTGTTATCACGCAAACCTTGCCCAGTGGAAAACGCTTTGGCAAGTGGAGTTTGTTCGGCATCGATTGCTTCGCCTTTTGCACTTACAAACTTTACAACCGAATGCCAATCAAGCCCCTCTGCTTCTTGTTTGGTCCACCCGGTTATACTGGTCGCACCTTGGTTAAAATGTCGTATGACCTGCTGATCATCTATGAGCACTACGCCATCCTGAATAGCTCCAAGAATAATGTCTGACTTTGCTTTTTCGTCACGGAGTGTACTTGCCAATTTGCTCGTAGCTACCGTTCCAAGCCCTTTACGCTTAATGGCAAGTATCCAGCCAATAACACCAAGAGCTATCACAACTATGGCCCCACCACCGATAAATATGTATTCTTGCATGTTTTAAACCGCTTACGTATAGTATCTGGCTTTTCCCTGTGAAAAGCAACAGCCTAGATGCTCGTATTGCTGGACGAAATGCGGTAGAAATGGTAATCTAGTTGAGCCAAATAACGGCCCCTTCGTCTAGTGGTCCAGGACATCTGGTTCTCATCCAGAAAATCGCGGGTTCGAACCCCGCAGGGGTCACCAAGTAAAAAGCGCTGCCATAGGCAGGGCTTTTTACTTGGTTATCTCTTTA
>CAYROK010000007.1:0-22997 GCA_964425975.1 uncultured Candidatus Saccharibacteria bacterium
TCTCCTCCGTGACAGGGAGGCGTGATAGGCCTCTTCACTACGGGCGCATGGTGCAGATTATAACATGTAAGGTTCAACCCGTTCGGTCCGACCGGATATCGCGCACCTTTGGCGCGCTCCTCCCTGCGGTACTCATTGAAAACATGCAAGCACGTTTTCAACTCCGTTCCTCGTCCGCCGAACCGGCGATCTCCTCCGTGACAGGGAGGCGTGATAGGCCTCTTCACTACGGGCGCATGGTGCATCTCAACAACGGTTTACGTTCATAAAAACAAGCAGAAAGCTCTTTTTTTATAAACACCAAACTTAGTTGGATGCTCCTCTCAAATCTCCATTCGGTCGCTACGCTCCTTGGATTGGAGATTTGTGTTCAGCTACCTCCTTCGCGAAAAGATGGAAACTAACAGGGGTAAGTGTAGCAAGCAAGGTGAAAAAATGCAACTCTTATGGGAGTTTGACGTTTATGAACTTCTTTGGAGGATTTTTTTTCTGCAGGGGCTGAACATATGTATCAATTCCTGTCAGGCTAATTTGTATATGTGCTGCTTTGTATTTCCCGTTGTCACTGGCAAGGAGTTTGACAATCTCAAATCCAGTGGGCGTCGTAATAATATCAGAAAACTGCCCTGGTTGAAGTTTGCCAAGCGCACGAACAACTTGAGGTGGCACTTCTTGGCTTTTCATTGTTATGGCGGTGTCTGCATATTGTCCATTGTTTGTTTTGGTTGAGGCATCATCTGAAACTTGTGATGCCAAAGTAGCAAAATCTGTACCGTTTTTCAGCTGCAAAAGTACGTTTTGCGCCCTCGCAAAGGCCGCGGTATCGAGCTTTGCGGCCACTTTTTGCGCAAGCAGTTCTTCTTTGAGCTGACGACGCAAATCGGACACAGACCACCCAAAAAATTTCTGCATTATTGCCGAAAGCTCGTCGTCGCCCGAGGCAAGTTGATTTTGCGCGCGTAACATTGTAACGGCGTCATTTACCTCTTGTTCAGTAACGGAAATCTTGTTTTTCTCTGCCAGCTCTTTGACATACGCTACATCTATAACTTGCTTAAGCGCAACCGAACGGTAGGCTTCAAGCTGAGCCTTTCCTTTTGTTTTGCCTGGCGATTTATCAGTAAAATCCACATTTTGCTGCGTTTCATAGTAGTGAATGTACCGGCGAATCTCAAACAGGTAGCTTTCATAGGACACCCATCTGCCATCTGCTTTCGCAACCGGAAACGGAACAATCTGTGTAACCTTGTACATAAAAGAAGACGTCGTTTTATACCGATATAAACTCAGTCCTGTGTATATAAAAAATCCAACGAATGCTAGAACAAGAATTGTGCTTGAAACGGCAATTATCCGGCGCTTTGAGTGCTCAAGTGGGTACTTAAATTTTCGCGCACCTTTAAGCACTTCTTCGCGATGCTCTGCAACGGTCTCATTTGTTATTCGCGGTACCTCGCTTAGCGCGTTTTCCGTTTGTTGCTGCAAGGAGGGCTTGCGGAAGCGTTGAGCTACCTGTGGCAAGACCTTATGAACACGCTTGGCTCGTTCACCCCGAGGACGTCGCAATGATATATTTTTTACGTGTTTCACTTCTTACCTCAATCTTGACTCTGTGGCATACCAGTAGCTGCCACTCCTTCTTTACGCAATATTTCCAGCAGATGTTTCTGTGTTTTTGCGGGATGATGGATATAGTGAATAAGTAAATCCCCCACGAACGTCTGCATCATAATAGTACCATATCCAAGGAGCGTTTCTTGCAGCCCCTTAACTTCGAAGTTGACCATTTGTATCTGATTCAGACCCATATCAACGACACTCCGGTGAAAAAAGCCTTTTTGTGTTATTTGTATAAATCGCTGGTCGGTTACGATAAATACGCTAAAGAACCAACTCATCCAAGCCGGGAAAAAAAGCAAAGCACTTATCAGCAGACTTCCTATAAAACTGAGGTAAAAAAATGTCATGCTTGGAGGATTATTTGGCTGAGTGTAGGTCAGGATGAGGGTATAAAGCGGTCCTACGAGTAGGCCAAGTGAACCAACAATTAAACCTTTTCGCATAACTATCGGGTGCTTACGAAACACATATAGCACCTCTTCGTCATCCATCTGATCCTCGAAGTACTTTGCTCTGCCTCCAGGGGTCATTTTTGCTATTTTATCTTTGGCCATAAGCGTATTGTATCAGATATTTTTAGGGAAGAGCTAGCGTCCTCTAGGTATAGACTGGGGGTTACCGCGTCCCGCGGCCCCACAACTTCCTCTTGCAAGCTATGTTTTCAAGAGTGGGTTGCCTTGCGGTTTGGCGCTAACAGGCGTTTATACTGTTCGGCTAATGTGTTTTGCAGCGAGCCGGTGACCTTGCGTAATTGCATCGTGTAGCGTTAGACCGCTCTGTATGCCTGCTAAGAAACCTGCGTTGAAAGTATCTCCCGCTCCAGTAAGATTTGATGGAGTGGCAATAGCGGGAGGTGAAATTGTGTGTATAGTGCCCTCTTTCAAGCAATGAGCGCCCCGAACACCATCCTTAATGACGACAACCAGCTTCGGCGATTGACGCGCAAGCAACAATAACCCTGCTTCTATACTAGGAACACCCCATGTTTCAAGAAATTCAACACGGCTTGGCAAGTAGTAATCCGCCGACAAGACAGCCTGTCGCACTTCCTCAAAACGCCCCTGCTGAACACCAGGCGTTATCCTACCGTGGTCAATAACAACCTTTGCCCCTCTCGCCCGAGCTGATTCTATGAGAAGCGAGAAGTCCTGTGCCAGATTATCAAGTTTGTATAAAGTGCCCATATACAGAAATGTTTGTGCTGAAAGATACGGTACAAGAGCGGGTATCAAGGTCTGTGCGTCCAATGCTTGATTGGCATTCCCGAGACTATAAACCGTATGTCCGCCAGTTTTTCCAATCATGTTCAAACCGATGTTGGTCCGTCTTCCTGGTACAACAGTGAGCTGAACGGCAAGTCCTTCCTGGGCGCACAGCTCTTCGGCAAGCGTCCCTACTGGGTCATCACCCCTCATGCCGATAAATAGTCCGCTAGTATGTAGTCGGCTGAGGGCACGTATAAAATTGATTCCCGACCCGCCAGGTAAGCAGCCGTAGCTTGTTCCGCGAATTTCTTTCTCTATAGGCACACCCTCATCCCCAAACGGTAAGTCTGAGGCATTGATGTCAAGATAAAATCCGCCAAACGCAATGATATCGTACTGCTTTTTCATAATCTGGTATCCCCGCCGCGACTCGAACGCAGATCTATTCCTTAGGACGGAAGTATTCTATCCATTGAACTACGGGGACGAATGAGCACAAAATGTGCTCGTTTTTAAGGTGTTATTTTGCTGAAAATGAGCGAAGTGGACGAGGCGATAGTCGAGCTTTAGGGGGAGGACGGATGTTTCGGATTCATTCCGAGACATCCTAGGAGGGGCGAGCCCCCGCTCTTTTTCGCGGCTGCGTGAAGAACTCGTGCACGGTTTCATAGTCGAAAAGTTCACTTTCGCTAAACCAGTGTGCAATCTCCTGCTGAGCCTCATCGGTGGTGGCGGAAGCATGGACTAGGTTCGCCACACCCATGCCTACAGAAGCAGCCTGGCCGTAAGTCACGTGGGCATAGTCGCCGCGAATAGTCCCTGGTAGTGCTGTTTTGGGCTGCGTGTCACCCACCATCTTCCGTACAAATTCGACAGCTTCAACCCCTTCTAGTACCATCGCTATGACTGGCCCGACCTGCATGGCAGACAACTGACTTTCAAAAATTTCATCTCCCTTTCGAGTCTTTAGTGTGCCTATTCCCTCATAGTGACCATGGAAATGGTCGTAATCCGGCTGCACCATTTTCATGCCTACCACCTTGAAACCGGCGCGTTCGAATCGAGTCAGAATTTCCCCAACAATCCCTCGCATCACTGCGTCTGGTTTAAAAACAACTAGTGTTTGCTCCATATCTATCCTTTCTATTCATTGCATTGTAACAGATAAGACCTGGGTTTGAAATCTCAACCCGAAATACATTCTAAACGCAACAAAAACAAATTACTTGTTATAACGATCGAGTAAATTAGTAATCGTGAAGGGATTGGCGAAATGAGTAATGAGAAGCCTTCTCCATATAATTACCTGCTTTCAAGCTTATCGTATCCTTGCTTCTTGATGCTCAATCCCCGATACTGAAACGTATGCAGTTTACGAAAGCTAAAACAGATTTTCTGGAATATCTTGAAATTGAACAGAACCGCTCACAAAAGACAATCCGCAACTACGACCATTATCTCACCCGACTAGGAGACTACGCTGGCGACATTACCGTCGAAGACATCAATCAGGAGTTGGTGCGCAAGTGGCGGCTCTGGCTGAACCGCCTTGGTACAAACACCAGCGACGAGCTACAAAAATCAACGCTCAACTATCATCTAATTGCACTGCGTAGTTTTCTCAAATTTTGCCACAAGCGTGGAATAGCTTGTATGCCCCCCGATACAATCGAGTTATCACGCACTATACGCCCCCAGGTTACATTTCTAAACGAAGAAGAACTTCAACGTATGTTTGAGCAACCAGATGTAACAACGACAGCTGGCCTTCGAGACCGCGCAATTCTTGAACTCCTTTTTAGCTCTGGTCTGCGTGTTTCAGAACTCGTTGGCCTCGACCGGGAACACATAAACCTCAAACGGCGCGAATTCATGGTGCGCGGTAAGGGCCAGAAAGACCGGCCCATTTTCATTAGCCCCGATGCCGCACAGTGGCTTGAGCGATATCTTGAAAAACGCACCGACACCACAAAGCCACTCTTTATGCGGTACGGCGGCCGAAAAACAGTTGACCGCAGTGGCAATTTCCACCGCCTCACCGCCCGTAGTATTCAGCGTCTGGTAGCGCACAACGCGCTTCTTGCCGGTATAACCAAACACGTCAGCCCACACACCCTCCGCCACAGTTTTGCTACAAATTTACTTATGAATGGAGCCGATCTGCGGAGCGTACAAGCCATGCTTGGCCATAGCAACATTGCCACCACACAAATATATACTCACGTCACCGATCCTCATTTAAAAGCAGTTCACGAAAAATTCCACCATAAGTAGCAAGCCGTCTGCCTTCACGGACAGTTGATTGGGTCATCGGGTATGTACCGACCTGGATACGTAGTAAACCGTTTGCAAACAGCAGACTGGGACTGTATGCCACCTAGGGGTAGACTCTCTGTAGTAAAGTCTTTCAAGGGGACACGGACTTTCACACGCCGCAACGTGTCTTGTGCCTTGCCTGTTACGTCTATACTCGCCTGGGCATCAGTAAAAAATGCATTTGACCCTGTGTTCGTTCGACCATCTATAACTACCTTCGGACTATCGCGGTACATAGTGTTTATTCGTGCCATATAACGCATAGGACTAAGGGCGGTTCCACTCATGCGCAGAGTGCCTGTGCATGTTCTGGTTGCCACATTACATGAAGAAGACACAATGTTTCCCCGTGGGCTGCCAAAAGAACTAAAAGTGAGAGTACCGCCCCCAGAAGAAACCGGCTGCATAAAAAATGTTTTTGTGCTATTAGCGGCAGAAACAGCACTGTTAAACGCATTCATCTGCATCAGATCAACTCGCAAGAGTCCGTAACCACACGTGTATGAGGCGTTGTTTGGCGCAAAATTACCTGTAGTCTGACACAAGGCAGGGTTAGGAACTGCATTTGTGGCTACTTGCCAAGTGAACGTTAGGTCAACTGAAGCAGAGGGGGGTAAATTACCGCCGTTTGCATCGGTAAGGTTCAGCGGTACTACAGCAGATGTTTGGGTGGTAGCCACTGTTTCAACAGTTGGAACAGTTGGACTGACAAGGACACATGTGTACTTTACGAGAGGGTTGGTGTTGAGTGTTGCATTTGACGTGTACGTCCCCCCTGTGCAATTGGTCTGAGCCACTACTGGGGTTCCTGCGGTCTGCGCCACACGGATAACCCGAATAGCGTCATTTACTCCGGACTCAGCAGCATAAAACGCTTGAGTACTCAGTTGTCTATCAAGTGCCTGGCGCCGGTTACGGTTAGCAACCTGGGTAAACCCAACGACAATAAGTGAAATAACGACCATCATAACAATGGTAATCATAAAAGACACTAGTCCGCGTTCATCATTTCGTTCTACTCTGCTCATAGTTATCCCCATTATACCTTCCCTTTCGCTATGGCACCACTCGTTTCTGTACACTCGCTTGCAGGCGACTAACGGCACAGTATTGATTGCCGCTTCCCGGCTTACACGCTACATCTGGCCTATTGATGAAACTTGGAGCCGTGTAGTTTGCCGTAATCTGACATTGCTGCGGCAAAGAAGGGGCACAAAGTACATTGTCTTCCCCATACGCAACGACTACATTGACCTGATACATATTGGCAACACCAGCAAGCGGCGAAACACTCAAAGACGTCACACGCATGCGGTTGCCGAGTAGTTGTCGACCGCCAGTTAGTGCCTGATTTACACATACGTCACCAGTTTTTGGCGTCACGTACACCCCTCTCTGTCCAGCTATGCCAGTAAACATAACGCCATTGTTATCGAACAAAAAGACATTTCCACCAGCGCAGAGAAAGTTATTGGCTCCACTCGGCGTTACGATCGCCGGGCCAAACTGAATTCCCTGCGCAATCGTGTCCATTATGTTACGCGCTACGGACTGTGTTGCAGAGGTGTGAACGCCTTTGTAATAGCGATTACTAAATGAAATCACTCCCATCGTCACTACGGTCAAGATGACTGAAAATACCAGCGTCGAGACCATGAGCTCAATAATAGTAAAGCCCCTCTGATTGCCCTTGTCGATTCGTAATAGTCTCATGACGCTACCTTATAGTAAACGGTTACTTTGCTTGTGCCGCCCCCGAGTTTATCCCAGGTAATCTGTATCATGTATTTTCCTGTACTAGTCAGATCGTCTGTTACCGCAACAGCATAGGTTGCATTCCCGACGATTGGCTTGCATACCACGCTTGTAGATGGCATCGTCGCACCGGTAGCCGGATCAAAACAGTTTGTACCTGTCGGTTTTGTTGCCGCTGCGCGAAGCAGCTCTACCTGCTGCTCGGCAAGCTTTTGGGCATAGTTCTGCTCTTGGACTTCTTGGGTAGATCGAACATTTTTATTTGTTAGTGCATATGCTGATGTAAGCACTAAACTGACGACACTAATCGCTATCAACACCTCGACGATAGTATCTCCACGCTGGCCAATCCTTAAAACTTTATTAGAGAAACTGTTACAGATTATGCGCATACAACCCCCGAACGTATCTTGTAACTGACTGTCAGCCCGCTTGATATGCTAATGATGACCGACTGATTCGTCCCATTACTACGAAAACAGTATTCAACACCGTTTGGGCGTAAAGGATAACCCCCAGCCCCCACCGATGCTTCCGCGTTTATGGTGTCTGCATCACTCTGTGCGGTCGACCAAGCTGAAAATCCTCTTAGCTCCAGCCGCTGAGAGCCGCCAGCCTGGGAACCGATACCTTCAAAATTTGCAAACCCACTCATGAAGCTGGTAGCTATTTCGGCATTTGACCATGCACCACCAACAGGCCTTGCCTGAACAAACGTTAAACCATTTGGTACAGGGTTTATGTCTTCCGTATTTGGAGAGCTTGGGTTAGCCGCGCTGGGCGCAATAGCCGTCACATTTGCTCCAACAGGACTCGAAACATCAGTTACGAGATCGTCTTGTACGCGGCGTGCCGCCAGAGAAAAAACACTATAGTTGTCCCCATGTTGCGCGCCTCCTACCACCACAGTTTTACCTGCAAAAATACACGCATCATTACTGCCTTGTTCATTCGTGCCGCCAGTAAGCTGAACGTTATTGCCCGGCTGCATTCGGCACTGGAATGTTCCGTTTACAGGGTAGTAGCCAGTTGTCGCTTGTGTAATTATCTCTTGAAACTGCTGCTGGAGGTTTCGTATGCCAACTTGAAATTCAGTTTTTTGCTGACGACCATTTATAGCAACTGCAGTTATGACAAAAAGGCCACTCGTCACAGCCAGCACAATTAACGTCTCGACGACGGTAAACCCACGGGTAGATGTTTTCTCGCCACCCCTATTCATACGCTTCAGTATACCACAAGCGGTATGAGCGTAAACTACAGAAATAGTCCTGTATACCAGTTTGTGATTCGCTCACTGTATAGCATAACGATAAAACACCCCGCTAGGAGGTACGGCCCAAACGGGATGTGTTGCTGTAGGCCCTTCTTTTGCCGGACTATTAGCGGTACACTCACCAGAGTACCTAGAGATGAGGCTGCAAATAGCACCATCATGGCCTCTAGCGGCCCACCGACGATAAGACCGAGTGCAAATGCCAGCTTCACATCTCCCCCACCTATCCATTTGCCCGATGAAAGCTGATATATCACCCAGAATATCCCAAAGAACAATGCACCGCCAAACAATGGTTCTATGAATGCTTGGAAGTCTCTTTGCCACAGCGTAGTCACGACAACTTGGCTCGACGCAAGTGCCGTCAGCGAGAAGACGAGTTTGTCTGGCAGTAAAAACCATTTGTAGTCGTACACGGCAAGCGCTACGAAAAAAATAATATACAAAAGCCCGTAAAAAAACCAAACCAAGTGAAGTCCACTGAGAGAAAATGGCCATCCCAGGTAAAATATCACAAAAAGCAAGCCGGTCAGCAGCTCTACCAGAGGGTACTGGGCTGAGACAGGCCTTCGGCAGTAGCGACACCGACCATGCAGGCTCAGCCAACTCACCACCGGTACGAGGTCTTTAGCAGCAAGCACATGTTTGCAGTTTGGGCACATACTTCGCCCATGAAAGATAGATGGCACCTTTTTACCTATGGAGCGTCCATGCATGCGCCATACGAGCGCATTTATAAAGCTCCCAAAAATCACCCCGTAACCGAACAATATTACCACTAGCATCAATGTAGCTATAGTAGCATAAAAAGACCCGCACAAAGGCGGGTCTTTTTATGCTAAACTGCTAAAACCTAGCTATCAACACACTTGTACTGTGGCGTAGCGCTTGAGTTTTCGGTTGAATACCATACTGCAATTGCTCGTCCGCTTGCCGCTCCGTCGCATCGATAACCAATGCGTGCACTAATAGTACCCAGTGCAGGCGTCACGCTGCCGTCCGAGTTAACTATGGTGCCACCTTGTACCTTGGCGTTGGTTGGTTGACCCGATGCACCTGAAATCGCAACAACACCAGCTGATGCCGTGATTGAGTTTGGTACGATACCGTCGTTGTTAGACTCAAATTCAGAAATACCTCCGGCGACCGCTGATGCGTCATTCTTGATAGCCGTGTTGCGGCCGTTTCGCTGTAGTGCTGGTACTGCCAAAAGCACAACCAAAATGATTAAACCGGCGATAGCCAGTACAATAAGGACTTCGACGATGGTGAAACCCTGTTGTTTACGTTGTTGAAGTTTGTTTCGCATAGTGCAAGTGCCCCTTTGCTCCTAAAATTTATACTTATGCTTACAAATATACGGTGTGTTGCTAGTAAATGCAACACCTATACCAATGTTTTTTGAAAAATGTAATATTTCTCACAGCTACTATCTATCCAGCAAGATTGTCACTACCAGCGAGACCGTAGATAGGCAAAAGCACTGCTGCAACAATCATAAACGCAACTATACCAAGCGCAACCATCATAACCGGCTCAATTATGGAAGAAATGTTGTCTACTTCGGTGTCGACCTCTTTTTCGTAGTAGTCGGCCACTTTTGCCATCATCTGTTCTATGGCACCAGACTGCTCACCTATCCGCATCATGTTCGGTACGAGCGGCAAGAAGTTAGGATCACCTTCCATGCTGTCGGCCAGGCTCTTGCCGCCTTTAACCTTTTCAGCCGCTCGCATGATTGCCGCGTATATATGAACGTTATTTACCGCCTGTGCGGTAATGTTCAGCATTTGCAGGAGCGGCACACCACTAGCAACAAGAGTTGTACCGGTGCGGGCAAAACGTGCCATGTAGACTTTCATGAAAAGCGGACCAATTGGCCAGGCTTTCATTTTGAACTTGTCTACTACTTCTTTGCCTGGCCCTGTCCGAGCCCAGCGCGTCGTAAAGAACACCATAAAACCAACCATAAGAACAATTACCCACCAGTACTTAATGGTAAAATCAGAAATAGCAAGCATAATTCGTGTAAGCATAGGGAGCTCTTTACCTTCCATGCCTTCATAAATGCTCTTGACCTGTGGCAAAACCTTGACAACCATGAACCCAACGACCAATAGCATTACGCCTAGTACGACAACGGGGTAAATCATTGCACCTTTTATTTTTGCGTTAAGGTCAGCTTCTTTTTCCTGCTGTACGGCAAGCCTGTCAAGTGCTTGGTCGAGCGTACCAGATGATTCACCGGCTGCTATCAGACTCAAATATACCTGATTAAACACTCTTGGGTGTTTACCCATAGCGCTGGCAAGCGTTCCACCTCCCTCTACGTCACCGATAACTTGGCTGAGCACAATTCTGAGTGGCTTGCTGGTCGTTTGATTATTGACGCTCCTAAGCGCCTGGAGTAGCGGCAGGCCAGCGTTTATAAGCGTACTAAGCTGGCGACTAAACAGTACGCGGTCCTTCGCCTTAACCTTGGACTTGAAGCCAAAACCACCTTTTTCTCCTTGTAGCGTCACATCTGTCGCCACGAGTCCTTGGGCTCTAATCAGCTTTGCTGCAGCATATTCGCTATCAGCCTGTACAGTAGCCTTCACCAGTTTGCCAGTTTGTGGGTTTCGTGCCGAATAGCTGTATGTAAGCATCAGTCCCTCATCAATCTATCGAGTTCATCAATATCTATCGCGTAGTTACGCGCTTCATCGTAGCTGATTGTGCCAGCGTGAATGAGCTGGACGAGCTGTTTGTCCATACTCTGCATACCAAATTCAGCACCTGTCTGAATAACAGCATCAAGCTGATGTGTTTTGCCTTCACGAATGATGTTACGTACAGCTGGTGTTGCTACCAAAATTTCAGCAGCCGCAATCCTTCCACCACCAATCGCTGGAACAAGGCGCTGTGAACAAATAGCCATAAGGATATTGCTGAGCTGTGCGCGTATTTGCGGTTGCTGATGCGGCGGGAACACATCTACCATACGGTCTATCGATTGTGCAGCGCTGTTGGTGTGTAGCGTGGCAAATACAAGGTGACCTGTTTCGGCAATGGTAATCGCACTCGCTATTGTTTCTAGGTCGCGCATTTCCCCAATGAGTACAACATCTGGATCTTCGCGAAGGCTAGACCTGAGCGCAGCACTAAATGAGTACGTGTCGTAGTGCACTTCTCGCTGGACAATGATGGATTTTTTGCTTTTATGGGTATACTCGATAGGGTCTTCAATGGTAATGATGTGCTTGCCCTGCTCCATGTTGATTTTATGAATCAGCGCAGCGAGACTCGTAGACTTACCGGAACCCGTCGGACCAGTCACTAAAACAAGGCCTCTGGGGTACTCGGCAAACTTCGTCACAATTTGTGGCAATCCAAGCTGCTCAATCGTAAGCATTTCGTTTGGAATGAGCCGTAAAGCAGCGGCTAAATTACCCCGCTCATGAAAGGCATTGACACGAAATCGGCCAAGATCACCAAAGGCAAAGCTAAAATCGAATTCTTTGTCTTTAAGGAGAATTTGCTTCTGGTCTTCGTCTAAAATGGCAAAAATAAGCGTCTCGACGGTTTCTTCGGTTAGGACATCCGCAGCAGCAACTGGGACAAGCGCGCCGTCGACACGAAGCATGGGAGGCAACCCAACTTGCAGGTGCAAGTCTGAAGCCTTTTTTTTGACAACTTCCTCCAGCAGAATTTCTATTCTTGGTTGACCGCTCATAATTTTGCTTCTCTCTTGTTCATATTCCCACCCTTCTTACTAACTCGTTCGTTATGCACTGTCGGCTGATGCCACTCGGTTGATTTCCTGTACGGTCGTTTGGCCTGCAAGTGTTTTGAGAAAGCCATCCGCGCGCATGGTCACCATACCTTCTAGTTCAGCTTGAGCCTGAATTTCAGAGCTTGTCGCTCGTTTCAAAATGAGCTGCTGAATTGCCTCGCTCACTTCAAAAACTTCGTACAACCCCATCCGACCTTTGTAGCCGCCCGGGGAACCGGGGCTATCTTTGCCCTTGGTTAAAGTATAAGCGTTATCGGTAGCTAATGGCAAGCTCTCATAGCCCAGATCTTTTGCCGCTTCTGCCATATGCTCTGTGTCTTGCGGCAGCAAATTTCCGAGAGCCGCTTTAATTGCTGCCGTTTCAACAGCGTCGGATTGATATTGTTCAGCGTTCTTACCTATACGGCGGACGAGGCGCTGACCAATCACGACATGCACAGTGCTGGCTATGAGAAACGGTTCGACGCCCATATCGAGCAAACGAGGCAATATTCCAGCCGCACTGTTGGTATGAAGCGTACTGAAAACTAGGTGTCCGGTCAGGCTTGCCTGCACAGCGAGCTCTGCTGTTTCCTTGTCGCGAATCTCCCCTACCATGACGATGTCAGGGTCTTGGCGAAGTATCGAACGTAGCCCACTGCTAAATGTCAGTCCAACATCGGCATTTACCTGAATTTGATTGATCCCGTCCATTTTGTATTCGACAGGATCCTCCAGTGTCACGATATTCACGCCATCGCTTTTCACTTCTTGTAGCAAGGCATACAAGCTGGTGGATTTACCTGAACCCGTCGGTCCTGAAGTAAGAATCATGCCATTTGTACGCTCTAGCCCAGAACGTATGGCTCGAAGGCTCCGGCCGTGATAGCCCATGTCCTCCAACTTCAGGCTAGTACCACTTTTATCGAGCAGACGAATTACTACTTGTTCACCCCATATCACCGGACTTACGGAAATACGAAGATCAATGTCTTTGTCACCGACACGGACGGTAAATTCACCGTCCTGTGGTATGCGGTGCTCATCTATTTTGAGGTTGGACAAAATTTTTATACGTGAAACTAAAGGAGGTTCGGTCGATTTAGGCAGCGTCATTATCTCTCGTAGGATACCGTCTATACGACACCGGATTTTCAAGCTTTCTTTCAGCGGCTCTATGTGAATATCACTCGCTCTGTTTTTTGCCGCATATTCCAAGATAGTTGAGAGCGCCTTGCTGATCGGCGAGTCTTGGACAATCGTAGTGATATTTTCGGCGGCTTTTTGCGCCTTCTTTTCGTTCTGCTGGGTCGTCTCTACCGTAAGATCTTCTCCCATTTTGCCAATTTCGCTCACAAGATTGTCTGAAAGCTGTGCCGAATACTGGTGCAGTACCTGGCGAACGCCCTCTTCGCTTGCAGCGTAGACTTTCAGTGGACGCCCTATTCTATTGCTTAGAAAGTCGACTGCCTGAACATTACTGGCATCAAGCATCGCTACCACCAGCCGGTGCTGCATTTCCCCTAGCGGCACGGCCATATACCTCTCTGCGATGTCTTGCGGAAGCATTTCGAGAACCTTGGCGTCTATTTTTGCCTCAAGCAAATTCACGTACGGGATTTTTGAAACGTGCGCAATCGTCTTGGTAAGCTGCTCGTTTGTTACCTTCCCACTCGTTACAAGTAGCCCAAAAAGGGGTGTGCCGGTATCTTTTGACTGCTTTTTGAGCTCTGCTAAGTCCGCCCGTGTCAATACTTGGTCTTCAACTAATTTATCTTCGACTAGCGTCTGTGCTGAAGCAGATAGAACGCTCACAACGCCCTCTACTGTTTTGGTGCATTAAACGGTGTCTGATTTGTAGAATTTAACTGGCTGTTTTGCGTCGGATTGATACTATCTACGTTGAAATACCGCGTATTAGGTTCTTCAAAATCAGTGTAAATTACATCAACAACCTCAACTTTTTGCTGTCTATTATCTGGTGTCACAAATAATTTGTTCGACAATAGCAAAGATATAATTGCGCTCAAGAACGCAATAGCTATGATGATGCTCAGGTCTTTCTGCTTCATTGAACTACCTTAGTTGTTATGTTAAGCGATTTGGCAGGCTGAAAGTATGTTTGGGCTCCGATAATCATAGTCAAGCCGTCTTTATCGCCGGAAATATCAATCGTTAATAGCTCAATAGGTCGAATCGATTTTTCAAAAGCTGATATAACGCTTTTCACTTTCTCGTAGTCAGAAGAGACTGAAAGTTCAAAAGGCATCGGGACGGGTTCGGGTTTTGAGCTCGTCATATTAGCTGCCTGTGCGACTTCGTCGTCCGTGCCTGCAATGCTATTTATCTTGACTCCTTCTGTTGCAACCAGCGATTCCATACTCGTAGCAAGGGCAGGGAAATCGTAGCTACTTGGTAGCGCATCGAGAACAATTTTAGCGTTGTCACCATCCTTTTTGTTAACACCTAACCGATCACCCCCGATTGCATTTGGGTTAGTGCTAATAAACAAATCGTAAGCTTTCCTAAGCTTCTTTACTGCCTCTTTATCTGCAATTAGCTGGTCGCGAGCTTGTTCTTTTGCGTCTATTACCCTGTTTTGGTATCCCGCCTGACTTACGAGTGTTTTTGTGGCGACAGCAGAAAAAACTAACAGAAAGGCGGCCATACTCACCACTATAACAACGGTTGTGTTGGCTCTGTCTATAAGTGTACGCTTCGTAGTGAGCAGATCTGCCATCGTTACACTCCCGCCTCAAATAAGTTTGCTTGGTTCGTTTGAATGCCCGTAGGTACAATAAGCTGAATCTCTTTTGTGTCATCAAAAATATCTGGATTGTACTTGAGTGTAATTGTGAATGTTGCACCTTTCTCATCTCGACCAAACTTTTCGAGAACTACCTCACTGAATGCTTTGGGAGGAACAACGCAGTGAGCATCTTTGTCGAGAACCATTCGGGGCGGCACTGCTGCCTGATTGCCGCTAATATTAGGGCATACGTCGTTGAGCGATTTCGCTGTTACGCTTGGGCCACTCGTGTATGCCGTGGCCTTGAGAGTGTCAGTATATATACTCACCGCGTCAAGCGATGGCGCGCTACCACCTAAGGACATTGTCTTCTCGGAAAAATCGACAGTCAATTTCGAAAGGCTTGCCTGATCGGGTGTAAATTGAGTGAGATATCCAAATAACCTGCTCGTGACAGGCTTCTTCTCGTGCAGAGACGTCAAGGCTCCGAGCTGATTTTGAACAGTAAGTATTTTATCGAGATCCTTTTCACTTTTAAGATCCTGGCTATACCGCTGGATGTCATCTTGTAGATTACTGAGGGTATTTTTCTGAACGACGTTTACAAACAAAAATGCAAAGAGAAAGACAGAAATTGCTATTCCACCCACAAATAATGAAACGATGACCATGACATATTTCAATCGCCGGGTCTTAACAAACTCTAGCTTTATATCTGGAAGAAGATTAAACTGAACCATTACTCATTCCTCTCCGCTAGGCCTACTGCAACCCCAAACTGATTTGAAACGCCTAAAAGCTCGTTTTGCCGCTCAGCAGCAAATGCGATATTACGCCACGCATTACCAATCTCAACGTTTACTCCAAACTTATTTGCCAGGTAGAGAGGAAACTCTGGTATTGTAGAGGCACCGCCAGTCACAATCATCCGTTCAATTGGATGATCCGGATATCGTATTTGGAAAAATTTGACGGACTTATCAATTTCGCTTACAAGCAGATCGATAGTGCCGATAATCGCTTGATAAACCTGCCCCTCGAGTTTGTCTTTACTCACCCCGAACTTATACACAAATTGCTGCGCTTGTTTATCGTCAATGTTTAGATTTTGTGTTGCAGAGCGAATAACTGCCTCAACGCCCGTAGGAATAGAACGCGTCAAACGCGGCGCATCTGCCATAGTAATGACCAGGTCAGTACCGAGCTGACCCATATCGAGCACAAGTTGTGGCGCAGCTGTGCCGGCTGGCACAAGCGCCCTCGGCAATGCTACATTATCCGGTTCAAACGCAATCACATTGAGTCCAATTGACTCAATCATATCAAGTCGCTGCTCGACATACCCTTTGCTGACGCTGCTCAGTAGAATTTCAAATTTTGTTTTGTCCTTCGGCGAATCACCTATCACCGCCCAATCGATCTTACTTTCAGCTGGTGGAGTCGGAATAAGTGACTCCGCCTGATAATGTATAGCCTTACCCATCTCATTTTGCGGCAACCGGTCAAAATCGGTAACAGTAGTAAATACCCTGCTACTGGGAAGTCCTACGGCAACATTTCGAGTTGACATGTGCGCCTCCGAGACAAGATTTGACAAAACCTGCGCAAGCTTTTGCTGGTCTGCCTTACTGTCGCTCTGCGACATTTTGACATCTATGGGAACATACGCGTACTTCACCAGACTCCTGGTCGCACCAGAGCCGCGCAACTCAACAATCCGTATGCCGGTTGTCCCTATATCAAGCCCGAAAAACGATGATACCCCACTCAATATGCTCATGTTACTTTGATTATAGCATGAGCGTTATACGACGAAGCAAACTTTTTTCAATTTTATAGCAATATTTTATAAAGTGAGCTTATAAAACAGGGGGCAGACTCACGTACGAGTTGTAATTAACGCCATTCCCCGCCGAGCCTGTGCTGCTTTCTGCAAGCCAAAGTTCAGGGCTATAAAAGAAATCCTCAGCTGATACCACTGGAATACCAGGCGCTGGAACAATTGAACCGATTGTGCGCGTCAGAACCAATTGGTTAGCCGCAACTGCACCGTATACAACCAGTCTATTTCTACAGTCACTATAGCCTGAAGCGGAGGACATGTCGACTGGAGTAGAGCCGTTTGCACAGCTGTAATAATTTCCGCTTGCACTGTAGACGCCATGTACTTCTGTGACTGCTCTGTTGACATAAATATTGCCCGCACTAACAATAACTGTTACTCGAGGAATTTCGACCGAGGTGGTATATGCACCATAGGTGATATTACTACCGATAATAGCATTTCCGCTCGTTAGTACCAGCGTAATATTTTTTCCTATTGGAAGTTGACCGGTAATTGTTAGATCCCCAGCGTACGTATAGGTCGTACCGTCGACTAACGTTGGTGAGCTCAGATCCATGCTGCTCGACCCCCATGCCACGGTTGTACCCGCGACAGTTGGCACAAATGGAGTTGTCGTATATCCACCCCCATATGTTGTGCCGCTTGCTGTGTTATTTGCAAAGGCTAGACCACTGCCTGCACGCGTGGCTGCACCAGCCGGCAAACTACCTCCCGTTACAAAATTCTGTATGTCCCCCGTGGCGATCGCGGCAAGCGTCGTCCCGGCACCGCCATAGCCTGCTCCGTTTACATTATCTAGATTCCAGGAGCGTATATTGCTACCCGAAATAATATCGCCACCAGTAACGGTAAAGAACGGCTGATACCCAGCGACGCCGCTTATGGAGCTGGCACCTGGCGTCACGCATGTTATCGTGGACAGAGCCGTACCGCCGAATGTCCATGTTACCGCATAGTTACCAGACTGAGTGGGCGTAAATGATATCCCCGGGTCGCCCTGTACACCCGTCGGATTACTCGTGATTACTGTACCGGCTGTTGGAAATCCAGCATCATACAAAACATCAGTGTCCGCGACAACAATCCACGGACTAGCATTTGTCGCCTGCCACCGAATCGTGTAATGCATTTTGGGATCGCTCGTCGTGTACGGCGGGTTCGCCCAAGCTGCTGCTAGGTTCACACCCACCCGGAAATAGTACTGTCTGCCCACGGCCATCACATCCGGCATCGTTTCGGGACCACACGAAACCGAATTACATGGTCCAATATGGACGGGGTTGCCGCCATACGGAAGTGACAGATTATAATTTCCGCTCGAATCTATGCCGATGGCATATATCCAGTAATCCTGCCCCGAACGCACCGTATTGTCATCGAGTGCAAATGAGAAGCCATGAAAACTCCCATTGCCCTCGTTCTGATTCGCGACGAGTCTGACAAGTGGAGCCGAACCTGCTGGACCGCCTATAGATATATCCACCGCAGCCGACAGTCCCAAATTGTCACTGTCCCATACTGCCCCCACCAACCGTTTGTTTTGACAATCTGTCACCACCCATATCCCCGGCACTTGATCGGGAGGCTGTTGTGGTATGAGACCATAGCAAAACCAGCCCACATTAGTACCCCATGTATAGCCAGCCTTGATGCCAGCCGGTAGTAAGTTATACGCGGCTTGCGCATCGTCAACTGATATATATGGCGGGGACGATTGATAGGCTGCATATGTCGGAGGTCCATAATAATTTGCCTTGTAGTCATAGCCCATTTGGTTATGAGCAGATGTATCTAGTACAAAAACAGCGACATCCGTGCTAAAACCATTGCAGGCAGCACTCACGCTCGCCCAATTGCCCGTATGAAACCCTGCCGAAGGCCCGCCACTGCCGACAGGATATATCCTCCAACCCCAGCCATAGTATGTGTATCCCCAACCTGCCCCGCCACCGCCACTACCGCTTCCTCCAGAACCAACGCCGCCACCGGATTGTGCGTGCGAGACGCCACCGGTAAAAACCATATAGATCATTAATCCCCCAAACAGTGCAAGTGCCCGCAGCCATGTCATTTTTCTCATATCGCTATCATACCAAACCACAAGCACCATGTGAATAAAAAACATCCCAGATGAAATCCTCGCCCCTTATTCGCCCATCCCGGATCAAGCCGACGCACTATGTATTGGCAACAAATTGGTCGTTGATCGTTTGTTGATAACTCGATCATTGCTCGTCGGTAGTTACTACCCACCATTCTTCGTGCTTCAAAAAGAGCGCCTGCGTTACCATTGACAAACTCATACATACTACATACAATGTATGTATGTCCACTACACTACTCAGTATCAAAACAGATCAAGCAACAAAACGCGACCTCCAAGCATTCGCTGCCGAGCTTGGCATATCGACGACTGCTTTCGTGAACCTCGTCGTCAAACAAGCTCTGCGGGATCGTCGAGTTGTCCTCAGTACAGCCATTGAACCAACGCCGTACCTGCAAGATATCATGCAGAGGGCCGAGGCGAGCTACAAAGCAGGCCGAGGCATCACCCATACCCGCATCCCCCGAGATGCACTATCTCACCTTGATAGTCTCATGGGTTAGCCAGCCATGCGCATAGATTTCACCAAAGATTTCGATAAACAGTTTGCCAAACTATCGCGCCCCAAACAGCTTCGGGCAAAGGCAGCGCTCGCATTATATCTTGAAGACCCGTCAGCCCTAATCCTACGTTTGCACCGTCTGAAAGGTGAGTGGGCCGGTTACTGTTCCATGAGCGCTGGCGGCGACTTGCGGCTGCACTTCCTAGCCATCACACCCAATACTCTCCTCTTCGTCGCCATCGGCACCCACTCTCAACTCTACAAATAGCCGTTGCTTGTTGCTGTTGGTTATTCGTTGATGAACTAATCGTTGATAATTTGTTGATAAATTGATCTGTTGATCGTTGATTGTTGCAATTCCACCTCCCCTCTCTCGACTCTTGACTCTACTTTTTTCACCAAAAAGACGCTCCTTGACGCCACTGATTCTTCCTCCCAATTGACAATTCCATACCAAAATATATACTTTAGTATATGAATACTTCACAGGACACCACAACTTTTAGTCTCAAGACCAAAAAACAGGTCAAAGACCTAGCGCAGTTACGCGCCCGCCAGCTTGGCGTGCCGCTCGGCACTTTGGTAAATGCCTTTTTACGTGAGTTTGGTCAGACGGGCGAGGTGCGGTTTGCTGTTGCCGAGCCGCTATCGCCAGAACTCGCACGGCGCATAGCCGACATGCAGGCAGAGGTAGCCCGCGGCGAAACCTATGGCCCCTTTACCCTTCCAGAGGCAGAAAAGTTCCTAGACGACATCCCCTATGAACCCGCCGCTTGAGATTGTATATACCCGGACCTTTCGTAAACAATATGCTCGCCTAAACCCCAAGGTACGCGACCAGTTCAAGGCTCGGCAACGTTTGTGGCTGCAAGATCCGTTCCACCCTAGCCTACGTTTACACCGTTTGACTGGTCAATACAGCGACTACTACAGTATAAACATCACCGGCGACATGCGTGCCTTGTACCAAAAAGTTGGCGACAAACTCGTCATCTTCGGTTTCATCGGCACCCACTCTCAGCTCTATACATAGCCATTATGTGTTGCCCGTTCGTTATCCGTTGTTGAACTGATCGTTGATAGTTTGTTGATAACTTGATAAGTTGGTCGTTGCTTGTTGCTGTTCTCCATCAAAAAAACGCCTCTTTGGCGCCTCATCATTCAGCTCCGCCCAGAAAACGCCAGGCGGTCTGCGGCGTCACGGTCTGCCACCGCGTTTTACCAGAGTAGGCTTCTAGCCATTCTGCAGGCGCGGCAACGTGCTTATCACGCCACTTCATTTCGTAGCCATAGAGCTGTCCGTCGCGCTCCTCTATAAGGTCGATTTCGTTCTGTTTCCAGGTACGCCAGAAGTACTGGTTGGCATATACTCCGGTATACGCACGTACTTTTAGCCGCTCTGTCACCATAAAATTCTCCCACAGTCGTCCCACATCGTCACGCAAAGACAGTTCATTGAAATTGCCGATGATTGCGTTGCGAACACCAACGTCGTAGAAATAATACTTTGGCATCCGTGTAACCTCGCTGCGAAGATTACGGCTAAAACCACCCAGCCGGAAAATAATGTACGATTTCTCCAGCAGGTCCAGATACCGCGCCACGGTGTTTTTATCTATGCCGATCGTGCGGCCAAGCTCCGTGTGAGACACTTCATTCCCCACCTGATGAGCAAGCAGCACAAGCAGTTGCATAAGTACACTTGAACCTTTCACTTCTTGATAGGCAAGGATGTCGCGCAGCAAATATGAATCAACTAGCTCCCGGAGAAATTCCGCTTTTTCCGCACGCGTCTCGGCAGTTAACGTGTTTGGGTACATACCGTACACCAGCCATTCGGGCACTCGTTGCATGAGGTCATGTACCGGAGCAACTGCCTCATGTAACATCTCAGTGGCAGCAAGCGGATACAAATATCTCGTCTTCTTCCGGCCAGTCAGCGGCTCTCCCACCTGCCCAACAAGCTCAAATGCAGATGAGCCGGTTACTACTACCGCTAGCTCTGGAAAGTGGTCGTTAATGATTTTCAGCGTCTGGCCAATGTTCGGTATGGCTTGCGCTTCATCTATGACAAGTACTTCAGCCCTACCTATGTGCGAACGCAGCCGAAGACTATCTGGTACCTCAAAGGCTTGCTGCGTACTGACCTCGTCACCGCTATAGGAAAGTACCTTCTTATCTGTCTTCCCCAAAAATTCCCGCAGCAGCGTAGTTTTACCGACGCGTCGCGGTCCCAGGATGACCAGTGTTTTGCCAGAGGTAAGCTCGCTGCTGATGTCCATATAGCGCTGTATAATCTGTTGCATACATCCATACTACACCAAATTCACCGAAATTGCAATATTTGAGTGAGTCATATTCACCGAAATTGCAATATTTGAGTGAATTATCCATCACCCTTTCCTCGTTCTTCACTCCTTTCCCCCGTTCCCCCTCTTGACTCATGTCTCATGACTCTTGCCTATACTTTTCCCATCAAAAAAACGCCTCCACGGCGCTCTTCTCCCTTCCCCATTCTCCATTCTTCATTCCTCATTCCTCATTCCTCATCCCTCTCGACATTGGCATCAAAAAAGCGCCTATGGCGCCTGTACTTCCCTCTCTTGTCTCATGACTCATGTCTCTTGTCTCTTGTCTCTTGTCTCTAATCATTGGCACCAAAAAAGCGCCTCTACGGCGCATCTTAACTCTTAACTCATATCTCTTATCTCTACCTAGTTAATAGAAAACCAACGCCAGACTGCATGCTCCACCGTGAGGGTGAAACAACTGATGTAAGTTTCCAGCCGAGGCTGAGGAGTGGACGTCGGGAGCGTTATGCTCACCTCCTTCCGTAGACTAGCGTCCACTACCTCCAGCGCTCGACCGCCACAAGCCTTGCCTTCACGACGTAGTTGTGGGTAGAACGTGCCCCATCTTCTCGCAGGTTGCACCCCACGAGGTGAAGCACGCCTGGGACGCCATCGTAGAACTCCTCGCTGTGAGCAGAGAGCCCCTTTTGAATGGTGTCCGACCAGAACTTATAGAAAACGAGAACGAACCCGTTTTCGAGGAACAGCTTGATACGGATCGGCCGACCCTCAGTTTCCTGAAGGCGGTCAAAAGCACCGTCACAAACTTTTCCATCCCTATCACGACATGTGTGCCCATCGAAATACATCCCTGCAGGAGCAGGATTCGACGGCATGACGGCCGGAACAAGTTCTGGCACATCACTGAGTCGCAGGTAAACCTGCCTTAGCGCCTCAGCACTATCTACGGGCGGACGAACGCGCCAGCGTCCATCGACCATTACTGGCCGTACGGGCACCTTTGCGATCTCCCGCTCGATGTGGATAGCGGTTTTGTCATCGACGGTGTCGATGACAATTTTGACCGGCATCGACTTTCCCACGCTGGGAAGGGCCTGTGCAGTCATTGTCGGTACCGACGTGGCGGTCGGTCCGACGACTGTCGGTGATGAGCTCGGCGAAGCCGAGGGCGTTGCTTCGCTCGTCACCGACGGCGCCATTGCCGATGGGCTCGGCTCCGGGTCCTCTGGGATAAGTACATCCTCCCGAAGCCCGAAGCCGAACGCCACCAGCGTGAGTGCGAGAAGTCCGAAGACCACTCGCACCCAGATCCCGGTCTTACGACCGGGCACTGACCCGCCGCCGAACGAACATGGCGATGGGTTTGAGCATGAGGAAAACGATCATCGCGATACCCAGAGCGATGAACATCATCCCTTTGGGGGTGATGGTCGTCTGGAGAGTGATCGCGTCGTCGCTGTCCGGCCCGAGCTGCCCGCCTTTGGTGCCTCCACCGGTGCCCGCGCAGGCCTTGAGCTCCTCGGACGTCATGTCCCGCGTCTGGGTCTCCGTGGTCGAC
>CAYROK010000007.1:23097-51289 GCA_964425975.1 uncultured Candidatus Saccharibacteria bacterium
GCAGTCCTTGGCGCCGTCGACCCACTTGGTGGTCGTGACCTTGGGCTCGGGCTGGGTGCTGCAGGCCTTGAGCTCCTCGGACGTCATGTCCCGCGTCTGGGTCTCCGTGGTCGACTTGGCGTTGGCCGTGTCGAGGATCCACTTCGAACCGTCCCAGATGTACGGGGTGACGACCTTGGTGCGGGTCTGCGTGACCTTGCCCGTGCTGCAGTCCTTGGCGCCGTCGACCCACTTGGTGGTCGTGACCTTGGGCTCGGGCTGGCACAGGCCGGGGATGGTGAAGGTCACCGTGTGCGTCCCGCCCTTGGCGCCCTTGACCGTCAAGGTCAGCACGGCGCCGGGCCAGGCGGGGTTCCCGGTGGACGTGAACGTCCCGCCCGCGGGCAGGGTCTGTCCGATGTTGGCGTTCGGCCCGATGATGTAGGTGCCATCCGAAGCCTTCAGGGTCACGGACGCACCCTGCGGAATCGGGCCGTTGGTGATGACATACCCGAAGGTAGCCTCTTCACCGTTGGGGTAGCACGCCGTCGGGACGTCGACCTTGACGCCGATGGTTGCGCCGTACGTCGCCTGCGCCGCGGGGGCGGCGACGAGGGCGGCGAGCGCGGCGGCGAGCGCGGCGACGAGGATGGCGGCGACCCATCCACGTCCCCGCGCGGGGGCGGTTGATGTGGCGGCGTGGCCACCACCATTTCCAGAGGTCCACATTTTGTGGCCCTTTCTTACGGAGTTCCTCACATCCCAGAATTGGGCGAGAGGTTTTCGAGAATCTAGTTAGCTCGGGTCTCCAACCCTATTCCGCTGGTACTGGGTTTCGCTTCCTAGTATCACGATGTGCGTGTACGGTGTTTCATACACACACATCGTGATACTAGGTTTCTAGGAAAATCTTTGTTTCATAAAACCTATATCTTTTCTTCCATACGTTTTGCACTTTAGCGTAATGTGCATTTTCTCCTCGAGACACGGAGTAAGCCGTATCTAAATACGGCGCACGAGTATCGGAGAGGAAAAATGTGCAGGATGCTAAAGAAGTCAGCGGTGCGGCTAGCTTCGCTAGACGGCAGGCTGACTGGTGCATAGCGTATGGGTGCAGTCTGACGTTGTTAATGTACAAGCGGCCGTAATAGTCTCAACACCGGAATCGCTTGCAAGCGACTCTAACAGCGGAAACCACCCGTATAGGCACACTGAACTCGCCTATTTTAACACCAAAATGTCTCTATTGTCAATTATCGCTCTCTGTACCACCTCCATTTATGTTTTTTATGGAGGTCTGACCTCCAACAGAGGGGAAAGATGTGAATTTTGGATCGAAGGGGGGCTTACGGTTGAACGAAGGAAATTTTTGAGTCTGTGCCATCACAACGCTCACCCAAATACGCCTTTTTCAGATCAACGGTGTTATAGTCGCCGCACGATATTGTCAGTAAGGTAGACTTGAAATAATGCCAGGTGCCATCGGGCGTTTGGTAGTAGTAAACTCCCTGCGCACCGTCTGGGGTATCTTCCCGCGTGATAGTAGTAGCAACTGCGGTATTGTACCCTGGGGTGCGACTGGGTCGAATGCTGATATCATTTATCGTGAAATTGGGTTGAGCGCCCGGGTTATTGGCGGCGAATAAATCATAGAACTGTTTCATTTGCTTGGCTGCTGCAAGGTAATCACTCGCATTGGCACAGGCAATTTGCACGACATAGTCGGCTGTCTGCCGTGATACATTCAGGCTGCAATGAACATAAGTATTGTCAAAAAACCTGCTCGGGGTCGCACTCGTCGTACTCTTTGCGGCCAGCTTGTCGGTCAGACCCTGATAGTTGAGAATGTGTCGGGCTCGATCATAGGTCTTCTGAAGCTTTTTTGCCGCAACTTTATACTCCATAGTTTGCGCCTTGTCGGGCTTCACCTGATAGCTATATCCCTGAGGCTGAAGTGAGGAGAGTACGCTGCCTGTAATTTCTGCGGTCTTACCGCCTGACATAGAGTGCTTGAACTTACCGATGACTTGATCGACATTGTGAGCAGTGGTATGTCGGTATGTGTCGTTGTACCAATAAGCGACAAGGGCAAGGATGGCAACGAGCACAAGGACGAAGATAGTTTGGAGTGTTTTTTGGTGTGGCAATTTGAATGAATGTGGCCTCGACGCCACTACGCTATCACTCGTAACAATCCCAGCTGTTTTTTCGGGTTTATCTTTTTGCATGCATAGTCCCTCCCTGCTACAAATATAGACCAATTATAACAAACGAGAATCTGGAAGCATATTCCAACTTATTTTACAGGGTTTATAGGACATACAGGACTGGACATGACATACAGGACTGTCCTGTAACAGATGGAGATTTTACAAATTTTATTTCTTATCTCTGTTACTGATCGGCGAGGTCGTGCTTAATTTCGTCAAATCCCTGTTTATATGATTCGTAATCAGACAGAAAATCGATGTACGCCTTCCTATCCGCGAAGTTATCCAGGACGATCACCGTATCAAGCCACTTCGGCTCCCTGCCGTGACGATAGTAGTCGATGCTCGAGTAGGCATAATACTTCCAGCTGCGCGGATTCAGATGTATGTACCGGCTGATATGCATCATATATGCATCGTCGTCTACGATCGACGCCTTAAACCGACTCTCAAAAAGCGAGCCCGTCCGTTTGTGCCGCAAATTGAAATACCGACTGTAGCTCGTCATCAGGCTTCGCATAAATGCCGTCAGGTCACCTCTCTCGTGCTGCTGCAGAAATAAATGAAAGTGGTTTCCCATCAGACAGTACGCAACCAAGCTGATTCGTCCTTGAAAGTCTGGGTAGTGACGCCCCGTTTTGCTAGCCGTCGGTTCGCCGGACAGATAGCGCTGGAAAAGATCCAAGAAATGCTGCCAATCGGCTACGTCGAGAAATATCGGCTGCTTGCTCGCACCGCGGGCATACACGTGATAGTAGGCCCCGGCGACATCATAGCGAATAATATTGTGCGATGGCATATCAAAATTATACCTGTTAAATCTATATTCTGCAAAATTCATATCTGTTGCAGGACAGTCCTGTATATGCTGTATATGATTATCAGGATTATCAGGTCTGCTCACCCCCAACCTGATTCAGGCTCTCGACAAGCACTACCGCCTGCTCGAACGCAAACTTGATGAGCGCGAACGTACGCGGGAAACTAGGCGGATCATAGCGTACATGAAAAATCGGGGCTATTTGGCAGGAGACTACGAGCATGGACTGCAAATAACCGACAAAGCCAGACGGCGCCTCAGCCGCGTCCGCTTATCTGATATCATCATCCAACCTCAGAAGGTATGGGATAAAACATGGCGTATCGTCATATATGATATACCCGAGGAGCATGCATCGGCGCGCCGGAATCTGACCAGACAACTACGCTGCATGGGGTGTTTTCAGCTGCAGCGAAGTACGTGGATTACGCCATTTCCCTGCCGAAGTGAAGTTGAGGCGATACGTGCTCAGTACCATATAAAGACAAAACACTTAATCTTGCCACGGTCCAGCTTGCCAGCCGTGCACTGGACGTCTCTTTTTCTCGTCAACGTATCCAGATACGTTTCCTCCAAAAATAGCCGTCCACTACTCGGCATGATCAACCTGTCTGGCGGGGCAATTCTAAATGTTTTGTCTTTAGACCAGTTCATAACATACTTTGAAGCCCAGCACCTAGACAATTCACATGGCATCCTCAAACGGTTTCAACGAAAATACTTAGCTACCAAATTTTAATCTGCCATCGACTACTCTGTCTCGATTTTTGATTATCATCACATGTTTACCCGATCGTCATAAATAGTAACAGAATACCTAGTAGCTTAGCCTCGGAATCGATATGTGTAGTTTTGTGGAAGTAAGTTTTTGTAGAATTTTTCTGCGACAAAATAGTACGCATCGCCAAGCATATCTGACCCCTGTTCAGACAAATTTTTTAGTTCTTGTACGGTAAAGCGCTGCAAGGCAACCGCCTCTGAGCCGAGGACTATTTTATCAGTAGTTCGTATTTCGTATACATAAAACAAATGGTTTTCGTCACGGCCAATGATCTGACGACGGTACTGTGCGCTGCCAAGATATGCGAACCGAATATTTCGGGTGCCAATTTCTTCCTCACACTCTCGCAGTAAAGCCTCTTCATTGCTCTCGCCGGCTTGCACATGACCACCCACCGGGTTCACCCACTGACCAGCGTCCTGCCTGTCAGCCGCCTGCTGCACCAGCGCAAAATCCTCACCGTAACGCAAACAGCCAATAACCGTCTTGTGGAGCGATCCTTGTTCGTGCGCGTCTGTTTTTAAAGCTTGGCTCAATACCGTTCCCTGCGCGTCCACGACGTATACGATCTCATTGTCCGTCATGGCACTATTTTACCACCTCTGTTACAATGTCAAGCATGAGTGTATCAATAGGCATTGTTGGCCTACCAAATGTCGGCAAAAGTACCTTGTTTAATGCGCTGACCGACAGTAATATTTTGGCGGCAAATTACCCCTTTGCAACAATCGAACCAAATACGGGCATTGTTCCTGTCCCAGATGAACGACTCGATAAACTGAGCGAGCTATACCACGGCGCACCGGTAAAACCAGCCACCGTGACCTTTGTAGATATTGCCGGACTCGTTGCGGGTGCTAGTAAGGGTGAGGGGTTGGGTAACCAGTTCCTCAGCCACATACGAACCTGCAATGCCATCGTCCAAGTCGTACGCACTTTCGATGACAAAAATGTCACACACGTCGACGAATCACATGAGCCGTCCAAAGATATCGACGTGATAAACACCGAACTTGTCCTAGCAGACCTACAGACGGTCACAAATCGCCTTCCCCGCCTAGAAAAAGAAGCCAAATCAGATACCAAGCTGAAGCCATTTGTAGAATTTGTAGAGCAAGTCAAAACAATTCTTGACCAAGGAAATCCCCTATGGAGTGAGCCCGAAATAATGAACAGTGAGTCATGTGAATGGCTGCGCCGTGAACTTCAGCTCCTTACACTCAAACCAATAATTTACTTGTTCAACGTAGATGAAGTAAAACTCACAGATGAGAAAGTACAATCCCAGGTGAAATCAATCGTTTCTCCTGCCCCGGCATTGTTCGTCTGCGCAAAGTTAGAAGACGAGCTTCGCAGCCTCGATGAAGTCGACCGCACCGAACTACTCGAAAGTTATGGCGTGCACGAAAGCGGACTTGTTCAGCTCATACATACTGCCTACGAAACACTTGGCCTCCAAAGCTACCTTACTGCTGGCGACAAAGAGGTGCGCGCCTGGACTATTTCACGCGGCGCTACGGCCCCACAGGCCGCCGGTGTCATTCACGGGGATTTTGAACGTGGCTTCATAGCAGCCGATGTTGTCGCTTACCCCGACCTGATTGCTGCCGGTTCGGTGGCTGCGGCTCGCGCAGCCGGTAAGGTGCGCACCGAAGGTAAAACCTACATTATGCAGCCCAACGACGTCGTCGAGTTCAAATTCAACGTGAGTAAGTAATTACCCCTCGAAATAATTTATGGGTGTGGCACTCTGGAATCATCCTGGCGAACTGTTGCCGGGCTACACAATCTATCAAGCCATCTCGTGTTCTCTCGAATGGCGATTGTGTCGACGACAACAGTTCGCCAAGATGATGGAAGCGTGCCGAGCTCTTTTGCCTTCTTTTCTTGCGGCAAGAAAAGAAGGTCGCCTGCAGGCGCGAGTGCCTGCACTGCTTCCTACATTCGGTTCATTTGGTCATTTATCTGTCGGGCCGCATCTGCTATTTGCGCCCATGAGCTGCCCTGCGAAAGTATGGTGAGCATGTAGGTCTTACTGCCGTATACAATCGCCGCATCATGAAGCTTACCATCTAAAAATCCAACCTTGTCGGCTACGGTTGCTCGCACACCCGCCGGAATTCCAGCGCGGTAAACTTGCCTTTTCATGACATCAAGCAGCCGGTCTCGCTCGGCTGTACCAAGAATATTGCCATACTGCAGTTTGTGCAGGAACAGTGTTTCGTCGTCGCTCGTTGAGTACATTGCGCCACGAATGGTGCTGGTGTTGCTCAGTCCAAGTGCACGAACTTCATTTTGTATATTCGACCAGCCGATTTTGTCACCCAGCCACTCCGCACAGGTGTTATCTGAGTTGATAATCATCACGTCAAAGCATTGGCTCATGTTTTTGCCTGCCGTAGCAGTGTCATCCCATTTGATAGAACCGTTTTCAATTCGTTTCAGAAAACTATAGGCAACATACATTTTGTAGGTACTTGCCGGGTGATACCGTTTTGTGCCGTTACTACTTACAACCGAACCATCACTCATACGAACAGAAATGGCATAATCGCCTTTATCCTTCACGATATCGTTTAAAAGGGCTTGTAGCCCAGCGCGTGTTGCCGAATACGAACGTTGGTAAACGATTCGCGGCTGCAACGGAATAATCTCGCCCGAAACCGCACCATCACCCTCCAACAATTGTTTCCGAAGGGCGTCTGCCGTTGAGGTAAAGTTCAGCCCGCGCCCAACGGCACCTTCTGTTCGATCCGTTTCTGAACCGTCTGTCGTCCGTATTGTCGTTACACCAGGTGCGACGTATATTTTTTTCTGCATTTCACTCAAGTAATCTCGGATGGGTTTTGTGTCAACGTCTACTATCAACTTCTTTTTGTCCTTGGAATCTTCGGTTATCACTAACCACGAGGCAAGCGTTGGCTTTGCTACCTGATAATCGGTTTCGAGTAGTCTTAGGGAGAGTTTACGCTCGGTTAGTCCTTGCGCCTCTTTGAGCTTGCCCTCTACATCTTTGTCTGAGCGCATAGGCTTGATAGTGTCCGCGCTCACATATGCATGTACGCCTTTGGGTTCGAGCGCCAAACCCTTTAACTCGGTTCGCAACGACTCTATGGAACATGATTGACCATCTTTTGCCGCATCGAGAACTACGGCGCCATTCTGTACCATAACCCCGGCATTTTTCGGTTCTACGCGGCAAGCCGCCTGTTCGACCTTAGCGTACTCTTTGAAGCGCTGGTCGTCGAAAGCTACACGAACAGGCTGGTTTTTCGTTAGCCCTTTTACTAATCCGCTAAAAGGCACGATCCGCTGCCACCAGGGATACGACTTGAGTTCAGCCAATGTGCGGTTGATATCTGGCTCTACTCCCGCCGGCGCTACCGTGGTCTTGCGTGAAAGCTCTTTTGCTGGACCGTCTACATGAAGCGTTAGTGAAACATTGCTGTACGTGTCTATGAGCAATTGAGAGATCTGCTTTTCAGACTGAGAACCGACTTTTTTCCCATCAAGACGAGTAAACGGCAGTACTCGGTCAGCTGGGTAAAGACACTGAGCGAGCACAACAATGAGTAGCACACCAACCCCGCCATAGACTAGACGAGGATGGTGCACGATATGCCGCCGCAAAAAACCTATTAATCCCAAGGGTATTCGTCTCATACTGCTTATGACAGTATAGCAAAGTCATCCTCAGACGGCTTTAATAAAAGCTCGGGTACCGGCGGCGGCGTGTCAGCAACGGGACTTTAGTGTACGGGTTCATTAGTGGGCGTACCGGTGGTTTATAGGCCTCGAACTCGGCTTTTGGTTTTTCAGAGGTCATCGTGGTAGGTATCATTTGCGGAACACTCTGGCGCTGCCATCGCTTGCCTGAAATCGATTTTTGATTTAGTTGCTCCTTCTGCTGCATGAACTGACTCATAAGGTAGTCGTTGTTGCGCAACTCCATTACGCGCTGCTGAATGTAATTCATACTCGCTCGCAATTTAGCCATGCTCCAGCTCGTAAAAATAAGCGTGCGCATTGGTGTGAATATATGTAACACTGAGGTAAATACGCGTGAGCTGAAGTCAACTTCGGCAATCATGTCGTAGCGTAAATCTTCTACCGTAAGCGCCAGTGGCTTTTTGTCCACGATTAAAACGCGGTAATTTGTAACACAAATCATCGCAAATCCGCCATCGTAGTAGCCGTTTACGGCCTGTAAGATTTGCTCGTCATCCATGAGAATGTTGGTTAGCTCATGAATCTCACTGCGTCCCCACACGGCATAATCGCACCCAATCTGCCGTAACTGTTTGGTAATCTCCTTCATGCTAACCATAGCTGTCTCCCTAGAGATTCTCGGTCTACTGACCGGTAATTCTCTATGTATAACCAGTATGACCGAGCACCACTCTAAGTGCAGTATGGTTCCTCACATACATCATGCGATAAATATCACACAGGCGAGACGGAACAGTATGAATCTTTATAGACAGAGGTAACGGGCTATGGGATAATGTGCCTATGCTCGCGAGTGAAGCACAATTGGCGGCACTGGTAGATTTGTTTCATACCGGCACCAAACAGGAATACGCAAAAGGTGAGTTCCTGATTCGACCAGGCGGTTCCCCCCCTGGTGTATTTTATATTGAAAGCGGCCTTGTCAAAGCCTACGATATAACAAAATACGGCGAAGAAAACCTGCTAATTATTCGGCAATCTGGTGAGTTATTGGGTTTGACGTGGGCTATTGCCCGTCGTGAGCGGGAAATCATCTACACGGCCCTTGCGGCTACAACGGTTTGGCTCATTAGTAAAGATACGTTCATGCAACATCTTCAAACCCACCCAGAAGCAGCCGTTCCGGTGGTGAGCATTTTGGCTGACATGTTCCGTTTGCATGGCGATCGTATCATGACGCTTGAATATCGCACTGTACGCGAGCGACTCGCCTCTTTTCTGCTGGGGATGGCGGATCGTTTTGGCGTAAAGAGCGAGACTGGTGGTGTCCGAATAGAAGCTCCTCTTCGTCACCAAGATATTGCCAGTTCTATTAGCGCAACTCGCGAAACGACAAGCCGAACGCTCTCAGAATTAGAGCGTAAGGGCTTTATCACGACCGAACAGTCAAAAATTGTTCTGCTCGACGTACCGGCACTTGAAGACTTTATAGAATAGTAGAGCGCTATTTCCAGTGCATGACGATATCTTCTAGTATACGCACAACAGCTTCATGGGCTGGCATGGCGTTATCGTCATAGTAATGATCTATCGAAATTATATCCTCAATAACATTGAGGCAAACAATTTCATCGGCCAACATGTGCATCTGATCGACTGCTGGTACACTCGCGAACGGCGAAACCATTATGACTTTTTTTGTTTTAATCGGCTTCAAAAACTCATACGCTGCGCGCATAGAAAAACCATTACTCAAACCGTCTGAAACGACTATAACGACCCGGTTTCGAAGCAACCTCGTGTCTAAAACTCCGCCCTGGCCCAAAAGTTTATTCATTTCAAAGAGTTTCTGAAGTTTTTGCTGTTCAATGTAGTTAAAATAGTCCGCCTTTATCTCTTCGAGCTCACCCGGACTAAAGGCATCGTTGTAGGTAACTCCACCGAAGTTGTCTATGCTAGCAAGCACTTCAAGCTCGCGAGGAAGTTGAATAGCCGAAGAAAGCAACATATTTATAACGCAGTGTAGCCGTTTTGCTATTTCCGCACCGACTAAAACAGCGCCGTCACTCAGCGCTACTACGGCACAGTCCTGGTACCGGTAAGATTTTTCCAGCTGGTCAGCAATAAGATTGCCGGCCACCATTCTGCTCGGGAAATAGTACACAAGCACTATTGTACGCGTTAACAACTCAGTAGCGAAATGCAATATTATGCCGTGCTATTTCACCCAGGAAGGCCCTAGAACAGATGGCAGCTTCACTTCATTTTATTTTTTGGAGCAAATAAAAGCGCTCGACGTTGCCTTTGCTGCCGGCAACATCCGAGTCTTTTTTGTCGATAATAAAAAAATATTTCCTCGCCCACGTTTCAAAATCTTTCATGATATCTCGACGCATCTTGTCATTTTTTATAACGCCCTTGTGCTTCATGCTGCTCTGTCCCGCCTCGAACTGCGGCTTTACCATTGCTATTAAAATCGTAGTTGGGTTCATTAGTTTTGCGACATGCGGCAAAATATCACGCAAGCTAATGAATGAGACATCACCCACGACGATATCTAGCTTTTCCTTTGTGATGAAATCGCGAATGTCGGTTTTCTCGTGGAGTTCTATACGCTCATCACTGCGCAAACTTTGATGCAGTTGGTTTGTGCCAACATCGACAGCAAACACCTTTGCCGCACCGCGCTGTAGGACATACTGCGTAAACCCGCCCGTACTACTCCCGACGTCGAGCACCGTTTTACCCCGCCAGTCTATCTGGAATGCCGCATCTGCACTCTTGAGCTTCAGCGCCGCGCGACTCACATACTGTGTCACAACTTTCACCTCAATTTTATCGTCCTCAGATACCAGTTGCCCGCTTTTCACCGCGACGCTCCCATTCACATAGACTTTGCCGAGACGTATATATGACTCCGCCTGGCTCCGGCTCGCCACCAACTTCCGTCGCACTAATTCAATATCCAGCCTCCGCTTGGGGGGTAGATTGTCGAAAGTAGATTGTAGATGCATCACTGTCGTTCCTTATGAGCTTTGAGTAAACCGTGTAGCAATTTGTGAGCCGTGTTTGCTTGTTCGGCTGTTTTTTGAAATGTAAGCTCGTCGATATAGTGGCGGTCACGCGCAATGAGAAGCTGGCTTTCGATCTCGTATAGCGATCCATTTGCCATGGTATAGAAATGTTCCTTGTCTTTCTTGGTCACCCGACCAAAGCCTTCAGCAATATTTGAAGTGACAGAAATACCCGCACGGCAAAGCTGAGACACCAGGATAAAGCGCTCCTTGTCCGGAAAGGAATCGGTCGCATCATAAATCATCATGGCAAGCTTGTGCCCTTCCTGCCACGCTTTCAGTTTGAAAAATGATTCAATCTTCCCGCCATCTCCAACCATATAGTATCCCTACCTTCCACCCTCTACTATCAACCCCTGCTTCGTTACTCCTTGACACGCTCGCGGTACGCACCGTTGCTCGTGTCTACCGAGATAAGGTCACCCTGTTTTATGAACGCGGGGACTTTGATGGTTATGCCCGTTTCAAGCGTGGCGTCTTTGGTTATGGCACTCGACGTATCGCCTTTGACTGCATTTTCAGTGTACGTAACAAGTAGTGGCACGTTTTTTGGTAGTTCTACATTTATGGCCAGGCCGTTGAAGAACTGCAGACTTACCATATCGCCTTCTTTTATGTAGCCAGCGCCATCGCCCATAAGCTCATCGCTCACTTCAAACTGCTCAAACGTCTCTTGGTTCATAAAATGGTACACGGTGCCGTCACGGTATAAGTACTGCACCGTTTGATTCGTGACATCAGCCGTTTCCAGCTGCTCGTTTCCTTTGAAAGTCTTTTCAAGCACCTTGCCGTCAAGCAAGCTCTTCACGCGTACATTTACGATCGAGCCGCCTCGACCCATGACTTTTTGGTTGTATTCCATAACCCTCCACGGTTGCCCGTCGAGCTGAAACACCACTCCTTTTTTAAGATTCGTGATCGACAATGAACCCATTCCGCACTCCTTATCTTGCATTATTCGTTAGCCATAAGTATACCACCCCTGTTACGGCTTGACTACTCTAGTGCAGAGCGGAGTGATTCAAGATATGCGCCGCACTCGGCAATATCTGCCGCAGTAAATATTGCGTCGAGTGACAGAAGCATTTTGCTGAGCGCTGAGATGTTATGCCGACCAATTTTTGCCCACTTCAGTTGCTCGTCTCGCGTCTGAGCGTATTCATAATCTCGAACATCGAGGCGCACTTCGTTACACGCAAGATGTATCTGCTGTAGTACGGCCTTATCTTTTTGCGACAAGGTCTCGACATCTACACCACGACTGACGTTTTTTATGAGAGCAATGAGCTTCTGAGCTATACTAGTTGCGCTAACCACGTATGATTGACCTTAGAACGGAATATCGTCGAGGTTAATAGGTTCGTCACCTACATCTTCTATGACGACATCGTCTTTCTTTTTGGCTGGCGGGCGTGAGCTACTATCGCCGCCGGAGCTGCCTGCACCGCCCGTATAGTTGCCGTTATCTCCGCCACCGGCACCACCGAGAAAAGTAACGTCTTGCGCAACAACCTCTACCTTACTGCGCTTTTGACCATCTTGCTCCCAGCTGCGGCTTTGCAAACGTCCGTTAACTAAACACGGTCGACCTTTGCTGAGATACTGCGCAACGCGCTCACCGAGCGGTCCCCACGCTACAATATCAATGTAATCGGTTGCTTCTTGCCATTGACCGTCTGCGCCTTTGTAAGACCGGTTCAGTGCCAAAGAAAAACTACAAACATTCTGACCATTCGGAGTCTGTCTAAGTTCAGGGTCTCGAGTAAGATTCCCCATTAATACTACTTGGTTAAAACTACGTGCCATATGGCAAACTCCTTCCGAGGAAACTACGTCCTCATTACTTTGTACTACTCACCCTACGCCCCCTACCCACCCACGTCAAGTATCGAACACTAGTAATCTCGTATACCTCAGGCTTCACAGAGTGGTGCAATTTTCGTTGAATGCGAGCACCACAGTGGAGCCGTACTCATGGTACGGTGGAGCGAGGAGACGCAGCAGTCAGCGGAAAGGGTGCCACTCTGTGAAGGCTGAATTAGGCCGTTGCCACAAACGGTAAAAGCGCGATATGACGGGCGCGCTTAATAGCTACAGCCAAATGGCGCTGCTCGGACTCGGTGAGGCCAGTTTTTTTACGGCTTTCGATCTTACCGTATTGGTCTATGTAGCGCTGTAAGGTTTTGAAGTCTTTATAATCAAAATATGCGACGTCTGTGCGGTGTTTAAAAATTTTAGCCATGGTTTATTCCTCCTCGTCTTCCTTGTCTTCACGATCACCTCGTTTTGCAGCCTGCTCTGCTTTCCGAGCCTTTTCTGCATCTGCCTTAGCAATCTTCTTGTGGTCGGGGCGTACGATAAGAAAACGAATAACTTCGTCTGTGATGTTGAGTGTGTATTCTAGTTTACGTACACCTTCACCTGGCATGTCAACCGTGTAAAAAACGTATACGGCACTGTCGTGTTTTTTGATGCTGTACGCAAGCTTTTTTTTGCCCCAGTTGTCCACACTAACAACTTTGCCGCCATTGTCAGTAAATAATTTTTCGACCTTTTTGGTCGCCTGCTCAAGGTCTACTTCAAGACCTGGATCAAAGAGAATTGCAATTTCGTAGTTATTCACTAAGATGCTCCTTTTGGTTACCTCGTCACATGCCTGGCGCAATTCTCTTTGTCAGCTCGTTCCAGTTCTCGCTCCTGGTATTTAACCATACCGTTCGCTGCGATCTTCGCGGCTTCCTAGAGCCTCGTGCCAGTCCTGCACCGAGGGCAGCCTGCACTCCTAAACGATGCAAGCTGAGTTAATAGTAGAACAAATTATAGCGTAAATATGATCTCTGGTCAACAAAAAACCTGCCAATGGCAGGTAGTAAAGTTCATGAGCCGGAGTGAGATGATGGTGGCCTTATGTAGTCTCTCAATACATTCGGTTATATCCACCACCTCGCTCCATTTGGCCTGTTTGTTTTAACTCCATGGTAGACCCCAAAAAACCAAAACGCAAGCAAAATGTGTAGTAAAATTCTCTATCCCAATCTGTTATTCAAAACTGAACCGTTGCGTCGTCTACAACGAAAAATACTTTGAACCTTACGCTAAATGAACACATTTTTTGTGTACATACATTTTGCCCTATGCAGTGTTTGAGCACTAAAATGTCAACGGGCGAGATATTCGTCGCGATCATTTGGTTCTACTGGCACGCCGTACTCATCAAGATCGGCACCGCTACTTTCGCCAACGCTACCTCCACCAAAGACTTGGTCGAGTGAGCTCACAAGTACATCACGTGGACGGGAACCATCTGCCGCGCCAATAATACCCTGCTCCTCCATTTCTTCCATGAGTCGCGCGGCTCTACCATAACCTATTCGAAGTCGGCGTTGCAGTAAACTGGTACTCGCTTTGTGGCTTTCTATAACCACACGCACCGCATCGCGGAACATGTCTTCATCTGCATTACTACCATGGGCATCATCAGTCACAACGACTCCGCCTTTGCCGATTTGAACTGGCTGGCTCACCACTTCGTCATTGTAGTCTGGAGCACGTTGATCACGTATAAAATCATTTACCTTTACTGTTTCTGCGTCACTCACGAATGCTGCCTGAACGCGCTTTGGTGCTGGCATTTCCGCGGTTATGTAGAGCATGTCACCACGACCCAAGAGCTTTTCTGCTCCCATTTGGTCGATAATGGTGCGGCTGTCAACCTGACTCACGGTTGTGAAAGCGATTCGCGCCGGAACGTTTGCTTTGATGAGTCCTGTTATCACGTTGACACTTGGTCGCTGGGTAGCGAGTATTAAATGTATGCCGGCAGCACGGGCTTTTTGGGCAATTCGAACTATCAGTGCTTCTACGTCACGAGCCGCCATCATCATAAGGTCTGAAAGCTCATCTATAACAATAACGACATACGGCATTTGTTCGTCGGGCTTTACTTTGTTGTATTCTTCTATATTGCGCTTGCTGACTTCTGCCATTGTGCGCAAGCGGCGCTCCATTTCCGCCACCGCCCATTTCAACGCAGATATACATTTTTCTGGCTCATGAATGACGGGCGTAAGCAAGTGTGGCAAGTCGTTATACGGTGTCAGCTCGACCTGTTTCGGATCGACCAGAATCAGTTTTAGGTCTGAGGGCGAGTTGCGGTACAAAAGGCTCGTCAGGATGTCATTTATCATAACCGATTTACCGGATCCGGTTTGACCAGCAACAAGCAGGTGTGGCATACGAGCAAGATCTGCTACTACCGAATGTCCAACAATATCTTTACCAATAGCAAACGTGAGCGGACCCGTGCTTTCCACCCACTCCCGCGACTGGATGATAGAACTTAACCGTACCGTTGCACCTTTAACATTTGGGACTTCGATGCCCACGGCCCTTTTGCCGGGGATCGGTGCTTCCATGCGGATAGTTGTAGCGGCCAAATCTAGGGCAAGATTGTTTTCTAGTGCCGTTATTTTCGTGAGCTTAACGCCCGTAGGTGGCCGCAAAGTGTACTGAGTGACCCGGGGGCCAATGTTTGCGCCTTCCATTTCAACGTCAATGGCGAAGTTTGCAAATGTTTCCTTTATTATGCGCGCATTTCCCTCAACATTACCTGCATCTGCCTTGTCCTGTTTCTGATCAAGCAGCTCAACACTGGGCAATTTCCAATCGGGGTCGCCGGTCGTTGTCAGGGCTTCATGGTTTTCAGTTGAGGCGAGTTTTTGGGCTGTGTTACGAAAAGTCGAGTGGTGAATCTGCTCTTTGTTCATACCCGATTCGCTATGTTTTACTACTGGGACACCCTCGTTCAACTGGAAACCGCTTTCCGCAGCCTTTGCCTTTAGGGCAGCTAGCTCACCTTCTTCCTGTGATTCGCTACGACGAAAGAGGTTACGAAGATTGAGTAACACTTTTGGAGAAATGCCAAATGCGAAGAAAAATGTCAGCAACCCAAATGCAAAAAACAACAAGCTGGCGGGAACTTTGTCGAGCGCCGAAAGAACTGCGTCGCCCACGGCATCGCCGACATGCCCGCCGTTGCCACCGAGCGTTTGGGCAGCAATCCCTGGTTCGTCTTTCGTGCTCGCAAAGGCGGTGAAAAACCACGCCGACATAAGTATGAGGAACATATACATACTAAAGACACGGCCGCGTGGCACACGGTGATCGTCGTTGGTAAATTTGTAATAGCCCCAATACAGGAGCGTAATGGGTACCAACCATGCCGCCCAGCCAAACAACCAGCTGGCTGCCCCAAATAGTCCTTTTGGCAGGCTGCCACCGGCGTTAAATCCGCCGATAAAAATAAATATTGCTGCTAGTATACACACCACTGCCAATATGTAGCCCATCACCGGTGAGGGCACTTTTTCTATCGGTGCCGATGCTTTCTTTTTACTCTGTTTTTTCTTTTTCGCCATAATGCTTTTGATTATACAATTTTTCGTTCTTTTAATCTATCGGTTTCGTTCCACCGGTTTGCCCTAGGGCATCGTTTAGCCGTTTTCGTGCCGCATCTATCTCGGCTTGACTAGCAGACCGAGCACGCGTGTAGTCAAGGATTTCTGCTAACGCCACACGGGCAGCGGTAACTTCAGCTGACTCTTGATTTGCATCAATTTCCGCAACTACCTCGCTAAGCAAATCACCTATTCGCATAGGATCTCTTGGTGTGCCTTCAGGCTTCTCAGGGATATCCTTTGGCTCGTTCATAATATAAATCAGGTTATTTATTATCGTGCATGATACTAGCTAGTAGACCTTCGACTGTGGCCTGCTCTGGGGTTATCTCTCGGGGCGGGCCTAGACGACCCAGTCCCTCTTGCACTGCCGCAATATCAGTTTTATCCGCAGCCATGGCATCGGCTGGCGTGCGTGGGTAATGCCGCGTATCCCCAACTGAGAAAATATCCCCGCCATTTAGTTCATTGCCTTTTGGTTTTCGTGTAAATATACCCATGACTTTATACTAGCAAATTATTGACCTTTTGTCAATAATGCTAGCGCTTAGTCCACGCGGGGGTCTTGGTTGAGCAGGCGCTCACGCATCGCCTGGAAGCGAGCCTGTTGTTCGGCAGCGATTTCTTCGGGTGTTTTCTGTGGCTCAGCAGGTTTGTTAGCATTTTGACCGGTACTTGCCTGCTTTTCACTCTTACCACCCAAAATGTTTACCACCGGTATGACGATAGGGCTACGTCCAGTTTGTTCAAATAGATAGTGCGTAATGTGGTCTTTGATTTCCGCTTTGAAACGATCTATATCAATTCGTTTGAAGCGCTGCTGCACAGCCCGACGTACTTCGGCTCGCAGCCCGTTCATTATTTCCTCTTGTTCGCGCATGTATATGAACCCGCGGCTAATAATGTCTGGGCTGGTCATAAGACTACCGGTTCTTTTATCTACGGTAAGTACCACAGCTACCAGTCCTTCTTCGGCCAGCAGCACTCGGTCTTTCACGACGACGTTACTCACTATCGCTCCGGTTTGATCGACTAAGATAGTGCCGGTAGGAACTTCGCCGATTATTTCCATTTTATCTGGAGTTAATGCGATAACTTCACCGTTCAGCGCATTTACACAGTTTGCGCGAGGTATGCCTTGCTCTATTGCTAGCTCGATGTGTCGCTGCTTAACACGATATGCGCCATAAATCGGGATGAAAAACTTTGGTTTTGTCATTTGGATCATTTCAGCGTACTCGTCACGGCTTGCGTGACCAGAAACGTGCAGAGGACCGACGCCATCAAGGTCATGATTACGGTGCTCAAACACATGGACGTGATTTTTTGTTAGGTCATCAACCATTTGACCAATGAGGGCATCATTACCGCTCTCTGGGATAGGCGTACTCGAAAGAATTACTGTGTCTTGTTCTTTGAGTTTGATGTGTCGGTGCTCACCATTTGCCATTCGTTGCAGCGCACTACTTGGCTCGCCCTGGCTACCTGTACAAATAACGACAAGTTTATCGTCGCTCATACCTGGCACAGATGCTATGGGAATAAATGTTCCTTTTGGTATTTTCATAAAACCATGACGCACTGCCATTTCAAGCGTACTAACCATGCTGCGGCCATCTATCGCTACCTTGCGACCATGATGTACGGCGGCATTCACAATCATCTGTATACGGTTCATATTTGTACTAAAAACCCCGACGAATATCCGTCCTGGCGCTTGATTCATTATGTCTACGTAGCTCTGCTCTATAGTGCTTTCACTGGGAGTGCGACCTACACGCTCTACGGTTGTCGACTCGCTTAGAAGCGCCAAAACACCATCGTTGCCTAGTTCGATCAACCGTTCCATGTCGGTGCGTTCGTGGTCAAGCGGTTGAGGGTCAAACCGGAAATCACCGGTGTTTATGATGCGCCCTACCGGCGTGTCGAGTACCACAATGGTACTGCCTGGTATAGAGTGTGTGACGCGGACGAGTTCAACATAAAATTCACCAATCTTCAGCCGTTCGTGCGTGTTTTCATTCATTTCAACAGTCTGCAGTTCAAAGCCTTCTGGCATAGGAAGCCCGAAGTTTTCAAATATTTCATGCACACGGCCAATGGTAAATTTACTGCCATAAATAGGGGCAGGAAACTTTGGCACTATATGCGGCAAGCCACCAATATGGTCGAGGTGACCGTGAGTAATTACGTAAGCGCGAAGTTTGTGGCGTATTGATTCCATGTAGGCGGTGTCCGCTATGCCGTAGTTGATACCCGGCAGGTCGACACTCAGGTCGTTGCCTGCGTCTATAACAACTGCATCATGCACGTACTCAACGAGTATCATGTTTTTACTTCCACCGCCGTCCATACCACCGAGGCCAATGATCTTTAGGCGCGGTGAATCATCTATAAAGTTGGCGCGGCGGTTTTCGTCTACCTGCGCTGGCATCCATTGGTTTGCAACGCGCTGGGCGTCCATTTGGGTACGTTTCTGGGCACGGACGGCTGCGCCACGACTCACGGTCGGACGCTTTTCACCGTTTTGCTGGCCGTTCTGACCGTTGTTACCGTTACTGCTTGCGCTGCCATTTTTACCGCGGAAGCCGTTTCTGCCTCTGTTACCTTCACTTCGTTGACTTCCCTGCGCGTTTCGCGTTCTGCGATCTGGGCTCATTTTTCTTGGTTTGTTATCCATGTTTCTTCCTTATTATTTACGTTGTTCTTTGCTTATTTTTTCTAAAATTGTCGGTATACGGGCAAAATCTTCCATGAGAGTCGTACGCATACCACCGTTATACAGTGCCGCAGCCGGATGATAGAGCGGCAAGATCACCACTGAAAAGCTTTTCGAGTGGTCATCATGCAGCGCTAGCTTAACGCGCTTTGGCTTACCATGATCATTGCTAATGTGCAGGTCGGGCAGAAACGCCCCGCCGCTGTGCCGCCCAAGCGTTACGATAATCTTCGGCTGTATAATCTCGAGTTGTTCCTGCAGATACGGTAGAAAGGCTTTCTTCTCCTCTTGCAACGGGTCACGGTTGTTGGGCGGACGGTATTTCACGATGTTTGTTATATATATGTCCTCGCGCTTCATACCGATGCTCGCGATCATTTCGTCCAGGAACTTGCCGCTCGCCCCCACAAACGGCTTTCCATGCAAGTCTTCCTGCTTCCCCGGTGCCTCACCGATAAAAAGCACGACTGCATCAGGATTGCCCTCGCCAAAAACAAGCTGCGTCGCCTGAGCCCGAAGCTCCGGGGTTATACCGGAAGCTTCGATGCGAGCCTTGATTTGATCGAGTTTTATTTGCTTACCCATCGGTCGTCCTAGGAAAATTAGCAAACAAACAAGTAGCAGATGACAGAAATTTGTCAGGTATCATTTAGCAGACCTATCCTTTAAGGTGTTTGTGATTGTTTGCAGGATTACCAATAGTTCATGCACTTCCTGGCGAAGTGTTTGCCAACTTTTATCGCTAGTGATTTCAATACAAAGATCAATCCAGAATCTGGTCTCTGCGGCTTCTTTTTTTGCAATATATATCTTATTCCGAAAATCCAGCTTTGAGACTCCATTGCAAGCCTCGGCATAGTTTGCCCCGATGCTCGAAGCTGATCGTATGAGCTGATCGACGATTTTAACAGGAATATTTGGACTTACTTGAAGCTTTTTTACGACTCCAGCCGCAAATATCAGCATCCTTCGTTCAAGCAACGCGTGTCTGTTCGGGTCATTATCATTCGCGGGCTGTCTGCTACCTGTCATCTGCTAAATTTCTGCTCTCTGCTACCTGATATGTCTGCTAAATGTTCAATTGCCTATTTCTTTTCTGATTCCCGCTTCGCGGCTTTCATGCTGAGTTGCAAGCGACCACGGTCGTCGATAGCGACGAGTTTTACGGTGACGAGATCACCCTCTTTCACGACATCGCTTGGTTTGTTCACCCGCTCTTCAGACATTTCACTTACATGTACTAGGCCGTCCTTCCCGGGCATAATCTGTACAAAAGCTCCAAAGTCCAAAACCGAGACAACCGGCTTGTCTTCGTAAATCTTTCCGACTTCCGGCTCTTCCACAATGCTGGCGATCCAATCTTTCGCCTTCTGGATAGCACCTCCATCTGGGCTGGCGATCATTACCGTACCGTCATCTTTAATGTCGATTTCCGTACCAGTTTCAGCGGTAATCTTCTGTATGGTTTCACCACCCTTACCGATAATTTCGCGTATTTTGTCCGGATTGATTTGAATACTCTCAACACGTGGTGCATATGGGCTCATTTCGGTGCGTGGTTCCGGCAATGTTTCAAGCATGTGTGCAAGTATGACGGCGCGGCCTTCCTTGCCCTGTTCAAGAGCTTTGGCAAGTGTTTCCACCGACAGTCCATGGACTTTCATATCCATCTGAAGTGCGGTAATGCCCTTACTGGTTCCTGCAACCTTAAAGTCCATGTCGCCTGCAAAATCTTCAGCATCTGCAATATCACTCAAGATGTATGTTTTGTCGCCATCAACCATCAAACCCATGGCAATTCCGCTGACTGCAGCCTTGAGTGGTACACCAGCATCCATGAGCGCCAAACAACTTGAACATGTTGCGGCCATGCTTGTTGAACCGTTCTGGCTCATAATTTCGGTTACTGACCGAATTGCATACGGAAAGTCTGCTTCACTCGGAAGAACGGCTGTCAAGGCACGCTCTGCAAGATAGCCATGGCCAATCTCGCGCCGACCCGGGCTTCCGAGGCGGCGGACTTCACCTACGGTATAGCCTGGCGCATTATAGTGGTGCATATAGCGACGCTCTTCGTTCTTTTCCATAGTGTCGACAAGCTGTGCGTAAGACAATGGTGCAAGCGTCACGATATTCATTCCCTGGGTCATTCCACGGGTGAAAATACTCGAACCGTGCGCGCGTGGCAGCAGACCAACTTCTGAACTCAGTGTACGGATGTCAGTGAGCTTTCGGCCGTCTGGACGAGTTCCATCCTTTACGATCCCTGCTCGAACGTCTTTGTGGAGAGCCATAGTAAGTGCTTCGTCATATTCGGTAAAGTGAGCCGAATATTCCTCTTCACCAATCTTTGCCGTAAACTCATCGTGCATTTGTTTGCGTAAGACACCAATCATTTCGTTTCGCTCTGGATATGGCGACCGCAGTGCTGTGCCAAGTTTACCCTCAACCCACGCATCGACTTCAGCTTGCTTTGTCTCGTCAGGAAGTATCAGTTCATATTCAGCCGCCTGCACCCCGACCTTTTTGGCAAGCTCTAGCTGGGCAGCCAGTGCTGGTTTGATGGCCTCTTCAGCAAACTTCAGCGCCGCTACAACTTCTTCTTCAGTTGCTTCATTTGCTCCAGCCTCAACCATCATGACACCGCCTTCGCGGGCTGCGACAACAAGATCGAGTTTACTGGCATTGAGCTCTTCGGCGCTCATGAAAGCGCGGAATTCACCGCCGTCGGTCATACCGACGCGCACACCAGCGACCGGGCCGTCAAAAGGCGCCCCAGTTAGCATCAGTGCAGCACTCATGGCGATCATGGCAACCATGTCTGGGCGAAATGCCGGATCCATACTGAGTACGCTTGCTACACCTTGCACTTCGTTTCGGTAACCCTTCGGGAAAAGTGGTCGAATGGGTCGGTCAATGAGTCTTCCGATAAGGATGGCGTCATCACTGGGACGGCCTTCTCGTTTTATGAAACGCGATCCGCTAATTTTGCCTGCCGCATAAAATTTTTCTTCGTAATCAATCGAAAGTGGGAAGTAATCCATGCCATGAACCGGACGTCCCAACATCGCCGTTCCAAGCACCACAGTATCTCCGTAGCGCGCCAGTACGCTAGCTGTCGTACGGAACCCAATACGGTTCACCTCGAGTGTTAGTGTACGTCCGCAGAACTCTGTCTCAACGACCACAAGCCCTTTACCATATGGGTTAATGATTTTTGTAGTAGTTTCGGCCATATAAGCCTCCTTTTTGGTGAGTAACAAGGTGCAAGTGCCCATACATGCTTTCGTATGGAGACCTGTTCTTTGTTGCTCACCCCCTTCGTTAATGTAAGCTAGAATTTTGATTCTAGAGGATGGAATTTAGGCATTACCTACATTCCAAATTCCAAGGTCTAAACTCTAAATGCTAGCGGCGGATGCCAAGTTTCTTAATGAGTGCCAGATAAGCCTGACCGTCTTTATCTGCAATGTACTGAAGTAGGCGCTTTCGCTTACCAACGAGCTGCAACAAACCGCGACGGGCAGCAAAGTCTTTTTTGTTTACCTTGAGGTGCTCGGTCAGCTCCTTGATGCGCTCGGTAAATATTCCGACCTGCACAGCCGAACTGCCCGTGTCTTCCTTACCTTTCTGCAAATCTTTGACAATACCACTCTTTTTTTCAGCTGAAATCATACGCTGTAATCTATTCCTTCCCAAATTGTTGTTAGAGATACTGATGGCGTTACACAACAGTATACCAGAGTACCACCCCTATTGCAACAGTCCGTCCTTCAGTGCGTCCTATCTAAACCAGTTCGTACCGTCACTCCAGAATTCACGGCTATCGTATTGATTACCGAGTACATCTGAACCGACGCCCGAACCATCTATATAAGCACCTGCGGGAGCAACAATTTGTACACCATTCGCATTACTGTTCATTCGCTTCACGCGTACGTATGTGTTCAAAACCGGAGTCGGTAACGTCACAGTTATGCCACCACTTGTGGCATCGGCAAACACATAGTAAAACCCACTCGGCACAGTGTAACTTACTGCTACAGAAACTTTTGTATATGCGGGACTGCCAGCCCACGCAAGCGCTGAACCGTTCCAGCTAATTACCTGTCCGTTCGATGGCGAATTGCTTATAGCAAGCTTTGGCTCTGTCACAGCATCGGCTGCAAGCTCGGTAGCGCCGATTGCACCAGAAGCGATCTGTGCGTTCGAAGCCACACCGCTTAGGTCACCACCCATAGTTGGGTCACCAGCTGGGATAGCGTAAAAGCCTTTAGTCCCTGTACTATTTGTACCGTAGTACATGCTATTCCCGGGACTCGTAGCGTCATTAACGAGTGTAATTGTCCGATTTGTGGTTAAAACCCCGCCACCGGTTAACGAAGCACCCCCGCTGACACCAACAGTTTCGTCGACTTTCAAGTCAAGGGCAGTCTGCATAGCCGTAGAGACTGGTTTATTTACATCACTGGTATTGTCGACATTTCCAAGACCAACATCACCTTTTGCCAGAGTAACTATGCCCGTTTTTCCCGCTACACTTACGACAGCAGGGTCAGCCCATTTTATACCGCTAGCGAGGGCGCTGTCGGCGGTCAAAATTTGATTATTCGTGCCGACTCCTTGCCGAGTTACCGTAGATGCGCCGGTTGCGACAAATAAATCTCCTTTTGTAGTTGCCGTTGAAAGCGCTACTTTTGCCGTTAAATCAGCTGATAAGTTAGTAACTGAAGATTGTGGGATATTAGATAACGTGTTGGCAGCACCCGATATCGTTTTATTTGTAAGCGTGGCTGCGGCGGCATTTTTCGTCGCATCTGATGTGTTATCGGCATTTGCAAGGCCGACCGTCGATTTATCTAGTGTCTGCCAAGTCTTGTCACCCCTCCAGTACTGACTTGCTGTTCCAGCAATAATTGGAGATTCATACGAAATACTGGTCCACTCGAGCGCCGTACCGTTCCAGCGCAAAAACTGGTTATTGATAGGGCTATTTGAAACAGAGAGTTTTGGCTCTGTAACGGCGTCGTCTGCTATCTCAAAGTTTGAAACCGATAGCGTAGTATTGTTCCATTTTGCGGTTACGCTGTTATAACGCAACGTCTGATTTGCGGTGAGCGAACCGAAAAAAACATCATTTGCATTCTGAATACCTGTGCCGCTACCGGTAAATGGCATAGGGGGTTTCCTCGTTTACTAGACTGTTGTTAATCTATGAAAAATTCGTGCCTACGAGCGATCCATACCACGTCGTGCCGCCGTTTAGTGTCTCAAAAACAAGGATATCAACTGCGCTCGCGGTAGTCGTGAGAGTAGGTATACCACCCGACCATTTCACGCTAGCCGGCCACGTAACAGTGCGGTTGCCCGCCGCGTCCTGGTGCAAGTAGAGTGAAAAGCTACAGGCCTTACCGTTCGTCGCACCACTAAACGTAAACGTTGCATTCCCTGTGAGTGTAGTATCAAACACATTACCGTTGGTGAGGTTGAGCGTTGTGGCACCAGTGGCGTTTTGGGTCGAGACCGTTTCCTGCCCGCCTTTTGCAGCGAGGGCAGCAAAACCGACAACCGGTGTATTATTCCATTTTGATGTCGTACTATTGTACGAGAGAACGTTATCTTGGGTAAGTGACCCAAAAAACACATCGTTAGCGTTCTGGATTCCTGTACCTGTTCCTGTAAATGGCATATGTTAGATCCTCCCGTTATCCTCTGTACCAGTTAGTACCGTCACTGACAAATTCCATTGAATCCCATTGATTACCGAGTACGTGCGACCCAACGCCTGATCCATCGATTAACGCACCGCCCGAGGGAATGATTTGCACACTATTTGAGCCGCCAGTCATTCTTTTGACCCGCACGGCCGCACCGCTTGCCACTGTAGGAAGCGTAACGGTGATGCCAACTGAAGTAGTGTCTGCTAACACGTAATCGCCGTCTACCGCGGCGGCATCCGCGGTGATCGTTCGGAAGTTCCAGGTATAACCTGCTCCCGTCGAATCCGCACTCCATGTCGCAGCCGTTGGACTCGTTGCCTTAAGAACCTGGCCAGAAGAGGGTGTGCCAGAAACCGTCACACCGTTTATACTAGAAGCGTCACCCGAACCAGATACGGTCGTCCATGTGCCATCCCCACGGAGGTATGTAGTATTGTCTGCGGTTCCAGAACCTAAACGAGCTGTAGCAAATGTTCCAGAAGCAATGTCACCAGCCGCAAGCGTCACCGCACCTGTTTTGCCAGCTACGCTCGACACAGCACCTCCTCCCACAGGGGTAGCCCACGTACCGTCGCCTCGGAGGTACGTAGTGCTGTCGGCGGTGCCAGAGCCAAGACGAACAGCAGCAAGCATGCCAGAAGTAATATCACTGGCCGCATGGGTATGCGATGTGTTTGCCTTGCCTGATAAACCTGGTACCGTTGGCGCTGTGGCAGTACCACCTAGGTCTCCAGCCAGCTGCACGATTCCTTTTGATGTTGTCGTTGCGTCTGCTACGGTACCACCTGCACCGACATTTACCTTTGCTTGAAGTAAAGAATCTAGTTTTGCCTCAGTTATGATGCCGTCAGCCAACCCGGATGCCGTTACCGCTCCAGGAGCTAGTGCCGCTGTAGTTACGATGTTATCCTTCAATGAACCGTCAGTTTTGTGGGCTTGTGCTAAATAGTCATTGAGGATGGCCCCCCACGTACCATCATCACTGCCTGGAGTTGGTAATCTAGATGCCATATGCTTGTCCCTCTTTTGCTTTTATATGTAGCTACACGTCAAAAACGTTACCAGTATCATAAAACGCTATTGGCTATCATGTCAACGCTTATGCTGAAGTTTCGAAAAGATGTGCAGTAAGTGAATCACTGTTAACGTCTATGGCATCGACTAACTTGTACGTGCCAACTGACGTTCGACAAAGTGCAGTCATATACGCCCCTGTTTTGAGCTCTTCGCCGATATCCTGCACCAGAGAACGAATATACGTGCCACTGCTAACATCGCACGTAAATGAGATACGCGGATATTCGTAATGAACGTTACGTATGTCATAGATCGTTACCGGCCGAGGATCAAGTTTGACTTCTCTTCCCTTGCGGGCTAAATCATATGCCTTCTGTCCGTTAATTTTGATTGCAGAGTATGCTGGTGGGGTTTGCATGAGTTCGCCCGTGTATTTCCGGAGCGAATCGAGGATCTCATTTTTACCTGGGATGCGTGAGTTAAAGGGAGTCTTTTCCCCCTCATCATCCCCGGTAATGCTCGTTTCGCCGAGCTTCATTGTTACTTCATACGTTTTGTCATGTTTGCTCATCTCACCAGCTCTTCGTGTATATTCCTTGCCCACAAGCACAACAAGCAATCCAGTCGCTAATGGGTCGAGCGTACCGGTATGACCAACCTTACAGTTTTTAGGTTTTTTCCCCTCTGCCATCGCGACCTGTTTTCGCACGAAATTTACCACGTCGAAGGACGTCCAACCTTTTGGCTTGTCGATGAGCATTACACCTTGCATGTCAGTTAGCATAACACGATGGATCTATGCAGCAGGAAACACTGGCGGTGGCGGAACTGGAGGAGGAGGCTGAGCTGTACTATTTTGAGGCGGCAAACTACCTGGGAAAATGCTCGGTGGCACTGGGACACTTGTGAGACCAGTCGGAACTGGCATATCCAGTGTCTGGTCTGCGGGCGAACCACCTGGAAGCGGTTCGGTCACAAAAGGACTTTGCATCAGAGAGGGTTGGCCAGACTTACCAAACCCAGGTGCTGGCTGGTAAAGTTGCTGCTCTCCTTCAGGCATGTGCAATTCAGATCCGAGTGATTGTGCGTTTAGCGCAACGATAGGCTCCTGCGGGCCATCATTTGAACCAGCTGCAAAAGCAGCTTGGACGGCATTACGTGCGCCCTCGACAGTAGTATCTTGTTTTTCATTGAGAGTAGCAGGAGATGCTTGTACGTGTGGGCTGTCAACAGCTTCTTCAATCTCAGTTAAAGTCTGCTCGTTCGTATCGATCACAGAAGTGTCATCCACCGTATCTAACGGTAACGCGCTGTCTTGGGTCAACTGTACCGATAGGGTTGGGGTAGCGTGTGAAGTCACAGGCTCAGGTTCGATAACTGTCTGAGGTGGCGCAGTTGGCATAGCCGAGCTAGATTCAGTCAATACACTGTCGGTATGTGACAAGAGCGGTGCATCAAGCGTCGGTAACGTAAGCTCTTCGGTGGAAACATCAAGTTCTTCCTCTTTAACATTAGCCGTGAGCTCACCCATACGTGAGGGGGGTTCAATCATCCTTTCACGTGTCACTGGAGACTCGTCGTCAGTTTTTGTTACCGACATGTCACCGACAGCCCTCGCTTTTCCTATTTTTGTTTCTTCCGCCCTTTCTTCAGACGCGAGCAGTATTTGGCCATGGTCATCAACCTGGATCTGGTTGATAGTACGCTCGCCGTCTTCAAGGGGCGTTGCTATCGGTTCAGGAGCAAGAATGCGCTGGATTTCTTCATCTTGATTTGGCTCGGCCGAGGTTTCTGACGTATGTGTTATTTCGAGCGTCCCTGGATCATTTTTAGATATGACGGCAGCAGTATCTTTAGCTGGCTCAGACGGTATGCTTTCCCTGGTTGCATCGGCTAGCTCAGTTGCAATCAGCTGCTGATTTGCACCTGCGGCCATGAGGTTTGCGCTCAAACTCATTGTATCTGGCGTGGTCTTGTCGTTACTAAAGCGATCGGTCATGGCAACGATTCCAGTCAAAAGTGCTGTAGCTATCTGACCGTCTAAAACACTTTTGTCGAGTTCAGACACCAGTTTCGTGACAACCTCACACAAGCTACTCGCCTCGGGATTTACCAAGTTCAGTGTGCCGAGTTCAGGTTGGCCTTCTATGGCTACGCTCGAAACCGTCGCATCATGCAAAATCCGCCCATGGGCTTCAATGGCACTGTCCAGATCAACTTGTTCCTTCACACCAAGAGCAACAACTACGTCGACGTTGAAATCACCCTGACTAAACTCAAGATCTTTGTCGGAAATAGATGTGCGATATGGCGTTATGAAAATACGTACCACTTGATCTTCAACCTTGTAACGCAGTTTATCCGCCTTTGATTTGTCCAGTGCAATAATAAAGTCGCGCAGACTATCGGTGTTGGTTTCGAGCGTATCCTCGGGTTTAAGGAATTCGATAGTACTGGGTGTTTGACCGCTGTAGACAGCCGTAGCGTGTTTATCAAGTTTATTGAGCGCAAGCGTCAAGCCAATAGCCGCGGCAAGCTGGTCTACCGAAGGATTTTTGCTCACCGTCACAAGTACGTTTTGCGCGTCTTTGAGCTTGGCTACAAGTTGTTTTTGTTGATCTTCCATAAAGTGTTTGGTTTTTGGATATAGTTTTCCGCACCTATCATATCACCAAGCGCAAGCAGTATGCAAGCTGACCCACCCTCACTTTTTGCCAAATAAGCAAAAACGACCTACAGTTTTGGTT
>CAYROK010000008.1:0-50480 GCA_964425975.1 uncultured Candidatus Saccharibacteria bacterium
TGCCACCATTACCGGTGGCTCAACAGACGGGAGAGAAAAAGTGAGGGTGGGTCAGTACTCTATTATCTAGAACGAGGAAGTACGTACTAGCTTTATTGTTCAGCCGCTGGGCTCAAGGCATAAATATCCGGCACATCACGAAACTTACCATCGTAGTCGAAACAATGACCGACAACAAACTCTGGTCCTATGTCAAAACCGGCATATATTTTGTCACCCAGAGCATCTGCAGACACTGCTAGTTTTGATGGTTTTCTTAGCAACACCACAATCGCAAGCGAAGCAGGCTTTTGCGCCTTCAGTTCTGCTACAAGCACACTGAGCGTTTTACCCGTGTCCACAATATCTTCGACAATAAGCACATGCTTGCCTTCGACAGAGTGGGTTAGATCACTAATTTTCTTAACTTCATTTGTCGACTCTGTGCCATGATAGCTCGCAAGGTGAATGGTGTCTGAGGTCATATTGAAGCCAAGTCCCGGGTTCGCCTTCGACACCGCGAAGCGCAGTGCGGACGCAAAGTGTAGCGCGCCATTCAGTACGGTAACAGTATGCAGCCCGCCCTTCGGCGCATAGTCTGCCGCAATTTCTTTCGCAAGCGTTGCAACACGTTCGTCTATCTGCGCCTCTCTGAACAACACCTTCGCATCCATCTTCGTCTCACCCACCATTACTCCATCATCAAATCCGCTCATGCCGCCTCCCCTTAACTCTTAACTCTTAACTCTTTTAGAAGTATACTACCTTCTATGGGAAATTTTAGTTTTGATGTAGTGAGTGAGTACGACAAGGCCGAAATGAACAATGTGTTCGACCAGGCCCTGCGCGAGATGGCGAGCCGTTATGATTTCAAAGGCACGCCAGCTGAACTCGCGTGGCTGGACGACAAAAAAGGCTTTAGGGTGACCGGTAGTGGTGATTGGCAGGTCGACGCCATCCTGGACATAGTCCGCAAAAAACTGAGCGCTCGTGGCATCAGCCAAAAAGTCCTCGATACGACTCGCGAACTGGTTGAATCTAACCTTAAAACAACTCAAGAAGTTCTTTTCAAGGCCGGGCTCGACCAAGACAAGTCTAAAACCCTCACGAAACTCATACGAGACGTGCACCCGAAGGCAAAAACGCAAATCCAAGGCGACGCCGTGCGCGTCATGAGCGGCAGTAAAGACGACTTGCAGGCCGTCATGACCCTCCTCCGCTCCCGCGAAGACTTCGACTTCCCCATCAGCTTTACAAACTATCGCTAGCGGAACATCTGTAATCATCAAATTGCAGTATACTAAGAAGCATGAGCAAAAATGATCAGGACGAGTTACGGGCTGACGAAGTACTTTCTGAGGAAGAAATCGAGCAGGTAGAAACAACGGCATCGTTACCGCTCGATGAGCAAGCAAAAGTCATCCTAAGCGCAAACGACAGAGGTAGTTACACCATCCCGGCTGAAGACCTTTACCCTCACCAATGGCTATGGGACAGTTGCTTTATAGCCATCGGTCTTCGTCATATAGATGTTGACCGTGCTCAAACAGAGCTCCTGAGCCTCGTTAAAGGTCAGTGGAGCAATGGCATGCTTCCAAACATGATCTTTAGCAACGAACCGCAGTACCGCCGCGACCGCGAGTTTTGGCGAAGTTGGATTAGTCCTTATTCACCCGATGGCATTGCCACAAGTGGGATAACACAGCCACCCATGCTCGCCGAAGCCGTCTGGCAAGTCGGTCAAAAAATGAACCTGGCCGAGCGGAGGGGGTGGTATCGCCTGATGTTACCTCACGTGTTGTCATACCATCAGTGGCTCTACAACGACCGCGACCCACATGGTGAGGGCTTGGTGCTCCTACTTCATCCCTGGGAGTGTGGTCTCGACAACACTCCGCCGTGGACGACCGAGCTACACGAACACCTTATGCCTAGCTGGATCCGCTTTATACGTTGGGCGAAGCTGGATGGTATCATTGGTTTTTTTCGGCGCGACAGACATTATATTCCACCGGGTCAACGCCTAAGCACGCTTGAAACACTGAGCTATTTCGACGCCCAACGTCGTTTGCGCCGGAAGGCTTACGACACACTGAAGATTCTGGATCATGGGCTGTTCAGCATTGAAGATCTTAGCTTCAACTGTATATTAATTCGGGCAAATGAACGCCTAAAGGATATAGCCAAAACACTGCATTCTCAGCTACCAGACGAATTGCTAGATCGCATGGATAAAAGCGAACGAGCGCTCAACCAACTGTATGACCCATACAGCAAAACCTATTGGTCACGCGATTTTATAACCCACCGACTCCTCAAACAACCGAGTATTGCAACTCTGATGCCGCTCTATGCAGGAACTCTGAGCAAAGAGCATGCCGATCACCTCGTCAGGTTACTAGAGAACGATCACATCTTTGGGCCGAATTTCCCCGTGCCGAGCGTACCGCTCGATAGCCCGCAGTACAACCCCGATCTTTATTGGCAAGGTCCTACATGGGTAAACACAAACTGGCTTGTTATTGATGGCTTGCGCCGTGCCGGCTACAAAGACCATGCAGACGCCCTAACGGAAACGACGCTTGACATGGTTCGCCGCAGTGGTTTTGCTGAATATTTCGACCCAGTGTCTGGTGAACCGCTCGGTGCACATAATTTTTCCTGGACCGCCGCGTTGGTGCTTGATCTCATGAAGCAATCAAAACAAAATTAGGGTGACAGCTGGGCATCAAATGAGTACACTAGTTTGTAATGATTGAGTTTTTACAGGCTTTGATATTAGGGATAATCGAGGGGGTAACCGAGTTTTTGCCCATTTCTAGTACTGGGCACTTACTATTGAGCCAGGAGCTTATGAACTTTCGTGATAGCCACGAACTCTTCACGGTTGTCATACAGGTTGGGGCGATTGCTGCCGTCATCTGGTATTACCGTAAGGATCTCATAGTAAAAACACTCGGGCTTCTGCGCAAAGAAAAAGCAGCAATCAATTTTTGGAAAATTTTAGCACTCGGGACGATTCCTGCTGGAGCAATTGGGCTAGCATTCGATAAAATATCATCAGCAATTTCAGTGCCGCTCGTCATCGCCCTCGCACTCATTGTTGGCGGAATAATACTATGGCTGGTTGATAATAAGCCAGTGCACGGAAAAGACGATCCAGTTGACTTGGAACATATCACCCCACGCCAAGCTCTACTCATTGGTCTTGGACAATGCGTTGCCATGATTCCTGGCATATCTCGCAGTGGTGCCACAATTGTCAGTGGCCTTGCTGTGAAGCTCAACCGGCCGACTGCAACCGCTTTTTCGTTTTATCTTTCCATCCCTGTTCTCGTGCTGGCCAGTGCCTACAAACTCGCAAAGTATAGTAGCGACATCCCAAACATTACTGGCGGATGGGCAAGCATAGCCATTGGCCTTGTGGCAGCGTTTTTTACAGCGCTTTTTGCCATCAGTTGGCTGCTCCGCTACATCACTCACCACAACTTTAAACCTTTTGCTGTTTATCGGATTGTCCTCGGTGCGCTCATACTTTGCGCAATTTTCTTTAACGTCTTGTAAACGAAGTAAAACACTCCTCTGTTAAACCAGCATCCCAGGTAAAATTACGCCATATATGCACGAAGCTGTTCACGCATGGCAAGCGCCAAGCCAGCGAGACGCGGCGGTAATTTACGACCTTTCAAGGTAACGACATGTAAACGCCTGGTTACTCGGTACGGTTTGTTGTGTACCAGCAAGGCCACGAGCAACCCTTGTTTTATATTGTTCTTTACTAATAGCTCTGGCAGCATCGCAGCACCTCGACCGCGCATGACCATAGCCAGGATTGTGTCGGGGCTTGTGGAATACAGAACCGGTTCGACGCGCACCGAGTCTTTCGCCAAGGCATGCTCTATAACATGGTAGGTTGTCGATTCCTTTGTGTAAGACAAAAAAGGTAAAGCAAGCGAGCCACGAATCATTTGCAGCATGCTCTTTTCCTCACCAGGTGCACAAACCATAAGCAATGCATCTTGCGCGACAGCAGCGACCTCTAGCTTATCGTCCTCTTTGTCGTCCGCAACAACAATCGCAACATCAAGTTCACTCCGCTTAACTGATTGCCGAAGTGCCGACGAATGCAGTACGTGCAAACTCAGTTCAGTCCAAGTCTCTAGTGTACGTAGCGGTTCGTCTTGAGCGCACATAAGTGCCGCAACACTGTCTATCATGCCGATTCGTAGTGGTACTTTTTCCTTGCCAAGTTTACCGAGCTGCAAGAAAAGGTCATAGTCCACCCGGCGGTGTTCCAAAGCAGCCGTATAGACCTGCTTGCCGGCTTCTGTCAAGATGAGGCCGTGTTTGCCCCCTCGCTCAAACAGCAAAGATCCGGTTTGCTTTTCGAGCTTAGCTATCGCTACACTCAGGGCTGGCTGAGAAATGTGCAGCGTTTCCGCAGCCTGAGTAAATGTGCCAGACTCCACAACCGCAACGAATTTCTTAAGCATATCGTCCATAAATAATTATTATAGCAAACGTAAAAACTATGTATTGGATTTATATTTTTTGTCCGTTTACAATCAGGCGCAAAGCATAAGGAGGGGCTATGGGTGCAAAGAAAATTAGGATTGCAGTAGTGGGTGTGGGAAATTGTTTTTCTTCCCTTTATCAAGGATTTGAATTTTACCGGGAGCACCAGGGCGAAAATATTCCTGGAGTTATGTATGCCGACATCGGCGGTTACCGCACCAGCGACATTGAAGTTGTGGCAGCTTTTGACGTAGACAAACGCAAAGTGGGCAAACCGATCGGTACTGCAATTTTTGAAAAACCAAACTGCGCACGCGTGTTTCAAGACAAAGTCCCTGCTGGGCCGGTTGTGCAAATGGGAAACCCACTCGACGGTGTGAGCGACTACATGCAAGATCAACCAGAAGCATTTGGTTTTCGGGTTGCAAAGCATAAACCGGTAGATGTCGTGCAGGTTCTGAAAGATACTAAGGCAGATATTTTACTCAACTACTTACCTGTTGGCTCGCAAGATGCGACCGAGTTTTATGCGCAGTGTGCTATTGACGCCAAAGTTGCTTTCCTAAACTGTATTCCCGTTTTCATAGCGAGCGACCCGAAGTGGGAGAAAAAGTTTATAGACGCTGGACTACCGCTCATTGGTGACGACATGCGCAGCCAGATCGGCGCAAGTGTTGTGAGCCAAGTCCTGCAAGAGCTATCCTTTGACCGTGGTGCAGAGGTTGAGTTTCATCAACAACTGAACATTGGCGGCAACACGGACTTTAACAACATGATGGTGCAGTCACGACTAGCCAGTAAAAAGAAATCCAAAGAAAATGTCATCCGTGCGCAAAACGACATACGCGGCATACCCGTACCGGAACATAGCCTGTTTGCTGGACCGAGTACATTTCTACCGTACCTCAAAGACAATAAGGTTGCATACTTTAACATTCGTCTCAAAGGGTTCGGTGGCGCACCAATAACCATGGATCTCAAGCTATCCGTGCAGGATAGCGAAAACAGCGCAGGCGTGGTGATAGATGCCATACGCTATCTCAAAGTTGCGCGCGAGCTCGGTGTGGTAGGAGCGCTACGCGGTCCGAGTGCATGGACGCAAAAAACCCCGCCCGAACAAATGATGTACCAAGACGCCAAAGCCGAATGCGCCGCTCTTGCCCGCCGAGAACTCACCACCAGCGTGAAAAAACAAGTGAAAAAATAGAATCTAGAATTTAGAATCTCGAAAACGGCTTCCCATGAAGCCGTTTTTTTGTCTATCGCGCCAGCGAAGTAACTAAAGACGGCACTACATAACCCTCCCGGCATTCTACTATTCGTCGGTTTGCGGCTTGTCGAGCAATAGTGGCTCGACGCTTGCAGTAGTGTCGGATATTTTTACGACGTCCCGATCCATTTTTCCTAAACTTTTATGCGCAGCATTGAAATGATTTATCGTTGTCCCGAGCGAGTTCCCAAGTTTTTGCATATACGTATCATGCGCTTGGATGTGCTTACCCAGTTCTGCCACTCTTTTCTGTATATCCTTCGCCTGGTCTTCAATTTGCAGCGACTTAAGTCCCTGTAACACCGTTTGCAAGTATGCAAGCAGTGTTGTCGGGCTTACGATGATAACTTTTTTATCTATAAATGCGTACTCTATAAGATCGCGCGCATTCGTTCCGGTCGCACCGACATTATTTACCAGTAGGTCGTAGTAAATCGCCTCGCTAGGTATAAACATAAAGGCGTAGTCGAGCGTGTTTTCACGCGGCCGGATGTATTTGCTTGTTTCATCGATACGGTTTTTGAGGTCACTTTTGAAGATCTTCACGAGATTTTCACGCTGGGTTTTGTCTTTTTCGTCTATGAGTCGATTGTAGTTTTCCAAGCTAAATTTACTGTCTATGGGGAGTATGCGCCCCTTATCGAGCTTTATGATTGCGTCTACAATTTCACCGTCTTTGAATCTGTACTGCGTTTCGTAGATATGCGGTGGCAGGACATTGCCAAGCACGGTATCGAGGTAGTACTCGCCGAGACCACCGCGCTGCTTTGGGTTTTGCAACACATTTTGCAATGTTTTCAGCTCATCCGCCACATCAACCACTCTTTTGTTACTATTTTTCAGTTCGGTTAGGTTGCGTGTTATATCCGCGATGATTTTATTTGTTTCGACCGACTGCTTTTGCAGCGCACCAAACATAGCAGACTGCGATTTATCTAAACGGTCAGAAATCTGCGACTGTACCCCATCTTTCAATTTGGTTATGTCTTCACTGAGCGCCCGCAGATCTTCCTTTATAAGCAACGCGCTTTCATTTGATGGTTTTCGGCTAAGAACATACACCAGCGCAAAAGCAAGTGCAACAACGAGAACGCCAAGCAGTAATTCCACCGGTTCCATGGTGTACAGTGTAGCGTTTTCTTGAGCCGCTGTCACGGCCAATGCCTAGTGACCGTGTTCGGCGAGATTCGTTACCAAGTACATTGCCGCCGCGCCGAGTATTGTAAGCAAGATTGTGCCGTACGAAGAACGCTTGCTGTGCGCTTCTGGTAGAATCTCTGCGGCCGCAATATAGAGCAAAAAACCTGCAAAAAATGCTAAATAAAAAAGCGTAAATGTTTCGCTGAAATGTACTACCAAACTTAACAGCACACCAGCTACCGGTGCTAGGGCATCCACAAGTAGCATAAGCTCGGCTCGCGACTGCGTGTTTTTGTGTACCAACATAAGATTCACTGTATTTAGCCCGTCTGAAAAACTGTGAGCGACCACTGCTATTGCTACGGCTACTCCAACGGCAGTATTTGCCTGAAAAGCAAGGCCTATAGCAAACCCGTCTAATAAACTATGACCCGCCAAGGCCAGTGCACTTGCCCACCCTATGTGAGGATGGTGATGCTCACCGTATTTGGATTCGTCACTATGAGTTATAAGAATAGTTTTTTCTATGATGTGAAATAGCAAAAATCCCGCCATAAGTGCTATCATCGCCGAAGAAAGACCAATCTCAACTTCTTCCGCAATATGAACAATCTCCGGTAAAAGCCCGAACACAACGACCCCCATTACAATACCGGCCGTCAACCCGAGCAGTCGTTGAAGTTTGTCTTGATTCTTTAGGGCTAGCGTTCCGCCCACCAATGTCGCGCTGAACGCAATGAATGCGAGTATAAATATTGTCATGATGGATATGGTAAAAGACAGCTCAAATAATTGCAAAAATGTCGCAATTTTTGTTATACTTGCGACATGAATGGTCAAGCAATATTTGAAAATGCATTAAAAGACAACCACATTAGTATGACCAGGCCGCGGAAAGCTGTTTTTGATGCTCTCCAGCACCATAAAAGCCTTACTATGGCTGAACTAACGGCGGCTTGTCCTGATGTTGATCGCGCAAGCGTGTACCGCACATGTGAGCTTTTCGAAAAACTCGGCATCATTGTTCGTATACCAACCGGCTGGAAATACCGCCTAGAACTCGGCGAAGCCTTTCACGAGCACCATCATCATGCATCATGTTCATTGTGTGGGGCTAGCATAGCCCTCCCCGAGGACGAAATCCTGGAGAACCGCCTGCACAATCTTGCCCGACATCGGCGGTTTACCGTCACTTCGCACCAAATAGAACTGATTGGCCTCTGCGAATCGTGCCAGGCAGCAGACACGAAAAATTGAAGGTTCATATAATATGTGATTCATAATTTAAAAAGGCCGGTACTTTCGGCCTTTTTCGACGGAAAATCATATTTCCAGAAGCTATTGTAGACAAGCCCGAGCAAAAAGTATGTGACGAAAGTTACTGAAACGCACAAAACGCAAATTTTACATCACTGCACATCCACGATATGCTAAAGCAATGTTTGATTACTTGCTCCATGGAATTTTTGGTCGTCCATATCGTCTCCATTCACAGGTAACCGGGAACATGAGTAAACCAACAGTAGTTTTACTTCATGGGATTGCGGCGAGTGGTGACGATTGGCGCAAAGTTTTGCCTTACCTCGAGCAGGACTACCGTTGTGTTACCATCGATCTGTTAGGGTTTGGCAGCTCACCGAAACCACAGTGGCTTGGCTACAACATGGATGACCACATGCGTGCGCTCTATCACACCATGAACAAACTTCGCCTAGGAAGCCGGTTTATTCTGATTGGGCATTCACTTGGCTCGCTTCTGGCTGCGCGCTATGCAACCGAACACCAGGCCAATCTTAGTCGCTTACTTTTACTAAGTCCTCCCGTATATCCACCGCTTCGGGATATAAAAAGCAAAGCTGCTCGAAAATTGACAGGTTTACTTCTAAACATATATCGCTTTCTCCACGACGACCCCCGTATAAATCCGGAAACTTTCAAACGCCTTATGTACGTGGCGCCCTTGCCCCGGAGTATTGTACGCAATCCGCAAACGTGGCTGCCCTTTATGCGGACGCTCAAAGAATGCATAGAAAAACAATCAATTCTCAGTGACGTACGAGCACTTCAGCTACCGATTGATGTCTTTTACGGCTCCCTAGACCAAGTCGTAGTCAGTAGCAATGTTGAACTACTTGCTCGGAACAAACACGTTCATTTATATTCTTTCCTAAACACTCACGACCTCACAACTCGCTACGGCAAACTCGTCGCAAGAGTGCTCCGTAGTTGACTGTTTTTTCGTCGCGTTGGCGAACTTCTTCAGCGATGGCGATATTTATAACCGTTAAAAGTACCAAGTTAAAGAAAAACCCTGGCAAGGCTGCAAACTCAACTCTGCTAAATTCGAAAAACTGGGTCAGCAGAAGGTTTATGAGTGTCGCCCGACGAAACCATTCAAACGCTCGCAACCGACTGCGACCTAGATGCAAAAGCCCCAATGCAATACATCCGGCCGAAACAAGCGTCGTCGTAAGCTGGCCCATCACTAGGCTATGTCCGTAATCTGCTTTCCCTGCAAAAAAATCGCGCACATCACTCACATTTGTATACATTGCACCAACGACGGCAAAGAAAAATACGAGCGTTTCTGCTACAAAGAACCAGCGAACGAGTGCCGAAGAACGACGCTGTCTCCATAGCCCTTTGTACTTACGTGCAATATTCTGCCTACATCGCGTATATAGTCCTGGCGGATGGCTCGGAGCAACCGGCAAAACGTCTAAAAGCTGTGTAAATTTCTGAGTCAAAACAGAGCGCCGATTTGCTTTCTCTAGAAGTCGACGAGTGTTGGCTCGTTCGTAGAAGTCCATGTCCTGATGAACAGCTTCCTCTAGCTGACGCAGGGCGTTAAGCTGATATTCCTCGCTTGTTAGCGTTTGCTCCCTTGTTAGAAACGAAATCACCAAGTACAGGGCGACAAATACCGCATAGATAATGCCTACGGCCGGTCGAAAGAAGTAATTATTGTCCCTCGTTATAAGTTTGCCTATTTCGTCGATAAATACACCGAAACCGATTCCTCCCGTCACAGCCACAACCCGTTGTATAGCTTGACCCAAAAATGCAAAATTCATCATAAACGCAACTAACATCATGACACCACCCCACAGGACATGCGCAACATGGTATTTTGTGCCACCTACACTGGGATAGCCAGTCATGTATAAATAAAACCTCAGCAACAATATACTACTGACAGCAGACACGAGGAAAATGTCAAATAAACGCCTCGAGCTACTGTTACGAATGAATACTCGTTGCGTTTTCACGTCTTTAGTATAGCAGCGAGGTAATTGGAGTTAAAAATTGATTCCGTGCTGGGGGAACAAATTTTCTACCATGAACATGTTTGCGTTGGTTGCGTGAAGCGTAAGCGTTGTGGGACAATAGAGTAAATGGAATCGACAATTTTTTTGCAGCTCGCCGCCGTTCTTGCAGTTGCCGCCGGTGTGTCGATCGTCATGCGCTTGCTGCATCAACCTCTTATTATCGGTTACATACTGTCCGGTATAGTTTGCGGCCCGGCGCTGCTCGACCTCATTCATAACCACGAGGCATTTGACTCTTTCAGCCAAATTGGCATAGCTTTACTGCTCTTTATAGTAGGCCTTGGCCTGAATGTAGGAGTCATACGAAACACGGGTAAGCCGGTCTTCTTAATCTTTTTGCTCAACACACTACTCGTTGGCGGCGTGACCTATGGCGTAGGGAATCTTCTGAACCTTCCGCAAACCGAAACTGTTGTCCTCGCAGTTTCCATGCTATTTAGTAGCACGATTGTTGTTGTTAAAAATCTTGTTGACCGCCGTGAGCAACATCGCCTGTATGGGCAAGTTGCAATAGGCGTGCTGCTCGTCGAAGACCTTGCGGCTACCATAGCGCTCGTCTTTCTTGCCACCGCTAATGAGGGTGGAGGATCCGACCAACTCTATGGGCTACTTGGCAAGGGTCTGCTTTTGGGTGGTGCTCTAACCTTGTTTGGTTGGCTTGTCATGGAAAAATTGGCCAAGTTTTTTGCTGCTAACCAAGAGTTTCTTTTTACCTTTGCGCTTGCGTGGGCGTTTAGTGTCGCAGCGGTATTTGATTTGAGCGGGTTTTCGCTGGAGGTCGGTGCGCTTTTTGCGGGCGTTTCTTTGGCCTCTTTGCCTTACGCACAAGAAATAAGTACGCGCCTAAAACCCCTCCGCGACTTTTTCCTGGTACTCTTTTTTGTCAGCCTGGGTAGTACCATCACACCGGAGGGTATGTCGGGTGCGATTTTACCTGCACTCGCACTATCTGCCATAGCACTTTTTGTAAAGCCGTTTAGCGTCTCGCTCGGCATGGGTTTGCTCGGGTTCACGAAACAGACCGGTTTTAAGACAGCAGCTCATCTTTCGCAAGTAAGTGAGTTTTCTATCATTGTTATTACGCTTGCCCTAGCTGAAGGCATAGCGAGCGAACGTATTTTAAACGCACTTACCCTTACTGCTCTTATAACAATAGCTGTTTCCAGCTATCTCATGAAGTACAACGAAGAGTTGTACCGTGTGTTTGCAAAATGGTTGACTCCATTCGAGCGCACGAATGCTTACATCGATCACGGTAAGGCCCCCGATTTCAAACTATTCCTGTTCGGCTATCGCAAAGGGGGGCACGAGTTTGTAAACACTTTCCGCGACATGAAGAAGAAATATATTGTAGTTGACTATAACCCGGATGTTATCGAAACGCTTGAACGCCAGCATATACACCACGCCTATGGCGACGCCACTGATTACGAATTACTGGAGGAGCTAGGACTCGCAAAGGCTGAAATGGTCGTAAGTATACTGCCCGGTCAAACCACAAATCGTGAATTGCTTAAGTATTACCTCGGTAAAAACAGCAACGGTATATTTATTTGTCACGCTACGAGCTACGATAACGCAGCCGAATTGTACGAACTTGGCGCCTCATATGTTATGCTACCTCACTTCATTGGCAGCGAAAAAATGAGCGCCTTCATACGACAGCACGGCAACGATAAGGATGCGTTCGACACCTACCGAAAAAAACACATCATCACCCTCGGCCAAGCCGCTATAACTTAAACTGGCCATTTTGCAATTTGGCTATGGAACCCTGAATAGTTGCAACGCACACTTGGAGCACTTCGATAACACCGCCCAAATTGACCTCTGGTTGTATTATTTCTGTTTCTGGGTCAGTCATCTCGCCCATCCCACGTGCATACACAACCCCATCGACAATTACAGCAGGAATAATTCCTGCATCGCGCATGAATGCTCGAAATGCATCTCGCGATTCGCCCGGATATTTATTTTGATGGCTAGAAAGCGCTCCGGTTGTAAGGGGGCGACCTCGTTCAGCAGTTTTCCGTAGTATATCAGCCTGGGTCGGAAATTCTCCAGTCGCTAGCGCACATTCACGTGCAGCATCAAGAAGTGCTTGTTTGGTTGCCTCTGCATTCCTAGGTCTTTTAGTCATAATTAAAACTAAATATAACCTATTTAGTATTTCTTTCAATATTTATTATCTCGTTTTTATACTATAAAATCTTATTTATATGAAGCTTGTGAAGTGGTGAAGTCATTTCACAAGGATGTGGCACTCAGTATAGTAACGTAAAACCTTAAACGGAGTTATTCTGAATGCCCAAAACGAAAAATTATCGCTATTATGATTTGTTTGTCGCCGCAAGTGTCGCGACGCTAATTATTTCTAACTTGGGTGCAATGAAGCTCATTGCGTTTGGCCCCATCATTGCCGATGGTGGAGCTATCCTGTTTCCGCTGGCGTACATACTCGGCGATGTTATGACGGAAGTATATGGTTACAAGCACACGCGCCGCGCTATATGGACAAGCTTTTTTTGGCTGCTGCTCATGATAGCAGTACTGTCGGCAGTACAGCATATGCCTTCTCTTGAAGGCGCACCCAATGTAGCCGAGTTCGACACCGTGTTCGGGTTTGTACCACGCATAGTGGCGGCGAGTTTGCTCGCATACCTGGTGGGAGAATTTATAAATTCATTTGTTTTGGCGAAAATGAAAGTTCGAGCCAGTGGCAAACGCATGTGGCAGCGGCTAGTCGCATCGACCCTGCTTGGCGAAGCGGTCGACACAACTATATTTTGCATGATAGCTTTCTATGGCCTGATCACCAGCTCGCAAATGGTCAACTACATTCTCGTTGGTATAGCCTTTAAAGTCACCGTCGAGACTCTTATGCTACCGGTTACATACCGCGTCATACGGTGGCTAAAAACCCGCGAGCGAACCGACTACTATGACAAAACGACGAATTTTACCCCCCTCAGCGTACAACTAGACGATTAGAAGTTAGAAATGCGGCCGCAGGCAGCTTATAGTCAATCGCGTCAGCGATATAATTGAGATGGCCATGCGGAGGCTCATGGCTGAAATGTTGTCATGTTTTACAACTCGTCCGCTGTACAGCGGACCGGCTGGTACTTCGCGAAGTGGTCGTAGGAGACGGTTGTAAAACTGAGCAACATTCCACCAAGAGCTGGAGCCTTTGGCCGAGGTTTTTCGCTTCCTTTTTTCTGGCAAAAAACGAAGTCGTCGAGCGGGCGCGAAAGCCCGCACTTCTTATTTACGGCCGTGGTAATAGCGTGCTAGCCACTCGTCCCGAAATTCGTAGAATGTACCATCTTCTATATGCGCCCGCATTTGGTCAACCAATCCCACAATGAACGTTTCGTTATGAATAGACATGAGTGTATTTGCCAGCAGCTCCTTCGCCCGAAACAGGTGCTGTATGTATGCCTTTGAGTAGTTTTCGCAGGTATAGCAGGTGCAGTATTTCATGAGCGGTTCGAAATCATCCCGATACTTTGCAACACGGATATTCTTGCGCCCTTCTGGCGTATAAAACGCACCATTTCGTGCTACGCGGGTCGGTGACACGCAGTCAAGAGTGTCAACGCCATGTTCCACGGCAGCAAACATATCGTCTGGCTCGCTTATTCCCAACATATGTTTTGGCCGATCTTCTGGCAGAGTCTCATTACACCACTGCACAATTTCGCCCAAACGCTGTTTTTCAATAGCCCCACCTATACCATAGCCATCGAATTCACGTTCAGCCATCCAGCGTGCCGTTTCACGCCGTAAATCTTCATAGTTGGCTCCTTGCAAAACCCCAAAAACTGCCTGATATGGTCGCTCCGGATGAAGCGCTTGTAGCCTTTGCATTTCTCGCAAGCTACGTTCAGCCCACGGCTGTGTCCGATTACGCATAGACTCGCATTGGTATTCATACGTATCGAAAAGCGACGTAAGTTCGTCAAACGCAAAGCACATATCTGCACCAATCCCATGCTGGATTTGTATTGAGTGCTCAGGAGTAAAACGATGCATCGAGCCGTCGAGATACGATTTAAAATTTACGCCGTCGTCGTCGACCCATGCTTGCCGGTCTTTGCGTGGTGCCATTACGTCGTCTGCCGCTATGCCCTCCACCTCCATACTCAACGTTTTTTTGTAACCGCTTCCGAGGCTAAGAACTTGAAAACCGCCACTGTCGGTGTAGGTTGGGCAGTTCCAGTTAGTAAATGTTGCAAGACCACCAGCCTTCTCAATAAGCTTTTGTCCTGGTTGCAAATACAAGTGATATGCATTTCCTAACATTACCTGGGCGCCAGTTGCTTTTACTTGCTCAGGCGTCATTGCCTTCACGCTTGCTTTTGTGCCCACGACTACGAAAGCCGGTGTTTTGATATCCCCGTGTGGCGTATGGATAACCCCGCTCCTTGCCAGAGCGCCAGAAAGTCGTTGCTTTACTTCAAAGTAAAACGGTCTGTTCATTATTTGACTTCGCCGGTCTCCAGCTTTTTCCGTACCCGTATAGATGCGGCAATCGACGCGCCAATAATACCTATGCCTGCAAGACCAGGTACAAGTTCAGGTATGTGGTATAGGGCGCTAAAAAGCATAATGAGAGCAAGCACAAAAACGGTGTAGTGTGCGCCGTGCTCGAGATATACAAAGTTCTTGAGCGTCCCACGCCGCACCATAAAGACCGTCATTGAGCGCACCCAAATTGCTCCTATGCCTAGGCCAGCTGCGATTAACACCACGTTACTCGTAATTGCAAATGCACCGATCACACCATCAAAGCTAAAGCTTGCGTCGAGGATTTCCAAATAAACAAAGCTCATAAACGCTGCCAAGCCAACCTGCTTGACTGCTGATTTCTTCGCGTCGACTCCTTGATATTTCTCAATGATTTTTATTGCACCGTGTATAAGAAGATAGGTTAGTGTCCCAAAACCACCCGCCATAAACGTCGTTTTCGCATGAGAGTTGATAGGCAAGGCAGCAACGCCAAAAAGCAATATGGTTGTGACGACAGACGGCCATGCCCAGTGTGAAAGCTTCTTCAAGTGCTTTTCAATGTGCTTAATCCATAGAGTTTCGCGTTCGTCGCTAAAGAAAAAGTGAAAAGCCAGCATGAGCAAGAATGCTCCACCAAATGCCGAGATGGTTGGGTGTGCTTCTTCGAGATGATGAGCATACTCTTTCGGATTATTCAGGGCGAGATCGAGTACGGTTTTCCAGCTCAAATCGGCAGTAATCGAAACAATCAATATGGGGAAAACCACCCGCATACCGAAAATAGCAATAAATATGCCGACTGTCAGAAATAGCATCTGCCAAAAAGGACTCATCCGCTCCAGTATTTTGGCATTGATGATTGCGTTGTCAAAACTGAACGTAAGTTCCACTATCATCAAAATCACCGTGACAAATAACGCCCCCCAGCCCAGCCCCCAAGCAACTCCAATCAGTGTTGCGAACGTCGCAAAAACTGAAAATGCAAAAATACGAAAAGGAGAATTTACCTTCCAAAGATGTTTCATGCCTGTAGTATACAACGTAACTCATCTGACGTTAAGTACGTAACGTATTGCTGCTGTTTTTAGAACCACTTATTTCTGCGAAAAACCAGCACCGCGAGCGTCGAAAGCCCAAGCACAATGAGTAACACAAAAACAAAAGCATATGGACTATTTGCGAACGGAACCGCCACATTCATCCCCCAAAGGCCACCAACAATAGTCGGTATTGTTAGGAAAATAGCTATGGAAGTCAGGCGTTTAAACGTACTGTTTAGGTTGGTCGTTGCGATAGCATCATATGCTTGGCGCATGTTCACCAGCGTACGCAAGCGACCCTGAACCTGCGTAATCAACTCGCCGGTGCTCCGTTCGATATCCTCTATCATGTCTCGATCGTCTTCGTACAAACGCATTTGTTTACCGCTCAGCAATGCAGTAAATAACAGTGCTTGCGGCTGCAGCGCATTCAAAAACTCATTCAGGTCCTCTTCGAGTTCAATAATTCTGACAAATTCACTGGCACTCAGGCGCGACTGACGGAGTTCGGCTCGTATTTGCAAAACCCGGCGAGATATTTTGGTCAAATGCTTCTCGTATGACGTATTTATTTCCGCGAGCATCCACAAAACCGTTTTTGCCTTTTGAGTGGTTACAAACTCTAGCTGGTCCTGTATGAGCCTATCGAGAATTGGTGTCTGTATACGTGAAACGGTAAATATGTAGTCGTTCGTGTAAATAATAAGAAGTGGTTCGGTAGCAATTTCGGTACCTTCCGGGTGACAATAGCGCGTGTATATATATACCGCTCCGTTGTAGGTGTCGATACGGGGCGCTTCATATATGTCAATAGCGTCCTCTAGTAAGTCTCGGTCAAGCCCAAAATCTGCGCTGAGGTTATCCAGCTCTTTTGACGAAGGAGCAGTTGCAGCAATCCATGCACCGGCTCGTGGCGAATCAAGTTTTTGGAGGGCGCGTTCTCGAGCCCGACTGTAATACATCGTTATCATATTGTTTCCTTCTAGCGCAGTGTAGCACAAACAGTTTGATTATACCAGAGCATTATATTGACTTTTTTACTCTTTTTTGTTATAATATACTGCATTGGTTGAGTAGTCAACCAGAGGAGATGGGAATGGTTTTATCGACACGACGGCGGGATAACGCCGCCGCAACTTTATTGCGAACCCGAAAACCACTGACAGAGGTCGTACTACTGTCTGGGATTATTCTATTGCTCGGCGTAAATATGGTTCGGGTGATGCTCGAGACAAGCGCACAACCTGTACAAGCCCTGGCGATTAGCCAGTCTCCCAACCCGAAGCCCTTCAGCTCAACGAACGCTGGTGCTACTACAACATCTTCCGATCCACTACCAGTCAATCAACCTCAAACTGAATATTACAAACCTAACATCGAGACACCGCGTTCATGTACCGGCACTCGCTATACACTGCCTGAGGCGCTAAACCTTTCGAGTATGGCGCCGGGTCTTGCCCAGCAAATCGAATCCCCAACATACTATACCGTGTACGGTTCAAGTGTCTCGGCGCTCCGAGATGCAGTAATGTCCTGTTCCTTGCGCGCTGCAGCTGGGCCGTACCACGCAACAACCGCCTACCAGATCAACTGGGCCTACACACCGGTCGCTCAAAACGGCTCGTGTAGTCTCAAGGATGTTAAAGTAGGACTCCACGTCAACCAACTTATGCCGGCTTTTTCACCTGGGAGTACCATTTCGACAGAGGTGCGTTCCACCTGGGATACTTATGCACGTGCTCTACAAACTCACGAAGACGGTCACACGGCAATAAACATAGACTACGCCACGCGACTGAATAATGCCTTGCAAAGCCTTGGGCAAATGGACTGTAGTACCCTGACACGGCAAGTCCAAACAACCATCGACAGTCATGTGGCCATGCTTAACACGGCAAACGAACTCTATGACGCCCAAACCAACCACGGCGCCACCCAGGGCGCGGTACTGTAATATTTATGATTTTTGGCGTTTGCGTTTGTTGGGGTCAAGTTCACGTTTACGGAGGCGGAGATTCTGTGGGGTAACTTCAAGTAGTTCGTCGTTTTCAATAAAGTCGAGACACTGTTCTAGACTATAAATGGTTGGCGGAGTAAGCTGGGTGACACCGTCTGAAGAAGTTGATCGCATATTTGTGAGGTGTTTTGCTTTGCACACATTCATTTCCATGTCCTCGCGGCGTGTGTTTAGTCCTATGATTTGCCCTGCATAAACTTTGACTGCTGGTCCAACAAAAAGCGTCCCACGTGCTTCAGCGGTTTCTAAGCTGTAGGGCATGGTAGTCCCTGTCTCCCATGCAATAAGTACACCATTTCGCAGTTGTTCGAGAGCTTGGCCAAAGGGCGCATACCCGGTAACGAGCGTATTCATAACGATTGTACCTTTGGTGTTTGTCAGCAGAATGTTGCGCATACCAAGTAGGGCGCGAGTGGGCATTTCGTACACCAGTTTGGTAATACCTTTGCTGGGGCTCATAAACTGCTCTTTCAGCGTAGCACGCCTTTGCCCAAGTTCCATTTGCACCGTTCCTACATGTTCTGCCGGTACCTCAATAATGACTTCCTCGATTGGCTCTACTTCCTTGCCATCTTCCATATGCGTAACAACCTGCGGGCGTCCAACTTCAAATTCATAACCCTCACGACGCATGGTTTCAATGAGTACACCAAGATGTAGCTCGCCGCGACCTGCCACCGTAAAACCGATGCCGTTGTCGCTTACCTGAAGGCCAACATTTGACTCGAGTTCCTTCGCGAGGCGCTCACTAATCTGCCGTGAGGTGTTAAATTCACCCTCGAGCCCCTTAAACGGGCTTGTGTTCGGCCCCAAATATATTCGCAAGGTTGGTGCTTCGACTTCTATTGTTGGTAGCGCTTCCGGTTGCTCTGCGTCAGCAACCGTCTCGCCGATTTGCGCATCACCTATCCCAGTAAGCTGGACGATATCGCCCGCTACACCTTCGGACACTTCATACTTGCTGACCCCACGGCTCATAAAAACCAGGTCAACTTTGGCTTTTTTGGTGGTTCCGTCTTTTTTGCACAGCACGATTTGGTCGCCTGCTTTTACCCGTCCGCGCGTAATTCGGCCGATTGAATATTTTCCCTTGAAATTGTCCCACGCTAGCGCTGTTACCAACATCTGAAATGGCTTATCAAGCTCAACCGATGGAGCAGGAATTTTCTCAATTATTGCCTCGAAAAGCGCAGATAAGTCAGCACTTTCATTCGGGTTGGTTGGGGGCGTTCCCCATGCCTTGCCTTCGCGACCAATCGCATAATAAACAGGGTAATGCAGTTGGTCTTCGTGTACTGCAAGCTCAAGAAAAAGGTCAGCAAGTTCGTCTTCGACTTCGGCTATGCGTGAACCGGGCTTGTCTATTTTGTTTATGACTACTATTGGGCGAAGTTCTGCCTCGAGTGCCTTCTCAAGCACAAACTTGGTTTGCGGCATGGGTCCTTCCTGCGCATCAACTATTAGCAGGCAACCGTCTGCCATGTTCAGTGTGCGCTCGACTTCGCCAGAAAAATCGGCATGTCCTGGAGTATCGACAATATTTATACGGAAGTCACCATGCTGTACCGCGGTAACTTTGGCGGTAATGGTAATCCCGCGCTCTCGCTCTTGATCGCCACTGTCCATAATGAGTTCCTGGCTCATCTCTGCTTGGTTTTCGCGAAAGGTATGACTCTGTTTTAACAGACCATCAACCAACGTTGTTTTGCCGTGGTCAACATGGGCAATGATAGCTATATTCCTGATTTTGGTTGGATCTTGTACGCTAGCCATAAATAAAAGCGCCCCGAGAGCGCCCCTTCTGGTTGAAAAGTATAGCATATCCGGGCTTCTTAGCCAAAAGCGTTTTGCGACAGAGGTAGTTGTAGGGTACAATAGAACGAATTGTGGATGTAGTTATTGTAATTCTCGAAGTAATTGCCCTCGTCGGGGTCGCTGCTATCTGTTCTGGGCTAAACGTTGCGTTTATGTCGCTGAACCTGGCAGATTTAAAGCGCAAAGCAAAGCTGGGGAACACATACGCCAAATGGCTTGTGCCACTCCGCAAAAACGCTCATTTAACCCTTGCGGCTATACTTCTCACCAACGTTGCGGCGGCCTCTGTAACGCCGCTTGTCATAGATTCACGACTCAATGGAGTACTTGCTGTCATTATAAGCACTCTGTCTCTGACTATATTTGCAGAAATTATGCCGCAGGCGCTGTTTGCCCAAAACGCCATTCTCTGGTGCGGTCGATTGACATGGCTACTGCGCCTGATGATTGTTGTGACATATCCAATCGCAAAACCACTTCAGCTTATGCTCGATAACATGTTTAAACATGCTACTCACGATCTACACACGCGCCATGAGCTTGGCTTGCTTGTGGCCGAACACCTTGGTGCTAAAGAGAGTGAACTCGACGAAGACGAAGTAGAAATCATAAAAGGAGCCTTACAGCTTAGCGAAAAGCGAGTGGCAAGCATCATGACTCCCATCCACAAAGTTTATTCTCTGAAACCATTCAGCGTCATAGACGACCAGCTTATTGACGAAATCAAGGAAACTGGTCACAGCAGAATACCGGTTTTTAACACCGCAAAAACCATATGTTTTGGGGTAATACTCGTTAAAGAGCTGGTCGACATTGACTTCGACGAACATCCTCCCCGTGTAGACGAACTTGTTTTGCACCCTACGCAGCTGGTTGGCGCCGGTACTGCGCTAGACACTATGTTCCGTAAATTCATTTCTGCCCAAACGCACCTGATACCTGTTGAAAAAGACGACGTTATTGTCGGGATCGTTACTATAGAAGACCTCCTTGAAGAAATTTTAGGCCATGAAATAGAAGACGAATCTGACCGTGCGGTTGCCCTTGCGAGGCGCTTACGAAACAAGCGCAGCAAACCATAAATCAATACATTTTGTTGTGATATAACGCACAATTTGTTGTAAATAAAGTAACGGGCATTTGGTCTCTGAAAATATTGTATAGTAGTCCTCCTTTTGCTTGACGCGCGAAATGCTTATGTACTAACCTAGGCGCTACGTGCCGAAAAACTTTATGGTGGAGTTTGGAAGCGCCAGCAACCTGCCCTGGTTCCAACATTAATTCGCCGGGATGTACTCAGGCTTGCGATAAGGAGGAAAATAGTATGCGTAAAACCGTATTTACAGCGGTCGCTCTTGCGACCGTACTCTGTGGCGTCGCCATGCCACATGCTTCAGCCGAGACGCTGGGCTATCAACAAAAAGAAAATTTCATCGAAAAGGTACAGTTAGCTTCTGCGGAGTCAGAAAAATCAAATGAAGTGAAACCTTCAGAGGCAAAACCTACAAATGAGGTTAAGCCGGCCGAACCAGCGCCAATCATCGTCACGGTACAGCCAGGCGATAGCCTGAGCAAAATTGCTGACGCAAACGGTACAACCTGGGTGCGACTGTATAACGCAAACACCGGCATCGCAAACCCAAATATCATCAATCCGGGTGACCAAGTTCGAGTACCTGCTCCAGAAGAAGTGCTCGATGAACGCCCACTGCCACAGCCTGTAGTTGTTGTCGCTCCCGTTCAGACCTATCAGGCACAAACAAGCTACCGCAAAGCTGCGCCCGCAGCGAACTACCCAGTGAGCGCGAACGCCGCAAAGGCATATATATATTCACGCGAAAGCGGCAACAACCCGAATGCCACGAATCCAACCGGTTGCTATGGCCTCGGCCAAGATTGTAATGGCGTTCTACGCAGTACATGCGGGGCCGACTACGCCTGTCAAGATGCGTATTTTGACGGATATGCAACCCGTCGCTATGGTAGCTGGGAGGGAGCATACTCCTTCTGGCAAGCTAACCACTGGTGGTAAGAGGAATGAGAGAACCGAGATAGGTTTCTACCACCCCACAAAACAGGTTTTGCGGGGACCCCGACTCTCATCGTGCGGGGCTACGAGCTAAAGCTCTTCGCTCCAGCTGCTCTTTCCTGACAGTTATACATATAACCTCGGAATCAATCCGAGGTTATATTTAATTTATATGCGACCGTAAAGCCGCATAAGCGATCCTTCGCGCCAGCGCTACAGCTAAAAATGGCACTGCGGAACCAACCCGGTACAGCTGTTGTAACACAGAACAATATCAGCGAAAATGCGTGTCCAACTAGTGTTTTCGCATTGTGCTCGGCTACAACAGCTGCCGAGTTTGTGGAGATGTGCCGAGGTTTTTCGCTTCCTTTTTTCTGACAAAAAAGGAAGTCGCCGAGCGGGCGCGAAAAGCCCGCAACAAAAAACTCAAGAAGATCCTTCCGATACGCCAGGATGACAAAATGACAGAGTATACTTATAAATATGGACACAAGGCCGCTGGCGGAGAGGATGAGACCAAGCAAGCTCGACGAAGTCGTTGGGCAAGAACATTTGGTGGGCGCGCAGAAGATTATCCGCCAGATTATCGAAAACAAAGAACCGACGAGCCTCATTTTGTGGGGGCCTCCCGGCACTGGTAAAACCACATTGGCACGGATTATTGCCAGCGAAACAGGCGCCGAGTTTGTGGAGCTCAGCGCGGTGACAAGCGGCAAGGCAGAAGTGACAAAAGTAATAGAACGCGCCGCCGGAAATCAGCGACTCGGTATGACCACCATTCTTTTTGTAGACGAGATTCATCGCTTCAATAAAGCTCAGCAGGATGCGTTTTTACCGCATGTTGAAGCCGGTACCATTGTGCTCATAGGCGCAACCACGGAAAACCCCAGCTTTGAAGTCATAAACCCCTTGCTTTCGCGTTCACGTGTGCTGGCTCTAGAGTCTCTGAAACGAAGTGAAATTATTGCCATTTTACAGAGAGCGGCAAAGCAAATGAAGTTAAACACGAAGGTTTTGCCCAAAAAATCTGTAGAACTTTTGGCAGATTTGAGTGGCGGAGACGCCCGCGTCGCCCTCGGCAATCTAGAGCTAGCTCAGCGGCTTGCGCTGGGTAAAACCATCTCCCCCGAACTCGTTGAAACGGCCGCACAAACCAAACTCCCTGGCTACGATAAAAAAGGTGAAGCTCATTACAACGTCATCTCCGCTTTTATAAAAAGCATGCGCGGAAGCAACCCAACAGCTGCTCTCTACTATATGGCACGCATGATTCAAGCTGGAGAAGATCCAAAGTTTATAGCCAGGCGCATGGTGGTTTTTGCCAGTGAAGACATTGGTCTAGCAGCACCCGCTGCACTGAATCTCTCAGTTTCGACATTCCTGGCTGTTGAGCGGATTGGTTTACCGGAGGCTGAAATCAATCTCAGCCACTGCGCCGTCGTCCTCGCCAAATCACCGAAAAGCCGCGAAAGCTACGACGCCTGGGGCAAAGCCAAAGCACTCGCTGCTGAGCACCCAGACTTGCCCGTCCCATTGGGTTTACGCAACGCGCCCACCAAACTCATGAAAGACCTCGGCTATGGCCGCGGCGCCAAGTGGGAGGCTGGTTACCGCCACTCCGACGGCTTCCTCCCCCCTGACTTACACAATATCGACTTCTTCTCGTAAGCAAATTAGCCTATGCCTGATAATGGCATCGAAAAATACATCACTAAAATTGGTTGGCCTATGCCGTCAGGTCGGATGGCACATTATGAAAATATCGTACACTGGCAAACCCAAGCCCACGTCCATTTTCAGGTACAGCGTAGCGTGGCGTCTGGTTTCTAAGCACATCGACTTTAAGAAGGTCTTCCTGCACCTTAAACGCATGCGTTCTGCTCTGTCTACCAAGCCTACCGAATCGACCGAGTCTACCGAGGTTACGCTGTGCAATCATAGGCGTGTAGGTTTCGATGCAAACTAATTTCCCAGATGATTTCAACGCGGACAGACATCCTAATAGTATCCTGTGACATGCCTCTTTATCGAGCGCTGGGTCTGAAAAGACGTTCTGTAGCAGTACCTCATCCGCACCGTTAGGGAGCGATTCGTCAAGCCGCCTGCCATCACCGGTAAGCATGCTTACTGCCACCCCAGCGCGTTCGCAGATACGCTCATAACGCAGGTTACGCGCATACTGACGCTGTGCGTTCTCGTCGCCGGCTGCTGCCATACTGAGCGCAGCTTCACTGCCTGGATAAATAGGAATGTGCTCAGCTAAGCCTGGCTTAGTCCAACCAGCAACATCGTACGGCAAATCAACACATACTAGATTGGATCCTGCCTGTAATTTGCTAGGAATATATCCAAATATCCGTTTACTACTAACACCTACTTCTACAAATGTTTGCATAATAATGATTACTATAAACTAAATACGCATATTTTGATATAGCTTTTCTCTGAACCGCCTACACTTCTAGCCTAACCACCAAAAAGACGGCATATTGTTTTCCGTCATTGACCAAAACAAAAGAAATCTGTCGCCGTCAGCTATTGTAATTGGTATCCGCCAGCTCCCTTAAAACAATCTTGTGCCACTCGTATCGAAGGAGTAGTTGCCGCAGTTCCACTTTGGCATACTGGCCTACGGCCTCAAAGCCTTTCATAGTGCTACCAGTAATGCCTGACAGGGGTAGCTAATCCTAACACTGCTGCCGAGCACCCAGACTTGCCCGTGCAGTTAGGTTTACGCAATGCGTCAACCAAGCTCATGAAAGACCTTGGCTATGGCAAAGGCGCTAAATGGGAGGCTGGCTACCGCCACCCTGACGGCTTCCTGCCGGTCGAGATATCACATATGGACTTTTTTAGTTAATCAATTCATAGTGAGCAGAATGAGCACAAATCAAAAATACCATATAACGAAATGGGCAAGCCTTGCAGGTATACCACTTACGTTATTGCTATTGGGTAAAATTCAAGAAAATGGACTAAATGGAGACGAGAAAAACGCAAAACGCTGGTTTTTTATCATGCTTGTATTTGTGAGCATAGAGATAATCGTCACTCTCATGCATTTCTACTACCGAAACAAATTAAATCAACCTGCTGAACTTAATCAAATTGCAGTAGAAACACTGGCGAAGCTACAAAAATCCGACATAGAAACTATCCGCAAATGAAGTTTTAGGCATTTTATGTGCTGAGACTTTTGGCGAAATCTACTGAAAGAATGTCCGTTAGCCTGCTGGTAGGGAGACCAAGAATGGTGTCCTCTGGGCCTTCAACGTGGTCAAGCAGGTCGCCAATGTGCTGGATAGCGTAGGCGCCAGCCTTGTCGACGTAATCTCCAGTAGCCAGGTAGGCTTCAACTGCTGTTTCAGCATATGGTCGCAGATACACCCATGCATTATCGTAGGTAACTTGTTCATACTTTTCAGCCTTGCAGATGACTGCAAGCGAAGATGTGACTTTATTTGGTGCGCTCGTGATGAGTCGCCACATGCGACGCGCATCGTCTATGTCCGTCGCTTTACCCAGCTGCGTGTCGCCTACCGTTACGATGGTATCGCCACCGATGACGATAGCCTCTGGATATTTTTCTGCAACCGCCCTAGCCTTACCAAGTCCAAGCTCCATAGCGATTTCTTCGACAGGTCGGCTGTCATCAAGATATTCGTCAAAATCGCTTGGCACCACAGTAAAGCTCACGCCCATTGCTTCAAGCAGTTCTTTTCGTCGCGGTGACGTGCTGGCCAAAATAATCTGCCTCATCTGCTATTACTTTACACTAACCATAGCCCCGGTACATTTTCTTATTTTGTGCGATAGCATATTTTAATAAACTATTCGGGATTGTATATGTAGCCATAGAATATACGGGAGTATACTAGTGGTAATGAGCGCAAGCATCGAAATCAAAAACCTGACGAAAATATATGCTGGTAGCCCTGTGGCGGCGCTTGATAAGCTGACGCTTCAGGTAAACCCTGGTGAAGTCTATGGGTTTTTGGGCGCGAATGGCGCAGGCAAATCGACGACTATTCGTCTGCTCCTCAACTTCATTCAGCCTTCGTCCGGCCATGCGCGCATCATGGGTAAAGATATTGTGCGCGACACGGTCGGGGTGAAAAAGCATGTCGGCTACCTGGCTGGTGACGTTGCCCTCTGGCCCCGCGTCACGGGAAATGAAATGTTTGCCTATCTGATGAAACTGCAATCCCAGGTGAAAAAAGGCTATCTCGCCGAACTCATTAAGCGGTTCGAGGCCGAGCCAGAAAAACGCATCGATAAACTCAGCAAGGGCAATCGCCAGAAAATCGGTGTTATCCAGGCGCTTATGCATGAGCCTGATGTCCTCATACTCGATGAGCCAACAAGCGGCCTCGACCCGCTTATGCAAGAGGTCTTTTATGATGAAGTACGCCGTGCAGCCGAGCGCGGGGCAGCGGTGTTTGTGAGCAGTCACAACCTGGCGGAAACGCAGCGCATGTGCGACCGCGTTGGCATCATCAAACACGGTAAACTCATTCATGAACAAGATATCAAGGCTGATGAGACATTTGGTGCCCCAGTCTTTCGAGTTGTTTTCCGAAATCAGAAACAGTTAAACCGTCTAGCAAACCAACACATACTAAAGATTATTTCGCGTGAAGCCAATTTGGTAAATCTGCAACCGAAAGGTTCTATAGCTGACGCCTTCAAAGAGCTGAGTGGCTATGACATTGCCGGATTTAGCACCCAGCAGCTAAATCTAGAGGACGAGTTCCTCGAATACTACGGAGACGGCGCATGAAAGATGTCATCCTGTGGGAGCTCAAACAACGACGCAAAACAATTCTTTGGTGGACCATTGGTAGCGTCGTCCTCACCGGCGTCATCCTCGCGTTGTTCCCGTCCATTCGCGATAAAGCAACCGAAATGAACCAAGTAATTAACCAGTTGCCGGCTGAATTACGCGGCCTAAAAACAGGTGGTGCTAGCCAGGTAGACGTAGGCAATCCTGCCCAGTTTCTTAATTCTCAGCTCTTTTACGCAACCTTGCCCATTCTCTGGATCATCCTCGCTATTACCCGCGGAGCCAGTATAATTGGCCGCGAAGAACAGTCTCACGCACTCGAGCTACTGCTCTCCCGGCCGCTTGCCCGCGGCAAACTGCTTGCTGCGAAAGCAGTTGCGCTCATGCTTGAATATGCCATAGTAACGGGAGTCACGGCCATATTCATAGTATTTGCCTGTCCCCTCTTTGACCTGAGCATCAAGACCGCATCAGTTGTTCTCGCAGCAGTATACACAAGCCTTTTCTCGCTCAGTTACGGCTATATTGCCTTTGCATTGCAGGCGACAAGCGCTCTTACAAAACGAGCGGCCGTTACCATCGCCGTTGCCCTCGGCTTTGGCGGATACATCCTCGCCAGTCTCAGCAGCCTAACCGACTGGCTGAAATACCCCGTAAAATTTGTGCCGTATCACTATTTTGATCCACTCAAAATCCTAAATGGCAGCCATGCGCCACGTGGCCTTCTTGTTTACCTTATAGCCACATTCGTACTCGGCACGATCATCGCCTACATCGGTTTCCGCCGCAGGGACATAGAATAGTTACTCTTGTGGAAGATTTTCAGTAAGTTTTTGCGACAGATTAATACGCGTCCTGTAGCTGCTGTAGCTGTGGCATGGCAAGCTTTTCAAAGGCGCGGGGGTTATATAACGACTACCGTAGCTAAAACCTGTCATGTCAAAAGAATATCGTTTATGAAAAAAGCCAGTCTTTCGACTGACGTTTTTTATGGCTGGGGATGAGGGATTCGAACCGCTTTCAGCGGTCCCGAAATTTCGCTGCGGCAAGCGCAGCTTGCCCCGGAAAGTTTCCTTGCGAAATGCCGCAGGCATTTCTCACCCCTATCACGAGCGCAATCGGATGTTTAGTTCCATACACCAGCCACGCAAAAAGCCCACCTTTCGGTGAGCTCTTAGCGTGGCTGGGGATGAGGGATTCGAACCCCCGATCACGGGACCAGAACCCGTTGCCTTACCACTTGGCCAATCCCCATTGTGCATATTCTTCCCATACTTATTGTAAATGTTCTGGTCTCCTGGGACCAGCCTCACCTTCGGCGAGCCCGGAACTTCTACTTTGAAAGCATAGCTTTCAAGTGAAGATTCCCTTGCGGCAAGCCACTGGCTTACCTCACCGTTGCCTTACCACTTGGCCAATCCCCAATATCGAGAAGAATTATAGCGTATCATTTTACAAATCGCTAGCTGTACAACATGCGTTATAAAAATAAACCAGCAAATGCTGGCTTACTAATTCCTCTCAAAACTCCACGAACGACAGTATTTTGAGCTTTCTCGCAAACTGCGCCTCAAAACACTAATAGTTATTATATAACACATTTTTTTCATGTAACCCATCTTAGAGAAATTGACGTTGTGATTTATATAACATACATTTTTATCTCTGTTCAGTAGCAAAAAAACATATTGTATAGTATGCATTTAATACATTCGGGCGCTGCAAAAAACCGCCACATTTGGCGGCGGTTATGTTTTGTTGACCGGGCTTTTTATTGGGGAGCTTCGTGGAACGGAACATCGGCTAATGTCGCACCTGCGGGCGGAGTGTCGGACGGTGATGGTGCTGGCTCTACGTCTGGGCGCAAAATGCTATTCACAATTTTATCGACGGTATCTTCCGTCATCATGGCTTTCACCGAGTAGCCGGAGATGCCGAGGTCGCGCAGGTCTTTCGGCGCTTCGGTTTCGTTCAAGTTCGAAATGACGTACACAGGGATATTTTTGCCCCAGTCCGTCGCTCGCATGGTAGCGAGCAGCTGACCACCTGATATGTCAGGAATCATAAGGTCGAGCAGGACAAGGTCTGGCAGTTCCTTCTGGATAAAGTACAGCCCGGTGATACCGTTGTAGGCAACAAAGCAGGTGTAGCCGAGCAGCTCGAGCCGCGTCTTATATATTTCAGCTAGACTTTGGTTGTCTTCGACGATGATGATTTTTTTCGAGTCATCTGATGGATTCATAACTCGATTGTAGTACACACTCTCATCATTTGCTACTATAAAGTACATAAACGGAGGAGAAGCGCGTGACGGAAGCTGTCAAAACATGGGGACTTATCGGCCGGGGTAATATAGGGCGTGAGCTTGAAAGGCAAATTGGCCAGCCACATGTTTCGAAGCGGCTTGGCCTGCAACCGAGGCCCACAATGATAGTTGAGGCAAATGGTATCATGGACGCAAACGGCGTACTCGACAGCTCTTTACGGTTCTCGGACGCAGACTTACCGGACGTTCTCTTTCTGGCTATTCCTTCTGGTGGTGACGGCAGTCTCGCCCACGGATACATCTCTACGATTTTGAAAAAGGGAAAGCTTGCTGTTACGGCCGAAAAAGGTGCGCTTTCGCACTTCTTCTCAGATCTCAAAACTGCGTCTGACAACTTCACCAGGTTCGGCATTACTGCGAGCGTGGGCGGTGGGACCCGTATGCTACGGCTGGCCGAACAGTACAATATAGACCAAGCAAACATCACCGAAATGCATGCAGTCCTAAACGGAACACTTACAGCAATCATGAGCGAAGTTACGCCTGTTAGTGGTGCATTAATTCCGCTAGAGGAGGCTGTCGACCACGCAGTTGCTGCAGGTTTTGCCGAGCCGGGCGCTGATTCACCACAAGCAGTTCTGCGCGGTGAAGCTGAGGGCGACATACCAAAGAAAATGTCAATTATTTATAACGTTTTGAACCTTGGTGCAAGTATTATCAGCTCAGAGGATCTTGCGTTTAATCTTTCCGACGAAGACATAAACGCCGCTGTGTTTGCAAAACAGCCTCATCGTTTTATTGTGTCGTTTTACCCCGCTGCAACTGCACCAACATACGTCGAACGGCTAGGAGGCTTTGAAAAAACTGTCGACGGCTGGAAACTTATAGCAGGCTTTCGTGCACTCGACAGTAACCCGCTTTTTGCAAGTTTTGCCCCGCTCACCGGAGCCGGTAATGGTCTGGTCATTGGACTGGGTCCGGAGCTCAGTGACGGCGTCTACACAGTAACAGGCCCTGGCGCCGGCGTACAGCCAACGGTAAACGCCATGATAGATGACTATTTGCGACTTAGCCGAGGGGGTGCTCGCTAATGCTTGTCATGAAGTTCGGTGGCACGTCAGTAGGTAGTGCCGAGCGTATAAAAGAAGTTGCAAAGCTTGTTTCGAGTTATAAAGACCAACAGCCCGTGGTGGTTACATCTGCTATGACGCAAATTACTAATCAACTAGAAGAAATGGCAAGACTTTCTGTCAAGGGTAACCGCAAACGAGTGATTAAGACCAAACTCTCTGCGCTCAGAACCATCCACAACGAAGCCATTTCCGGGCTTCAGCTAGAACCAACGGCCGAAGCAGCCTTGCGCGACATTATCAACGCAAAAATATCCATTTTGGAAAATATCCTCAGAAGTGTCACTTCTCTCGGCGAGCTTACACCGCGCGGACGTGACCTGATACTTTCTTTTGGGGAGCGACTTTCGATTCACCTTGTTGCCGCCGCCCTGAACAACCAGGGGGTTTCAGCAGTCGCCGTGAACGCCACAGATTATTTGGTGACGGACGACAACTTTACCGACGCACAACCATTGCTCACTCAGTCAAAAAAACGCGCGCAAAAACTACTAATGCCACTCGTGCAAGCCGGTACGGTTCCCGTGATTACAGGTTTTATCGGTGCAACACAGGGCGGTGTGACGACGACACTCGGCAGAGGTGGTTCAGATTTTTCTGCAACAATAGTAGGCTACTGTCTAGACGCCGCAGAAGTGTGGATATGGACAGACGTAGACGGCGTTATGACTAGTGACCCACGGGTCGTGCCAAACGCACGCTCAATTGAGCGTATGTCCTACGAAGAGGCTTCTGAGCTTTCCTACTTTGGCGCAAAAGTCATTCACCCGCGCACCATGACCCCAACCGCAGAACTCGGGATCCCTATAGTTATCAAGAACACTATGAACCCTCGCCACCCAGGTACCCAAATAACTCCTGCCGGAGATCAAAAAACAGCCGGCGCGAAAGCACTGACAGTTATGAAAAATCTGGCAATGATTACCATTCAAGGTAAGGGTATGCGTGGTGTATACGGCACGGCCGCACGCGTCTTTGACACGCTGGCAGCCGCAAAAATAAACATTCTGTTTATTTCGCAAGCATCTTCAGAAAACAATATTACGCTTGTAGTCGAAAAATCCGCTGGCAAAGAAGCTACGTCTGCACTGCGGCAAACCTTTGCCACTGAAGTACGAGCAAAACGGATAGATTTTGTGGAGTACCAATCTGGTGTGTCACTAATAGCTGTGGTTGGCACCGGTATGCGCCATAGCGTCGGTATGGCAGGTCGAATTTTTAGCGCTCTTGGCAAGGGTGACGTAAACGTAATTGCTATCGCTCAGGGTTCTTCTGAACTAAACATTACCATGGTCGTACGAGCCGAAGATGACACAAAAGCATTGCAGTGCATACACGACGAACTCTATGGCATAAAGGGAGAAAAATAATGCAACATTACAAAGCAGCAGTCCTCGGAGCCACCGGTATGGTTGGCCAAAGGTTCGTAAGCCTTCTCGAAAACCACCCGTGGTTCCACGTATCGACCGTGGCGGCATCTCCACGTTCCGCCGGTAAATCCTATTCAGAAGCCGTCGGTAACCGCTGGGCCATGGCTACCCCCATACCTGCCGACATTGCCGACCTTACGGTCCTGGCTGTCGAAGATGATCTTGTGCATATTGCAGCCGCCGTCGACGTCGTATTTTGTGCACTGGACATGGAAAAAGACGAAATTCGCCGGGTCGAAGAAGCCTATGCGGCTGCCGGTGTCGCCGTTATATCAAACAACTCGGCTCATCGATGGACAGCAGACGTCCCGATGATCATGCCCGAGGTAAACCCCGACCACACTGCCCTCATCGATACCCAGCGCAAAAATCGCGGCTGGAGTACCGGTTTCATCGCTGTGAAACCGAACTGCTCTATCCAATCGTACGTCTCTGTCTTGACTGCTTTAAAGCCTTTCAATCCGACAGATGTAACCATTACGAGTCTTCAGGCTATATCGGGTGCAGGAAAGACATTTGAAACCTGGCCAGAAATGGTCGATAATGTCATCCCCTTCATCGGTGGCGAAGAAGAGAAGAGCGAAAAGGAACCGATGAAAATATGGGGCACAGTGCAAAACGGCACAGTCGAGCTGGCCACCGCACCAATCATCAACGCAACGTGCATTCGCGTACCGGTCAGCGACGGTCACATGGCATCTGTTCAGGTTCAGTTTAAAGCTTCGCCGTCGAAAGAAGATATTATTACCGCAGTAACCAACTTCCAGAGCCCGTTGATAGCACTTGGTTTGCCATCCGCACCAGAGCAGCTCATCCAGTATTTCGTGGACGACTCGCGACCACAGACCAAACTCGACCGTGACTACAGTAATGGCATGGGCGTAAGTATGGGCAGACTCCGCCAGGTCAGCGAAGCCGAGTGGCAATTCATCGCCCTCGCCCACAACACTGTCCGGGGTGCCGCCGGTGGCGCCATCCTCATGGCAGAGCTACTCGCCGCCAAAGAGTATATCAAAGGAGGGGCTCGCCCCTCCGGTAGTATTTCAAAATGAATTTGACACACTACCGCCTCCCCCTAAAGCTCGCCTATCGGCTCGTTCGCTACGCTCATTATGATATGAATAATGGTTTTGTTGAGGTGTCATCTTGAGCGGAGCGCAGCGAAGCCGAAAGATCTCTTTGCCTTCAGCTACAAGCTGGTACTCAGCTATCGTTATGCGCGGGGATCAGTACGGGCGGACGCTCGGTTTTCCGACGGCGAATCTTGACGCGGCTATTCTCGGCCACATCAAAAAAGAAGGCGTTTATGCGTGTAACATTCACCTGGGATCGCGTATTTACAGAGGGGCGCTTTACCTGGGACCGAGAATTGTACTGCACGAAACAAAGCGTGTGCTTGAAATCCATATCATTGATTTTCATGAAGAAATTTACGGGCAAACACTTTTATTTGAATTCGGTACTTTCATCCGCCCTCCCATGGATTTCCCGTCCACCGAAGCCCTGATCGCACAGCTGCGTTCCGATGTCGAACGAGCTAACGCTAGTGTATAGTAATAACCATGAGCGAGATAAAAGATCCGACACAAACAGATGCTTGGCTAAAACTAACGCAACACAATAAAGCATTTCAGACCAGTCTACGCACGCTGTTTTCTGAAGACCCGGCGCGCGGCAAGCGGCTCGCAAAACAGGCAGGCGATATTTATGTCGACTACTCAAAAAATCATGTCGATGACCAAACTATGGTGCTGTTATTTGAGTTGGCACGTGAGTGCAACGTAGAGTCATTACGGGACGCCATGTTCGCAGGGAAAAAAATCAATACCACAGAAAACCGGGCAGTTTTACATACTGCACTGCGCAGCCAATCTGATAAGTCAATATATGTTGACGGCCAAGATGTGTTGCCCGAGATTCGCCGTGCTTTACAGCACATGCGTGAGTTTAGCACGCAAGTACGCGGCGGTGAGTGGAAAGGATACACCGGCAAGCGCATTCGGCATGTCATAAATATCGGCATTGGTGGTTCAGACTTGGGTCCCGTCATGGCAACAGAGGCACTGAAGTTTTATAGTCAACGTGACTTGCACGTACATTTTGTGTCCAGTATTGACGGTACGCATGTTGAGGAAACGCTACAAAATCTTGACCCAGCCGAAACACTTTTTATCATCGCGAGCAAAACCTTCACGACCGACGAAACCATGACAAATGCCGCCAGCGCCCGGGGCTGGCTGGTGGAAAAATTGGACAGCCCTGAAGCGGTAAAAAATCATTTTGTTGCACTGAGCACGAACACAGAAGAGGTAAAGAATTTTGGTATCGACGCAAGCAATATGTTTGAGTTTTGGGACTGGGTAGGGGGGCGTTATAGCCTTGCTAGTGCGATTGGTCTGAGTGTTATGCTTGCTATAGGCCCTGAAAACTATGACGATATGCTCCGCGGTTTTTACACTATGGATGAGCATTTTCGTACCGCCCCACTCGCAGAAAACGTACCAATCATCCTTGCGCTTATCGGCCTATGGAATACAAACTTTCTAGGGGCCGAAACTGAAGCAATTTTGCCCTACGACCAATACTTGCACCGTTTCCCAGCGTATTTACAGCAGGCCGATATGGAAAGTAACGGAAAATCAGTCCGCCGAGACGGTCAGCCAGTACTCTACACCACCGGGCCAATTATATGGGGAGAGCCGGGCACAAATGGCCAACATGCCTTTTACCAGCTACTTCACCAGGGCACGAGACTGGTTCCTTGCGATTTTATTGGATTTGCACAACCACTAAACGACCCCGATGGAAAAAGCACTCACCACCATAAGCTCATAGCAAATATGTTCGCCCAGGCGCAGGCACTCGCGTTTGGCAAAAACGCAGATGAGGTTCGAGCCGAAGGTGTGCCAGAAGAGCTTGTGCCACACAAAACCTTTCCCGGCAACCGCCCGAGCAACACCTTGCTGCTACCAAAACTAACCCCGAGCGCGCTTGGCCAGCTCATAGCCCTCTACGAACACAAGATTTTCGTTCAAGGAGCGTTGTGGGGCATCAATAGCTTCGACCAGTGGGGGGTAGAGCTTGGAAAAGTTCTTGCAAAAAATATTGCGGCACAGCTCAACAACGGCGACGCCTCGACGGAAGATTCATCGACCGAAAGTCTTATCGAACATTGGCGAAAACTGCAATAACTATTTAATCTGTGATCATCACATCGAGGGGTATGTCGTGAGGTTCGCGGGGTAGGTTTTGAATTTTAGCCCAGGCGTAGGCGAGGCCGATTTTAAGTGAGTTTGGTTGTGTCGTAAGCCAGCGGTCGTACCAGCCGCCGCCCATCCCCAGACGATAACCTGCTATATCAAAACCGAGCACCGGTACGATAATTACGTCAAACCGTGCTCTAGGGAGTGGAGCATCTGGAGATGCCTGTCCGACGCTAAGCTTGATGTCTGGATGCTCACGTTTTATCCATCCGATGATAGGAAGAGTGTTTATCTCGCCTAGTCCCAACACCGAGCGGTATATGTGCGCTGTCTGCACAGTACCCCAATCGAGTGCCGCTGGTATTTGTACTAAAACGCGCCGACTGGCATCTTCAACCTCGGTGCGAGATAGCGCCTGACGCCGCTCCAGCAAATTGTTCCGGAGACTTTTTTTTGATTCGTTCATCTTGCTCTATTGTCGCAGTACACAGGGCAAAAGAAAACCCCGGCTTACCCGGGGCTTTCTATCGTATGAAAAAGGTTCTATCTTTCAGTCAAATTTCAACTAATCTTCAACTTCAACGATATCGGCGTCTGCTGCCGCTCGGGCAACCGCCTCGCAGCCACGCATAGCACCATCTTTGGTGGTATATTCTTCTCCGGTGGCAACGACTTCACCGTTGCCGGCTTTGAGGCGCCAGCGGTAGCCGTTTTTTGTAGGATACACTTCAAATTTTGCCATAAGAATCCTCCTTTACTAGCCCTTTTATCATGCGCTTTTACGCTCAAAATGGCAAGTTTCCGAGTATACTAGACGTATGATTCAGCTGCTTTCCATGCTCAGTGCTCAAAGTTACCGCCACGTTGTGAAACCGTTGCTATTTCGTTCTAACCCTGATGCTGTTCATGCGAGACTGCTCTCGATGAGTGCCGTACGACAGCGTCTGAGTTTTACGGATAGTTTCGTGAGCGGGCTGTGGGCATATCAAAATTCGACAGCCCTGTCTCAAACAATTGATAAAATTGTTTTTCAAAACCCCGTAGGCCTTTCGGCTGGTTTTGACAAAAACATTGAACTTGTACCGACAATGAAGTCAATAGGGTTTGGCTTTATGACTGGCGGCTCAGTTACGTACTACCCGTGCGAGGGCAATCCACGGCCTTGGTTTTACCGTTTGCCAAAGCAAAGATCACTCGTTGTGCATGTTGGGCTCGCAAACGAGGGAACCCAGCGGGTTATAGATCGCCTGCGTATACATTCTGAAGAAGTATTCAACCAATTTCCGCTCGTAGTCTCTGTTGCAAAAACCAACAACTCTGCCTCGTGCGATGACGCACAAGCCATTTCGGACTATATTGGCAGTCTTAAACTTCTCCAGTACGAACCGATGGTGAGCGCTATCGAGCTGAACATTTCATGCCCCAATACATATGGAGGGGAACCTTTTACTGACCCCCGTAGACTCGAAATGCTTTTACAAATGGTCGACGTTATCAAACTTTCACAACCGCTTTGGCTCAAAATGCCCGTCAATATGCCTTGGCAAGATTTCAGTGCGCTACTAGAAGTTATCGTTAAGCACAATGTTCAAGGCGTCACCATTGGCAACCTTAGCAAGAACCGCGGTGAAATTCCATCTGAAGAATTGCCAAATGAGGTAAAAGGCAACCTTAGTGGCATGCCTACACGTGATCTCAGTGACGAACTTATCAAAAAAACATACGCTGCATACGGGAAGCAGCTGACTATCATTGGCGTTGGCGGAATCTTTTGTGCAGAAGATGCGTATCGGAAAATAAAAAATGGCGCTAGTTTAGTTGGGCTAATTACCGGAATGATATTTGAAGGGCCGCAGTTAATAGGTCAGATAAACAAAGATTTGGTTGACTTGCTCAAGAAAGACGGCTTCGTAAACATCAGTCAAGCTGTCGGCGCTGCACATCGTACAAACTCGCAACGGTAATAAAAGAGCCCTCACGCAAGTAGCGGGCTCTTTTATCTCATATAAACTCTACAACACATAGCTGAGTAATGCCTGAGCTATGCCGACAGCCCTGTAAGCGTATGAGCTCTGCGGCGACGCTGCCATTTTGCCTCAAAACGGCGCACGATCGCCTGCAGCTCCTCGCTGCTTCGCGGTTGCAGATTGAATGTTTGTGTAAAAACCTTGTCCATACGTTTTCCTCCCGTATGATACCCCTACTATACGGAGAAATATCAATAATGGCAGTAAGCTTATTCACAAATGTAGTGTGATAAATCGTACAACGTTCAAAAGTTTTTTGTGCGGCTCTAGGCCTTGCCACCTTTACGCCCGGCTTCGCGGGCACGCTCGGGGTTGTTTTTAAAATTACCTGGACTTATTGCACCGCCCACCTTTCCTGCTTCAGATGCTCGCTTTGGGTTGTTTTTAAAATTACCAGAACTCATCTTTCCGCCCTTACGCCCAGCTGCAGCATGACCAGCAGAGTCGCCGTGCCATCCTTTTCCTTTGCTTTCTTTCGTCACGTATGTAACTCCTTACTCTCAGGTTCGGTAGACGTACTTTATAATGGATTGCTATATATAACTATGAAATATCTTACACCCGTGGCCAAACAACTTTACCGAGTACATTGTCTTTTCGTACTAGCCCAAAATGACGACTGTCGGTACTCTGAGAAGGGTTATCGCCACGCACATCATATTTGGTGTGCTCAACTGCGCGAATGCGTTTGATTTTCTCTCGGCCGTCATGAAGGACAATTACAACATCCTCGGGTACGTATTTTCGCTTTCGAACAGCCACGACCACTTGTTCTGGGTCAAGGATGGGCCACATACTCTTTCCGACTACGCGGCGAATCAGAATAAATTGTTTTTTATCTTTATGCTGCACCAGTTTCTTCATGCTAGGTCTTTTTTGTCTCCCAGAAAATTTCACTAATCTCGTCTATCATAGCGAGCAGTTTATCGGCCTCAGCTACATCCATATGGTGTTTACATTCACCAGCTTGCTTGGTAGCGAGCCAAAACTTTTCGTGTAAATCTGGGTATTTTTCGAGATGGGGTGGTTTGAAATAATCAGTCCAGAGCACCCACAGATGCTGTTTGACTAGTTCGGCTCGCTGTTCTATTAGAACCACCGCCCTGAGTTTGTTGTGATCGTCTAAACCCTCGTATTTCTGCATCATGGCTTTAACGCTTTCGGCTTCGATCCTTGCTTGTGCAGGGTCATACACCCCGCAAGGCAAATCACAATGCGCGTACACTGGTTTAATCCTAAATAGTTCCATGTTCGGCCCTCCTATTATGCATATAGTATACCTTTACTTAGCCTTCTGGCGCCATTTGGCGATTTCGGCGTGGTGGCCGGAGAGGAGGACCTCGGGGACTTTAAGTCCGCGGAAGTCTTCTGGGCGGGTGTATTGAGGAAATTCTATAGTTTCGTCGTCATCTTGGAAAGATTCTATCTCGGCACTGGTTTCGCCACCAAGGACACCAGGGAGCAACCGAACGACACTATCTATGACAGTCATAGCGGGCAGTTCCCCACCTGTCAGCACGTAGTTGCCCACGCAAAACTGTTCGTCAACCCAGTTTGTCACCCGTTCGTCATACCCTTCGTAGCGCGGACAGACGAGAATAAGCTCATCAACTTCCGCTGCTAACCGTTTTGCGTCGGACTGCTTATACGCCTTACCGCGTGGAGTAGGCAAAACTACCACGATTTTAGATTCATGATTCAATATTCGACTTTTCGCGTGTTCTATCGCTGCCACCAACGGCTCTGGCTTTAGCAGCATACCATCGCCGCCGCCATACGGTGTGTCATCTACCTGCTGGCGGGGTCCAAGCCCAAAGTCCCGCAGGTTTATAAACTCGTAAGTCGCAACCCTACGATCCGCCGCTTTCCATAGCATGGATGAACCAAGCACTCCTGTGAACATCTCTGGAAACAACGTAATAATCTGAATCCTCATACACTTCAAGTATACCCTAGTCTCGTCCTTTCTAGTTATGAGCGAAGCAAACGAGCCGACAGGCGAGCTTTAGAGAGAGGTGGAGAGCGTGTTTCGGATTTACTCCGAAACCGCGAGGAGGGGCGAAGCCACTTCCATGCCACTTACACCAAAATCACCTCTGTTACCAGAGGTGATTTTGTCACATAAAGCTCCGACTCGTTCAAAACGTGTCGCTCGCAAGAGCCGTTAAAATGTTTTTGTTTTATCAGTGTTAGTCTTTGTAAGACTCCTCCTACCCTATCACAAACCCCCATAAACCACAAGTACTTTCCAGGTATTTGCCTTACCGATTCCCTCACCGTCCGCTCCATCACAACCCAGAAAAATACATGCGAATAATTTGACCTATAGGTTATATTATTCACATGGCGAGGAATGAGATGACTTCAAAGTTAGTCGACGAGGTACTTCGATTTTCAGCATTGGGTGTTATGGTTGGCACGATGCTTATTGCTCCGAATGCCGTTCAAGCCCTGGATAAACCCATTAAGCTACTCTGTAAGAGTCTATCTGAGCGGGAGCGGGCGCGTGAAGCCATGCGCGTTGTCCGTTACATGAAACAAAAAGGATATCTAGTAGGATCGTATGAACATGGGCTGCAACTCACCGAGAAAGCTCAAAAGCGCTTAAAGCGCATTGAGCTGGATGACATAATAATAACCGCTCGACAGCACTGGGATAAAAGATGGCGCATAATCCTCTATGACATTCCAGAACAAAAGCGGAAAGCCCGTCGCGTAATTAGTTGTGAACTTCGCAGAATTGGCTGTTTTCAGCTCCAAGAAAGCGCATGGATTAGCCCGTTCCCATGCCGGCAGGAAGTTTCAACCATAGCCGCTCACGTCGAAGTAAGCCAGTATCTATCATATTTCGAAGCAATCAATTTAGATAATGAACCCGCTATGCTGCGCCGCTTCAAAGAAAAATATAAAACGACCAGATTTTAGTCACTCCGTTTTATTTGATTCTTAAATCTGTTTAAAATTGTATGTGAATGTTTTGGACTATAGGCCAAAACATTCACATGGAGCTAATGCCTTTTTTAGGTATCAATGTAAAATAAAACCACGGAAAAGTTGCCTCTTTTCGGGGAGTATCGCGAGTGAAGCGCATGTACCGTCTAATTACAACCTATGCTGCGCGCTTTTTTGTAAGCTCGATAACGCCCGTCGCGTCGCTCGGTGGCGTGTATGCGGAGTAGCCCCTGCTGATACGGGTTAAATATCGAGATCGTCTAAGTCGGCTAGCTCTGCGCGTGTTCGCGCAACAGTGTCACTTTCTTTCTTTTCAGCTGGAGTATATGAATCATCGTCATCGTCGCTAGACTTCAGCGAAGAAACATAACTGTTGTCAGTGGTGTCAGTGGTGTCATCATCAACAGCTACCACCGGAGCATCCTGAGTCGCGTCTTGGGGGACGTTTGCTTCACGTTCGGGTCGTTCGGGTCGAGGCAAAGGATTTCCATTTTCGTCCAGACGATCGACATCGACAATCTTTAAGTTATACCGGGCTTCCTGTTTCGTACCAAGAGCACGGAGAAGCGTACGAATACTCTGTGCTGTTGCTCCACGCTTTCCTATGACGCGTCCAAGGTCTTCGGCGTCTACGGTGAGTTCAAGCAATACACCTTTCTCATCCACGCTACGTTTTATACTGACTGCATCTGGGTTACTGACGAGTGACTTTACCACGTACTCGACAAATTGTTGATCGATAGTTACTGACATACTGCCTCCTCTGGCGTTATCTGACCCTCGTAGTATACCAAGTATCTTTATCTGTTGGTAGACCGTTTGATGCAAAAATAACCCCCGACATTGCTGCGGGGGCTATTAACCTTAACGAGATATTGGATTATTCGGCAGGTTTTTCTTCGGCTACTTCTACAGGAGTTGCTTCTGATACATCTGTTTCAGGCGCTCCGGCCTCCGCTGTTTCAGCAGCTTCAGCTTCAACCACACCTTCAACTATTTCTTCCTTTGGCTCCTCTGGCCGATTGCGACGGAGTTTTTCTGGATGACGAATTTTCGCTTCTTGGGTTAGCGGTAGCTTAACCCAATTTGGCAATTTTACACCCTCTTTTTTGAAAAGCAGAACCACGCGGTCGCTTGGCTGCGCGCCATTGTCTAGGTACGTTTGGGCACGCTCTTTGTCGAGCACCGCTACTTTGGTATGAGGGTTATATGTTCCTACCTGAGCGACTATTTTGCCGCTGGTTGGGGTCCGTCGACTGTCTTGAACGACAACGCGGAATTGTGCGTGACCTTTACGGCCTGTTCGCTGAAAACGAATAACTAACATTCGTTATACTTCCTTCCCATTAAATTAAATACTCTGTACACTTTATCATCCCTCACCCCTGTTGTCAAACGTATTTCTTGAGGGCGGTTGCTGCAGCTGAGACCTGAGCAGTTTGTTTGCTGGGGCCAGTGCCTTTTCCAACAAGCTTGTCGTTTACATACACGCCGACGGTAAATTCTTTTTCGTGGTCGGGGCCTTCTTCGCTGAGCACTCGGTATGACGGCGTCGCACCGACTTGCCCCTGTACAATCTCTTGCAAACGAGACTTCGGGTCCATCCACGACCCGGTTTTAAGGATATCGTCAAAGGTAGACAGAATGTTTTCGGTGATAAACGTCCGGCATGCTTCGAAACCACGCTCCAAATAGAGCGCCCCAATGATGGCTTCAAACGCATTCGCCAATATTTGCGCACGAGCGCGCTCTGTACCATGTTTTTCACCACGGCTCAGACGCATAAGCGGTTCTACTCCCAAACGAGCACCTGCAGCACCAATGCTCTCTGTACGTACAAGTGAGCTCCGCCAGTTGGTAAGTATTCCCTCGGGCTCAGAGTAGCTTGTGTACAAAAACTCGGTCACCACTAGTTCGAGCACGGCGTCACCGAGAAACTCCAGTCGTTCGTTGTGTTCGCTCGCTGACTTTTTGTGTTCGTTCAGATATGAACGGTGCGTAAAAGCCACAATGAGCACTTCGAGGTTTTGAAACTCCCCGCCTAAAAACTCTTTGGCAAATGATTGATACAATGTTGTGTCCATGATGCTCGGTAAACAGTAGTCCGTAGAATGTAGACCGTAGCTACCTACCGTCTGCTGTCTTCAGTCTACTAGTTCCCGCTCCTTTCTCTTACTTTTTTCATACCAGCCAACATAAGCTTCCCGATATCTTCATATGCAATAGCGTCAATAGCCTTCGCCGACGGCAGCCACTGTATATCACTCAGCCAATCTTCGGGGTGAAGGCGATTTGTGTTACCTTTACCCTCTACAAGATAGATATGCATAGTCATGAGTACAAGCGTATGGTTGCGGCGGTAACGGAAATTAACTTTCCCTAACCACTGCTGAACGTTCATTTCCTGAAGGCCGGTTTCTTCTCGAATCTCCCGTTCGGCTGTTGCCTTCGGCTCTTCCCCTTCTTCGACATGACCTTTTGGTATGGTCCAGCGGTTCTTTGCATCTTTTATGAGCAGTATTTCAACTGAACCGTCTTTTTCACTCCGCCTATATACTATGCCTCCCGAAGTTGTTTCGCGCACAACCTCTTCTATAGCAGGGCGACGCGTGACGAATTTGCGTATACCTTCTATTGGCTTTTTTATGCCCTCCATAGAGGCAAGTCGTTTCCGTTTTGCTTCACCCACGACCCTACACCGCCTTCTTCTTTGGTTTAGCGGCAGATTTCTTGACCTTGGCGGGCTTGTCGTCTTGAGCGGACTCAGCTTCCTGCCGGGAAGCTGAGGGAGTCGAAAGATCTTTTTGTTTTTTAGGCGATCCTTCACTGACGTTCAGGATGACAGTGGAAGAACCCTGCTCTCTGCTGTCTGCTGTCTTCTCTGTTATGCCTTCTTTATTCTTCAGGGCTGTTCCTAGCACACCGTTGATAAACTTGCTGGAGTTGTCGCCTCCAAAGGCTTTTGCAAGCTCAACCGCTTCATTTATAACGACCTTCGGCGGAACATCTGGCTCATGATGGAGTTCATACAGACCCATGCGTAGTACGACCCTGTCCATGCGCGCGATTTGCTCGAGCGGCCATTCGGGTGCAAGCGGCCTCAGTTCATCATCGAGCGCTGTTTCATGTTTAGCGACTCCTTTGACCAGCTCCTCTATAAAAAAGACGTCGTCAACGGTAGATTCGTAACGAGCAACATTCCGTTTTAGTACAAGACCCAAGTCAAAACTATCATCACCAGCTTCTCGGCGAAAATCCATTTCGTAGAGCGTTTGCAGCGCAACAATTCGACCAAGGTGGCGGTTGGAAGCCATATGCTAATCCTCTATGTGATTACTTGGTAGCAGCAAGCTTCTTACCGCTTTCGCGGCGAGTTGTGTAGGTTTTAACTGGTGATTTCTTATTGACTGCCCGTGCTAGTTTGAGCACAAGGTGACTGCGGCGCGCGCCGGTGGCCCGTGGACTGGTTCGTTTCTTTGGCTTACCCATAATGTACTACCTCCCTTTATGGAAGTTTAAAGCTTAGTATTTGATGTAATTATACTCCATTCACAACCCAGACTCAAGTACAATCAGTTGACAAAATGTATACTTTTGTTATACAAAATAACTACAATAATTATTTCCCGTAGCGATTTTATGCACATGATGGAAGTCACTGGTAACCTGCCCAATATCTCTGCGGTCATTACGGAAATGCCTGAAGACTCCATTGGCGGGTCGGGATACGCTGATCCTGCTATTAGAGACGATACTATGGCAATTGCCGAGGCTACCGGGGTCACAGGCCCACAAAGACGGGCTGCAGCTACGAGCAACCTCGCAAAAATCCTTCCTTTCACTCATAAATAGCCACTTTTACGGTTATTTTACTACAAAGTTGATGAGTTTTTTGGGGACATAGATGGTTTTTACGATGGTTTTGCCGTCTAGGTAGGCTGAGACTTTTTCGCTTCGTTTGGCTGTTTCAACAGAGATGGCCTCATCTGCATCGGCCGAGACATCTATAGTGCCGCGTACTTTACCATTCACCTGTATAGCGAGCGTCGTGTTGTCTTTCACGAGATATTGCTCGTCTAGCAGCGGCCAGCTGTCTTTTTGGACAGATGTAGTCCGGCCGAGGTCGTGCCAGAGCTCGTCAGCGATGTGCGGCGCAAAAGGCGCTACCATAGCGACTAGGCTTTCGAGCGCAAATTGCCAGGCGTCGCTATCGGCAAAGCCGTCTTTTGCCTTGAGGCTATAGAGTGTGTTCGTCACTTCCATCATGGCTGCGATAGCCGTGTTATAGCGTTGGCCTTCAAGGTCGGTTGTGATTTTCTGGATAGCCGGGTGGATGGCGCGCATGAGTTGGACGTAGGAGGGTGACCATTGGATGTTGGTATGTGCACCGTCATCTTGAGCGAAGCCCGCCACGGCGGGAGTAGTCGAAAGATCTTCTTGTTTTTTGGGAGATCCTTCGCTGCCGCTCAGGATGACAGAAGCGGAGTTGTGTTCTAGAAATTCTTGGACGAGATTGTAGACACGGTTCAAAAAGCGGTAGGTGCCGGGGACGCCTTGCGGGTTCCATCGAATCCAGAGGTCAAGTGGCGCGGCGAACATGAGGTATGTTCGCAGTGCATCCGCACCATAGCCCTGGGCAATAATTTCCAGTGGGTCAACACCATTGCCCTTACTTTTGCTAAACATTGTACCGTCACTTGCGGTTACTTTGCCATTGAATAAAAATTTTTTGAACGGTTCTGGGTCAGTCAGTAAACCAAGTTTGTGGAAAAACCGTGCAACAAAACGCACATAAATCAGGTGAGCCGTGGCGTGGTCGCCGCCATTATAAAAGTCTACCGGCATCCATTTGTTTGCAAGTGTAGGGTTGAATGGTGCGCTGTCGTTCCGCGGGTCAAGATAGCGCAGTTCATACCAGCTACTACAGATGTACGTATCGAGTGTGTCCGTTTCACGCTCTGCTGGTCCGCCACATTTTGGGCATGTTGTATGTACCCATTCGGTTGCGCGTGCAAGTGCACTTCGGCCATCACCACTCGGCGCAAAGTCTGTGAGCTCTGGTAGCACCACTGGTAACTGCTCTTCGGGTATCAGCACGGCACCGTCTTTTGCGCAATGTACAATCGGTATGGGGGCACCCCAGTACCGTTGACGGCTGACGCTCCAGTCACGAATTTTGTAATTTGTCTTTACCTGTGCTATGCCTTTGGCTGCTAGATCTGCGACTATTTTTTCACGCGCGTTAGCGCTCGGCATGTCATTGTACTCGCCGGAGTTGATCATAATGCCTTCATCGTGGCTACATTCGTCATCGGCAGCATCATTTTTTACGACCCTGATGATAGGCAGCCTAAACGCCCGGGCAAATTCATTGTCGCGTTCATCATGTGCCGGAACTGCCATGATTGCACCCGTTCCGTAGCCCATAAGCACGTAATCAGCGATCCATATTGGCACGCTCGCACCGTTCACAGGGTTGATCGCATAGGCGCCGGTGAACACGCCAGTCTTTTCTTTATTTTCCTGTCTTGTCACCTCATCTTTTTTGGTCGCCTCTGTTATATAGTCCTCGATTTCACTTCGTTTGCTGTCTATCGTGATTGCATTCACCAACGGATGCTCGGGGGCGAGTACCATAAAGGTCGCACCGAACAGTGTGTCAGGTCGGGTCGTGAAAACTGTAATCACTTCGTCGCTCTCGGCGAGCTTGAACTGCACCTCAGCACCTTGCGATTTGCCAATCCAGTTAATTTGGGCTGTCTTGACTACTTCCGACCAGTCGAGGTCATAGGTTGCCTGCAACATTTCATCGGCATAATCGGTGATGCGGAAAAACCACTGCTTGACCTCACGTTTTTTTACTTCAGGATCGTTTGGCCCATCATGTCGCCAACATTTGCCGTCGATAACCTGTTCATTTGCGAGGACCGTATTGTCGATGGTGCACCACCACTGCATACGGCTATCCTGGTAGGCCATACCGTGCTCATACATTTTCAGAAATATCCACTGAGTCCACTTGTAGTACTCCGGCGCGTGGGTGCTGATTTCTTTACTCCAGTCGTTGCTCCAACCCATGGCTTTGTACTGAGTATGGTAGCTTGGGATAATCTTTGACATAGACTCTTGGGGCGATACACCGGCTTTTATGGCGTAGTTTTCTGCAGGTAACCCGAAGGCATCCCAACCAACGGGATGATAACTCTCAAACCCTTGTTGACGCTTGAACCGAGCCATAACGTCACTGATGGTGTAGTTCATAGCGTGGCCGATGTGCAATCCCGCACCAGACGGGTAGTTGAACATACTCATGGCGATGTATTTGGGCTTTTCAGACGTCAGGTCGGCAGTGTAGACACCAGTTTCGTCCCATATACCTTGCCACTTTGGCTCAATTTCTTTGGGATTGTATCGTTTCACGCTGACAGTTCCTGCGCGTCTGCGGTATCAGTCCTCTGGACTATTCCGGGCTCGATTTCACTAGGCTTATAGCGTTTCATAGAATCATAGTATACAGAGGTGTGGTGTATACTGACAACATGGCAAATATCCATGTGGTATGTGGGGGCGATTCAAGCGAGCGAGATGTATCGCTCCGTTCGGGCAGTGCTGTGGCAGAAGCGCTTCGTTCAGAGGGGCACAATGTAACTGTTTTAGACACTTCAGATTCGGACGAAGCCATCTGTTCATGTGATGTCGTTTTTCCTGTTTTGCACGGTGTGGGAGGTGAAGATGGCCAATTGCAGGCACGATTAGAGCAGAATCGAACAAAATTTGTCGGGAGTGGCTCAGTGGCATCACAATTGTGCATGGATAAGGCATCGTACAGAGAAAAAATGAGCAATGCAGGGTTTTTGATTGCCCGAGGAGCAACAGTTACGTGGGACGGTTACCGTGAAAATGTACTTTCTCGTGCACCTCATGTCGTCAAACCAATTGACGGAGGATCGACCATAGATACTTATATCGTTCGTGACGTCACCCAAATGGACGGAAACCGCATTGCTGATTATTTCAGTCGCCATGAAAAAATGATTCTTGAAGAATTGATTAGTGGAGATGAAATAACGGTCGGTGTTTTAGGCAAAAAAGCCCTGCCCATAATAGAAATTATTCCTCCGCAGAATGAAGAGTTCGACTATGAGAACAAATACAATGGTAAAACACAGGAACTTTGCCCGCCCCAGCATGTCGCAGAACATATTCAACACAAAGCTCAGGAGCTGACGGTTGCGATTCACCTTGCGGCGGGCTGCCGAGACTTTTCACGCACAGATTTTATCATTACTCCTGATGAAAAATACTATCTACTTGAAACAAACACCATACCGGGCATGACCGGCCAAAGTTTATACCCGAAAATGGCGGCGACGGAGGGGATAGCTTTTTCTGAGCTTTGCGACCGCTTGGTACAAATGGCGCTTAGTCGCTAAACTGTTTAGCTTTTACTTTAAGCCAACTTGGGCTTTGGCGAACAAGTTTTCGGGCGTCAGATGGGTGTGCGAGCAGCTGCTTGACGACTTCTTCTGCAAAAACGCCGTTTTGTGAGCCTTTTGCAAGTATTACGGCCCCTTCTTTTATGTGCTTACGGATAAATGCTGCGCAGGCTGCTTGGCTGGTAAAGGTACGCACCGAACACCCCACGTCTCGCGCCGCTGGTGCGAGCCAGCGCTGGGCGTCACGACCAATCGTGAGGACATAGTCGAGTCTTTTGGAGTCACAGTAGGCACCCACTTCAATATGTGCTTCTTTAGAAAATTCGCCGAGTTCATTCATACTGCCAAGTACAGCAATACGTTGTTTTGTTTTAGTCCCGTACAAGACATCGAGTGCGGCTTTGACAGCGATAGGCGATGCATTGTACGTATCGTCAATGAGTTTGCTTCCTTTTATCCCGTCCATGACCTGCATACGTCCCGCAAAGGGCGTAAGGCTTTCAATGGCATCAGAAATTGCAGCTCGTTTCAGCCCTAGTAAATCGGCAACGGCAGTTGCAGCCAACACGCTCGATGCACCCTGCATGCCAACAAATTTCGTATGAGCAGAAATTATCCCAGACGGAGTGTGTATCTGTAAAAACTGGCCTCCCAGGTTAAATCTGCTTGATTCGCTGTAGTAATTGCGGCTTGTTTTCCGTTGTTGGCTGTAACCTATATAGTCTTTGCCGACAAGGTATTTGGGTGCAACCAGGTCAGTGTTTACAAGTACACGGTGGCTATAGTCAAAAACACTGCTTTCTTCTACTGCAACAGCATCAAGAGTGCCAAAAAACGCCATGTGTTCCGGTGAAATTGCCGTAAGGATAGTCAGGTCGGGACGAGCGTAGGCAAATTCGCGCATCTGACCAGGACCATCGGTGCCGAGTTCTACGACAACGACATCATATGGGTATGGGTGGTGGAGACTGGCAGCAATAGCGCCGAAGGTACGCATCCATGCAAATGGATTTAATAGGCTTGGCTGGTTCTGACCAAAAAACACAAGGGGGACCGTCACGCGGTCGTTATAGTTTCCGGCCTGATATTGAACACGCAAGTGTTGTCCAAGCAACTCGGCCACAGCCAGTTTTGTACTGGTTTTACCGACCGAACCCGCAACTGCGACGACCGTAAATCGATGCTTGAGCCGCAGTCGGACTACTTGCTGCTCCAATATATACGCAACGATGGCTTTTCCAAAGCGCTTCGGTCTCAACAGGTATCCAAATATTCGAACCGTCGCTATTGCTACTACAAAAAAAGTCATTAAGAGGAGCGGGACAGCGATAATTATTGCTAAGCCAAAAGCCCACATTCCAGCAAGATTGTATGCAAACGACCCCCATATAAGCATCATGCCCGTAACATATAGCGCAAGCAGGACAACCTGCATGAGTCTCTGAGCAGCTCGGTCGGTGGGCTGGACTGTACTTTTAACCACATGGTATGTTTTTGTCTGTAAAAACCATGAGACGAAAGGTTTAATTTGGCGATCATGTACGTGCCAAGTCGCAAGAATATATGATGGCAACCGTAACGAATAAAGCCGCCGCATTGCCCCCCAAGTTTTATGCATACATCCATTTTTACACAAAATGCCCCTCATGTCATCACAAACATAAGGGGCATGATGGTTTTCGCTTACAACTGGGAAGGTGCGCCGGTAAAGGCACCAAGTACGCTATCCCCACCACCGCCAAGCTGATTCATAAACGTTGTCACAGGAATCGCTCCGGCAGGCTTTTCGACTTTCACCTCTTCATTGCTCGGTGTTATGGTAAATGAACCGGTCAGTTTTGCGCCGCTCATTTCGCCATCGAGCCCTACTTTCACGACGTCCGATTTTGTATCGACGCTGAGGCTTATGTCGAACATAGACTTTTGACCGCTTCCATCGGTGTTTACCTTCAGGCCAAATGGATACGATGAACCACCAGTGTATTTTTGATAGATCGTGAAGGTGTCTTTTTGATTGTCGGGGTCGGTGAACACAAGGCTATGAACAAGTTTGGTTTTTACGTCAACGTACATGTCAAAAATATAGTTATCTTTAGCGTCTTTGATGCTTTTTTCCAATTCTTCAAGCTGCATGGACTCACTAAAGCTCTTGCCTTCACTCTGTTCTTTAAACCAGTCATTGAGCTTGCTTTCGTCAAGAGCTGTTGAAAGTGCTTTTACATACGCAGTAAGATGTTCTTTATTGTAGGTCGCTTTGTATTGGTTAACTTCCCGTCCGTCTATCGTAGACTTACCTTCAAAACTCTTGTATTCGACAACTGCCTTCGAGGCGTTATCCGTAAAAATATACTCGCGGTTTACGGCTTGCACTTTCGCAAGGGCATCATTTATTTGATCGCTTGTTGGACTTGTCGTGAGGCTGGCACCGCCGACGGCTTGACTCGTATATGTGTCGAGCAAAGTGTGATCAACCGCAATCCACTTATTTTCATAGGGCGCTATTTGTGATGCATCTTCGCCGAATCCTTCCAGCATGTCTTTGGCACCATTTACTTTGAAGAATATGTCTGGGTTATCTGAACCTTCGGCTTTCAGCATACGCAGGTCAGCTGTAAGCTTTTGTCCCATGAAATTTGCGTCCATAGTTACATCCGCGTCATTACCACTGCTTTTGCCTTCCATGGTCATGTCAAAACTGACTTCAGAGGCTTTTACATTTACCTTACCGTCCATGACGGCACTTTTTGCCGGGTTTTTTTCTTGTTCTTTTGTATAGTCGATAAGTTTGTCTAGGGCCATGCCGCTCTGCGAAAGACTTTTACTAAAAACCGCTTCAGGCTTGTTTGGCAAATATAGTCCAAATACGTAGCCAGCTGCCAGAAGCGCAACCAAAGCGCCTCCTGCCACGGCTGGTACGAACCATTTTTTCTTACCCCCGCTCGCTGGTGACGGTACCGAAGTACCGATAGATTGCACGCCATTCACAACGGGGCTCGATGAATCCACTGATACAGTTGTCGAAGTTGATGATGTTTGCACTGTAGTGTTTGTTTGAGAAGATGTGTCGCTGGGAGCTGAAACTTCTGGCGAAGGTGTAGAAAGATTCGCTGAAGTACCTGAAAGGTCAGGATCAGGGCCTGTTATTGGTTGATCAATTGGCTGAGAAGGGTTTTTTGGCTCCATACAAACATAACTCCATACCGCTTACGTAATGATGCGGGTAGTATACCCCTTTTTCTCAGGTTACGTAAAGTTACTTTCTAAACCTCTGGAAAAACCAAGCTCAATACGCTACACTATCCCCGTTGTTACGCATAATTTCAAACCAAGGAGCATGGCGACTGTTTGGAATTATGAGAGGAGCAACTGGCTAAGACTGGAGCGCGGCGAAAGTGGCTTTTGAGCCAGTTTTGGCGAACGAAAGTCGTTGCCGAGTTGCGACGAGGGGCTGTAGCTCAGTTGGGAAGCCTTTAGCGCAATAATCCGCGCCGAAGCGCTCTAGCCAACAGGCACAGAATCGGTATAATGCACATTGCGAACAACTATGATATACGGGGCTGTAGCTCAGTTGGCTAGAGCGCTTCCATGGCATGGAAGAGGTCCAGGG